>CP092079.1:2507042-3181890 GCA_022226955.1 Nitrospira sp.
GCTCGTGGCGGTCAAGAGTCGCTGGGGCTTCTGGAAATGTTGCGATCGACTGCGACTCGATGGGTATCCCTGGAACCCGAAGCGGCTCTGGCGCGTGTATTGTCAGCTGCGGCTGAATCTGCCGCGTCGGACGAAGAAGCGACTGCCGGTCCGTCTGCGCCAACCGTTGGACGTGGTGCCCCAGCCGAATACCACGTGGGCGGTGGACTTCATGAGCGACACGCTCTATGGAGGCCGTCGATTCCGGACGCTGAACATCCTCGATGAAGGCGTCCGCGAGGCGCTGGCGATTGAAGTGGATACATCGCTACCCGCCGAACGTGTGATCCGGGTGCTGGAACAGGTGGTGGCTTGGCGAGGTCGGCCGCAGGCGATTCGGCTCGACAATGGCCCGGAGCTGATCGCGGACCGGTTTATGACCTGGTGTGCGGAGCACGGGATCGAACTACGGTATATCCAGCCTGGGAAGCCGAACCAGAATGCGTTCATCGAGCGATTCAATCGCACCTATCGCACGGAAGTCCTCAATGCGTACGTATTCGAGTCGCTGGAGCAGGTCCGGGAGATCACTGAGGAATGGCTCCAGAGTTACAACGAGGAGCGGCCTCATGAGGCGTTGGCAGGCCTGCCGCCCGCCACGTATCGAACCAACCTTGAAGCCCGAAGTTCTCCATTGGCAGTGTCGCCTTGACGGGGGAGCTTACAGGATGAGAGGCAAAAGCTGAAACCGAGGAAGGGGCGTAAAGGTGGCTCCTTCTCCTATAACTAGACTGTATTAAAATCACCTGGAGTAACAATGGGTTACAAATCATGAGCAAATTTCAATTGTGATCCCTATGGCCTTCTCCCTGAAACTGGCCCCTATTGGCCCCTTGAGCTTACCGGGGGAAAGGAGGGGGCTGGGATGATGGCTTAGAGGAAAGACCGTTGCCCCCTGTAACTCTACGGAATTAGAGGTGCGTGTGGGGTTGGAGGAAAGCGGTTCCTCCCCCTGTAAGGAGACGGTATTAAAAACATTCGCGGAAACAATGGGCTGCAACTCTTGAGACAAAGCCCCTATTGAGAGGGCAATTCAGCCCCCCGAAGTACTGTGTTCTGTAACTCGACCTAATTAAATGAGGTGCGGCTCTTTCCCCCACCACTGTACGGAATTAAATGGGGCCTTGGTTTCGTCCCTCTATCCTATCCATGAGTGGGTGAATCTGGCCGGAGGGGTGCCTGCCGATACTGGCCAGGCAACAATGCAGGGGGCGGGTAGGCAGACTAGCAGAGAGAGAGAATACGGCGAGGCCGTGTTAGGAGGCTATTTATCCCAGCACCTGCCCACCGGCCCTATGTATATCTGCCCAACCATTGGGGCTTTCAGGAACAACCCACCGAAACCCACTTCCAGTTCAAACCACTGGCCGAATCGAAGCAACATAGTGCCCTCCTTGTTAGAAATGAATGGCCCGCTGTGTGGGCCTTGCTGCCACCTTCTACACTGCTCCTTTTCCCTTGTCGAGCATTTTAATCATCCACTTAAGTATTTAACCCATGTATGGGAGGATCTGTATTCCATCTATTCCTTCTCCGTTCCGGTATTGTTGCGTAGGCTAAAGGGTAGTATAGTCTGCGAATCAAATGGAGAAAACCCATGAACACAGTGATAACAGCCACGAAACCCACGGTAGCATACCTGCGAGTCAGTACGAGTGAGCAAGGCCATAGAGGGAACGGTTTGGAGGCACAGCGGGAAGCCGTGGAGCGATTCGCTAGGGCTGAGGGCTTTGCGGTTGTGGAATGGATCACTGAGGTGGAGACAGGCAAAGGAAGCAACGCACTCGCCCGAAGACCCAAACTTGCGGAGGCGCTAAAGACAGCTCGGCGACGGAAGGCCCCTGTGATTGTGTCAAAGCTTGACCGGCTCTCTCGTGACGTAGCATTCGTGGCTGGCCTCATGGCCGAGCGGGTGCCCTTCATCGTAACAGAGCTTGGCATGGACGTTGACCCCTTCGTTCTTCACTTATACGCGGCCCTTGGACAGAAAGAACGGGCTTTGATCTCAAGTAGAACAAAGGAAGCGCTCCAAGCCGTTAAGCGCAGGTTGGCTAGGCAAGGGAGAAAGCTTGGTAACCCTCATCCTCACAAACTCCGAGAAGCACAGCGGAAAGGGGCGGCTGCCACAAGGACGGCATCCGATAGGTTTGCCGCTTCCGTCCTGCCTATGATTGAGGGATATACGGCAAAGGGTTTGACGGTGCGTGAGGTTGCAGAAGAGTTGAATAAGAGCGGAGCGCGGACGTTAAGAGGCGGTTCCTGGCATGCTTCAACGGTGGTGAAGCTGAGGAAGCGTGCGCTGCATCAGTAATTACTTTGAAGGGGGCACTGTGCGAAAGCTGAATGGTGTGAGTTGCAGGACATTCAAGGGCCTGTGTGCTGTTGGTGCGCTTATGGCCCTCTCCGGTTGCATTACGCTTCCGGTCAAGGGTGAGTATAAGGAAGGGGCCGAAAGGTTTCTCGGATCGGCCACCGGCTACATAGGTGGAGAAGGCGACCTCTCGATAGTTTCTGAAGGGGGCGCAAAATGCGAGGGGCACTTCCGATACATTAACAGCGGGGTAAACGGTGATGGGGGGTTCAAGTGTTCGGATGGGAGAATGGGTGACTTCTTTTTCACTTCCAATGGGCATGAGGGAGAGGGCTTTGGCAAGGACAACGAGGGGAAACTATTCCGTTTCCATTTTGGCGGTCCCGAATACGCACCGACTTCATGGGCAGCGCTTGCAGCTACCTTCAATGGAATGAGTCAAACATACCGGCCCACCACCACCTACTGCACTCAGTATGTCCTCTCGTTCCGATGCACCCACTACTGACCTCGTATTGATGGGAAGCGCCGAAGTAGGCGAGTGCCCCAAGACCTACTGCCGTGGGCGTGGTGGCGGTGCCTGTCTCAGCTCAGGAGAAATGCGGGACGGCACGGGGGGAAATGGTGTCGGGATTCCTCGCGTATACCCTGCGACACTTTTTCCAAAAAATTATTTTGGCAAGGTAGATGCCACAGCTATACGGTGTCCCTATGGCATTCTCGACTAAAATATTTTGGTTAGAAGCTGTATATTGGGTTTATAATTCGGGCGGCCTCTATATGCCGGAGGGCGTTGATTCTGGAGGTTCGTCCACACGTCCTAGCCTTGCAGGGCGATCCGACCAATAGACCAAGGACTAGGCCGGAATACTGGGGTTGGGTCACAAAACCGGTGATCTCGGGTGCAGTTACAGAAACTCGGCTGGAAGGTTTTTATTGTGTGGGGTTGTCAGCTCAAAAACTCCGCGCTGTCGGTGAGGCGCATTGTAGATTTCCTCACCTAAATTGGTCGCTCGGATCTGCGATTGAATGTGTTACGATTTTTGGTGGTAAGTGGTTACGTGTTTTCCTCAACCCCAAACCACCACGCAAGGGCAACCGCTGGAAATCCACGGTGTTCTGTAATCCTCAACTTTCTGGACCGTGCTACGATCCTCTCCCGTTGGGGACACCAACCTTCTTCAAGGCGATCCTGTTCAAGGTCTCGGAGGTGTCCCCGTCGTGTTTGCGGATACTGCCGGGTACACTTTCTATCGTGTGCCGGGCGTTAATGCGTCGATGATCATGTCTGCAAGGGAGAAAGACTGATGCGACAGGGAATGCGTTGTTATCTGTTGCTTCTGGCGATGGCGGGGCTGTCGGGAGTCGAAGCGGCCGATCTTCCTTCATCGAAGAGCGCGCCATCCAAGATGGCAGAAGCGATCAAAGGCAAGGACGGAGCTCCGATGCTTCTGGTTTCTGCAGGCCCTTTCCTCATGGGCAGCAACGATGGGTTGCCGAATGAGCGGCCCGAGCATACGGTGACGGTCAAGGTCTTCTATATTGATCAATACGAAGTGACGGCAGGCCGCTATCAGAAGTTTGTGGAGCTGGGCAAA
This sequence comes from Nitrospira sp., assembly GCA_022226955.1. Lineage (NCBI taxonomy): Bacteria > Pseudomonadati > Nitrospirota > Nitrospiria > Nitrospirales > Nitrospiraceae > Nitrospira > Nitrospira sp. Next base: position 2,510,991 of record CP092079.1, read on the forward strand.
CGTGAGATTCAAGATCCGGGAGACGAAGATGCGGGGCGTTCTTTGGAGGATCGCCCGGTTGTTGGCGTCACCTGGACGGAAGCCGCCGCCTACTGCATCTGGGCGGGAAAACGGCTACCGTCTGAAGCTGAATGGGAAAAGGCGGCGCGGGGGACGGATGGCCGGCGATATCCATGGGGAGCGATGCAGCCGTTCGTCGATATTGCCAACTACAATCGCGGGCTCTGGGTGAGTGAGACGGTGACGTTGGTGCCGGTCGGCAGCGGGCTGGATGGGATGAGTGTCCGGCACGGTCTGAAAGAAGGGGGGAAGAGCCCCTATGGATTGGCGCATATGGCAGGAAATGCCGCTGAATGGGTGAACGATTGGTATGATCGCGAGTATTATCAGCAGAGCCCCGACACCGATCCGTCTGGTCCGAAGAGCGGAGAGAAGCGGGTGCTTCGTGGCGGATCCTGGGCGGATCTTCCGACGGCGCTGCGAGTTACCGCTCGATTTTCAGCGGAGCCGGAGTTTGAAGATCGGACGGTCGGGTTTCGATGTGCCATGGATGCGTCGAAGTAGGTCGGATCTGTAGAATTATCCCGCAACCGACAACCCTTTCCGATTCTATTCTTAAACGCGCATGCAAGCTGACCCATCTGAACCATCTGCGAGATCTTCACAGGCCTCTCGCCCACCGGAGCGAACCGCTATTGTGATCGTTATGGGGTTGGTGTTGCTGTATGCGCTATGGACTCTTCGCGCTCCGCAACGCCCATCGGCCGGACCGGTTGGCCCTTCAACTATCGAACCTACTTCATTGACTGCCGAGATGATTCCACTGGTGTCCGGCGATGAACCCATCATCGAGATTTTTACCAAAGCCGGTTGTCCTGTGTGTCATGCGATTCCAGGGATTCCTGGTGCGAATGGGCAGGTTGGGCCCGCGCTTACGCTTGGCGTGACGGGGAGTCAACGGCTAGCCGACTCTTCTTATCGAGGAAGAGCCAGTACCGTGCATGAGTATATTGTGGAGTCCGTTGTCGATCCGTCAGTGTTTGTTGTCCCAGGGTATCCGGAGCGGACGATGCCGGTGTGGTACGGGGCAAAGTTGAGCGCGCTAGCTCTGGAGAAGATCGCAGATTACTTAGAGCACCAGACGGGGAATGCTTTGGCGCGGTAGGCGAGAAACTGTCCATGTTGTGCCGCGTGAGGTCAGCGTTTTTTGAGCGGGATGACGTTGCCATTTCCCTGAATCTTAAAGGCGTCGCTTTGCTGGTGTGAGGGATGTTTATCCAGCAAGGCATTGACCGCGTCATCGCCCTTGAGCCCTTCCAGCTTGATCTTGAGGCGGAGATTGTTGGCGCTGTCCGCGTTGATCAGGGCCTGTTCCAGACTGATCTTGTTGGCCTTATAGAGCTGGAAGAGGACATGGTCGAAGGTTTGGCAGCCTTCGTCGACTCCTTGCTCCATCGCTTCCTTCAGCGTATCGATTTCCGCTTTCTTGACGAGATCTTTCACGCGCGGCGTATCCAACATGATTTCCAGCGCCGGCACACGCCGCCCATCGAGAGAGGGTATGAGGCGTTGAGAAATAATGGCGCGCAGGTTCAGTGAGAGTTGAAGGTAGATTTGCGGATGCCGCTCGACCGGGAAGAAGTTCATAATGCGCTCAATGGCCTGGTTGGCATTGTTTGAGTGCAGGGTCGCGATGCAGAGGTGTCCGGTTTCCGCGAATGTGATGGCGGCTTCCATGGTTTCGGTATCCCGGACTTCACCGATGAGAATCACATCGGGGGCCTGCCGAAGGGTGTTTTTCAGCGCATTCTGAAAGTTCAACGTATCGAAGCCGATCTCACGTTGAGTGATCAGCGATTTCTTGTGGCTGTGGACGAACTCAATCGGATCCTCGACCGTAATGATGTGCCCCTGGTGAACGGAGTTCCGGTGATCGATCATGGCCGCGAGCGAGCTTGATTTACCCGAGCCGGTGGCGCCAACGACCAGCACCAACCCGCGTTTCGTCATCGCGATATCTTTGATGATGGGCGGGAGTTGCAGCTGATCGACCGATTGAATCTCCGCTTTAATGAGACGGAAGACGAGGCCGACGTTGCCTCTTTGGCGGAAGATATTCACGCGGAACCGGCCAAGCTCTTTGTAGTAGAGCGCCAGGTTCATCTCCATTTTTTCTTCGAACTCGCCGCGCTGTTGTCCACGCATAAGGGCGAGCGCGAGGGCTTCAAGCTGCTCGTTGTTAAAGGGAGGCGCATCCGTTTGTTGGGTAGATCCGTGGATGCGGTAGATCGGGGGCGCGTCGACCGTGAGGTACATGTCGGACGCTTCCTGATCGACCATCACTTTTAAGAGGCTGCGGATATCCATGCCCGTCTCCGTTGTCTTGCTGTGGTTACGCGGCCCCGCTGAGCGAGGAAGCTGATCCGAAGAGGTTTGGGTTCATGCTGCGCGATTGCGCTTCGGCTTTTGTGACCAGGCCGCGTGTTGCCAGCTCAAGTAACGCCATGTCCATTGTTTGCATGCCGTCTTTCTGGCTGGCCTGCATGATGCCGGGAATCTGATGGAGCTTGGCTTCGCGGATCAGATTGCGGACGGCGGTGGTGGCGACCATGATTTCCAGTGCCGCCACACGTCCTCCCGACTTTTTCTTGAGCAGGGTTTGGGTAATGACAGCTTCCAGCGCTTCTGAGAGCTGCGTTCGGATTTGCGCCTGTTGGGCCGGTGGAAAGGCGTCGATGATACGGTCGATGGTTTTGGGCGCACTGGAAGTGTGGAGCGTGCCGAAGACCAAGTGTCCGGTTTCTGCTGCGGTCAGCGCGAGCTGAATGGTATCCAAATCGCGCATTTCTCCCACGAGCACAATATCGGGGTCTTCGCGAAGTGCGGACTTGAGGGCGTTGGCAAAGGATAGGGTATGCACGCCCAGTTCGCGCTGATTGACGAGGCACTTCTTGGATTTGTGGACGAACTCAATGGGATCTTCGATCGTAATGATGTGGCCTTCGAAGGTATTGTTCAGATAGTCGACCATGGCGGCGAGCGTCGTTGACTTACCCGACCCGGTAGGCCCGGTGACGAGAATGAGCCCTTTTTCCTTGTCGCAGAGCTGGCGCAAGGTTGGCGGCATGCCGAGCTTTTCAAGCGGAAGAATTTCCGTGGGAATATTTCGGAAGACCGCCCCGAGTCCGCGCTGCTGCACGAAGACGTTCACGCGGAAGCGGGCAATGTCGCCGAGCTCGAACGAGAAGTCGCATTCCCGGTGCTCTTCGAAGTTTTTCCGTTGCGTATCCGTCATCATGTCGTAGATCAGCGCATGCGTCTCATCCGACGTAAGCGCGGGGTGGTCCAACTTCTTGAGGTCGCCATGAATACGGATCATCGGAGGCTCGCCAGAGCTGATATGACAGTCGGAGGCGCCTTCTTTGACTGAAAAGGTCAGGAGTTTGGAAATATCCATAAATATGACTCCGTACTAAGACAGATCGACGGCCGTGTGGTTTTCTATGATCGGCACGGTGTTTTCTCTAAATGAATGACTTGTGAGCATCATGCCACAGCAAGACGGGAAAGCAAGGAATTCGCGGGAAGATGCGGTGCGCGGCTGGGGGTTAGAGAAGTCCTACAGATCGTCCTGCGCGTTCAAATGCGGATAGCGCCAAGTCAATCTGTTCGGGGGAATGCTCAGCTGTGACGGTTACGCGAATGCGGCTGGATCCATCGGGGACTGTCGGCGGACGGATTGCCGGTGCGTAGACTCCTTGAGCCAGGAGTTGCTCGGCAAAGGCGAGGGCCTTCTCGGCTTGACCGATCAGAATGGGAAGAATGGGGCTGGTGGAATCGGTGAGACGAAAGCCGAGGCGGGTGAGCTCCGTGAATAAATGGTCGCGATTACGCCATAGCCGCGCGCGCCGCGTCGGATCTTGCTGGAGTACGGTCAGTGCGGCGCATGCCGCTGCCGCTGAAGCTGGTGGCGGGGCGGTTGTAAACATAAAGGGCCGGCTGGTGTTGACCAGGTATTGAATCATGTCCGCAGGGCCGGCGACATAGGCGCCGCTGCTGCCAAGGGCTTTGCCAAGGGTGCCCATGTGAAATGGAATCCGGTCTTCGACTCCGAAATGCTCAAGCGTGCCACGACCTGATGGGCCCATCACTCCAGTGCCGTGAGCGTCGTCGACATAGAGTGCCGCACTGAACCGTTGAGCCAGAGTGGCCAGTTCGGGAAGCGGGGCCAGATCGCCGTCCATGCTGAACAATCCGTCTGTCACGATGAGGGTTGGCCGCCTAGAGCCTGCCCGTTTGAGGAGAGACTCAAGGTGATTCATGTCGCGATGTCTGTAAATCCGCAGGTCGGCGCGACTAAGACGTGCCCCATCGATGAGGCTGGCATGGCAAAGTCGGTCAGCGAAGATCTGTCCGCCTCGTGCAATGAGGGATGGAATGACGCCTATATTTGCAAGATATCCCGATCCATAGGCCAATGCGGCTGGGGTTCGTTTAAAGGTCGCAAGGGCTTGTTCCAGTTCCGCGTGAGGTGGGAGCGTCCCGCAGACTAAGCGGGATGCTCCCGATCCTGTTCCATAGCGTTCTGTCGCCTGGATTGCGGCCTGAATGACGGTTGGATGAGTGGCGAGCCCCAAGTAGTCGTTGGAGGCCAGCAGGATGACGGGGCGTCCGGCGAGTTGGATCGTTGGCCCGGTCGCAGAGTTGAGCGTGTGCAGCCGCCGGATTAGCGATTGATCATTCAGTTGTTGGAGGCGGTTTTGAAACATGGAGAAGGTTCTCGGACCACGCGGTACTCGGGGTCTCTCGCGAGACCGATGGAGAGTGCCAGGCTGAGTTACGTTGACAAGGTAAATCAATCCCTAGTATAAGGCCCAGGTTCACTCGAAGCGACATCGCCATTCGCCAGGACATCTTATGACCTATCGTATTAAAGTTCCACCACGGACTTTGCCGGTCGACGAAGCGCACTTAGTCAGCAATCTCGAGCATTGGCTGGAGGGTTTGCGTGTGTACCGCGGTCCATTGCTGGTGGGTGCGGCGATTCTTTTGCTTGCCGCTGGAATTGTCGGCGGGGTGTTGTGGTACGACAACCAGACGACGCAGAAAGCGCAGGATCTTGAGCGAGAAGCCACGCTCCACTACTTTACGCGTCCTGCGGACGACCCCAAGAAAGCCGATACGAATCTCAAGGAAGCGGTGGCGCTCTATAAGAGAATTGTGGATGAGTACCCCAGAACAGCGCCCGCTCCGCTTGCGGCGTTCCATCTTGGGAATGCGCTGGTTCAAGCCAATGAGTTGGATGCGGCCATTGAGGCCTATAAACACTTTATCCTGATGTATGGATCGAATGCGTCGTTGCTCGGCCTGGTGCAGCAGCGGTTGGGTTACGTGTATCTTTTGAAGGGGGACCGTGATCAGGCGGCTAAGGCCTACTCAGAGGTATTGGACATTCCCGGTGCGTTGAATCGGGATCATGCGTTGTTTGAGCTGGCTCGGCTGGAAGAGAGTCTGTCGAGGCCTGAGGGCGCGTTGGCGCATTATCAGGATCTGATAAAGAACTATCCGAATTCTCCGCTGGCAAACGAAGCCGCTGTGCGGCTCAAAGTACTTGAAGTGAAGAAGGCCCCGGATCCTGCTCCTGCTTCTTCCGCACCGGCTGCGCCAGCGCCAGCTACTCCCCCAAAACCATAACCGCCGATTTACGAGGCATGGTCGCTTCAGATCTGGAATCTGATTCGACCGTGCCCGTTATTAGCGGGCGATGTTTAAGAGCTCCCCGGCTTTAATTACGGGGCTGGTCAGGTTGTTCTTTGCCTTCAGCGTCTTCATGGGGATGCTGAATCGCTTTGAGACTTTCTCAAGCGTGTCCCCTCCGCGTACGCGATACCACCGCTTGCTGTCGGCTTTGGCCCGTTGCGTTTTAGCTGCTGGGAGCGGAGGAAACTTATAGGAGGGAACGCGGTCCAGAAGCTGAACCACTTTTTCACTGGTTCCTACCGGGACCTTGAGGTGATACGCCGATTCGCCTGGTGGCGTGGCATCGCGCCGGAGTTCCGGATTCAGGAGCCGTAGCTCTTCGTACGGGATGCCAGTGGTATTGGCGATCGCACGGAAATGGAGCGGGCGATTGACCAGCACTTCTTCAAACTGATGGGGCGCGACGGAATTCTGTGGGAATCCGTATTGGTCAGGATTTCTTGCAATAACGGTAGCGGCCATAATGCGGGGTACGTATTGTTTTGTTTCGGTGCGGATCAGTTTTGTTTTCGAGATATCGGAGAAGGTTTCTCCCTGGACCTTATGGAGCGCCCGCATGACCTTGCCTTCGCCAGCATTGTAGGCGGCCATGGCAAGCGGCCAGGTTCCGAACAGATCGTAGAGATCGCGAAGATAGCGAGCGGCGGCGACCGTTGACTTGATCGGGTCGCGGCGTTCATCCACGTAGTTGTCGATGCGGAGGCCATAGACCTTTCCCGTGCCCTTCATGAACTGCCAGGGGCCGGTCGCTTTCGCGCGGGAAAAGGCGTAGGGATTGAAACCGCTTTCGACTAACGAAAGATAGACTAGATCGCTGGGAATGTTGAATTCGGAGAAGATGTTTTCAACCAATGGCTGATAGCGGCTGAGCCGGATCAGCCATTGTTCAAAGCGGGACCGGATTGACGTATTGAAGAAGCGAATATGGCTCTGCACGGTAGGATCCATGACGATGGGAATATTATAGGTGATCCCGTCATTGATGGATTGAATGGGGCTTGGGTAGAGCATGGGTGCGTTTGATGGATCTTGCGCTGTGGTTTCGAGTGCGCCTCCTGAATCCGAGGTAGATTCAGCCAGCTCGGGAGGGAGAATGGTCAATTCAGGTTCAAGGGGAACCAGGTTGGCATCCGATTCGTTGTCCTCTTCTGGAACCGCTGCATCCTCAGTTACATCCGGAGCTGCCGTCTCGGCAAAGCTCTCCTCGACTGGGATCGCGAATGTTCCGATCGCAAGCATGCAGAGAATGAAAAATGGCAATGTCGAGCGGTAGCGCTGATTCAAAATAGACCTCAAATTTTTGTGAAATACCCGTGTTGTTGAGTAGACTATCGATCAGGCTGTGGGTTGTCAAGAAATTGAACGGGTTAGGCGTTCTGCTCTTTGAAGGGGCCTTTTCGCCTTGGCATGGTTTATCAGGCTTTATTATGGTTACGAGGCCTGTGTTTTGGGAGGATGTGCCGAGTTGCGATGCGAGACGAAACTTCCAGCGATTTTGAGATCTTGCGCCCTCCATTTCTTGACAGTCTCGTGGCGCTAGTGGTAGCGTACCGCCTCTTTTCTCGTCACATCTTCACCGGATGATATCGAAGGAGGATCGGTCAATGTTGAAGCGGTATTTGTTGGCTCCGGGACCTACGCCTGTGCCTCCGGAAGTGTTATTGGCGATGGCCCGTCCGATGATTCATCACCGGGCGCCTGAGTTCGATCCGATCTTCGCGGAAGTTCGTGAGGGGCTCAAGTGGCTGTTCCAGACCAGGAATGACGTGCTTATGCTGGCTTCTTCCGGCACAGGAGGCATGGAAGGGTCGGTGTCGAATTTCCTGTCTCCCGGCGACAAGGCCTTGTGTATCAATGGTGGGAAGTTCGGTGAACGGTGGGGCAAGATCTGTAAAGCGTTCGGCGTGCAGGTGACTGAGATAAAGGTCGAGTGGGGGCATGCGGTCGACCCGAAGGCCGTGGCGGATGCATTGAAGGCCGATCCTTCGATCAAGGCCGTGTATGTCCAAGCCAGTGAGACCTCGACCGGAGTATCTCACGATGTGAAAGCACTGGGAGAGATCGTCAAGGGATACGAGAATACGATTTTGGTCGTCGACGCGATTACCGCGCTCGGAGTGTTCGATATTAAGACCGATGCCTGGGGCCTGGACGTGGTCATTACCGGCTCGCAGAAGGCCCTCATGCTTCCTCCGGGGATGGCGTTCGTGAGCGTGAGCGACAAAGCCTGGGCAGTTGCGGAAAAAGCCAAGAATGCGTCGTTCTATTTCAATTTCAAGAAAGAGCGCGAGAACCAGGCTAAGAACCAAACCTTGTTTACACCGACGGTGTCGCTGATTATCGGCCTCCAAGAGGTCTTCAAAATTATGAAGGGCGAGGGGCTCGATAAGATGTTTGCCCGGCAAGGGCAATTGGCCCATGCCATGCGTGAAGGGTTGAAAGCCGCAGGGCTGGCGGTGTTCCCCAAGAATTCACCGAGCGATGCGTTGACCGCAGTGTGTGCGCCGGATGGTGTGGATGGGCAAGCCATCTATAAGAATCTTCGCGTGCAATACGGAATCACTGCGGCCGGTGGGCAGGATCAATTGAAGGGGAAGGTGTTCCGTCTCTCGCATATGGGCTATGCCGATCGGTTTGACGTGATCACGGCGGTGGCTGCGACAGAGATGGTCTTGAAAGGCCTTGGCCATTCTGTGAAGCTGGGCAGCGGCGTAGGCAAGGCGCAAGAAATTTTGATGGCCAAGTAGAGGTTGAGGGGAACGATGAGCGCGAATACCGGATTGAAGATTCTGATCAGCGATAGCTTGTCCACACAGGGTGTCGAACTTCTCCAAAAAGCGGGTTTCACGGTTGTGGTGAAATCCAAGATGCCGAAAGATGAGTTGCTCAAAGAGATTAAGGACGCCGATGGGCTGATCGTTCGGTCCGGTACCAAGGTCACTGCGGAGTTGATCGAGGCAGCCCCGAAGTTGAAAATCGTGGGGCGCGCTGGTTCCGGCCTCGACAATGTCGATACGCCCGCGGCGACTAAGCGCGGCATCGTTGTGATGAATACCCCAGGCGGGAATACCGTCACTACGGCCGAACATACGATGTCCATGATCTGTTCCATGGCTCGCCGGATTCCACAGGCCACGGCGTCCGTGAAGGCTGGCAAGTGGGAGAAGGATAAGTTCATGGGGGTCGAGCTCTATAATAAGGTGCTCGGCATTGTCGGTGTCGGCCAGATCGGCAGCCATTTGACGAAGATGGCGCAAGGAATCGGCATGCGGGTGATTGCGTACGATCCCTATTTGGCTGCGGATCGGGCGGAGAAAATGGGCGTGACGATGATGGAGTTGCCGGATCTGTTCAAGAGTGCCGATATCATTTCGGTCCACACGCCGTTAACGCCTGAAACCAAGGGGATTATCAACGCGCAGGCCATTGCGACGATGAAGTCCGGAGTCATGATTGTCAATTGCGCCCGCGGCGGCATCATCAACGAGGCCGATCTGGTCGAGGCGTTGAAGAGTAAGAAGGTGGCGGCTGCGGCGTTCGACGTATTTGAAGAAGAGCCGGTCAAGGCGGATAATCCTCTCCTGGCATTGGATAATTTCATCTGCACCCCGCATATCGGCGCCCAGACGACGGAAGCGCAGGAAAATGTCGCTGTGGGAATCGCCGAACAGGTCGTGGACTATTTCACAAAGGGTGTTGCCAGAGGCGCCGTGAACATTCCCTCCATTGCCCCGGAATTGTTGCCACGGTTGCAGCCGTATCTCACGTTAGCCGAAAAGCTGGGGTCGTTGCAGTCGCAGTTGTCCCAGGGCGGGATCGAGCGGGTGACGGTGGAATACAGTGGAGAGGTATCCACGCTCTCCATTGCGCCGCTGACAATCGGAGTGCTCAAGGGGCTGTTGACGCCGATCATGGAAAACCCGGTGAATTATGTGAACGCTCCGATCGTGGCGAAAGAGCGGGGCATTGAAGTGAAAGAGGTCAAGAGTTCGGATGCGGGTGACTTCACCAGCCTGATTCGCGTCAAGGTCGAGGCAGGAAAAGCCTCGCATCAGGTGGCGGGCACGTTGTACAACAAAAAAGATGCGCGAGCGGTCGAGATCGATAGTTTTAAGGTCGAAGTGGTCCCTGAAGGACACATGTTATTTATTCACAATGTCGATCGCCCCGGCGTCATTGGAAACGTCGGCCATGTGCTCGGCGAGAACAATATCAATATTGTGCGTATGCAGTGCGCGCTCGAAAAGCGCGGCGGGAATGCCTTGTTGATCATTGGGTCGGATACGGTATTCCCTGCGGCCGTGCTGGATAAGATCAAGTCCAGCTCCAATATCCTGTCGGTCAAAGTAGCAAATCTCTCCTAACGGTCGGTCGTAGGCGCGTTCGGTCTGCTATGCCTCCTGCTTCTTCCAAGACGCGCATTGGTCTCGGACAGACCTCTCCCTTGCCTTTGCAAGATCGGTCGCTGGTCCCATCCGGGATGGCGACCATTTTGCCTGCTGTCGCAAAGCAAGTCAGAGTGCTTGAGTCGCAGCTGCTCGAACGTCTGACCCGCCGTGGGTATGACGAGATTATTCTACCGACATTCGAATATCTTGATGTGCTGACTCCCGGGCTGGAGCCCGAGCTGATCGAGAAGTGCTACACGTTTGCCGACCGCACTACCGGCCGGGTTCTTCTCCTGCGGCCGGACGCGACCGCTCAGATCGCTCGAACCGTGGCAATGGGCATGATGGGGACGCAGTTGCCGGTGCGCGTGTCCTATCGCACCTCCGTGTTTCGGTATGAGCCGGAGCACGCTGGGCGTGATCGGGAAATTTTTCAAGTCGGCGCAGAGTATATCGGAGCGGATGATGCCGCTGCCGACAGCGAGATGCTGATCCTGATGATCGAGTGCTTGAAGCAGGTCGGCCTCAGATCCTTTAAAATTTCACTGGGGCATGTGGGATTTTTTAAAGGGTTGCTGGTTAGAGCAGGGCTGTCTCCAAGCGGGCAAAAGCGAGCAGAGCAGGCGGCGGCTCGTAAAGATCTTCCGCGTCTACAGGAAATTCTTGCCGGTGAACAGGTGACCGCGCGTCAGGCCGCGACCATTTTAGAGGCGCCTGAGTTGTGTGGGCAGGCTGAAGTATTAGACCGAGGTCGAATCCTTGCCAAAGGCGATAAGTTTGCGACGCAGGCGCTGATTCGGCTCGCGGCGGTCTATCGGCTGTTATGTCACGCCGGCCATCAGGATGTGCTCTTTCTGGATCTCGGCGAGTTTCGCGGGTTCGATTACTACGATGGCATCGTGTTCGATGTGTTTGCTGAAGGAGTCGGCGTCGAATTGGGGGGTGGCGGACGCTATGACCACCTCATCGGCCGGTTTGGGCGAAATATTCCTTCCACAGGGTTTGCCTTCAACGTCGATCGCCTATTTCGCGGACTACAAGTACAGTCTTCTGCAAGTATCGTAAGAGGTGATGTGTCCAGTCGGATCCAGAAGGGATCCAAGAGGACGTCATGAAGCCGTTTGCGACCGTCGATCTGTCTCAGCCGAAATTGCCTCCGCAGAATCTTGAAGCGGAACAGTCCGTGCTAGGCGCCATTCTGCTGGATAATCTGGCCATGCCGAAGGCGATGGAATTGCTGGTCGAGGAGAATTTCTATCGTACGGCCCATCGCAAAGTATTTCGCGCCATGCTCGATCTGTCGGATGTCGGTGAAGTCATCGACCAGATCACCCTGACTGAACGGTTGAAATCCAAGGGGGAACTGGAATCGATCGGCGGCGCAGCGTTTCTCGCTGAGTTGGTCCAGTCAGTATCCAGTTCCGCGAACATCCGGTATCACTGCAAGATTGTGCGTGACAAAGCGGTGGCGCGCGAGCTGATTCATACCTCGACGGAAGTGCTGACGAGGGGGTATGAAGGAACGACATCCATCGACGATCTGCTCGACTTTGCCGAGCGTTCGGTGTTCAGCATTGCCCAGGGGAAGCTTGAACGAGCGTTCACGCCGATCAACGACATCATCAAGGAAAGTCTCGATCTTGTCGACAAACTGTCGAAGCGGAAAGAGCATGTCACGGGGGTTCCGACGGGGTATTACGATCTCGACGATCTGACCGCCGGGCTTCAGCCGTCCGACCTTGTGATCGTCGCGGCCCGTCCCAGTATGGGGAAGACCAGCCTGGCCTTGGGGTTTGCGACGCATGCCGCGATCCACGCTAAGGCGGTGGTCGGCATATTCAGTCTCGAAATGTCCAAGCCGCAAATCGTGCTGCGTATGTTGAGCTCGGAGGCGCGAGTCGATTCGCACGGACTTCGGACGGGAAAATTGCAAAAGGAAGATTGGTGGAGGCTGGCCGAAGCAGCAGGGCGGCTGGAGCAAGCGCCGATTTTTATCGATGACACCGGCGGGATCACGGTACAGCAGATGCGCGGGAAAGCCCGCCGCCTCAAGGCGGAGAAGGGGCTGGATCTTCTGATCGTCGACTATTTGCAGCTCATGCAAGGACGGAGCGATTCGGAGTCGCGACAGCAGGAAATCTCCGATATTTCCCGGTCGCTCAAGGCCTTGGCGAAAGAGCTGAATGTGCCGGTCGTGGCGCTCTCACAGCTCAGCCGGGCGGTTGAAGCGCGAAAGCCGCCGATTCCCATGCTGGCCGACTTGCGTGAGTCTGGCGCGATCGAGCAGGACGCCGACGTGGTGATGTTCATCTATCGCGAAGAAGTCTACGACCAGAATTCCGAGCGAAAAGGCATCGCCGATATTATCGTGAGCAAACATCGCAATGGACCGATCGGGAAGCGAGATCTTTTTTTTCACGATCGGTTTGCGAAGTTTGAAAGCCTCGACAACCGCGAATCCTGAAGTCGTTTGACGGGTCTTTTCCTCAGTCGGTATAATTCTCTCCAGTTAGTAACGCACTCCGAGTCCTTTTTCCCCAAGGCTATTGTGAATACACGACGCTGGTTCTCGATTGCTTCCTCATGGTCATTTTTCGATCGCACGCCACTGTGCGCGGGGCGTGGGGTTTTTGCAGGTCTCATTCCTCTTGTGGTGGTGGCTTGTGCGGCAGCGCCACATCCTCAGGAAGCGGCGCCAGCTGGGACAACACCGAAAAAACCGGCTGTGGCTCAGGCTGTGGATGCGTCAGCATCGTATCATTTCATGCTGGGATACCAAGCTGAGTTGGCCCAAGACCATGACCGGGCGATTCAGGAATATCGCGCGGTCTTGAAGACCGATCCGAACTCGCGTTCCGTCAAGGCCCGATTGGCCGGGATCTATTTCAATTTAGGCGACATGGCCAATGCCGCCCGCTATGCGGAAGAAGTTGGCGAAGGTAGCGGCCAGGACGCGCAGCAACTGACGCAGATGGCGGGCATTCTCGCCAGTGCTGGCAAGCCGGATCGAGCGCTTCGATTATTAGATCTGGCGATTGAGCGTGATCCAGGGCAAGGCGATGCCTATTTTCCCAAAGCGATTATCCTCGTCAATCAGAAGCGGCTGGCCGAGGCCGAGCAGACGGCGAAACAAGGATTAAAAGTTTCGCCGGAGTCCCCAATCGGCCACTACTATCTCGGCAGAATTTTTCTCGAATCGGGCAAGCAGGACGAGGCGTTGGCAAGTTTCGAGCGGGCCATCGCGAGCAATGCGGCGTTTGAACCGGCTTATCTTGCGCAAGCGTCGCTGTATGAAATCCGTCAGGAGCGAGAAAAAGCGATTGCGGTGCTCAAACGATATCTTGAGCGGGTAAATCCCAATAATAAGGATATCCGGCAACATTTGATTCAGCTCTACGTCAATACTAAGGATTATGCCGGCGGCCTCGCGGAACTCGACAAGATGCTGGCTGAAGACCCTGGCGATCTCGATGTGCAGCTGCGGATGGCACTGATCTACGGAGAGAAAAAGGAGTTTCCTAAAGCTATTGAGCTTCTTCAGGCGGTGCTCAAAGCGCGGCCTGCCGAGCTCAAAGTACGAGACTATCTTGGGTATCTCTATGAAGAAACCAAGGAGTTTCCCAAAGCGGCGGAAACCTATCAGTTTAATATTCAGCTTGATCCTTCGTATGCGGACAGCCATATGCATCTTGGTGTCTTGCAGTATCGTCTCAAAGCCTATCCTGCTGCGATCACGCATTTGGCTGAGTCGACGCGGATCAATCCCAAGCAACCGGAGTCGTTTATTGTGCTGGGGCTGGCGTATCTCCAGACTGAGCAGTTTGAAAAATCTTCGAGCACGTTTGAAGAGGGAATTCGCCAGCACCCGAAGAACGCAGATCTGCACTTCAACCTTGGAACGGCCTACGATAAGCTCAATCGCTTCGACGACGTGGTGAAGTCGATGGAGTTAGCCTTGAGTCTGGACCCGCACCACGCCGATGCGTTGAATTATCTTGGCTATAGCTATGCGGAGCGCGGCATTAAGATGGAGCAGGCCTTGTCGCTGACCAAGCAGGCTGTGGCGCTCAAACCGGACAATGGGTATTACGTCGATAGTCTCGGCTGGGCCTTTTATAAGCTAGGGAAATTCAATGAGGCGCTCACTGAGATTAAGCGCGCGGCTGCGCTAGTGGGCGACGATCCAGTGATCTATGAGCATCTTGGCGATATTTATGTGAAGCAGCAGAAGCTATCCGAGGCAAAGGAAGCCTGGCTTCATTCACTAGAGCTCGATCCTTCAAACGAAAAGCTGTTTCAACGGTTCCGCGAGCAGGGTCTTGGCGATCCTGCCAGCGAAGAGCGTATCCAACAAGCTAAACGTCGCGTATCGGAGAAGAGACAATCTCTGCAGGCCGCCCCCTGACCCCACGATTCCGGTGTGATGCCTCAGGACCCCTGGTTTTATGCAAACGAGGTCCGCAATGGAGCGGATGTGCTCGCCTGGCACGCCAATAGTTGGATAAGTAGCGGCGCAGGCCTCGGCGGTTGTCTCATGCGTCAGGTCGGTGGACATTTCTACTATTCCATTTGCACATCCGCTACAATGGAGACATTGTGAAGCTTGGCAGTTTCGAAGCCATCGTTCGAGCGCTCAACGACGCCAGCGTCCGATATCTCGTCGCCGGTGGGCTTGCGGTGAATGCCCATGGTTATCTGCGTTTTACCAAGGATGTCGACTTTGTTATCCAGTTGATTCCGGACAACGTCGCTCGGGCATTTGTCGCGCTCGGAACACTTGGATATCTGCCGGTCGCGCCAGTCACAGTTGAGCAATTTGCCGATCGAGCGACGCGTGAGGGCTGGATACGCGAGAAGAACATGCAGGTCTTGCAACTCTGGAGCGACCGTCATCGTGAAACATCCATTGACATTTTCGTCCATGAGCCTTTTCCGTTTGAGGAGGAATACGCCAAAGCGTTGCTCAAGCCCTTGTATGGGACCATTGAAGTTCGGTTTGTCAGTATTCCTACGCTGATTGTCATGAAGGAAGTGGCAGGCCGAGAGCAGGATCGGATCGATATCGAACACTTGCGCATGAGGCTGGAAGATGATGCCAGATAATAAGCCGCCTCTGTCGGAATTCGACTGGCGTATAACCAGCTTCGAGGGCGCGCGCCGCGAGCAACTCAACCGTTGGGCGCACTTGCCGTTAGAGCAGATTCTACTGGCCATCGAGGAAATGCAGGACATCGCTCAGGCCTTTGGGACAGCGCCAGCTGATGGGTATGAGGTGCATCGCTAGTCATGCTCCTCTTCTAGTTCATGACTCATCTCGCCAGCGAAGAGCGTATCCAACAAGCTAAACGTCGCGTATCGGACAAGATACAGTCTAAGCAATCTGCTCAGTAGTCGTATCTGCTTCGCCCGTATAACAAGAGCGATACGCACTTGTTTCGTTGCATCAATAAAAGACCGTAATCCACCTGATTAATTTGTATTACATGCTTATAGCTAATCTACATCAGGTATTCTAAGTAATTTCAAAGACATAATTTCTTGAGAGTCGGATGAGGTCTTGTCATATGACGTGGGCAAGTCTCCGGTTGAGGTGCTTAAGCGAAGATCGGCCGTCCGTTTTCCGTTCAGTTGAAATTGAAAAGATGCCAATTCTCGGCATCTTTGGGCGGATTGCGGAAGAGAGGGTCGTGATCGGCCAAGAATGCATCAATTGCTGATTTATTCTAACTTGTTGATTTTCAGAGAGGTGATGGTACGTTCATTTTTAACACTGACCGGCATTAAACCTGCTAGAGCACTGGTAGGCGCCAACGAGAGCGCCTCGGGTAGCAAGAAGAAGCAGCGTGTGAGAGTGGGCGGTCAGTGAACCATCAACCAGGAGGCAGTACGATGTTTAAGGCATTGCGTAAACAAGAGGGTTTTACCCTCATCGAGTTGATGATCGTTGTGGCGATCATCGGCATCTTGGCGGCCATCGCCATTCCGAACTTCCTGCAGTATCAGATGAAGTCGCGGCAGTCTGAGGCCAAGACGAACCTGATGGCCATCAAGACGTCTAACGTGGCTTGGCAAGGTGAGCGTGGCTGTTACGCGAGCGTTACCGTTTGGCCTGTAGCAGCAGCGCCGTCAGCGACTTTAAATTCTACGCCTGTGACCTGGTTCCCAGGTGGGGCGGGCCCTCTTGTCACGACTCCGGCCGCTCCTGGTTGGTGCATTAACCCCGGTGGCGCCAGTGTCGCGACCTTTGCGGATATTGGCTTCCAGCCAGCCGGCAACGTCATATATCAGTATGCAGCTGATACTTATGCTGCAGCCCATACGTCGTGCATGGGACCAACTTTGACCCCTGCGGCGTTGATCACTCCAGCGACGGGAGTTTCTGCGGGTGTGACTGCAGGCGGGTTCAGAGCGACGGCTACAGCTAACTTGGATGGAGCTTCTGCTCCCGTTTTCTCTGTCTGGTCATCGGCCGATAGCACAGGCTCGCAAGACTGCACACCAGGTGTGTTCTAAGCACTAGTCGGATTCCGTGCAAATAGAGGGTTCCACCGGCTGGAGACAGTCGGTGGGACCTCGTGCTTTGAGGAGGTGTATAGTTTTCCCATGTCTGTTCGACCTCTCTCCGTTTCATCAGACCACTCACTTTCCCCTGTTCTTGTGAAGTTGGTTTTCCCTGTGATCCTTACAACATTGGCTTGTCTCCTTGGACTCTCGGCCTATCTCCAGCAAGATCTGGATCGTCGTGCTGATCGACTGACAGGGAAAATAGAAGAACTGGCGCAACTCCCACGTGGTGAACTCCTGAAACCAGCTTTGTTGGGCTATCACCATCTGGGGGCGGATGTTCTCTGGCTGAGGACGCTTCAGATCCTTGGGAAGAAGAAAAATTCTATAGATGAGCATGTGTGGCTCTATCATGCGATGGATGTAATCACTACTCTCGATCCCCTCTATGCATACGTCTACTATGTGGGAGGAGTGATTCTAACTGATTTGGCAGGGCGAGTTGATTTGAGTAACCAGCTGTTGGAGAAAGGGCACGCTGCGAATCCAAACGAATGGAACTTACCGTTTCTGCTGGGATACAACCACTACTTCGTTTTAAACGAGCCGGCGAAGGGCGCTGACTACATTAGTCGCGCGGCAAAGATTCCTGGTGGTCCTGGATTTCTCCCGGGGTTGGCGACTCGGATGTATGCAGAATCGGGGAACCCCAATGTGGCGCTGCAATTTCTTGAGGCAATGTGGAGAGAGAATCCGGACATTGCCGTGCGGGAGAAGCTGGAGGCGCGGGTAAAAGAAATCATGATCGAGCGGGATCTCAGGCATCTCGAAGAGGCGATTCAGCGCTATCATCAGGTAGAAGGAAAATCGCCAAAAACGTTGTCTGACCTGGTCTTGTCCGGCATACTGCAGGCAATTCCAGATGAGCCGTTCGGCGGAACGTACAACATGGATGCTCAGACAGGAGAGCTTTCAAGCAGTAGCCATCCCAAACGACTTAAAGTTTTCAGGTTGGACAAGGGCCTCTAAATGAATTCTATTGTCGATCAGGTTGTCCAGATTCAAATGCTGAGCAAGATTTTTCGTGTCGGGTTTTGGGGGCGGCGTGTCACGGCCGTGGATCAATTGTCATTGGACGTTCGGCGGGGGGAAGTCTTCGGTTTTCTCGGACCCAATGGAGCAGGGAAAACGACCACGATTAAGATGCTGATGGGGCTGATCTATCCCACGAGTGGATCGGCCTCAATCTTTGGCCATCCGGTGGGTGATCCGGCCGCGAAAGCCAAGCTTGGCTTCCTTCCCGAGTCTCCCTATTTCTATGACTATCTGACCAGCCGGGAATTTCTCAGCTTCTATGGCCATCTGTTTGGGCTCTGGGGAGTCGCTCTGAATAAGCGCGTGGATGAGTTGCTTGAGCTGGTAGGCATGACGCACGCGCGAGATCTTCAGCTTCGCAAATTCTCCAAGGGCATGCTGCAGCGGGTGGGAATCGCGCAGGCCTTGATCAACGATCCTGAGCTGATAGTGCTGGATGAACCGATGTCCGGGCTCGATCCGATCGGGCGGAAAGAAGTGCGCGACCTTATTTTTCGTCTCAAGGAATCAGGCAAGACGGTCATGTTCAGTTCGCACATTTTGCATGATGCGGAGCTGCTTTGTGATCGAGTCGCCATGATCATGAAAGGCCGATTGGTGGCTTGCGGACAGGTATCCGAGTTAATCCAGCAGGGAACCACGCAAGAAGTGGAGATGGTTGTCGATCGGCTCTCATCAGAAGGGTTGGAGCATTTGCGTGTCTTGGCAACGAGGGTGGTGTTGAATGGGGAGCGAGTTATGGTTGTGTTGAGTAGCCAGCGTCAGGTCGATGAGTCTCTCGAAATTATTCGGGCGGCTCGTGCCAAGCTGGTCTCGCTGACTCCTCATAAGGCATCGCTGGAAGATCTGTTTATTCGCGAAGCCAAAGGCGTGCAGTTACCTGTGGAGGCGCGGGTATGAAAGTCCTATCGATCGCGCTGAATACATTCCGTGAAAATCTTCGCGATAAGCTGCTGTATAACCTTTTGGTGTTTGCGCTGCTCATGATCGGAAGTTCGTTGCTGCTAATGCGGCTGACATTGGGAGAGTTTCATCGATTGCTATTGGACGTGGGGTTGGGAAGCATCAATATTTTCAGCGTCTTGATCGCTATTTTTGTGGGAATCGGCCTGGTGAACAAGGAAATCGAAAAGAAAACGATTTATACGATCGTGTCCAAGCCGGTTGCGCGGTATGAGTTTCTTCTGGGAAAGTTCGCGGGGCTGACCATCACCCTGTTCGTCAACATTGCCATTATGACGGCGAGCTTGCTGGCGGTCTTGGCGGTGCAAGATGTGCCTGTAGAGGCAGTATTGTTCAAGGCGATTGGGTTGATTCTTCTTGAGTGCATGGTGGTGATGGCGGTGGCGCTGCTGTGCTCCACCTTCACCAGTGCGACGCTCAGCGCGATCTTTACCCTGGCTACCTACGTGATTGGCCATCTTACGGCCGATCTCAAGACTTTCGGGGAGAAGATGGATGAAGGGATGCGCGCGGTAGTGACCGGACTGTATTATATCCTGCCGAATTTAGAGCGGTTCAATCTCAAGGGGAATGTGATTCATCATATCGAGGTGTCCGGTACCGATCTTGGGCTCATTGTGGCGTACGGTTTAACCTATGTTGCATTCCTGCTGATGTCTGCGAGTCTCATCTTCCAGCGTCGCGATTTTCGTTAGTTCGGGTCTTACCAACGCTATTCTCTACTTGCAAAGACAATGCGTCCAAGGTATTGATGGAGTGCATGTAGTATGTGCATGCGATAGTCAATGCATAGCGTTTCGAGACAAGTTGAACCTATGAATATTCCTCTCCTCGACCTTAAAGCCCAATTTCAGCCGCTTCGTGACGAGATCATGGCGGCGGTTCAAACGGTCTGCGACGAACAGGGCTTTATCCTCGGTCCGCGTGTAGCAGCCTTTGAGGAGTCTCTGGCCAAGTATGTTGGAGCCCGCTACGCCATCGGTTGTGCTTCTGGCAGCGATGCGTTGCTGCTCTCGCTCATGGCGATGGGGGTGAGGCAAGGCGACGAAGTCATCACGGTCCCGTTTACATTTTTTGCTACGGCTGGTGCTGTGTCTCGACTGGGTGCAAAGCCGGTCTTTATCGATATCCAGCCGGATACGTTCAATCTCGACCCTGCGCAACTCGAACGCGCAGTGACGTCTCGCACCAAAGCGATTATTCCCGTTCATCTGTTCGGGCAGTGCGCCGATATGGCGGCGATCAATCTGATTGCCAAAGCAAAGGGGCTGCCTGTCATCGAAGATGCTTGTCAGGCCATCGGGGCCGGGCAGGGTGGGAAACGCGCTGGGGTGTTGGGAGATACTGCCTGTTTTAGCTTTTTCCCCTCGAAGAATCTTGGCGGGTTTGGCGACGGCGGGATGATCACAACCAACGATCAAGGACTCGCGGATGCGCTGGCAATGCTGCGCGTGCATGGCAGCCGGGTGCGCTATCTCCATGAGGCGATCGGGATTAACAGCCGGCTGGATGCGTTGCAAGCTGTCGTGCTCGCTATCAAGCTCAAGTATCTCGATCAATGGGCCGAAGGCCGCCGGCGCAATGCTGCTCGGTACGATCAGCTATTTCGAGAGGCGGGTGTGCTGGATCGCGTGACATTGCCGCCGACGAGGGCGGGTAATTTTCATGTCTACAATCAGTACACGGTGCGGGTCTCGAAGCGCGACGAACTTCGGGCTCATCTGAAAGAGAAGGGTGTCGGGACCGAGATCTATTATCCACTCCCGATGCATTTGCAGAATTGTTACCAAGATCTTGGCTATCGGAAGGGAGCCTTTCCCGTATCCGAACGAGCCGCTGAAGAAGTCATGTCCCTTCCCATCTATGCCGAACTCAGCGACGCCCAATTGACCTACGTGGTTGAGATGGTTGCCGACTTTTTCAAGCGCCAATAGGCCGCATCCTCAAGATTTTCGCTCATCTTTGTTCTGCCAGGCTGGTCAACGCCCGACGCCTCTGCCCGTTCGTTGAGCCATGCACTATGAGGCAACGAAAGTCTGCTGCAGATGCAACAGGCACAAGGCGCAGTTTCATTCCAAGACGACGGCTAAGAGAAGATAGGAGATTGTGATGAAATATGTATCGATCCTTCTTACAGCTCTAATTGGCTCTGGGCCGATGTTCGCTGGAGCGACGGAGTTTTCTCCGCGTGAGATTTATGACATGACGTCCCCGGCAGTGGTGATGGTGATGGGGCATTCCGACAGTGGAAAGGGCGGCACCGGCGGAACGGGCTCGATCATCCAGGTCGACGGTGTTGTTCTGACGAACGCGCATGTGGTTATTGAAGAGAAAACGGGGAAACCCTACCCGCGTCTGTCTGTCTTCTTGAAGCCGGCTCGCGTGAGTGGGGATACCAAAGCTGACTTGGCCCGCATGGCGCGCGCCAAGCTGGTGGCCTATTCTGCTCCGTTGGATTTGGCGTTGCTCAAACTCGAAGGTGTTGCTGCTCCGCTTCCGGTCATCGATCTGAGCGATTCGGATCAGACACAGATCGGCGACCGCGTGATTGCGATCGGTCACCCCGAGCAGGGAGGGTTGTGGACTCTGACCACAGGAGTGATCAGCGCGGAAGTGGACAATTTCAATGGTGTGAAGGGCAAACATGTGTTTCAAACGGAGGTCGGGCTGAACCGGGGGAATTCCGGCGGTCCGCTTATCGATAGCGCTGGGCATATGATCGGGGTGAATACGGCAATCGCTCGCGTCGCATCCGATGGCATGCCGATCGCCAGTATCAGCTTTTCATTGAAATCTGCGGTTGCCAGGCAATGGCTGCGCGAGCAGAGTGCGGCCACCGGCCAGATACCTGCTTCATCCATGCTGGCTCCGCATGCGGCGGCGGCTCCCTCAGTTTCAGTTCCAATGCAGCCGCCTATTCCGGTTCCTCGCCCAGCTCCCTCCCAGAATCCAGCTCCCAAGGCGGCAGGCCCTAGGAGCCAGGCGATGCCCGTTCAGCCGTCTCATACACCTCCCGTGCCCCGCGCCTATAACTTAGGCGATCTGGTCAGCGAGCGAAGCAAGGCCGAAGCCGATCTAGATGGGATGATGTCCGAGATGCGTGGGCGCATGAAGGAACGGTAGGCGCGCGTCTGGCTCAGGAGTGTTCACCGTGGAGCCAGCGGTGGATCGAGAAAAGCGGAGCGCTCGTGCTCTTGGAGGCCGTGGTCAGCCGGGAGCGCCAGATCGAGTACTACTAAAAGAATCGGGGAGACGCGCAGGATGCGCGCTCCCCGATATCACGCCCGCAATGGTCGATGGGCTAGCTGGTCACGGCCCCCTCTGAAGCCGACGAGACATGTCGCGAATATTTTCCCATGACGCCGGTGGTGTAGCGTGGCTTGGGATGTTTGACTTTCTTGAGGCGCGCCTTGATTTCTTTGTCCGTGAGCGCCACATCCAGCCGCCGCTTGGCGATGTCGAAGGTAATCGTATCGCCGTTCTTGACCGCGCCGATCGGCCCGCCCCTGATCGCTTCCGGCGACACATGTCCGGCCATCAGGCCGTGCGTCGCGCCGGAGAATCGTCCATCGGTGAGCAGCGCCACGGAGTCTCCGAGCCCGGCGCCCACAATGGCCGCCGTCACGCCCAGCATCTCTCGCATCCCCGGTCCGCCCGACGGGCCTTCATAGCGGATCACCACCACATCGCCGGCTTTGATTTTCCCGGCTTTGACGGCGCCGAAGGCATCTTCTTCCCGCTCGAACACTTTTGCCGGGCCTTGGAATTTCATGATCGAATGGCCGGCCACTTTGATCACGCAGCCTTCCGGCGCCAGATTTCCTTTTAGGATCACCAGGCCGCCGGTTGGCTTGATGGGATTCGAGAGCGGACGCAAGACCTGTTGCCCCGCCGCTTCCTTCGCGCCTGCCGCTTCCTCGCCGATCGTCCGTCCGGATACGGTCGGCTGATTCGGATGCAACACGCCGGCGTCTATCAGACGTTTGGCGACGAGGGTCGTGCCGCCTGCGGCGAAGAGATCCGCCGCGGTGAACCGGCCGCCCGGCTTGAGGTCTGCCAGCAGCGGAACTTTTCGGTTCAGCTTGTCGAAGTCGTCGATGGTCAGTTTCACGCCGATCTCGCGAGCGATCGCCAGCAAGTGGAGGACGGCATTGGTCGATCCGCCCGTCGTCGCGACGGCGGCGATCGCATTCTCCAGCGATTTGCGCGTGATGATCTGCTTGGGGCGCAGATCTTTCTTGAGGAGGTCCATCACCATCTTGCCGCTCTCGAAGGCGACATCGTCTTTGTGCTGATCCATGGCGGGGACCCCGTTGCGACCCATCGCCGACATGCCCAGGAACTCGAAGGCGATGGCCATCGTATTGGCGGTGAACTGGCCGCCGCAGGCGCCAGGCCCTGGGCAGGCATGATCTTCGAGATCTTTCAGCTCGTCGTTCGTCATCTTGCCCGAGGCGTGCTTGCCGACGGCTTCGAACACATCCTGAATCGTCACATCATGCCCTTGGAAATGGCCCGGCATGATCGACCCGCCGTACAGCATCAATGACGGAACGTTCAACCGGGCGAGCGCCATCACCGTGCCGGGGATCGTTTTATCGCAACCGGACAGGGCGACGACTGCGTCGAACAGATGACCGCGCGCCACCAGCTCAATCGAGTCTGCGATCACCTCGCGGCTGATCAGCGAGGCTTTCATCCCCTCAGTGCCCATCGAAATGCCGTCGGACACGGCAATCGTGTTGTATTCGATCGGCGTTCCGCCGGCGGCCCGGATGCCGGCCTTCACCCGCTCCGACAACCGTCGCAGATGAAAGTTACAGGGCATGACCTCGATCCAGGTGTTGGCCACTCCGACGATCGGCTTGGACAGATCGTCGTCCGTAAAGCCGACCGCTTTGAGCATGGCCCGCGCCGGGGCCCGGCCTGGACCGACGAGGAGATCGTGACTCTTCAGCTTCAATTCCTTGGGCATGGTAGGGTTACTTTCCTTTCTTCCCTTCTCTCTTATGCTCGTCTTTCTTGTCTTTGGCTTCTGTCCCAATCACTTCTCCGGTCGCGGCATCAATGCAGACTTCTGTGACCTTCCCGTCCGCGCCGAGCACTTCCACCTCCCACGTGGGTTTCCCGTGCTTCTTTTCAAGCTCCGCTTCGACGACCGTGCCGGGTACTTTCTCCACAGCGGTCTTCACCGCCTGCTCGATGGTAACCGCAGCTTCCTTGGCCAGTGCGGCGATATCGCCTTCCTCGCATTGCTTCTTATCGCTCCAAGCAGGAGTCCCGAGTGCGAGCACCGTTCCCACCGCAAGGGCCAGGATGAGGGTGAACGATTTCATCGAACGCCTCCTTCAGGCAACAGGTTATTGCACGGACATGTTGCCGGGAGCCGCTGGGGTGCTAGCGCCTTTGTGGGGGTTGGCTCCGCCGTGAGGATTGACTCCGCTGCTGCCATGAGAGGGGCCGTGTCCACTGCCGGCTTTGTGTTCTTTCATCACCTTGTCGTGCTCAGCCTTTTCCTTGTCGCGCTGTTCCGGCGTCAGGAGGCCCAAGACTTCGCGCTTGGTTTTAATGGAGGTCATGCGCAGGCCAACCTGCATATCTTCGCTCTGCTTCAGCTTGGCCTCAATGGCGCCGATGTCGGACGCCTCATCGTCGGTCAACGCTTTCAGCTCGCGCTCCGCCACCTGGATGTCCGCTTCCGCCTTGATCCGGGTCTTGTCCAGGTTGAGCTGGATGTCTTTCAGCTTGGCGATCTGATCGGCGGAGAGGCCGATGTCTTTGTCGTGCTTGAGGAGATGCCGGATGAGGTGGCCGGTGCTGCTGTGCATCATGCCGCCCATGCCATGACCGCCCATGGCGCTGTGTCCGCCTCCGGCATGGCCTTCTTTGCCGTACCCGCTGGCCCAGACACCGGACGTGCCCAGCGTCAAGCTCACGGCGGCTGCAAGAGTCAACGTCATGATGGTTGTACGGGATCGTTGCATGTGTCCTCCTTCGGTTACACTCGCGGTGTGATGATGAAGACGGCGCTAGGGATGTAACAGGCCGCCGTCCCCCCTGAGTCCGTTAAACAAGAATTGAACGGCCAGGGCGGCCAGCAGCAGTCCCATGAGGCGCGTCATAATTTTCTCCGCCATCGGGGTCAGCCATTTGGCTCCTTTCGCCCCGAGCGCCAAGATAATGTAGCTTGCCAGACCGACTACCGCAAGGCAAGCGAGCAAAATGGCTCGCTGAGCCCATCCGGCTGCCTGCGCATCCAGCAGGATGACGGTCGAAATGGCCGCAGGCCCCGCCAGCATGGGGATGGCCAGGGGGGTAATCGCGATGTCGTCTTTTTCGCTGGCGGCGGCGGTTTCCGCAGCGGTTTCCATGACCGGCGACCGCTGCGCGCGAAGCATGTCCAGCGCGACTAGGAGCAGGACCAGCGCGCCGGCGACTTGCACGGCCGGCAGGGTAATGCCCAAGAAATGAAAGAGCGATTGGCCGACCAGCGCAAACCCGGCCAGCACTCCGACCATCACCAGGCAAGCGACGCGAGCCATATGCAGGCGTTGTGGCGTCGTGTCGCGCGGGGTCATGGCGAGAAACGCCGGGACTGTCGCAATGGGGTCGACGATCACAAAGAGAGAGCTGAAGGCCAGCAGGGCGTATTCGGTGAGCGACATGCAGAGACCTGTATCGGGAACAATGGAGGAGCCTAGCTTTGCCGGGCGGCGGCCAGTAATTCTGCGCGTGGATCGCCCGTCCGCAAGTGGCTCAGTTGCTCGTACAGCTTTTGCTCTCCCTCAGTCAAAGGGGACGGCAAGACGATGTGCAGGGTGAGGAACAGATCGCCATGGCCGCCGGCTGCCGTTGGGAGTCCTTTCCCCTTCAATCGCAGTTTGCTGTCAGCCCGGCTGCCGGCTGGAATTTTCACGCGGACCGGCTCGGCCAAGGTGGGCGCCATGACGTCGGCGCCTAGCACGGCCTCCCAGGGCCAGACTGGCAGCGTAGCGTGCAGGTCGCTGCCCTGCTGCCGAAAGACCTTGTCCGTCATGAGTGTGACGTGCAGATAGAGATCGCCGCGCCGGCCGCCGTTGATGCCTGGCTGGCCTTTCCCCGGCACGCGGACTCTGGTTCCATTCTGGACGCCCGCGGGAATTTTGACCTCAATCGAATGGGACTCCATCCGGTGCCCTGATCCCAGGCAGGCTGGGCAGGGCCGGTTTTTCACCATCCCGCTCCCGTGACAGGTGGGACAGGGGGTCGGTTCCATAAGATTGATGCGTTTGGTGACGCCGTTCAGCACCTCCCGGAGCGACAAATCGACTTCCGTTTCCAGATCCTCTCCGGAGGATGAAAATCCCTGCTGTCCCGCCGACCGCCCCCGGCCCCCGAAGAGATTTTCAAAAATGTCGGAAAACCCCTCGCCACTGAAGGAGTGGGCCTGGCCCTGGCTCTGGGCTTGAGCCCCGGCTGCCTGGCGGGCGCGCTCGTAGGCCTCGGCCTGTTCCCATTGGGCGCCGTGCTGATCGTATTTTTTGCGCTTGTCAGGATCGGACAGGACCTCGTGCGCCTCGTTCATTTCTTTGAACTTCTTTTCCATCTCGGCTTTCTTGGCGCCGCTGTGCATGTCGGGATGGAACTGGCGGGCGAGACGGCGATAAGCCTTTTTGATCTCATCGGCCGAAGCCGTGCGAGGGATGCCGAGAGTCTGATAGTAGTCGCGTTCAGAAGGTGCCATGATGGTTTACTTTCGAGTTGGATAATTGTGGGAAAAAGATAAGGCCGCAGCTTACGAGGTCAATCCCTTCTTTGCAAGCGAGACGCGACTCGTTCGATAGCCCGGTGAAGAAGGCGGTTTCAGAACCCTTGATAGGACAGGCCGAAGAACGGCAGTCCGAAATTGAGCCCAGAATTGGTCGAGCGAGTGCCGGCGTTGGAGATGTGCATGATGCGATAGCCGGCTTGAACGGCCCAATGTGACGTGAAGGCGTAGGCGCAGCCGGCGCCGCCCCATACGAGAAAATTGAACTGTCCCGGTTGCTCGGGCGTCCGGCCGCCCAGGTCGGTCCACATCGGTCCTCCGCCTCCTTCGATGAACGGGCGCACCCGTCCAAACGCCGTGGGGGTATAGACCATTTTCGGAGTCAGACCGATCCCATAGGCGGTGATCGGGCTATGCGTATGGAAGGCGACGAGCTCTGCGCCGAACGCCAGCTGGCCTTGGTACCAGCCTGAGCCGAGCGGGTCCGTCATGGTCACCATCCACGAAGGCATGATGGCTTCGCCGAACAGTTTTGAGGTTTGGTGGATCTCCACCCGCAAGGGGAAGAGCGGCCCGGCTGTGAGCCCTATGGTGTGGGTGCCAATCAGTGTTGGGGCAGGCTCATCGGATGCAGCGGCTGAGAAAGGCAGCAAGTGCATGGTGAGGAATAGTGGCAGGGCAAGGCTGAAGACGTGAAGCACATACGATCGGTGAGTCATGAGGATATAAATTGTACAGAGTTTATGAGGCAGAATGGGCTTTGGCTCGCGCCATCATCTTGCAGTAGGAGCAGACTTCGGCAATGGTCGGCTGGCCGCAGGCCGTGCAGGGGTGCAGCAGGGCTTGGTCTTTCTCGGCGATCGTCGTTGGGGAGGCATCCGGCTTGCGCTGCTTATCGAGAAAGCCGCAATAGAAGGCTTGCTTGGTGCCGGGCGATTCTGTTTCGAGCCGGTTCAACACTTCTTTATAGAGCAGCGTGCGGGCGCCTTTCGCCATGGGGCATTCTTCGACGATGTAATCGATTCGGTTCAACACCGAGTAGGCCGCCAATTCGCGTTCGGACAAGCGGAAGAGCGGCTTCACTTTCTTCGCAAATCCGTCGAGCGAGGCCGGCAGGTTGGGAGATTGTTTGTCCAGATACTCCTCCTGCCAGCGGAGCACATTGCCCAGCAGGCGGGCGGCTTCGTCGTCGAGATTGTGACCCGTCGCCATGACATCATATTTCTGTTCCAGCGCCACGCGATTGAACTGATAGCGTTTGATCGTGCCGCAGGTAGAGCAGGTCGGGCGGTGAAGCAGCATGGCGAGTTCCTTGATCCCGGCTCCGGCTTCCTGCTCGACGGTATGCACATGCAGCACTGCGCCATGCGGGGCGGCCACGGTTTCAGCAAACGTGACCACTTTGGCATGGGACACTTCTGAATAGCCGCCGATGCCGAGGTTCACGTAGAGCGCGTCGGCCTTGTAGCCCATCTTGAGGAGCACATCCCAGAGCGCCAGGCTGTCTTTCCCGCCCGACACGGCGACGAGGATGCGGTCGTCCTTCCCGAACATCTTCTCAGACTTAATGGCCCGGCCGACCTGGTCATGCACATAGTAGTTGAAGCAATTTTTGCAGAGGGCGGCATTATGTCGCGGCAGATCGATCACCGCGCGGGTTTTGCATTTTGTGCAGTTCATGACTGGTTCGCGAGGCCTGGCGATCCGCCGGAGATCACCGGGCGGATTTCGATCGTATCGTTGTCGTAGAGCATCTCGTCTTCGGTCACCAGTTCATCCCCGCGGATGACGAGATGTGCTTCCACGACAAGATTGAGTTCTTTCAAGAGATCCTTGGCCTTCTTCGGGCCTTTGACTTCGACGGTTCTGGACGGGTGGCTGAGTTGTACCTGCATGGGGCGATCATATGACGCCGATGTGTGAGGGAGCAAGAGGCGGCAAGACAGGATGGCCTGATGGTAAATGGATGCGGGGAGGGAGGTTATAGAGAAGACGCGAGCATCCGACAGGCGTAAGCCAGGCCTTCATCGAGCGTGGTGAACAAGCCGTCTAACTGGGCTTCGTAGCAGTCGTCGAGATGTTTGCCCATTGCTGGGCCCGGTGAAATCCCCATCGCGAGGAGATGGCGGCCCATCACGATTGGCGCAGGGCCTTGCGTCTCAACGTCCAATTCACGCGCTTTCCTGAGCAGCCATTCGCCGGCTGGAAAACCGTCGAACGGTTTCGGCGGCCGTCCGGCCTGATCGGCGCGGGCCACGCGCACGAGGCGGTCGATGCGGCCTACATGCCTGGCGAGACGGCGAACCGCGCTGTCCGAGGCCTGTCCCTCATAGAGCGCGCCGGGGCGCAAATGACAGAGCACAAGAGCTGCGACTTCATCGGCCAGGCCGGTTTGATTGGTGAGCCGGGCCAGAAATTGCCTGGTTGGAGCCTCTCCTTCTGGCTCATGGCCGCGCGCGGTGATGCGCCCAAACTCTTCTTTTGTCGTGGCTGGCTTGCCGAAGTCGTGACAGAGTACGCCCAGGCCGACGGCCAGATCGTCCTCTGACTGCCCGGTACGTTCCGTAGCGAACCAGTCCAGGCAGTGGAGCGTGTGAATCCAGACATCGCCCTCTGGGTGCCATACCGGATCTTGCGGACATCCGCGCAAGGCAGTGAGTTCCGGATAGAACCGGAGCCAGCCGCAGTCGTTCAGCCACTGTAGCCCCTTCGACGGAGAGGTGCCTTGCAGTAGAAGCTTCTTCCATTCTTCCCAGATCCGTTCGCTCGGGAGCTGGTCTTGCGTGAGGGATTGGCAGAGCGCGAGCGTCTCCGGTGCCCCCGTCAGGTTGTAGCGCGCGGCCAGTTGCATGCCGCGCAGCGCGCGCAACGGGTCTTCGGCGAAGCGTTCGGAGACGTGGCGCAGGGTGCTGGTTGCCAGGTCGTCGCGACCGTGAAAGGGGTCGCGGAAATCTAGGGTATCGGGATCCCAGGCCATGGCGTTCATCGTGAAGTCGCGGCGCGACAGGGATTCGTCGATCTCCATCGCGGGATCGGCCTGCTGGAGCAAGCCGGGAATAGTCGCGTCATCCAGAGGGCGCCGCATGGGCAGCGAGATGTCGATCGGCAGGCCGCTGAGCGTGAACACGCCGAAGGCCCGGCCGACAAACTGGACGGAGAAATGTTCGGTGAGAAGACTGTGCAGCTGGCCGGCGGGAATGCCGGAGACTTCAAGGTCAAGATCGCGGGGCTGCCGTTCGAGAATCAGGTCTCGCACGCATCCGCCGACGAGCCAGAGCCTGCCGCCTGCCTGGCGAATGAGGCGTTCAATCTGGCGGAGGGGCGCAACGAGCGCGGGGTCTTCAAGGCGGAAGCGAACGGGCAATCAAGGCTCCAAGTCTAAGGAGAACATGCGTAAGCTGGTGGGATGATAGGCCAGGGGAGGGGGAGTGGACAAGAGCGATAAAAACGCGACCAGTACCTGACTCAATGTCGTTAGGTTGCGGCAAGTGGTGTCGTGACGACATTCCGGACCTGAATACCGGGGTTGTCCGTTGCCAGCGCCGCGCCGGTGAGATTCGTGCCGGTGAGCGTCACGGCCACGGTCGATCCCGCCGCGCCGCTGTTCGGCGTCAAGCCCGTGATCGTCGGCGCGCCGACACCGCCAGTGTTGCGGGCAATGGAGAGCAGATTGCCGACGGCATCGTAACTATAGATCGCGACATGCCCCTGCCCATCAATCACCTGCGACAGACGGCCCAAGTCGTCATAGATGTATTGCGCCTGGTCGGCATGAAGAGCACCGAGCAAAGCGGATAGAGTGAGCATGAGCACACAATAGAAGAAGGCGATGAGCCGGGCTAGGTGTGTCATCTGTGGCAGAACCTTAGACATCGTGAACACACCTCGGTATAATCAGCCCATATCGGAGCCACGTCGAACATGGCCGTACAAGCAAGCGATTCGGTGATTGAGAGAATGGTGCAGCGTCTTGTCGCTGGGTTATCGCCTGAGCGCATCTACCTGTTTGGTTCGCGGGCCCGAGGGGAGGCTGGGCCAGACAGCGATTACGATTTGCTCGTCGTCGTCCGAACATCGACTCTGCCTCGCTATCGTCGTGACCAGGCTGCCTTTGAGGCGTTGCTGGGAGTCGGCGTCGCCAAGGATGTGCTGGTGCTGACCCATGACGAGTTCGAGCGCCAGCGGACCGTCGTCTGCTCGTTGCCGGCCACGGTGGAACGAGAAGGTGTGCTCCTCTATGCAGCCTGATACGGCGGCGGCAGTTCGAGGCTGGCTGATCAAAGCCGCCAACGACGTGCGTGGCGCCCATATTGACCTCGACGCAGATCCCCCACTCATTGAGGACGCCCTGTTTCATTGCCAGCAGGCCGCCGAGAAATCCCTCAAGGGGTATCTCACCGCGCACGATCACCCGTTTAAGAAAACGCACGATCTGGATGAGTTGAGCCGCGCCTGTCTGGAAGTGGATGCGACATTGCAGGCGGTCGTGCAGCCCGCAATCCCTCTCACCGTCTTTGCCTGGGAATTTCGGTATCCCGGCGACACCATCGTGCCGTCCTTGGCAGAGGCGCGACAGGCTCTCGCGCTGGCACAAGCACTCCACGCGGCGATTCTCCAGCGACTTCCCCCACTCTGTCATCCGTAGCGCCGTCCGCATCAGCCCTCCCATGAGAAGTCTCCCGTGTTGCGGGCAATGGAGAGCAGATTGCCGACGGCATCGTAGCTATAGATCGCAACATGCCCCTGCCCGTCGATCACCTGCGACAACCGGCCCAGGTCGTCGTAGATATACGTGGCTTGGTCGGCGAGTGCTGGTGCCACGCTGAACAACAGCGTGGTCGCCACAAGCACTCCGATGATCGCCTTCGTTATCTCACGCACTCGCATGTCAGTCCTCAACTCGCCGCGTCACTCACTCGACGTGTACAGCACCCATCGAATCCCCTGGTCATTCAGCCCTCAACTCTTCGTTGTCAGGCACGCCTGCCATCAGCCAACCAGCAAGTCCGTATGTTTGTGTCCATGAAGGAAATGGTTCCTGCACTCGGTCCGTCCCTCGGACAGGACACTTCACCCATTGAGTTCCAATACAGGCAGCCTAATCCCGTCACGAAGAGTTGCTACTAGGCTATTGATTCGAATGAAGTGATTGTTATCAAATCTGAAAACTAGATCGTCATCCTTGGTTGCTTGCTGTTCATCCAATAGCCAGTTGTAATCGCTATCTCCGATGGTTTTGTACCCCATTTCATCAAGATCAGCTACGTCCGCCCCTCCAAAATTCTGACTGACCTCGAAGGTGGTGACCTTAGCAAACTCCAACAGAATTGGAGCTTGGCCTCCGTCATGCTGGAGATTAGGCTCAAAGAAAATAAGAAGAAGCCGAGATCCTTTTAGAATAATTCCCTTGTAGTCATAACAATTGTGCAGATCGAAAACCTTGCCGTCTCTTACGAGCTCATTGCTTTGCCCAATTCTAAAATTCTTTTCCATACCCCTACCTATTGCTTTGATTCCAGATATCTACGCACTGTCCGA
The DNA here is from genome assembly GCA_022226955.1 of Nitrospira sp. Classification (NCBI taxonomy): domain Bacteria; kingdom Pseudomonadati; phylum Nitrospirota; class Nitrospiria; order Nitrospirales; family Nitrospiraceae; genus Nitrospira; species Nitrospira sp. The sequence continues at coordinate 2,542,986 of CP092079.1, forward strand.
ATGTCTTGCTGAGTTGAAGGATTGACGGGCGCATTTCTGGTGTTGTACGCAGGTTGATTAGGCGCCTGCGGATTAACTGGAGAAACTTTTGTGTGAGGAGTTGGAACTCCACCGTGAGTTTTGCCTGCTAAATCTACATCCATTCTTTGGCTCGGAGATCGAAGCGTTACACGATTCTTCCCATCATTAAGTGGAAGTAGATCAACCGCCTGATCCTTCAGCGATTTTGGACCACCTTTTGTAGGATTCTGCGATGGCGTTGCAGCGTTCTTTCCAGAACTTCCGGTTCCGATACACCCCTTCGCTGCATCTAGCAGATCGGCCGGATCAACCTCCGGCTTGCGGAGGGTGAGATTGATCCCGGCGATCTTCGCAATGGCCTTGACCATCCCAACAATGCACTTGTTCAATCCCGGCGGGAGCTTGATCTTTTCACCGAACGGATCAGTAAAGTTCGTCGGGCTATTCCCCACGTAGCCATACAGATTCGTATCGCCTGCACCGAACTCCAGCGGATCTTCGCTCAGGAATCGTCCATGGCCTGGGCTGTAGTAGCGCGCGCGGTAGTAATAGAGGCCGGTGCCATCGTTCTCGCGGCCTGTGAACTGGATGGGATTGCCGCTCGTCGCGCCTGTCGCGCTCGTCTCACCGAACGGCCCATAGGTATAGCTCGTCGTCACGGCGCCAGTATCGTCGGTCAAGGCCAGGGTCGAGCCGAGGTCGTTGGCGAGATAGAATTCGTTCCCGCTTGACGTCTGCCGGACAATCGGCTCATCAATGTTGAGCGTGCTCAGATAGCTGGCTTGGGCGGAACCGATCTCGGCGAGGAGATCGGCGCCATCGTACTGATAGCTGCTGGTGACGCCGTTGATCGTCTTGCCGATCCGGCGATCCAGCGCGTCGTACTGAAAACTGGCCGTGACGGTTGGACTGGTGAGGCCCGTGAGGCGATCCCGGCTGTCCCACGTATAGGTTGTGGCTCCGGCTGGTTCCGTGGTAGTGGCCAGGTTGCCGTTCGGATCGTAACCCAGAGTTTGCGCGGTGGCGCCAGTGAATTGCGTCTGCGCATTCACCGCATCATAGGCGGCCGTGACGGCCGGTGGGAGTGCCGTGGCCGTCTGTATCAGGTGGTTGACCTGCGTCTTATTGTCCGCTTGGTCGAAGCCATGGGCGAGCTGCTCCAGAACCGTACTCCCCTTCGCATGGGTGATCCCCAAGAGCCGTGAAGCCGGATCGTAATTGTAGGTCGTGTTGACCCCGTTAGACCGTTGCAACTGCGTGCGGCGACCGAGAGCATCGTGCGAGAGGATGCCGGAGAGCGGGCCTTGCGCCACCTGTGTGAGCTGCGAATTCGCATCGTAGCCATAGGTGACTGGCGCTTGGGCGTTCGCCCGCATGGAGAGCCGGCGGCTCAGGACATCGTAGCTGTAGCTTACGATCCCCTGTGGCGTGACTTCCTGCGCGACGCGATCGAGCACGTCGTAAGCCCAGTCGATAACCCCGCTGGCGCTGTCGGTCAGCTTGGTGACATTGCCCACCGCATCGTAAGCCATCGCGACTGTCGTACTGTCGGCATAGGTGGTGAGGGTGCGGCGGTCGAGCGGATTCGTGCTCTTAACAACGCGATCCATCGCATGCCCACGTCGCTCAACAAATATCGGTTCTTGTTCAGCTGCAACCGTCATCAGTAATTCAGCCTATCCCTATTTGTCCGCTGTTGTGGTTCATGACGCCTGTTCCTTCTCCCCACATATAGATTTATTCAACCTCAAATTTAAGCTGCCACGATTCAAGCTCCTGGAGAATCTCTTCATTTTTATCTGACACAAATATACGTACCCATCCATCATGGGAAATATACATGGCCCCGGATGAAGCCAGCACATGCCCTCCCCATCCAAACAGAATCATAAGATCGATGAGCGTTATGAGATCTGGACGTTCATATCCATAGAACTTATGGCCTGGGGCGGTGTGTAATTCCCTTAGATCCCCATAGGAGCTGCGCAGCCTGTTGTATAGGTGCCAGTTCTCCCATGATGGCCAAATCCCATACTCATTAACCCATGTGAGGCACGATGAAAAATCATCTAAAAAAGATACAAGTTTGTTCGCAATAGCGAATGATCGAGCACGCTCGTCCTCAATAAACACTCGAATACAACCGGAACATGGCGGTGCCGACTCTGCACGAGCCAGTTTGCCGTGATCATATCCAAGACATTCAGCTATCTCTCTACATTCTTGTTCGGTCTTGTAAAACATCGTTTCCCTCTTTTCGTTCTGCGCGGCCTAGCATCCCAACTTCCACCAGTCCGTTAAATACAATCAGGAGCTACACAAGCGCTACTATCATCATCCTTCTTGCCGCCTAAAGCATTTAAGATATCTCCAATAAGTGGTAATAATCCTATTATTCCCGGAAGACGGATCTTCGGGTTAAGTGGTTGTCGAGGACCTTTTCCTGGGTTAGCATGTGCCTGCGACGGCGTCAATGGAGCTCCATGCCGGTTGTATCGTTGCCTGGGATTTCCTTTTCCATCGTTAACATCCCAGTGTTTGAATCGATCATCCCAGCTAGCCGTCTGATTTTGCGGGCCTCTAAAGGCTCCGCCCCGTCTGTTCCCATCATCGGGAGACCATTTCCATGGTCCTCCAGGAATTGAAGGAGGTGGAGGTGGTGTTGTAGGGTACAACGACGTGCCAAAAGGATCGGTAAACACCATCGGGCTATTTACAACATAGGCGTATAGATTGATATCTCCACCTTCGAATTGGATTGGGTCCTCAGCAATGAACCTCTGGAAGCCTGTGGTGTAGTAGCGATTGCGATAGTAGTAAAGGTTCGTTCCATCATCCTCTCGTCCCGCATACTGCAACGTATTGGATGAGCTACCCGTACTTGTGGTTTTGCCAAACGGTTCATACCCATAGCTCGCGAGTGCCTCGCCGGTCGTATCGCTCAGAACCAGCGAACTCCCCAGCGCGTCAGTGTGGTAATGCTCATTGCCTGTACTTGTCTGTCGGATGAAGGGCTCGTCGATGCTGAGTGAGCGCAGATAGTTGGCGCCGACGGCTCCCCCGCCGATCTCTGCGGTGATGTCGTTCCCATCATACGCAAACTGGGTGTTTGCTCCATTGATTGTCTTGCTCATCCGCCGTCCCAGTAGATCGTAGACGAAGCTAGCGCCGGTGCCGCCGCTGAGGCCGATGAGGCGATTTCTGGCATCCCACTGGTAAATATTCACGCCATCGTTGGTGAGGTTGCCATTGTTGTCGTACGTGAGCGTCGCTCCAGCAAACTGCGTCTGTTCGTTCGCTGCGTCGTAAGTGGCACTGGCCACGGCGTTGGGAAGCAGGCTCGCCGTGCCGTTGGCGCGGGTTTGGCTCAACCGATTCCCGGCTTGATCGTAGCTATAGGTCACCGCCTCGATGACTCCGCTTGGCCCGTTGTGGGTGATGTTCATGAGCCGTGAGGCCAGATCGTAAGCATAGTTCGTTGTCGTGTTATTCGAGTAGCCGAGGCTTGTCCGTCTGTTGGCATGATCGTAGCCTAACGCGGCAAACAGACTGCCTTGCGCCACGCGCGTGAGTCGTGATGCCGCATCGTATTGATAGCTAGTGGGGGCTTGGCCGTTCGCCGTCATCTGGGTGCGCCGTCCCAGCACGTCATATTGATAGGCCACGGTGCCCTGTGGCGTGGTTTCCTGCACCAACCGATCAAGGATGTCGTAGGCAAAGTCGATGGTCCCGGCGCCGGGGGCGGTGTCGCTGGCTTTGACCAAACGACCCACGGTGTCGTAGGTAAAGGTCGTGGTCGCATCGGCATACGTGGCCTGCGTACGGCGATTGAGCGCATCGTACTGGAACGCCGTCACCTGATTCTTCCGATCGGTGAACTGCGTCAGATTCCCAGCCAAGTCGTATTGATAGCTCTCGGTGCGGTTCAGCGCATCTTTCCTCGTTGCCAGCCGATCCATATTGTCATAGGTGTACGTCGTGACCTGGTTCTTCGCATCGGTCACGGTCAACAAGTTTCCATTGGGATCATACGTAAACGCGGTGAGCCCGTTGATGGCATCCTGGATCTGGGTGACGCGGTTCAGATTGTCGTACGTGAACTGCGTGCTCTTCCCTCGGGCGTCCACGATGGCCACGAGGCGCGAAACGGCGTCGTAGAACCTCAACGTCCGGTTGTCGAGCGGATCGACCGTCGCGGTGAGATTCCCCACGTCGTCGTATTCAAACGTCGTGGGGTTGTTCAGAGCATCGGTGACGCTGATTGGCTGGCCGAACTGGTTGTAGCTGATCGCCGTGGCATGATTGAGCGGGTCGGTGGTGGTGAGGAGGTTGCCGGTGGCCGGCTCATACGTGAACCGCGTCTGCTGATTGAGCGCATCGGTGATCCGGGTGACGCGGTTGAAGGTCGATTCGTACTCGTAGAGCGTGGGATTGCCCTGGGGATCGAGAATCGAATTCACATTCCCGGAAAAATCATAGGTGAACTTGGTGAGCCGGTTCAACGGATCGCGGACTTCCATCACCTGATTGGTCACGTAATCTCGCGTGAGCCGGGTCTGTTGCCCCACCGCATCAATGGCGGTAATCTCATGGCCACGGCTATTGAAGCGATGCACTCGCACCTTGCCCCGTGGATCGGTCACGGTGGTCTGCATGACCGACTGGTTCATCGAGAGATAGTCGAAGGTGGTGACGCTGCCATCGGCCAGGGTCTGCCGGACCACCGCCGGATCGAGCGGGCAGGTGATCGCACCTCCGCCACTACAGTAGGTGTTCGTCAGATACGCAATCCCCCGTGCGTCGGTGATGGTCAGCAGATTAAACCGCCCATCGTAGGTATAGGCCGTGGTGCCGCCCGCCGGATTCTGCACCTGTTGCAACACCGGCCCCCCGGTCCCCGGCGGCGGACTGCTCGGCGGCGCGGCTCCATAGGTGTAGCGCACGGTGCGGCCCAGTGGATCGCTGATCTGGCTGATGCCCCCGCCACTGTATTGGAACGTGAGGGCACGCCCACCGGGCTCGAGAATCTGCTGGATCTGACTGCCGCTCCGCACGATGGTGACGATATTCCCGTTGCGATCCACCATGCTGCGAATCCACCCGTCGCTGCCGAAGGTGCGGACGGTCCCGGTCTTGTCGCGAAGCGTGGAGGAGCCGTCCTGATTTCGCCGCCCGACCAATCCCGCCAGCGCCGGGGTACGCGTCGCGCGGTAGGTGCCGTCGGGTTGCAACGTCAGCCGTTCTCGGCTGAACCCAGCGGTATAGCGCAACGTTTGACCCGTGCCCTCTCCTTCCAGCCGGTCGTCGTAATCCATCAATGCCGTGTTGAAGCCGAAGGCGTTGGCGTTCACCAACTCACGGGCGGGAGGAATGGGATCGGTGTCGCCGGCAACTCCCGGGTCTTGGGAATGGTAGGCCCGCCGAATCACGATGGGCATCCGGCCCGGCAGGACCAGATCGGTCTGCTCCAGCGTGAACATGCCGGTCTGGAGCATGACGGGATCGGCCGCGGAGACAATACCAAAGAACCCCAGGGCAGCAGCACTGAGTCGGGTAATGATCCCCGGCGCCGTGGAGCCGCCGCCGCAGCAGAACTTGGGTTGGCCGACGCCCGGATCGGGAATGACACTCACTCCGTCGGCGCTGACGGTCCCCTGCCCATAGACTTTCCACTGGTGGGAAGTCGGATCGGGCGTGGGGCCTTCATCGTAATACCACATGTCCATCCGCGTACCAGGCGGCGAGTTCGTATCATTCGGCATGATGATGGGAATCGGCCGGCTCGGGAATCCGCCGCCCGGCTTGCCGAAGTTAAACATGTAGACCTGCTTGGCCGGGACGTTCGCGGGCAACGGCGGAATCGGCAAGCGATCGTTCGGCACCGGGACGACCGACACCTTTACGTTCGGCTGGCCATCCCAGCCCGTGATGGTGGTGCCGGCCGGAATCATCATGGTGAAGCCGGGAATATCGGTCGGCGAGACAATCGTCTGCCCGCCTGGGGCAATCGGGAAGTAGTTCTGCCCAACCTCGTGCAAGAAGACCGGATACGGCAACACATTGGCCTGGCCCGCTTGAATGGTCATCTGTACCGGCAGACTGCCCGGATAGAGCGCGGACGGTCCATCGATCAGCAGCACTTGCGGACCAGTCGGCGGATTCGTGAACAAGAAATTGCCGCTGGCGTCGGCGGTGACGGACAACGCGCCGATCCGGACATGAGCGCCAGGAATCGGGGTATCGTCTTTCGTCGCGAGAATGCGGCCCGCCAGCGTGGTAGTCCCGGCCGCGAGCACGGTCACTTGCAACGGGCTCTGCCGGATGATCGTCTGTCCGTCGATCATGGCGGTAGCCGCAATGGTGATCGTAGCCACGCCTGCCGGTGCGGTGCCGCTGTTCAACGTGAGGGTCGCGACTTGCCCGCCCGCGATTTGCGTGGGCGTGAAGGTGCCGGACATGCCGGTCGGGAGACCTGTCGCGGCCAGTGACACAAAGCCTGTGATGGGATTCGGCCCGCCGTTGGTCACTTGGATCTGCGCCGTGGTCGGCTGGCCGCGGACGACCGACAGCGCGCCGGGAGCGGCGGTCAGCGAGAAGTCTTGCGATGCCGTCACCGTAAACGGTGTGGCGCTGGTGGCGATGCCCCCTGCGGTCAAAATCGTCATCAGTCCCGTCGTCGCGCCCTGCGGCACGGTGACAAGGAGACTGGTGGCGGTGACGGCGGTGGCGACCGCTGGGGTGCCATTGAACCGAACGGTGGTCCCGCCCTGCGCGGCCGTGGTGAAATTCGTGCCAGTGATCGTCACGACCGTGCCGATGACACCGGTCAGCGGCGTGACGGACGCCACCGTCGGCGCGAACGGCACCACGCGCAACGTTTGGACGGGGCTCGTGACGGTTCCCGCAGCGGCGGTGATGGTCGTGGTCCCCAGGCCGGCGGCGGTGGTGAGCCCGTTCGCATTGATCGTCGCGACGGCGGGATTGCTGCTGGCCCATGTGACGCTGTTCGTCAGGACTTTGGTGGAGTTATCCGCAAGCGTCGCCGTGGCGACAAACGCTTGTGCTTGTCCGATGGTGATAGCCGGATTGACCGGCGTCACGGCCAGCGCCGTGACGGCCTGGGCCTTCATGACCACGAGCGCCGGAGCCGAACTGAGCCCGGTGCTGTCCGTCACGATCAGCCGCGCGACATAGAACCCGGAAAGATCGGCAGCCACGGTCGGCTGGGCTGTCGCCGGATTTGTTAGCGTCGCCGTGCTGCCGGTGGGAACCGAGATGAGACTCCACTGATAGGTCAGCGAATCCCCATTGGGATCGCTCGATCCCGTGCCATTTAACGTGACCACTTCGGTCTGCGCGACCTGTTGATCCACTCCGGCGTTCGCATTCGGCGCGGCCGTCGGCGCGCTGACCGTGAGCAGGACCACGGACGGCGCACTGTCTACGACGCCGTCGCTCACGATGAGCTGCATGAGATAGAGTCCGTTCACCGTGGGCGTGAACGTCGGCGCGACGGTCGTGGCATTCGTGAGTGCGGCGCTGCTGCCCAGCGGAGCGGAGAGCAGGGTCCACTGGTAGGCCAGGGTCTGGCCTGAATTGGGATCGTGGCTGCCACTGCCATCTAGCGTGACCAGGGTATTCGCCAAGACGTTCAGATCGCGCCCGGCGTTGGCGAGGGGCGCGGCGGAAGATGGAAAAGGGGTCGGGAGTCTTTGTTTCAAGGTGCTTTTGGCCTGCCTCGTGGCCGGATGGTCGATTCCATTTCGAATCGCGTGACCATCCGTTGCACCCAGTCTCCGTCTCCGAACGGGCGTCCGCGTTGCACACTCACTCGGAGTGCGTCTAATTCCGATGCAGTCTGGGGGCGATTCACGCGAGCGACCCAATCCCGCGGCCGATCCACAGGCCAGTCGCTAAGCCAATTCGTCAGCTGGTGGTCCTGTTGATCCCGTCGCCAGAGGCTCGACCAGCGCCAGTCTTCCGCACGAGTCACCAGGTGTGCGCGCAAGGCATTGCGTTCCACGTAGCGTGCAACCGTGAGGAAATGGGCGTCGGTTTGGACCGGGAACGATTTGAAGCGGCCTTGATATACCGGACCGGTCCCGGCGGTGTGGTGGTGCGCATGCCAGCGTTGTGTATGCGTGACGGTGATCCAGCGGAGGACCTCAGAGAGCTCCCCATCCTGTCGAGGCCACAGGAGGAGATGCCAATGATTGGGCATCAGGCAATAGGCGGCGATGCGAATCTGGGTCTGTCCCTGGGCTTCGGCGAGGATCGTTTCAAAAGCGGCGTAGTCAGCCGGTTTCTCAAAGAGGGAGAGTCGGCCCACACGACGGTTCAAGACGTGATAGGCCAGGTCTCCGGCAGCAAGGCGTGGACGGCGCGGCATGGAGCGGTTCTATCGAATGCGGGATGGGTTTGTCAAGAAAAGACTCCCGACCCCTTTTATCCACCCAAGGCGCTATGGCGATATGAGCCAGCTACGGTAGCAGATGGTTGGTGGATGGGTGCCTATCTATGGGGGTTTGTTCTTTCCTTGCTTCTTATGATGTTTGGACTTTGCGTTGGAGCAGCATTGACCATATCGGGTATTGTCTCATCTGAAGTTGGATGGTGGGTTGCATTTATTTTAATGCTAGTGTCTCAGCTAGCGGCATTTTCGCAAATTTTTTCTGCCGAAACGCGCTGGATGCAACGAAAACGATAGTGCGAGAAGATTTAGTAGGCTGCAGGGGGTGAGTGAAGAATGGGTGCTCACCTACAGCTCTGCGGCCCTCAAGAACTTGGTCGATTCTTCGGGCGCGACCGGATTGATATAGAAACCGGTGCCCCATTCGAAGCCGGCTACCTGAGTAAGTTTCGGGATGATTTCCAGGTGCCAGTGGTAGTAGTCGCCGGTCTTTTCGTGGAGCGGGGAGCTGTGCAGCATGAAGTTGTAGGAGGGGCGCCCGAGCGCCTTGTCCATGCGGCGGAGGGATTCGGAGAGGATCGGCGCCAGAAATTCAAATTGCGATTTTTGGCTCTCTTCGAAGTAGGCGGCGTGGCGTTTGGGAAGAATCCACATCTCGAACGGGAAGCGCGGCGCATAGGGCGTGATGCAGAGGAATTCAGGATTTTCCGCCACGATGCGGCTGCCATCGGACAGATCTTGCCGGAGAATATCGCAGTAGATACAGCGCTCCTTTTGCTCATAGTGGGCACGGCACCCTTCCAGTTCTTCCGCCACGCTGGTTGGAATAATGGGCAAGGCGATGAGTTGCGAGTGGCTGTGTTCCAGCGTGGCGCCGGCTGCCGCGCCGTGGTTCTTGAAGATCAAGATATAGCGGAAGCGCGAATCTTTCCGGAGATCGATCATGCGGTCGCGATAGGCCCAGAGCACGTCCTCGATTTTCTTGGTGGCCAGGTCGGCCAGGCCGTCTTTGTGAACGGGCGATTCGACGATGACTTCATGCGCGCCCACGCCGTTCATCCGGTCGTATAGCCCGATGCCTTCGCGGCCCATGTCGCCTTCGACCTGCAAGGCGGGAAATTTATTCGGGATGACGCGGACGGTCCAGTTCGGCGAGTTCGGCTCGCCTGGTTGCGGCCGGTAGGCCATGATCTCTTTCGGCGTGAGCCGTTCCTGGCCTGGGCAGAATGGGCAGATCGCGGTAGAGATCGGTTTCACCGGTTGTAGTTGCGCAAAGTCGTGCGGACGGCCGTTCCGCTCGGTTGAAATGATCACCCAGCGACCGACAATAGGATCACGTCGTAAATCAGGCATAGGTACTCCGAAGTATGGAAAAAGTTCCGAGTGCCGAGTCCGCAGATCTCAAGCAGCTCAGAATGTCACAACTCACAACATCGCACTCAACGTGCCGCACGCTCTCGTTCACACTCGCCACAGTCCCGCTTCAAACTCGGGCCCCGGCACGGTTATGGTGGCCGGCGCATGATGCGGATAGCGGGCCACTTCCAACCCATGTTCGAGAATCACGAGACTTAGGCGTACCTCTTGTCCCGCGTCGAGATGCAGGTCTTTTATCGGAACGGCCAGCTCTAAAATGCTGCGTCGGCAAATTGAACGATAGGGGCCGATTTCATGCCAGCTGTCCGATTCGCCTTGCTGGAAGAGCGTGAAGGACTCGGGGCCAGAGGGGGCCAGGGAACAGGAGAGGCGAAACCCGTGCTGCGGTCCGTGGAGCGTGATCTCCATCCCTAATCCGTTGAGCCGTGGCTGTGCGGCGTCATCGGGGTCGAGCCGCAACAGCAGCTGGTCTTGGCTCCAGCCGAAGTAGATCGCGGTGAACAAGCCTTCGGCTTTCCACATGGCCCCCAGCGGCGGTTGCGTTGCAATCGTCCCGGCCCCGCGCCATTCGAAAAAGTTCGTGACCAGACCGTCGATGGTGGGGCTAAGGATGCTGACCGGCTGGGTGATGCGGTCTGCCGCCGAGGCCTGCTGGGTCATCATGCAAATCGGCTGGTTCAATCGATCGGGAGGCGTGAGGCCCATGAAGAGCCAGACGTTGCGCAAGTGGGTGCGAAAAAGCCGGTCGAATTCCTGCTTATAATCGGTGTCGAAATCGTCGCCATACCACCAGAACCAGTCGCTGCCTTCGGCGGCATAGAGTTCTTGCCAGGCCGCCTCCGCGCGGTCCGCCGGCAAGGTCGGGGCGACTTCCTCGAGGCGGGTGCGGGTATGGCCGAGGAGGTCCCAGCCGCGGTTGTCTTCCTGATGCCCGATCCAGATTTTATAGTCCTGATTGATCCAGGATCCTGAATGGAGTGCGGGGAGATGCTGGGTGGGTGGCACCGCGGCGAGGCCTTCCGACATGGTGGAGGCTGTCAGCTGAATGGCATGTTCCTGGTCTAATTCATGTGCGGTGAAGGCTCGGTAGAGGCGTGAGAGGAACTGTTCGCCGCCGTCATGGTAATGCTCCCAGGGATTTTCGCCATCGAGGATGATGGGGATGAGAATCTGTTCCTGGGGGGCGTTGTGAATAATGTTCCGGAGGCGGCGGAGGACATCGTCTGCGGCCGAGTCCGGGTTGGTTTTGTGGTACACAAACCCGAAGGCATCGGAAATATCGCGATCGCGAAAGACCATGGTCATGTTTCGGCCGGATTCTCCCGCGCGGTAGGCTTGGTAGAGGTCGGTGTGCCGATACCATGGGCGGTTGCTCAATTCGAACGAGCGGGCCAGCACGCCTTCGTCGGTCGCCAGCCAGCGGAGCCCAGCATGGTGAGCTAGCGGAAGCAGTTCGGGGCAGACCGATCCTTCCGACGGCCAGAGTCCGACCGGCGGCTGGCCGAAGGTTTTGCGATGAAAATCGACAGCCTGCTGGAGTTGTATCTCCGCATCTTCCGGTGCGCGAAACCGGGAGGGCAGAGGCAGGTCGGGGCGTGCCCGGCGGTTGATATCCGTGTCGATGACGAGCGGCAAGATCGGGTGGAAAAATGGTGTGGTCGTCAATTCGACCTGGCCCCGGTCGAGCAGCTGGCGGTAGAGCGGGACAATCTCTTGGATCGCGACGCGCTGCAAGGCGAGCACTTCGTGTTTGTCGTCCTCGGTGAAGCCGCGGTTCTTATTGCGGAGCGCGGCCAGGCGTGGGTAGCGCTGGAGCGGGCCATACCCGAACCAGGCCAGATTATGCCAGACTTGCAGATCCAAGAAGTCCTGCGTCGAAAACTGGCGGGCGACCTTGGCGAGATCCGGCCCGGAGACCTCGGGACCGCGTTTCACCAGCAATTCATGGTAGCGCGCGAAGGGGCGCACCATCGTGGCCCAGTTGGCCGAGAAGAAGTGCCGGATCAGGAAGGCTTGTTCTTCCGGCGTCAATTCCGCGGCGGGACGCTGCGCCCGTTCGAGAAAGAGATCGCGCACGGTGCCGTTGCCGATTTCCTGAAGCTGAAGCAATAACGACGGCGTGAAGTTAAACGTGGCCTTGACCGCCGGGAACTTTTCCAGCAGATAGGCCATATCGAAATAAGCTTTGGTGGCATGGAGGCGCACCCAGGGCATGCTTGCCGTCCCCGTAATCGGGTCGGTGTAGTAGGGCTGGTGCATGTGCCAGACGAAACAGACGTGGGCGTTTTTCATTGGAGCGTGCATTCCCTCATTTTTTGAAGTATGGCACAGGGGTGCGAACGGCGCAACGAACGGAGGAGTTTGTCTCGTGACAGATCGGGCTGGAGCAATGGGATGGAAGCGCGCCGTCGTGTATTGGGGGCCGGTAGTCTGCTATGCGGGCTTGATCTTTTATCTGTCGGCGCAATCGCATCCGGACGACGATCTGCCGTCGTTGTTCGGCGCGGTGAACGACAAAGTGCTGCATGCGCTGGAGTATGCGGGGCTTGGCGGATTGTGCTATCGGGCGTTTCGCTGGGGCGCGACAGAGACAGTGGCGGCTCGCGCGGCGGTCTTCTCGATTGTGGCGGCGTCATTGTACGGGGTGACCGATGAAGTGCATCAAATGTTCGTGCCGTTCCGCGAGGCCGGCTGGCAGGATTGGCTCGCGGACGCTGCGGGCGCAATGTTGGGGGCGGTGGGGGCTCGCCGGTGGTATGAAATAAGCTGGCCCGCGTGTGCTGTCCAATGCCCGCCTGCGCTGACAGATTCCCGCAGTGTTCGTGACAAACCGTGAGATCGCTCTGTATAATCCGCCGCGTATGACTACTGCGAACCCGGCTCCACCGAAAGCGCCGCTTACACCTCCTGATCGAGCCCTCGTCGCCCGCACCATCGAATCGCGGTTGAGCCCCGGTCTGGTGTTGCGCGAACTCCAGCCGCTGCCCGGGGACGCCTCGAACCGGCGGTACTTCCGTGCGATCCTCGCAGGTGGGCCTCCCCAGTCGGTGATCCTCATGCAGTTGGCGGAGCCGGAGGGGTTTAAGCAATCGGAAGAAGCGGTCAGCGGCGCGATGCACCAGATCGCCGAGTTGCCGTTTCTGAATATCTTGTCGCATCTTGGAAAGGCCGGGGTGTCGGTCCCGGCGCTGCATCACTACGATCAAGCTGCGGGGTTGCTGTATCTCGAAGATTTTGGCGATCTGACGCTGGCCGAAGCGGTGCGAGGAGCCGATGCGCCGAGCCTGGAGTCGCGCTACAAACAGGCGATCAATGTGCTGGTTCAAATGCAGGTGAAGGCGACCTCGCCGGCCGATCCCGGCTGCCTGGCGTTCCACCGGAGCTTCGATGTGCCGCTGCTCATGTGGGAGTTCGACCATTTTCTGGAATACGGCATCGTGGCGCGCCAGGGCAAGCCGATGTGCTCGGAGGATTGGACGGCGATCCGCGGGGAATTCGAGAAGATTGCCGAGCATCTGGCGGGACAGCCGCGGGTATTCACGCATCGCGACTATCATTCGCGCAATCTGATGGTCGATGGACTGCGTTTGGGCGTCATCGACTTTCAGGACGCGCTCATGGGGCCCGCAACCTATGACTTGGCGTCGTTGCTGCGGGATGCCTACATCGCTCTCGACGAACCGCTGGTGGACCGGTTAGTGAATTACTATCTCGATCAGCTGGCCGAGCACCGGCAGGTGTGGACCAACCGCGCCGCTTTTCGGCGGTTGTTCGACCTCACGAGCATCCAGCGAAATATGAAAGCCGCCGGACGGTTTGTGTATATCGACCAAGTGAAGGGGAACCCCAAATTTCTGGCGGATATCCCGCGTGTGTTGGGCTATGTCAAACGGAATTTGCAGCACTATCCGGAGCTCGCGCCGCTCCGCAAGCACCTCACTCCGTATGTGCCTGAATTGCAGTGAAGGCCATGATTCTCGCGGCGGGTTTCGGAACCCGTCTCCGGCCACTGACCAACACAATTCCCAAACCGCTGCTTCCGGTTGCCGGCACCCCGTTGATTGTGTGGAATCTCCTGCTGCTGAAGCAGCATGGATTCCGCGACGTCGTCATTAATCTGCACCATCTCGGCCCAATGATCGAGCAGGCGCTGGGGAGCGGCGCACAATTCGGCTTGCGCCTGCTCTATTCGCATGAGCCGGTCATTTTAGGGACGGGCGGGGGAATCAAGCATGCCGAGCGATATTTCTCCAATGAGCCTGTGTTGATCCTGAACGGCGATACGCTGTTCGATCTGGATCTCGCAGCGTTGTGCGCGTTCCATCATGAGCGCAAGGCGCTGGCGACGCTGGTGTTGCGGGAAGATCCCGATGCGGCGGTTTGGGGGCTCGTCGAGGTCGGCGCGGACAATCGCATTGTCCGGATCAATGGGAAAGGGCTGGTGGATCAGGCGTCGCCCACGGTCCCGCGCATGTTTGCCGGCATCCACATTCTGCACTCCAGGCTGTTGCGGGATATTCCCAAAGAAGTGGCGTCGTCGATTATCGACCCCTATGTGGCCGCGATCGGACGGGGCGAACCGTTGCTGGGCTACGATTTGAACGGGTATTGGTCCGATGTCGGCACACCGGCGCGCTATGGGCAGGCTGAACGGGATGTGAAGGCCGGGTTGCTGCGGCTGGAAGATCGGCAGATTCGCTCCAGTTGACAGGATGCTGAAAAAGTCCGCCAGCAGCGTTCTCGCATCGTTCAGACCCTCAACGTACCCCAGAGGGTACGCCTCGGCCCTTCACTCGCTGCGGCCTTGCTGGACGGCCATTTTGAGCATCCTGTAGAAATATTTGTATTATTGCCGAGGGTTGATTGTGCAGGGGGCAATGCGTTTTCCCGCAGCCTGTTAGCTGCCCTATAGTTCTCCACGGCTTTCCCCTCGGCCATCTTGCCGGTCGCGTTGCTGCTTGATCAGCCGGGCTAGGTAGGTGCGCTGCAACTGGAGATGCTCGGCTGCGCGTGTCTGATTCCCATCGGCCTGTTCAATCGCCCGTGCAATGATATAGCGGCTGTGCGCTTCCATCGACTCGTGATAGGGCAGATCGAGGTACGAGAGCCCTGATCCTTCTTCTCCGCGAAGATGGGCGTCTTCGGGAAGTAACGCGATCATCTCCGGTTCAATCCTGTCGGTCGGGCTGAGCACGACCGCCCGGGCAATGACATTGTCCAATTCACGAATGTTCCCCGGCCAGGGATATTGTGCGAGGGCTTCCATTGAGGCCGGGCTGAGCGTCGCCGCCGGGCGTTTGGCTTCCCGCGCGTGCCGTTCGAGGAAAAACTGCGCCAGCGCGGGAATGTCTCCGCGGCGCTCCCGCAACGGCGGCAGGGTAAGGGTAATGACATTGAGGCGAAAGTAGAGATCTTCGCGGAACTGCCCGGCCTTGACCGCTTGCCGCAGATCCTTATTAGTGGCGGCAATGATGCGGATACTCACCGAGACGGTTTTGGTTCCCCCGACGCGCTGAAATTCCCGGTCTTGCAAGACGCGCAATAGCTTCGCTTGCAGCGGCAGCGACATGTCTCCGATTTCATCGAGAAAGACCGTTCCTCCGTCCGCCATTTCCAGCTTGCCCTTCTGCAGCCGGTCGGCGCCGGTGAACGCGCCGCGCTCATGGCCGAAGAGCTCATTTTCCAGCAGGGTTTCCGTCAGTGCGACACAGTTGATCACCACCAGCGGCATGGCGTGCCGCAGGCTCCACTGATGGATCGAGCGGGCGAAGAGCTCTTTGCCTGTGCCGCTTTCGCCGAGCAGCAGAACGCCGGCGTCGGAGCGTGCGGCCCGCTGCGCGGCTTCGACGACGTTGCGGACCGTTGGACTGGGGCCGATGATATTGGCATAGCGGCCATCGACTTCCGAGCGCAGGTAGGCGACTTGTTGCTTGAGCGAGTCGCGCTCCAGGGCTTTGCGGATGACGATGAGGAGATGGTCTTTGTCGAGCGGTTTGGTGAGGAAATCGTAGGCGCCCTCTTTCATGGCCTCGACGGCGGCGGTGACCGATCCGTGCGCGGTCATGACGATGACAGGCGGGTCGTCGACAGGTTTGATCTGGGCGAGCCGTTTGAGGACTTGAATGCCGGTCAGTTTCGGAAGGTCGAGATCGAGCAGGATGAGGTTGGGCGATTCCTGTTCGATCTGATCGAGCGCCTGTTGCCCGTCCCGGGCGACGACCGTCGCATAGCCCGAGGCTTGCAGCCGGTCTTCCAGCACTGTGACGATATCCACGTCGTCGTCGACAATGAGGAGTTTGGCTTTCATCGGTCTTGATGCGCAGAGAGTATTCAGCCGTCAGCGGTAGAGCATACCTGCCAGCGCAGGGTCTCCCGGCCGAGCGCTGGTGGCCGAACGCCGAGTGCTCATCCCTCCATCACGTTCATTACGAGGCCCGTCAACGGTTTCGGGAAGAAGTAAGTGGACTTGTGCGGCATCCGTTCGCCCGCTGTGGCCACGTCCTTGACCTCGCTCACCTTGGTGGCGTTCAAGAGCAGCGCTCCTGTGCCGGTGCCGTTCGCGGCCCAGTCCAGAGCATCGTGGTCGTCCTTTGTATAGAGAATGGCTTCCTGTTCCTGTTGCGTCGGACAGAGTTTGGCAACGACCAACTGTTGCAAGAGCGAGACATCCAGCTTGGTACGGGGCGACGCGCTGGCCGGTGGGCGATGCGCGGCTTTCAGGGCCAAGGTCAGATAGGTATCGCGCCCCTTGAGTGCCAGCCCGAACATCGGGGTTGTCCGTCCTTGCGTGCGCATGGCGTCGATGAACTGTGCGCGAACCGTGGCTTGCGTCTGAGCCGTAAATGGATATTCTCGCAGGTCGAAGGTATCGGCAAAGAGCGCCTTCACCTGATCGAACGAAGGCAATGGCGTCGTTGTCACTCGGTGGGTGGGCAACACGGTCAGTCCTGGGTCTTCGATCGGAGTGAGGAGCATGAGGACGCTATCATAGGGCTGCAAGCCCTGAGCGTTTCCCGTTTGGCCGGCCTGTTGACGGCGCAGCTTTTGGTAGTTCAGCGCCGTTTCGTACCGGTGGTGGCCGTCGGCGATGAAGATGGGCTTGCTGGCCATGGCCGCCACGACTTTTTGGGTGATGGCCGGATCCGAGATAGCCCAGAGGCGCTGTTCAAACCCAACGTCATCGCGGAATTCCACCGCAGGCGCCATCGATTTTGCCGCCTGCGCCAGGGCCGAGAGGATGGTGTCCTGAGGGTCTGAATAAAGCGACCAGATCGGGCTGAAGTTCGCGCGGCAGGCTTCCATGAGGTTCAAGCGGTCGGTTTTGGCGGCGGCGCGGGTGTTTTCGTGCGGATAGATGGCTCCGGTGCCGAACTCTTCCAGCTTGAATGTCGCAATGAAGCCGCGCAGTGTTTTTCGCGGACCGTTGGGATCGGCTCCGGGCGGAACATATTCAATCGTATGGTAGTAAATCGTCGGGTGAGAATCGCGTTTCAACGCTCCTGACTGCATCCATTGCGAGAGCGTAGCCCCGGCTCTGGTGTAGCGGTTATTGGCCGGACCGTCGCCGACTTGGTCCATTCCCAGTTCCAGGCGAATGACATTGTGCGGATTCCGGTCGTAGAGGGCTTTCTGGCCGGCTGCGTCGATGATGTCGTAGGGCGGCGCGGCGACGTCGCGCGCCGCACCGGCAATGGCGGCGTCGTAGCGCACACCGCGAAAGGGGACAATCTGGGCCATAATAATGTCGTGCTCCTGTGAAAGATGGTCGAAGGAACCGGTGCGACTGGAAAGGCGCGTGCTCGCGACGTCCGGCTCACGACAGGTCTTCTCGCCGATACGATGACGGGGATAACGAGCGGCGCGAGGACCGGCTATCGGTCGCGGGTAATCATATAGTCGGCGGCGACGATCAGAGCCCGGCGGGCCGACGAGTCCTCAAAGGCGTCAAGTTCGTGCTGCGCCGCGGCAATGTAGGTTTTGGCTCGCTCCATTGCATAGGCCAGCGATCCCGCATCCTGCATCAATCTCAGGATTCGTTCGAGATCTTCAGGGCTCAGGGTGCGGGTTTCCATCCGGTCCTTAATCATGTTCCGGTCCGGTTCGCTGCAATGGTCGAGCAGATGAAGCAAAGGCAGCGTCGCTTTGCCTTGCCGCAAGTCTTGCCCAAGCGTTTTCCCTAAACGCTGGCCGTCGGCATTGTAATCGAGTGTGTCGTCGGCCACCTGGAAGGCGATGCCCAGATATTGGCCGAAGCGGAACAGGGCCGCCTGTTTTTCTTCCGAGGCATCGGCCAGGATGGCGCCCATGCGGCATGCGGCGGCGATCAGACCGGCGGTCTTATGTTCGACGATCTTGATGTAGTCGGATTCCGGCATTGATGGGTTGCCGTTGTAATAGAGCTGAAGGACTTCGCCTTCCGCCATCTTTGTGCAGGCTTCGGCCAGGACCTCGTTCATGCCGTGGCTGCGAAACTCCACGATTTGCGCCATGGCTTTGGAGTAGAGATAGTCGCCGACGAGGATGCTGATCTGATTGCCCCAAACTTTTCTGGCGGTGCTGCGGCTCCGGCGGATATCGGCTTCGTCGACCACATCGTCATGGAGCAGCGTGGCGGTGTGGATAAATTCGATGAGGCTGCCGAGTTGATGATGGTCGCGGCCGGCATAGCCGCAGAGACGAGCGGAGAGCAGCAGTAAGAGCGGGCGGACGCGTTTGCCTCCGCTGCTCAGAATATGGGCGGCAACAGTATTGACAAGGGTGACGCTGGAATCGAGGTTCTGACGGACCTGACGTTCGACGCCGTCCAGTTCAGCGCGATAGGCTTCCCAGACGTCTGCCATGCTGTTGATGGTCGAGGTGCTGGGTCCGTTCGACATGCCGCGGATGGTAGGGCAGTGGAGTAAACAAAGTCAAGCAAGGCAAGCGAGTCTGACCGGGATCGGCCGGCGCAATCTTGACAGGGCGTGAGCCCATCCAGTAAGGTGCAGTGCAGAAAATAATGAGAGAAAGAACGACGATAAAACGACACGATATCGCGTGCTTGCCTCTAGTATGCGCGAGTGGTCGCTGACCGCGACGCCATCACCTTATTTCTCTAGCAACACGAGATTGTCATGATGCGGATACCCGGGCTTCCACCGAAGCAAGGCCTCTATGACACTGAACAGGAAAAGGATTCCTGCGCGGTGGGGTTTGTTTTGAATTTGAATGCTCAGCAGTCCCATTCCGTTCGGCGTCCTGGCTCCACGAATTCCAGTTGTCAGATGTACCATGGTGAGAAGAAGCGATGATGATTCCAGGGCTGCCACCAAAACAAGGCTTGTACGATCCCGCCCAGGAAAAGGATTCCTGCGGGGTGGGGTTTGTCGTCAATATTCAAGGCCAGAAATCCCACACCATTGTGCAGCAAGGCCTGCAAATTCTAGAAAACCTGACCCATCGCGGGGCGCAGGGGTACGATCCGTACACCGGCGATGGCGCGGGTATTCTCCTCCAGGTGCCGCATGAATTTTTGAAGCGCGCGGCTGGCGACATTGGGATAACGTTGCCGAATGCCGGCGAGTATGGCGTGGGCATGGTGTTCCTGCCGCCTCAGGCCGACCGGCGGCAGCAGTGCGAGCGGTTGTTTGCGAACATGATTGCCGAGGAAGGCTTGCGGCTGCTGGGCTGGCGCGATGTGCCGGTGAAGAGCGATGCCATTGGGTCGGTGGCCCGCAGCACCGAGCCGTTCATGCGGCAGATCTTTATTGCCCGCGATGTGCTCAATGAAGCGCAGTTCGAGCGGAAGCTCTATGTGGTGCGTAAGCGAGTCGAGACTGCTGTGGGCCAGTCGGCCATCCAGGGGCGCGAGTATTTTTATATCCCCAGTTTGTCGGCGAATACGATCGTCTATAAGGGGTTGCTGCTGCCTCATCAGATGTCGGCCTATTATCAGGACCTCAAAGACGAGAGCCTGACAAGCGCGCTGGCGCTGGTCCACTCGCGTTTCAGCACCAATACCTTCCCAACCTGGCCGCTGGCCCATCCCTATCGCTACATGTGCCACAACGGCGAGATCAATACGCTCAAGGGCAATGTGAATTGGATGCGCGCCCGCCAGGGCCGGCTCAATTCCGATCTGTTCGGCAAGGATCTCGAAAAGCTCTATCCGATCGTGTCCGAACAACAGAGCGACTCGGCTTGTTTGGACAATGCCATCGAGTTCTTGACCATGGGTGGGCGCTCGCTGCCGCACGTCATGATGATGCTCATCCCCGAGCCCTGGGTGGCCAATCCGCAGATGAATCTCGATCGTCGGGGGTTCTACGAATATCACGCCGCGATGCAGGAGCCATGGGACGGTCCCGCGGCGGTCTGCTTTACGGACGGCAAGTTGATCGGCGCCACGCTGGATCGGAACGGCCTGCGGCCCTGCCGCTACCTCGTGACCACCGACGGCGTCGTGGTGCTCGCGTCGGAAGCCGGGGTGTTGCCGATAGAGACGCACAAGATCCGGCAGAAGGGCCGGCTCATGCCGGGCCGCATGTTCCTGATCGATACGGTCCAGGGGCGGTTTATCGACGACGAGGAAGTGAAAGCCGAGATCGTCAGCCGCAAACCCTATCGCTCGTGGGTCACGCAATACCGGATTTCGCTGGATGAATTGCCGGATCCGTTGAACGTGCCGCAGCCGGACCATCCCACCACGCGTCAGCGGCAGCAGGCATTCGGCTATACAGTCGAAGAGTTGAAGATGGTCCTCACGCCGATGGTGGTGAACGGGGAAGAAGCCACGTCCTCGATGGGCACGGATACGCCCTTGGCGGTCTTGTCCGACCGGCCGCAGCTGCTCTTCAAGTATTTCAAGCAACTCTTTGCGCAGGTCACGAACCCGCCGATCGATCCGATCCGCGAAGAACTGGTCATGTCGCTCACGACCAGCATCGGACCCAAGCCGAACTTGATGGATGAGAATCCGGAATCCTGCCGGCGCATCCGCGTGAAGCAGCCGATTCTGACGAATGCCGATCTGCAAAAGATCCGCGAGATCGCCGATCCCCATTTCAAGAGCAAAACGCTGCGGATGCTCTTCCGTGTCGCCGAAGGGCCGGAAGGATTGGGCGCGGCGGTGGACGATCTCTGCCAGCAGGCGTCTCAGGCGATCAAGGAAGGGTACACGTTCTTGATCCTCAGCGACCGTGGCGTGAATGAAGAGTGGGCGCCGATTCCAAGCCTGCTCGGCGTGGCCGCCGTCCATCACCATCTCGTGCGCGAGTGCACCAGAACGGAAGTCGGGCTAATCGTTGAAAGCGGCGAACCGCGCGACGTGCATCACTTTGCCTGTCTCATCGGGTATGGCGCCGGGACCGTGAATCCCTATCTTGTGTTCGAATCGCTGGTGGACATGGAGCGCGACGGTTATCTGCCGGAAGGCCTCGATGCCCAAACTGCCGAGGGGAAATTCGTCAAAGCCATCAATAAGGGCCTGCTGAAAGTCTTTTCGAAGATGGGAATCTCCACGGTGCAGTCCTACTGCGGCGCGCAGATTTTCGAAGCGATCGGTTTGAACCAAGCCGTGATCGGCCGCTACTTCACCGGGACGCCGTCCCGGGTCGAAGGCATCGGCATTCGGGAGATCGGCGAAGAAACGTTGCGGCGGCATAAGCTGGCCTATGAGCCGGCGCCGATCAGGCAGCTGGATTTCGGCGGGGAAATCCATTATCGGATTCAAGGCGAGCATCACAACTGGAATCCGGACACGATCTACAAGTTGCAGCATGCGACGCGGAGCAATGACCCCAAGACGTTCGCCGAGTTTTCCCAACTCGTGAATGATGAGAGCAAGCGGCGCTCGAACTTGCGCGGGCTGCTCGACTTCAAGTTTTTGCCTGAGCCGATTGCCATCGATGAAGTGGAACCGGCGAAAGAGATCGTAAAGCGGTTTACAACCGGCGCCATGTCGTTCGGGTCGATCAGCAAGGAAGCGCACGAGACTTTGGCCATCGCGATGAACCGGCTCGGCGCGAAGAGCAATACCGGGGAAGGCGGCGAAGATCCAGAACGATTCAAGCCGCTGACGAACGGCGATTCCAAGAACAGCTATATCAAGCAGGTGGCCTCGGCGCGATTCGGCGTGACCAGCCACTATCTGGTGAACGCGAAAGAACTGCAAATCAAGATGGCGCAGGGCGCGAAGCCAGGCGAAGGCGGGCAACTGCCAGGCCACAAGGTCGATGAGAACATCGCCAAGTTCCGCTACGCGACGCCGGGCGTGCAGTTGATTTCGCCGCCGCCGCATCACGATATTTATTCCATCGAAGATCTGGCGCAGCTGATTTTCGACCTCAAGAACGCCAATCCTGAGGCGGCGGTCTCTGTGAAGCTGGTGTCGGAAGTCGGCGTCGGCACGGTCGCGGCGGGCGTGGCCAAGGCGCATGCCGACAAGGTGCTCATCAGCGGCGATTCCGGGGGAACCGGCGCCTCGCCGCTGTCGTCGATCAAGTATGCCGGCGGGCCTTGGGAGCTGGGACTGGCGGAAACGCATCAGACGCTGGTGTTGAACAATCTGCGCGGGCGGATTCGCGTGGAGACCGACGGGCAGATGAAGACGGGCCGGGATGTCGCCATCGCGGCGCTGCTGGGGGCGGAAGAGTACGGCTTCGCCACGGCGCCGTTGATTATCGAAGGCTGCATCATGATGCGGAAGTGCCATCTCAACACCTGCCCGGTGGGCATCGCGACGCAGGATCCGGAGCTTCGCAAAAAGTTCAACGGCCAGCCGGAGCATATCGTCAATTTCTTCTTCTTCATCGCCGAAGAACTCAGGCAGATCATGGCGAAGCTGGGGTTCCGGACGATCAACGAGATGGTCGGCCGTGTCGATAAGCTCAAAGTGCAAAAGGCCATCGACCATTGGAAGGCCAAGGGGCTCGATGTGACGCCGCTGCTGGTGGCGCCGGACGTCGCGGCGGACGTGCCGCGCTATTGTGTGCAGAAGCAGGATCACGGACTGGCCGATGCGCTGGACAATCGGTTGATTGAGCTGTGCAAGCCGGCGCTGGACCACGGTGAAAAAGTGGTCTTGGATCTGCCGATCCGCAACGTGAACCGGACGGTCGGCACGATGTTGTCGAGCCGCATTGCGAAAAAATACGGGCTGGAGGGACTGCCGCCCGACACCATCTCCATCAAGTTCAACGGCTCCGCCGGGCAGTCGTTCGGCGCCTTCCTCTCGCGCGGCATTACGCTGACGCTTGAGGGCGAATCGAACGACTATATCGGCAAGGGATTGTCGGGCGGCAAGATCATCGTCTTCCCGCCGAAGAGCGCGATTTATACTCCCGAGGAAACGATTCTGGTCGGGAATACCTCGCTTTATGGCGCCACGCAAGGCGAGGCCTATTTCTACGGCATGGCGGGCGAGCGCTTTGCCGTGCGGAACAGCGGCGTGCGGGCCGTCGTGGAAGGCACCGGCGATCACGGGTGCGAATACATGACCGGCGGTGTCGTGGTCGTGCTCGGGCGCACTGGGCGGAATTTCGCCGCCGGGATGTCGGGCGGGGTGGCGTTTGTGCTGGACGAATTAGGCAAGTTCCCGGCGCGCTGCAATACCGGCATGGTCGAGTTGGAGAAAGTCACGGCCGCCGAAGACAAGAAACTGTTGCACGAAATGATTACGGCGCACTTCATGTGCACTGGCAGCCGGAACGCGAAGCGCATCCTCGATGCATGGGACACGATGCTGCCGAAGTTCGCGAAGGTCATGCCGGTGGATTACAAGCGTGTGCTGGAAGAGCGGAAGAAAAAAGCGGCGGCGAGCAAGTAGAAGGATACACAGGGAATGGGCGATCCAAAAGGTTTCATGAAATATGCCCGCGAGGGCCCCAAGCGGAAGCCGGTCGAGCTGCGCGTGCTCGACTGGAAGGAAATGTACGAGCCCATTGCCGAGGACAAGCTCAAGATTCAAGGCGCGCGCTGCATGGATTGCGGGGTGCCGTTTTGCCAGGGCACGACCGGCTGCCCGGTGGTGAACCTGATTCCCGAGTGGAACGATCTTGTCTACCGCGGCCGCTGGAAAGACGCGCTCAAGGCGCTGCACACCACGAACAATTTCCCTGAATTCACCGGCCGGCTCTGCCCGGCTCCCTGCGAAGGCGCCTGTGTGCTCGGGATCAACGAAAATCCGGTCTCGATCCGCGTGCTGGAATGGAACATTATCGACCGGGGTTTCAATGAAGGCTATGTCGAGCCGATTCTCCCGGTAGTCAAAACCGGAAAGACGGTTGCCATTGTCGGGTCCGGCCCCTCCGGCTTAGCAGCCGCGCAGCAACTTGCGCGCGCTGGCCATACGGTCACGGTGTTCGAGAAATCCGACCGTATTGGCGGCTTGCTCCGCTACGGCATCCCCGATTTTAAAATGGAAAAGTGGGTCATTGACCGGCGGCTGGAGCAGATGAAGGCCGAAGGCGTCGAATTTAAGACCGGCGTCGCCATCGGGAACGATCTCACTGGCGAACAATTGCGCCAGCAGTTCGATGCCGTGGGATTGACCATGGGCGCCGAGCAGGCGCGCGAGCTGCCGATTCCCGGCCGCGATCTCAAGGGTGTGCATCTCGCGATGGAATATCTCACCCAGCAGAACAAGCGGACGGCGGGCATTGCCATTACGGATGAACCCATCACGGCCAAAGGCAAGCGGGTCATCGTCATCGGCGGCGGCGACACCGGTTCCGATTGCGTCGGCACGGCTCATCGGCAAGGCTGCGCGGAAGTCCGTCAGTTCGAGTTGCTGCCAGAGCCGCCTCCGTCCCGCGCGAGTTCCACCCCCTGGCCGCTCTGGCCGATGCAGTTGCGGACCTCGCATGCGCACGAAGAAGGCTGCGACCGGCAGTGGAGTATCTCGACGACGAAGTTCACCGGCCACAATGGCCATGTCACCAAGCTGCACGGGAATCGCGTGAAGTTCGAAGGCGGCAAGTTTATTCCAGTCTCCAACAGCGATTTCGAGATGGATGCGGATCTGGTGCTGCTCGCCATGGGCTTCACCGGCCCGGTGAAGAACGGCCTGCTCGACAGCCTCGGCGTGAAGTACGATCAGCGCGGGGCCGTGTCGGTGGATGAGAACTTCATGACCAGCCTCGACGGTGTTTTTGCCGGTGGCGACACCAAGCGCGGCGCCTCCCTCATCGTCTGGGCGATCACCGAAGGGCGCAGAATGGCGGCGGGGATCGATCGGTATCTGCAAGCGAATCGATCCGCGAAGCAGTCTGCTTCGTAACGCAGCCGTCCAGACAGCCGATCTTTTCTCGCTGGAGAATGGGGGAGGCGATGGAACGACAAGCGAAGTATCTGTTCCTCTGTGTTGTCGCCTTTTCCTTCTCTGCTTGTGCCGGGACTCTTCCGGAGCCTAGACTCCAGGCCTACGTTCCATCCCCCACAATTCAAGCTGACGCGCTGGCCGTCCGGCGCACGCCGCTTGATGTGGCGCTGGTAGTTATCAACGATGCAACGGGAAAAGATTCAGCGCCGCCGCTGTCCGGCGAGGAGCTCCGGCCTGTGCCGGAACTTTTCCGGATCCTGGTGGAGCGCGATCTTCCTGTCAAAGTCGTGCGAGAGACGCCGGTGCGCGTCGTGTCCGACCGCGCAGAAACAATCTCCTGGAAACAGATCGCCGGGGAACAGGGTGTCGAGACGCTGCTGTTCGCCGTTCTGTCGCACGTCGAACAGAGAAGTCAGGACAGCCTGTTGTTGGACGGGTCGCACGAAGGCGGCGGGGCAATGGGGACGGTGCTCGGTTCCGTGACGAGCGATTACGCGCTGGTGGAATTAGCCCTGCTGGATATGAAGGCCAACCAGGTGCTCGCCCGCGCCGAAGGGCGGGGATGGGCCACGCTCGAAGAGATCGACAGCGGACTGGCCTCCAACGTTTACCCGGCAATCCGGAAAGCGGGGCGACCACAGCGCTACTTCCCGCCGCGCGAGGACCCGGCTAAACGCGCCACGCTGCATTGGATAGCTGGAGAAGACGCGCTGGGCCAGGCGGTCGAGCACTTGAAAGAGAACTGGAGGCGGTAAAGGTCATTAGATGTTCGGCTGCGACATCAAGCGTGGTGTCTCACTGTGTCGTTGCATGGCCGATGTGCTGTGTCGCGTGGAAACAAGGACGAGGACGCGATGTACACCGATCGAAAATCTCCTCCTCGCGTTGGATGGCGCAGGCCACCGCTGTTGGCTGGCGTTGTCCTGTTCCTCTGGGCCGTGGCGGCAGCCGGTTGTCTGCAAAGTGGGGAAGAGCCTGCTGCTCCCTCTACAGTGCTGGTCTTTAAGCATGGGAAACTATCCGGTGACGCGACGGTCTTACCGAGTTTGCTCCGTGAGTTTGAGCTACGTCATCCCGGCCTGATTGTTCGCGAAGAACTCTTGCCTGCGTCGTCGGACCGGCAGCATCAATATTATGCGATGAATTTAGATGGAGGAAATGCGCCATTCGATCTGTTGGCCATCGATACCGTCTGGGTGCAGGAGTTTGCCAAGGCGGGTTGGATTGGCCGGCTGGACGGCATTGTGCCGGCTGGCGAACGAGAGGCCTTTTTCCCGAGTGCGATCAAGGCGGCCACATTTGAAGGGCGACTCTATGCCGCGCCTTGGTATATCGATGCGGGCATGCTGTACTACCGGCGCGACCTGCTCGACCGCTATGGGCTCCAGCCTCCTTCGACCTGGGAGGATCTGGTCCATGCGGCAACGGTGATCGTGGATGCGGAGCAGGATCGCCGGTTGTCGGGATTTGTGTGGCAGGGCAAGCAATACGAGGGATTACTCTGCATGACGCTCGATGTGCTCAGAAGTTATGGCACGGACTTGTGGACCGGCGACCTCGATCGGGCCGAGCGCGGCCTCCGGTTTTTGCGCGATACGATTTCAACGCACAAGGTGAGTCCCCTATCGACCAGCATGGCCGATGAGGAATCGACTCGCCACATCTTCGGCGCCGGCCGGGCGGTGTTCATGCGCAATTGGCCCTATGCGTGGCCGTTGCTGCAACGCCAGGGCTCTCCCGTCCGCGGAAAGATCGGTATGGTGCCTCTTCCGTCTGCGTCTGGTTATACCGGTGCGCCGGTTCTAGGTGGATGGTTGCTGGCGGTGGCGGAGAAGTCTCCTCGACGAGAAGCCGCCGGTGAGCTGATTCGCTTCCTGACCTCACCGGATATTCAACAGATGATCGCCGTCAAGCTTGGATATAACCCGGCGCGCCAGGCCTTGTATTCGGATGCACAGGTGCTCGAAGCCAGGCCTGAACTGACGGCCCTCTATTCGACGCTTCTTCAGTCGCAGCCTCGTCCGGTGACACCCTCGTACATCATGTTATCTCAAGCCGCGCAGCCAGAAATCAGCGCTCTCGTCGTGGGGCGAAAAACTCCGCGAGAGGTATTGAGCGCAGTTCGCCGCCAGGCCGACCGGTACATGAGCGGCGAATTCGCTTCAGCCATTGGAGCAGCGCAGTGACAGGGCCGAACTCGACAGGGGCAGGAGGGGTGCGGCACCTGGGCCGCTTGTCGGAGCGAGCCTGGGGCTATCTCTTGTCGGCTCCGGCATTTGTATTGCTTGGGTTTGTGGCGCTCGCTCCGATCGGAGCCGCTCTGTGGTTGAGTCTGTATCGCCGCATGCCGGTCTTTGGCGTGGATGAATTTATCGGCGCGGCACATTACATCCAGTTATGGAGCGACGAGCGGTTTTGGGCCGCGTGCCGAGTCACGCTGTATTTTACGGCGCTCTCGGTCGCCGCCGAATTGGTGGTGGGGTTTGGGCTGGCGCTCTTGCTGGATCGGCTCACGAACCGATCTGGGCAATCTTCGCCGTGGGAGCAAGCGATGATCCTCTTACCCTGGGCGGTTCCAACCGTGGTGTCGGCTCAAATCTGGAAGTGGCTCTACCAACCGGATTATGGGCTGCTCAACTACCTGCTGCTTCAGTTCGGATTGATCGCCGCCCCGATCGATTGGCTTGCCGATCCGGATTGGGCGATCCATGCGGCTGTTGTCATGGATGTTTGGAAAACGACGCCGTTTGTGACCTTGTTATTGTTGGCGGGACTGAAAGCGTTGCCCCAAGATCTCTACGCCGCGGCCAAAGTCGATGGCGCGGGGTCGTGGGAACAGTTTCGCCGGATCACGCTTCCGCTGCTGATGCCCATCGTCCTGATCGTGCTGGTATTTCGGACGATGGATGGGGTGCGTGTATTCGACGCGGTGTTCGTGCTGACGAGCGGTGGCCCTGGCAACACGACTGAAACGCTATCGATTTATGCGTACAAAACTTTGTTTCAGACGTTGCAATTTGGATATGGCTCCGCGTTGGCCACGGCGATGTTCATCCTCGTGGCGGGACTTTCCGCGCTGTATGTCGTGCTGTTGCGACGCCATTTTCAAGAGAGTGCCTGATGTCGGATGTGACAGAGGATCGACCGCTCGGCAATGTAAGAACTCTGCGGCGGATTGGTATGAGACTGTGCATCCTTCTGTCGGTGGGGCTCTTCTGTCTTGGGCCGATTCTCTGGCAGGCGGTGACGTCGGTCAAGCTCGATCAGGACCTCGTACGGCTGCCGCCGATCTTCCCAGAGCAGATGACGCTCTCCCATTATGGGCGGGTTCTATTCGAATCCCCCATCGCGCAGTCGCTAATGAATAGTCTGATTGTGGCGGTCAGCGCCACTACGGTCTCTATTGTGGTGGGGACGCTGTGCGCCTTTGCCTTGGCGCGATTGCCGATTGCCGGCAAGCCGATCATTCTTGGGTTGATTCTGTCGACCTCGATGTTTCCGCCGATTGCCGTGATCAGCCCCTTGTACTTGTTGATGCGCGAGTTCGGCCTTCGGGATACGCTGATGGCCGTGGGATTGACCCATGCGGTGTACTCGCTGCCTCTCGCCGTCTGGCTTTTGACGAGTTTCTTCCGGCAATTGCCCGCGGAACTGTACTACGCCGCGCGCGTTGACGGGTGCACGCCGCTTCGCGCGCTGTTCACGATCTTTTTCCCGTTGGCGCGCCCAGGTCTCGCGGTCGCGGCATTGTTGGTGTTTATTTATTCATGGAACGAATTCATGTTTGCGTTAACCCTCACGGCCAGCGATGCCACGCGAACCGCCCCGGTTGCTGTCGCCCTGTTTCCAGGGCTCTATGAAATTCCCTGGGGCGATATCGCGGCCGCCTCCCTTGTGGTGACGCTTCCCGTAGGAGCCTTGGCGATTCTGTTCCAACGGCACATTGTGGCTGGATTAACGGCCGGGAGTGTGAAGGGGTAAAGCGCGATGGCGGAAGTGCGATTGGACCATCTCTCGAAACGGTATGGCACGACGAACGTGCTTCCCGACGTGACGTTGACGATCAATGAAGGCGAGCTGTTTGCAATCGTTGGCCCTTCGGGATGCGGGAAGTCGACGCTACTGAACCTCCTCGCCGGGTTGGAGCGACCGACAGCCGGGCGCATCTTGTTCGACGGAGAAGATGTGACCGGCTTGGAACCGGGAGCGCGCGACATCGCACTCGTTTTTCAGAGCTACGCGCTCTACCCGCACATGACGGTGCGCGGCAATCTTGCGTTTCCCCTTCAAGTGACGAAGCGCAGGCATGGGTTCGATCGACGCCGCATCGAAGAAGAGGTTCAGAAAGTGGCCGGCTTTCTTGGCTTGGGCCCGTTGCTCGATCGGCGTCCGCGCGAGTTGTCTGGCGGCCAGCGGCAACGGGTGGCGCTCGGTCGGGCGCTCATCAGAAAACCTCGGGTCTTTTTGATGGATGAACCGCTGTCGAATCTCGATGCGAAACTGCGGGCATCGATGCGGGCAGAGCTGCGACGACTGCACGAAGAGCTGAAGATCACCACGATCTATGTGACGCACGATCAGACGGAAGCGATGACTTTGGCCGACCGGTTGGCGGTATTTAATCGTGGAGAAGTGCAACAAATCGATCATCCACATGAGGTTTATGCGCGTCCCGCCAACGTGTTTGTCGCCGGATTCATGGGGTACCCGTCGATGAACCTGTTTGACGCGCATCATGAGGGCCACACGCTTCGAGCCGGGCCGATTCAGCTTTCTCTATCGGAAATGGGAGTGCCGGATCTTCCCGGTCAACTCCTCACTATGGGAATCAGGCCGGAAGCCGTGGCTGTTATGTCTGCTCAAACGATACGAGAGGAAACTGTGTCGGGGATCGTTCGATTAGTTGAGCCATCGGGAGCTGGCATGTGGGTGACGGCGGATCTTCAAGATGCCCAAGACTTGACGGTCATCGGATTAACGGAGGCCGGCTTTATTCCGAATGTGGGCGACAGGGTTGCGCTGTCGGTACGCCGGGCGCCGATTCATCTCTTCGATCGGGCGACCGGACGGAGAATCGAGTCAGCGGCCGGATCTGTTCCATAATCGGTGAATGGATTGACGACAACCATAGGAGAACATTGTAATGGCTCAACCACAATGAGATCTAGTTGGAGGAATAGGGACTTGCCTAAGTTTTGGGGAGTAGATGGACGGACAAGGTGGGCTTATTTCGGTGTATAGACTTCTATTGCATGAGCCAGTAGACTTGCTTCCGAGGGGGTGTTGACGCTGCTCTCATTGCGTGTGACAGGAGATGTTATCGGAGGTGTCCATGGAAGCCCAATACCTCAGTCGTGATCCGGAAATCATGAGTGGCGCTCTCTGTTTTACGGGCACGCGTGTGCTGGTTCAGGCCCTGTTTGACTACCTAGAGGGAAGTTCGTCTTTGGAAGATTTCCTGGATGATTTTCCTTCGGTCTCTCGTGAAGCGGCCATTGCAGTGCTCGAAGTGGCCAAGGAACGTCTCTTCGCTCATGCGTCTGCTGCTTGACGAATCGGTGCCTCGCCGTTTTCGCCAGTCACTGCCAGCCCATTCTGTAACAACCGTGGTTGAAATGGGGTGGAGTGGCGTAAAGAACGGCAAGTTGTTGGCGCTGGCTGCTGCGGAGTTCGAGGCGTTCATCACCGTCGATCAAAACCTTTCTTACCAGCAGAATATTGCGACTCTTCCCATAGCGGTTGTTGTGTTGGTGGCACGGTCCACTGAGCTTCAGGCTCTCCTTCCCCTTGTGCCACGTCTAGAGGAAGTGCTCTCAACGCTGCAACCACGATTACTTGTTCAGGTCGGGGCATGACCGGACAGAATAAGTGAGGATGGGGTTCTATTCGTTGACGGCGGACCACTCGTGTTACGGATGCCTGTTAGAATTGATCGACTCCAACACTGGAGAATGTTCAATGATTCAACAACAATATCCCAGCAGCCCCAAAGCTTTCCTCGGCGGCATTGCCCACCTGGGGAGGTTTATAGACAAGGTCAAGCTCCGCAATGGCGGCTGGGATTAATCAGTATCTGCAAGCGGGGAAGTTGGCGAGGAAGTCGGCTTCCTAAAGCGTTCTCTCGTTCAAATCTTCCAGCCAACCTAGTTAATCCCCTGTGCTCGCGGAACGCGCGGCCTCGGAAGGCCCTCGTTCGACGCGCGCAGTGAGGATTAACCAGGCCGGCCATCAAACCTTCTACGGCCAGGATAAACGCCTCGAGTCTTCGCTTGCTGCGGCCTTGCTGAAAGGCTGTGTGAATAGCCTGGGCAAAGCCTATGTCATTGACAAGATTATGTGTGGAAAGTAGCTTGTCTATGGCCCCAGGACCTATTCGCACCGATTTTCAGAACTGTTGGGTTTTCAATGGCTGAAACAACATCGTCATCCACTGCAGTTTCTGACAAAGTTGTTGTGCCATCCGCCCCTGTGTCAGAGCCTGCCCCAGCACCTCAGGAAGCCGTCAGCAAGATTGTAGAAGTTCCACCACCGCAATATTTTGCAGATAGTATTAAGCCTTTCACGCCTGACGCGCTCGCTAGCGGATTTTCTACACTTGTAGGTGCACTCGTCGGAGCAATGCTCGCTTACTCCTTGCAGCGGAGATTTCAGCGTTCTCTAGATCATAGGAATGCATTAACCTCGGGTCACAAGTTAATGTTTGTACTGCTCCAGCAAATCAATACTATAGTTCTCATTCAGCGCGATTACGTATATCCCGAATTGAATAACTCTGGGCGATTCCTTTCTATTCCAGCAATGCCACAGTTCGACACCGAAAAAAATATTCTCGAGCTTCCTGAGTTAGCATTTCTTCTAGATAGGCGGGATGGAAGGGCCATTCTCTATGATTTCTACTTGGCACAACAAAATTATATTGAGGCATTAAACCAATGGAATTTACGTTCCGCGTTGCATCTAGAGAAGGTACAGCCTGCGCTTGCTTCGGCTGGTATATCTAATGGGTCGAATATAACGGAAGAACAATTAAGGAAAGTCTTGGGAGATCACTTGTTTGGTCACATCATCAACTCGACTGACAACTGCATTCAATCATTAGGTCGAGCATTCGATAAGCTCTCAAGAGTCAAAATCCGAGCTCGAGAATACTTAGTTGGCCGATTTGAGACCAATGATTTTACGGATTTTGACTATCCTGATACCTATGGGTTGAGAGGCGGGCAAACTTGAGGGGAGATTTACGGATTAGGTTGTTAGGTCGTTGCTGTGACCACTATATGCCTTGTAGCGTTCTCAACTTGGCTGTCTGTTCCCGTTTAGGAGGAACACGATAACTGTGCAAGCATTAGCTCTTCAAGACCGAGTTTGGAAGTTGCCAGTCACGGAACTAGAGCGGTTGGCAGAACGAGGGTTTGTTCAGTGACGCACGAATCCCTCACGGCTGTAGGCGAAGCTTTGATTGCAGAGGCTGAGAAGTGGGAATGAAAGGCGACCAAGGCGATGTCTGCGCATACGGCCCTGCGTGAGATCCGCGAAGAGCTTTGTCATTGAGGGTCCGCCTTGCTCTCTTGTTATTGCAGTAGCATCAAAGTTCACTCCTTCATTTACCTGCATAGGCTGACATTATTGCTTCCCTTAGGACGCGTACGTATGATCGTGCATGCCCACGCTCATGCTGGAGGCGTCATGCGCACGGATGTTTTGATCGATGACGACCTCATGAGACAGGCGATGCAGGCGCCGCGGCTTCCTACTAAAAAAGCGGTGATCGAAGAAGGGCTACGTTTGCTCATCAAGGTAAAAGGACAAGAAAGCGTGCGGCGTCTTCGCGGCAAGATTGTATTCGATGGTGGTTCTCGTCAAATGGAAAAAGGAGAGTAGTTGTAATGACTCAACAACAATATCCCCGCAGTCCCAAAGCCTTGCTCGGTGGCATTGCCCACCTGGGGCGGTTTATCGACAAGATCAAGCTCCACCATGCCGGGCAGATTCAGGACTACAACTACATCACGGTGGGGTTCGACAAGTACTTGGTCGATTTTTTGGCGATCGATCCGAAGGCCTTCGAACAGAAGGTGCTCGCTGGCAGTTCCGATGAGCAATTGCTGGCCTGGGTGGTGGCGAACGGCAAGCCGCATTCGCATGAGGAGATCGCGCAGTGGTCGCAGGGGCTCCTCTCTTCAGGCCCCAAAGATGATGCGACGCGCGCGCGGTTGCAAAGTCGGCTTCAGGATGTGGCCGCCAAGCGCGGTGTGCCGGTGAGTGCTCTCCCGCTTGCGACGACGTGGGTGGATGCGATCGAGTTAGATGAGGGACGGCTCTAGCCTGTTGTCCTGGCGGCTGCGCCGAACATATCCGCTAAAAGATCTTTCGGAAACTAAGTTTCTTGTTGGCGCTAAGGGGGCTGTGTGGTTAGGTATGGGGTCCGAGAAGGATGGGCCTTCGTATCGGATAGACGATTTCTGGATGGAGGATAGCATGAAGAAGACGGTCTCGATGATAATGGCGGTGGCCGTGTTTGCGGCTTATACCCAGGTGCTCGCGCAGGCGCCGGCGGCTGATCCGGCTGCGGTTCCTGCTCCGACTCCAGTCCCGGCTCCCGCTTCCCAAGCCACGCCACCGGCTTCTGCGCCGGCTTCGGCACCGGCCGTTGAAGGCGAGAAGAAGAAAGATCGTTACGAGGGGGAAGACGAGCAGGAAGGGAAGGGCAAAGGAAAGGGCAAGAGGAAAGGCAAAGGCAAGGGGCACGGAAAAGGGCATGGCAAGAAGCATGGCTTGGATCGGGCCGACGAAGCGGCCGGTGCGCACGGGAAGCACGGCCGTGACAATGCTCGGGGCCGCGGCAAGCATGGCGACCGTGAGAAGCACGGCGATCGCGACAAGCATGAGGAGACGGACAAGCACGAGGGCGGCGACAAGCAGTAATCGGATGCCCTGCCTTGGCAGGAGCGCAGCGTGACCAGGCGGTCGGTTCGAAAGAGCCGGCCGCTTTTTATTTGAGGACGGTCAGGGGGGGATTGATGTAAATGCGGGGCGCTAGACCGCAGGAAGGGTCAGGAGCTTTTTCATCTCGCAATGTGCCATGACGACTTCGGGAGCGCGCTGCAGCGCTTCATAGTAGCTGCGTTCAAATCCATCGCCCAATTCAGAGGGGCGGATCATGCCGCGGACCTCCGTGAGGATCTGCGCGACATCCTCCAGGGATAGGACGCACTCTCCATCCAGCAGCTCATCGATGCGGACCACCACATTCGACAGCGGGTGCAGCCAGGTGAACCAGGGATCGTTCATGACGAGTTGCAGCAACTGGCCGGTCGAATCCACGCGGCCGTAGATCCGTTCGAACGTGAGCTGCTCCGCCACAATCAGGGCTTTGTGGAGCCCCAACAGTCCATGACGCACGTCGGTCAAGGTTCGCCGCAGTGGATCGGTTTTTTGTATTGCGGATGGTTGCGATGACGTAGCCATAGAGAAACTCTAGCAGGGTTTTTAAATTTTGCAGGCGATCGATCCCTGATCGCTCCGGTCTCGACTCGTTATCATTATCGGCAGGTGCGTGGGCTCACTGTAGTCTTGCTCAACCCCTATCGCTAGCGCCCGAATCGACCGGTTCCTTGTGGAGGAGGCTGGTACGGAGGGGCAGGGGTGGGGGATAGGGCGCGATTCGGATTGAAGGGGAGGACTGGCGCCGGAGTCAAACGATTGGGCGGCGGGGGAGTGCCGAAAGTGGAACGGTTCCCACTTTCAACCTCGCCAAGTGGTTGCCTATTCGGAGGGCCCTCCGTTCCCGGCTTGGCGATGGTGCCGTCTCGCTTGTGGATGGCGTCGTTCTCGGCCAAGCTGAGTCCTGCAAGCAGGATCAGACCTGCGGTGCCGACGGTGAGCGCTGCGAGGACTCGGTGCATCAGGACCTCATGGCCACCGTAGAATACGCGACGTCTCGATCGAATGTTCTGCCAGCATGTACTTGTTCAGCGGGAGACGTTATTGAGCCAGCCGAGTTCCATAGAATGTGAAGAGCTCGCCGGCCAGATGCCCCATCTCTTCCGGATCGGTCGGCCGTTTGCGGCGGATGTAGTCGTTCACGGTGCGTCCGTCGGCGGTTTTATGGACGTGGGGGAGCGCCAGATTCATGCGGTAGCGTTGGATGGCTTCCGCGACGCGGCTGATAAATACCACCGTGCCGTCCGATTCGACCCGTTCCACCACGCCGACGTGGGTCAGCGGATCGTTCAACTTGCCGTCGCCGTTGAAGTCCCAAGTATTGTCGAAGAAGACCAGATCGCCGGGTTGCACCGCCGGGCCCTGGTGGATTCGTCCGTGCTGCCGTAGGTGGTTGTAGATCAGTCGAACGCCGTTGGCCCGTCGATCTGCCGTGCTGCTGGCATATAGGTCGATGCCATGTTCGAGGAAAATAGCGCGGGTCACACCGGCGCAGTCATAGGCGACACGCTTCCCGTTGCTTTCAATCAGTCTGGCGCCGAGGAGCGTGGTGGCTGTGTGGACGATTCCGGTTCTGGTGGCAGTGGAGGAAGGCGATTTCTGGACCGGCGTCACCTCGGAACGAGAGGTGGGTACGTGGACCGCCGGTGTGCTGGAGCAGCCGGCCAGCGCCATTGTGACGGCCGTTGTTCCGATAAGCGCGAGGCGCAGGCTTGGGTATGGCGAGCCTCCGAGTGAAGCGAGAACGTCGCGGGCGGATTGCTTCAGCACCCTGCTAGCGGACATTCACGAAACGGCCCTGCGCCGTCTCCCTGAGTCGATCGATATCTTCCCGGCGTGTAACCGAGAGCGGCATCGTGTGGGTCAATTCCTCGATCAGTACATCGGTCGTGAGCGGTGTCTTTTGGTGAAGGGCCCGATACAAGGCGGCGACCACGGCCTGTTCGATCTCCGAGCCGCTGAAGCCGTCGCTGGCGCTGACAATTTTTACCAGATCGAACCGCGCGCGGTCTTGTTTGCGGAGTTCCAGGTGAATCTTCCAGATCGCTTCCCGCTCGCCGTCATCCGGCAGGTCGACGAAAAAGATTTCATCGAACCGGCCTTTGCGAAGAAGCTCCGGCGGCAGCAGCGCGAGATTATTGGCGGTCGCGATGACGAACACCTCCTGCTTCTTTTCCTGCAACCAGGTGAGAAATGCGCCGAAGAGCCGGCGGCTCAAGCCCGCGTCGGCCTCGCCGCTTCCGCCGCCCGCCGCCATGGCTTTCTCGATTTCATCGATCCAGAGCACGATGGGCGAGAGGGATTCGGCCATGTCGATCGCTTTGCGAAAATTCTTTTCCGATTCCCCGACGAACTTGTCGAACAGCCGGCCGGCATCCAGCTTGAGCAACGGGAGCTGCCATTCGCGCGCGATGGCTTTGGCTGCGAGCGATTTGCCGCAACCCGGCACGCCAACCAGCATGATGCCGCGCGGCGGAGTCAGGTTGAGCGCTTTGGCCTCGGCGGTGAACCCGACTCGCGCGCGCTCCAGCCAGGACTTCAAATTCGTGAATCCGCCCAACTCGAACCGGTTGTCTTCAAGCGGGTAGTATTCCAGCAGTCCGCCGTCTTTGATGGCCTGTACCTTCCGCTTCAAGATCACCTGGATGTCGGCGGCGGACAATGTGCCGTCTTCGACGACGCATTGCGTGATGACTTGTCGGGCCT
This sequence comes from Nitrospira sp., assembly GCA_022226955.1. Lineage (NCBI taxonomy): Bacteria > Pseudomonadati > Nitrospirota > Nitrospiria > Nitrospirales > Nitrospiraceae > Nitrospira > Nitrospira sp. The sequence continues at coordinate 2,579,741 of CP092079.1, forward strand.
GGTGCAGAGTCAGCCCCCGCAGGGAGTGAAGAATCGCCTCGCGCCCCTCTGTTGAGAGACCGGCGTCGGCCGGCTTGGTTTCAGAGAGAGAGCCGAGGATGCTCTGTGCAATGGTTGTGGAGCGTGGCCGGCGAGGCGCGGTTCTGGTCCCGAGTGAGGAGAGGACGCTCCGGAGCATCGTGTGCAGCTCCGTGCGATCCGGCAATTGGAGATCGAGGCGGACCGCCATGGTTTCAAGATCCGGCGGCAGGATAATCGGATGTCCGGTCAGGATGCAGGTGGCTCTGGACCGGCTATAGGCGGCCGCCACTTCGCGCAATTGCCGGATGACGGCGGCGTCCTGCAAATGCGGGGCAAGATCTTTCAGCCAGAAGACTGCTTCGACGGTCAGGCCGTTCAGGTGTTGCAGCAGCGCCAGCGGAGTGGCCGTCATCTTGCTGAGGGAGGGGCCGTCGTCGGCGCGTGTGAGTCCTTTGGTGATGGACCATTCGAACAGCGGCATGCGTTCTTGCGCCGCCACGGATTGCAGCAGGGCCAGCACGCGCTCCTCCTCGACCGTCTCGATCACGATCAGGGGATGGCAGGAGCGGATCAGGGTGCGGAGATCGTGGACGCTGGTCGCCAAGGCCATAAGAACGCCATGCTAGCACGTGAGGGGCGCGCCACCAAGAGAACGGATGTTTGCTACTTGGAATCGGGCGCCGGTTCCGGTGTCGATTTCGCGCAGCGAAAACCGATTGTCGCTGAGCCTTGTGCCGGGAGCGAGCCGCTGCGAGTGGCAGTGCGGAGCATGATCACTTTGCTTTTCCACGATCCACCGCGGACACTCCGGTAGCGGCCGCTTGTCGGCCCAGGCGGATTTTTTTCTGTCATGTAGGCGTAGTAATCGAAGCCGAACCAGTCCTGTACCCACTCGGCGACGTTGCCGGCCATATGATGCAATCCATAGGGGCTGCGCCCGTCCTCCAGCGAATCGACCGGGGCAAGGATTGGAATCTCATGCACGTGATGTTGCCCGAACATCGCCAGGTTTGAGTTGGGAGCCGTTTCTCCCCAAGGGAACAGGCTTCCCTCCGTTCCACGCGCCGCCTTTTCCCATTCGGCTTCAGTGGGGAGCCGCTTGCCTGCGGCATGGCACAGGTCCTGCGCGTCTTTCCACGTGACGTAGAGCGCCGGCCAGCGCGAGAGGGTCTTATCGGTGACGGAATGGACGGTGATGACATGCCAGATCAATTTCTGCAGCTCGCCGGAGGGCGGGGTTTTTCGCTGTTGCAGGAAGGCAAGATATTCTCCCAGACTGACTTCATCGCGATCCATCTCGAAGGCATCGAGCCAAATACGATTTTGCGGGAGTTCGGTATTGTCGAACTGTGTCCCGATGCCGTAGGGATCATCGTCGATGCGGTTGCTTCCGAGGAGAAATGAACTGGCGGGAATTGTAATCAGGGGCGCCGGTTTTGCCAGGGCTGCAATGTTCGCGAGGTGGCGGGCCAATTCCTGCGATGGTTTGGGCGCGGGGGTAGCGCCCGATGCCGTGGTCGAGAGGGCGAAGAGGAGGAGAGTTGTGGAGAGCAGGCGAAGAGCTGGCATCAGGTCTTGCCCGGAGCTTCCAACGCTTTGTGGATTTCCCCGATCAGGCGCCGTTCGATCTCCGCGGTCTCTTCCTGGCTCACGCTCAGAATGCGTCCGCCCTGCGCGACCTTCTCAAACTCGGCACGGACGCCGAGCCTGGTCGTATTGGCGGGAAGGGCTTGCAGGGTGATGAGGTACTGATTGCGAAAGCCGGCCACTTCGAGCGAGGCAGGATTCGAGATCTTGCGTTCAGTCACGTAGACCGCCTTCTGATCGCTTTTGAAGCTGACCTTGATGGGATAGCCGTTCTTGGCCAGCGAGTCTTCGACGATTTTGGAGACGGCCGCCAGCGGCCGCGGCAGCGTCTCGATTTGCGCGCCCTTCTCCTCAATGCGCAGTTGTTGCGCTGCCTGCGCCGCGGCGGTTTTGACGGCCTCGGCACTCGCGCGTTTCGCTTGGACGAGCTGCGCATTCAGTTGATCGGTCAGCTGGCCCATCTCGGCCTTGGCCGATCCCGTGGCCTTCTTCGCATCGCGCAGTTCCTGATTCAGCAGATCGATCTGCTGCTGCATGACCTTGTTGCCGTCCTGCAAGGACGAGAGGAGAGATTCCTGCTTCGTCACCTGTTTTTTCAAGGCTTCGTTCTCAGCCTTGAAGGGTGAATCGTCGGGCTTGCATCCGGCGGTCGTCAGACCCCAAGCCAGCAGGCCGATCCATGCCATATTGGAAAACGTCGTTGCTACGCGCCACTCCCTGTGAATCTTCATCCGGCGATTATCTACGGTTCACGCGAGGTTGTCCACGCGGATTTGCTGGCGGATGGAGCGGTCGAATTGACCGGTCTTCGGCCTGGCGGCTATGCTGCAGGCATGCACCGTACGATTGTTCTGTTGCTGACTCTGTTGAGCGTCGCGATGACGTGGCCGGCCGTTGGATCGGCTGGGGAGGGGACTGTCGCCGCGATTCCGCTCGAAGACTATGCGCGCTACGATCAGATTGTCGCAAGCAAGTTTCTCAGCTCAGAGACGCAGCTGGTATTGCTCGAACGCAAGACCGCGACGCAGATCTCGCCGGAGCAAGAAGGACCGCTGACAGCGGAGTGGTTCCATAAACAGGGATACTTCGATGGCACATTGCCCGCCGAACTGATCCACGACTTCGTCGCGGTCAATCAGGATGCTGTCAGGCTGGAGGGGCGGTTTCAGTTCGGGACGCGCTATCGCTTCGTCTCCGGCAATGCCGTCGAAGAGCCGGAAGTATCGCTGGCGCGGCCGGCTTTTGTGGCCTGGGTCAAACCGGTGCAGGCCTTGCCGGTGCTGGACCGGCTGGTGTTTTCCCGCATGGGATACAATCTCCGCCAAACCCAAGCCTTGGCCTATGTCGGCAATCCGCGTCCCGATGGTTCTGGCGCCGGGTTTCTCGTATGGCTCAAGCGGCAAGGAACCGCCTGGTCGATTTGGGACACGGAAGTGATCTGGACGGTCCGTATCGAGCCAGAGTTGGATGGCGGGCCGCTGCTTGCACCGTGATTCAACTCAGGAGTAGCATGCGCGCGCCTGCAGGATGCTGAAAAAGTCCGCCAGCTGCGTTCTCGCGCTGCTCAGAGGCTCAACGTACGACAAGTGTACGCCTCGCCTCTTCGCGTGCTGCGGCCTTGCTGGGCGGTCTTTTTGAGCATCCTGTGAGATCCCTCTGTTGTGCTTATGAATGAGAGGTTGCCGTAATCAGTTTCCCTGTAGTCTGCTATGCCGACACTCATCCGCAAAACTTTTTCTGTTCCACCGCTCGGATGCAATTGCTCGATCATCGGCGATCCGGTGACGAAGCAGGCCATCGTGGTCGATCCTGGCGGCGCGCCGGACCGGATCCTTCGCGAGGTTGAGCAGCTGGGTCTGACTGTCCGCCACATTCTTCACACACATGCCCACTTCGATCATTTTCTTGCTTCCGGCGAAATGCGCCGGTTGACCGGCGCGACTTTGTGCCTGCATCAGGACGATCTCGATCTCTGGACCAATCTAGACGTGCAATGCCGGATGTTCGGCGTGCCCTATGTGGCGGTGCCGTTGCCGGAATATTGGATCAAGGACGAAGAGCGCATCATGGTCGGCGGGGTGACGGTGGTGGGACTTCATACGCCCGGGCACACACCCGGTTCGATGAGCTTTCATGTTCCCGATGAATGCCTCGTGCTGGCGGGGGATACCTTATTCCGCGGCAGCATCGGCCGGACCGATTTGTGGGGCGGGGATTTCGATACGATTGAGCGGTCGATCCGCGAACGGCTCTATACGCTCGCCGACGAGACGACGGTGGTGACGGGGCACGGACCGGAAACGGAAATCGGAATCGAGAAGGAGTCGAACCAGTTTTTTCGCGTCTCGTGACGCGGGGGCTATTCCTTCGCCATGCGTTCTTTCAGGCGGACGAGGCGCTTCTCGGTCGATTGCTTGATGAAGGTCATATTCTCGGAGAGATGCTGCTGCGCGTTGATCTTCCCTTCCTCGCGGCGTTTTAATTGATCGAGGCCGAACTGGGCGATAGCCGTGCCGTCTTCCTTATTCAGTTCCTTCCAGATGACCAGACAGCGGGCTTGCTTCGCCGGTGGGTAGGCATCGCACGGCGGATCGATGGCTGCTCCTGCCATGACTGTTGACGACAGGCTGATTGCCGCCGCATAAGCGAATATCGATAATTTCATGGCGAGCCGGTTCCTCGTCTCTTCATTTATGACGGTGAAGTGCGAGCGGCACCATATCACAAGTCGCCATGTCGGATGGCTATGTTGTGGAATCTGAACGTCACCGCGAGGCGCGATGGGCGCGAGAATATCCAAATATAGAGCGGCTACTTTGCGGGTGTTGGCTCGGCTGTCTGGCGGTCGAGCGTAAAGTAGATCTTGTCGTCGAAGGTGTAATACCCGCCCTCGTCGATGTCATGCATGATGCAGAGCGGCGAGAAGATAATCGCGCAGGCGAACACATCGCCCACCACCCACCAGGACCAGGTTCGCTTAATCGTGTACGTGGCAGAGTCATAGCCGTTTTTGGCGAACGTGGCGCGATGGTCGGCTTTGCGGCTGAGAGTGATGGTGCCAGGCGCGAGCATATGTACTACGTCGTCGACGACGACGTTGGTATCTGCCGGAGTGGTAAAGAGCGTGACTGATTGATGGTCGCCATGCATCCAGGTGCCGCAGCCGGTCAGTACTCCGGTCGCTAGAATGGTGAGCGCGCCAAGCCAATGTCGAGTCCGCGTCATGAAAGCCTCTTGTGCGCTGGTTTGGAAGGGGTCGTCCAGCGTGGTCTGATGGTGAACCGCTGCCGGCATTTTTTCACGCCTACGACTATTCCTCTAACATTTTCCTGAATCTCGCAAGGTGAGAGTGTAGGCCGCTAGATCTTCATCGCCTCGTTCACTTCGGCGAGGGTTGCTTTGGCGATTTTTTCGGCGCGCGCGCTGCCGTCCTGTACGATCTCGTCGATGCGCGAGGGGTGGCTCATCAATGAGGCGCGGGCATCCCAGATGGGCATCATGCGCGCGACGATCTTATCCGCAACCTGTTTTTTGCAGTCGATGCAGCCGATGGCGGCGGTGCGGCAGTCCCGGTCGATCTGCGCCTGCACATCCGGCGGCGAGTAGATCTTGTGGAATTCATAGACAGGGCAGACGTCGGGGTTGCCGGGGTCGGTGCGGCGCACGCGCGCCGGGTCGGTGACCATGGTTTTGAGTTTTTGCCGAACCACCGGCTCCGTATCTGAAAGATTGATCGTGTTGCCGTAGCTCTTGCTCATCTTCCGTCCGTCGGTGCCCAGCACCTTGGGAAATTTGGTGAGGTGTTCCTTGGGCTCAGGGAAGACCGGCTTCTTATAGATATCGTTGAAGCGCCGGGCGATCTCTCGCGTCAATTCAAGGTGCGGCAGTTGGTCTTTGCCCACGGGCACGAAGTCCGGCTTGTAGATCAAGATGTCGGCGGCTTGGAGCACGGGGTAGCCGAGAAAGCCGTAGGTGCTGAGGTCCTTTTCTTTGATCTCGTCCTGCTTTTCTTTGTACGTGGGATTTCGTTCCAGCCACGAGACCGGTGTCATCATGGAAAACAGCAGGTGCAGGATCGCGTGCTCGGGAATGCGCGACTGCACAAAGACGGTGGAGCGGTTCGGGTCGATGCCGGCGGCCAGCCAGTCGATCAACAGCTCCCGCACGAATTCGCGGAGGCGGCCGGTGTCGGCGTAGTTCGTCGAGAGGGCATGCCAGTCGGCGACGAAGAAGAAGCACTCGTAGTCTTCTTGCAGGGCCTTCCAGTTTTCCAGGGCGCCGAGATAGTTGCCCAAATGCATCAAGCCGCTGGGTTGCATGCCGCTGAGAACGCGCTTGCGGGGTGCGGTAGTCATTGCGAGGCTCCTGTACTGAGGCCCAGCGCCGCCGACAAGATCGTGCCGGACAGCGCGCTGGCGAATGTGCTGGTAATGGTGTGGATGACGCGGAGTTCCTTGTCGAAGACGATTAATCCCAGAAGAATCATCATGCCGTAGGGCTCCAGCCGCGCGAGCGCGAGCGCCGGCGCCGGGGGCAGCAGACAGGTCAGGATGCGTCCGCCGTCGAGCGGCGGGATCGGGATCAAATTGAAGAGCGCCAGAAAGACGTTGATCATGACCGAATAGAGGGCCATGACGCTGATGGGCAGCAGGATCATAGTGGCCAGGCTTGAGGGCTCGCTATCGGCGTTGCCGGGTCGCTTGGCCAGCAGGGATGGGTCGAAGGCGAAGAGTCCCGCGACGATCAGCGCGCCGATGACCGCTAGCGCGAGGTTCATCCCCGGTCCTGCGGCGGCGACGAGGGCCATGTCGCGCCGCGGCTGCCGCATGTTGTTCGGGTTGACCGGAACCGGCTTGGCCCAGCCGAGGAGGAAGCTTCCCGGCAGCAGAAGGCAGAGCAGCGGCAGAATGATGGTGCCGAGCGGGTCGATGTGGGCCAGAGGATTGAGCGTCAGGCGGCCTTGCAACTTTGCCGTCGGATCGCCGCATTTGTCGGCGGCCCATCCGTGCGCATATTCATGCAGCACCATGGCGAAGAGGAGCGGGAGGCCCATATACGAAATCTTATGGAGAATCGGAGCGAGGGTGTCCATGCCATGATCCGGTTAGTCGAGTTGGACGAATTTTCCGTGTTTAACCTGGAGCAATGCAAGGGGGCGTTGGAGGGTGCCTTCAGGTCCGAATCCGGCCGGTCCCATCAATGTAGGAAGATCGTGTTGGGCGGTTAGGAGCTCACGAACGGCGTCTCCCGAGGTGGCTCCCCGTCGGATCGCTTCCAGCACCAGCCTGGCGGCATCGTAGCCCTGCATGGTGAACAGGGTGGGAGTGCCTTGAAAACGCCTCTGGAAGCGCTGGACAAAATCCTGAACGGCGGTATTGGCGCTTTCCACGAAGAACGCATCCACAAAGACGGCCCCATCCGCTGTGCGATCGGCTGTGCGCAGGAAGTCCGGCGAGTTCCATCCGTTGGTTCCCAGGAGCGGGGCTTTGATGTCGTGAAAGGCGAGCTGCGCCGCCAGCAGGCCGATTTCATTGGCGCGGCTGGGGATGAAGATCGCGTCGAACCCCGGTGTGTAGAGTACCCGCTTGTCGGTTTTGCTGAGAGGCTTTCCCGCCGGTCGCGAGGGATCGTAAGGCACTGCGAGGCCGTATTTCTTGAGGTCTTCGGCTTTGAGTTTTTTGATTTGCGAAGAGAAGTCCGAGTCGCCTTCTTTGAACGATTCCATGGCGATGATTTCGCCCTCATGCTGCCGGACTTCTTGCGCGAAGAGCCGCGCCTGCTCGCGGCCATAGGTGGTATCGGGATACAGAATGCAAAATCGACGGTAGCCTTGTTCGCCGGTGGCATAGCCGGCGATTCGCTTGGCTTGAAGGGCATAGGTCAGGGTGGTGCTGAACACGAAGCTTCCCAGCCGCCGGACGTTGGGGAATGTGGCGGCTGGAGTAATCAGCGGGACTTTGGCGTGTTCGGCCATCTCGGCCATGACCGGGAGATTTTTTGAGAGCATCGGTCCGATGACGGCCAATGGGCGGTCCTCGTTCAGCAGCGTGGCGTGGTCTTCGAGGAACGACGGTTTATCCGACTCGTTGTCTTTCACGATCAGCCCGACAGGAGGCATCCCCGGCTGTTCGCGCGCGCGCTCGATTGCCAGCTGAATGCCTTCCAGCACTTCATTGGCGAACGGCGCGAGGCGCCCGGACAGCGGTAGGACTGTGGCGATGAAAAATTGGTTCGCCTTCAGTCTGGTCTTGAGCAGCGCCAGTGTCTCAGTTGCCTTTGGGATGTAGGGGTGCTCGGGAAACTGCGTGAGGAATTGTTGAATCTGGCGCTCGGCCAAGTGGTCTTCTCCACGGCCGGTATAGAGCTCGATCAAACGGATGGCGGCCAGGTCGCCGGGAAACGATTTCGGATAGAGGTCGTGCAGGCGCGTGAGCGCTTTCTTATCCAGCTTTTCGTTGATGAATTCGCGGATCTGCGCGCGCGTTTCCGCCAGGTGTTCTTCGGTGCCGGCGGCGCTTTCCTGAAGCAAGGCTTCGATGGCTCGGACATACTCTTTTTTCTGCACCAGAAATTCGGCGGTGAGTCTGAGCGCTTCGTGCTTCGTATCGTCGGCGGCCGTGCTGGTGCGCAGTTGCGTGAGCAGGGGGAGCGCTAAATCGATATTCCCCATGGCCGCGTGGGTGCGCGCCAGTAAAATCTTCCCGCGCTCGCCGACATCGGACGCGGGGAATTCAGTCTGCAGCTGGTTTAAGTATTTAATGGCTTCGGGGTATTCCCTCATGCCGTACAGAGCGGCTCCGAGCAACAGATAGGTGTCGTCCAAATGCTCCGGACGCGGGGAGGTTGCGAGAAACCGCCGAAGGACCGTGGCGGCGGACTCGGCCTCGCCTTTATCGAGCAAGCGTTTGGCTTGAGACAGCACCGGGGGATCGGGCAGCGGCGCCTTGAATTCGATCGCCGTCGCTTGCTGAGGGTGGCCTGTCACTCCTGCCAGGCTCAATGCCAGAACGACGATCAAGCGGCGGCAGGCAAGCAGTCGTGCGTATGTGCGCGGAAGACCCATTAGCGGCAGCAACAGAGATGCGGATGGTTAGTAGGCAACACATTGTGACTAGTATCGGAAAGGGTGCGGAAGTGTCAAGGAGAACTGCGGTTGGTTCGTTGAGTTCACCTGGTGAGTTGGCTATAGTTTATTGCTACGACAGGCCGCGGTGTGTGCGGTGCCGCCGGTTTCCTTGTCTCTCATCATCGACTTTCTCGTATGGCGATATCGACCGATCAGATTCTCGATCCGCTGGCAGAACGATATCTAGGACATCTTCGCGTTGAAGGCGGGTTGTCGATCAACACGCTGGAAGCCTATCGGCGCGACTTGATCAAGTTGCAGGTCTTTCTTGCTCGCCATCGGGTAGCAATGGGGAAGGCGATTGCGCCGCAACAGCTCACCGAGTTTCTCGCATCGCTGAAAGAGCATCGTCTGTCTTCGGCGTCGATGGCGCGCACGCTGTCGTCGTTGCGCGGCTGGTTTCGATTCCTTGTGCGCGAAGGGTTGCTGCCTGCCAGCCCGATGCAGGATCTATCGGTGGCTCGACGGACCGTGCGGCTGCCCAAAACGCTGACGATGGCAGAGGTCACGGCTCTCCTAGATTTGCCGCCGTTGCCAGCATTGGAGGATCGGCGCGATCGCACGATGCTGGAGTTGATGTATGCGTCGGGATTGCGGGTGTCGGAGCTGGTTTCGGTGGAACTGGTCCGTCTCGATCTCGGGGCGGGTTGTCTGCGGATTCTCGGAAAGGGCTCAAAGGAGAGGCTTGTGCCGATCGGCGAAGTTGCGAGAGAAGCCTTAGCGCACTATATCGAGCAGGTTCGTCCCGCCATTTTGAATCGGCGGGTTTCGCGAGCGCTGTTTGTTTCTCGGCGCGGAGGCCCGTTAACCAGGCAGGCCTTTTGGAAAATTGTCAGCCTGCGCGCGCAGCGCGCGGGTATTGCCAAGCCGATTTCTCCGCACATGTTGCGGCATTCATTCGCCACGCATTTACTTGAAGGCGGCGCCGATTTGCGCGCGGTGCAGGCAATGCTGGGCCATGCGGATATTGCCACGACGCAAATCTACACCCATGTTGAACGGGGCCGGCTAAAACAGGTGCATCGTCAATTTTTTCCCAGGCAAGCGCGAAGTCTTAAGAAATAAGGACTTTGCCGCTCCCGAGTTGTGGCGAATAAGGTGATTGCAAGAGGTCAAGAAAACTGCAAGAAGAGTGCGAGAATCGGTTGACAAGGCCGGATGGACTTGATAGCATCCGCCCACGTTGCTAAGAAAAACGGGCGGATAGCTCAGTTGGTAGAGCGCCACCTTTACACGGTGGATGTCGCAGGTTCGATCCCTGTTCCGCCTACCAGAGGTAAGCCGGTGCGGTAGAGGCCGGTTGAAAAAGGAAGAGAGCATTATTTCTGATTTCGGGACTTGAGCGGCTGCCCTGTCAATCGTCTTGTCGTTCCGATCCATCCGCCGCATAGAAGAATCGCGAGGGGCCGTCGTTCAGCTGGTTAGGACGCCAGATTGTCAATCTGGAGGTCGCGGGTTCAAATCCCGTCGGCCCCGCCATTTTTCTTCAGAGTCGAGTACACTCCATTGCACTACGGTGTGTCATGAATAGAGGAGGGAGACGCTAGCGTCCTATGTTCCAGTCAGGTCCCATGGCTCTCATTGGATCACTGGGCGTGGTGTCGAAAGTCGTTCTCTTTCTTCTCCTCCTGCTGTCAGTCGTCTCCTGGGCCGTAATTCTCCTCAAGTTGAAAATCTTCAAATCCGCCGACGCAGAAGATCGGCGGTTTATGACTGTTCTCTTAAAGGCCAAGGATGTCGATGAAGTGATGCGGCATGCCCAGCGTTCGACCGGCAGCCCCTGCGCCAAGGTTTTCCATGGCGTGGTGGACCGCGTGGGGATGGGGCGCGATTTTCAGGACGGCGGTGGCGTGCTTTCCGTAGACCGGCACGTTATGGAGCGCACCGCGCAGCATATCGCGCAGGGGCAGCTCTCGCATCTGGAGTCGTATCTGCCCTTTCTCGCGACGACGGGCAATATCAGCCCGTTTATCGGGTTGCTGGGGACCGTGATGGGGATCATCGATTCGTTCAGAGAAATCGGTTCGCAGGGAACGGCTAGTATCGCCGCGGTGGCGCCAGGCGTGTCCGAAGCCCTCGTGGCAACGGCGGCAGGACTTTTTACGGCGATTCCTGCGGTGATGGCCTACAACTACTTCTTGTCCCGCATTCGCGACACAGCGTTCCGCATGGATACGGTGACGGTTGAGCTGCTGACGCTGATGGCGCCAAAGACTGCGTCGGCCCCTTCTGTAGGGACCAAGGGATGATTCTCGAAACGCGTCAGCGCCGGTTCATGGCGGAGATCAATATTATCCCACTGGTCGATGTCGTGCTGGTGTTGCTGGTCATTTTTATGGTGACTGCGCCGATGCTGTACCGTGGCATGGATATCAAGTTGCCGGTGTCTGCGTCGAACACGATCAAGCCGGAGATTCGCGCGGTGCTGACGATTGAGAAGGATCAACGCTTATATCTCGATAAGGACCAGGTCAGCGCGATTCAATTGGAGCGCAAGCTGAAGCTTTTGAAGGAAGAACATGCCGATGTGTCGGTCTATCTCAGGGCCGATCGCGAGGTGCCGTATGGCGTGGTGATTCAGGTGATGGATGGGGTGAAGAAGGCCGGGATTGAAAAGCTGGGGATGGTGACTGACCCTACCGGGCCTGAACGGGTGGCGGACCTGGCGATTCCTGGTCGAACGAAATAGGACATCGGTTGGCCATGGTACAGGTTGCAGCGCACTCCAGGGCTTGGCTGGACGAGAGACTGCAGGGCCAGTTGACCCACCGCTTAAAGCGCGCGATGGTGTGGTCCGTAGCGCTTCACCTGGGCGTCTTTATTCTCGTCACCTGGGTGCGGTTACCGCAGCAGGGTGAGCGGCCGCTGGCATCCATCGAAATATCGCTGGCCAGTCTGCCGACCCCTCCGGTCAAGGCGGCTGAACCTGTCAAAACGGTCGAGCCGGTGAAAGTGCCGGCGAAACCGGTTGAACCAGTGAAGACGCCGGTGAAGCAGGTGGCGACTCCCGTGCCGGCGCCTCCGGTGAAGGAGGCTCCAGTGGCGCCGCCCGTTGTGCAGCGGGAAGCTGTGGCTCCTTCCAAGGCCGCGCAAAATCCGATGCACGATTTGTTGAAGGATCTTGAGTTGCCTCCCGACGCCCCGAAGTTTGGCGATTACAGTCCGGCCGACAAGCCGAAAAAAGTTCAGGAGCCTGCGGTTGCAAATGTGCCTAAGCTCAAATTGCCGGATGTTCCGGTGATTTCCGAAGCAAAGCCCGTGGCTAAAAAGCCAGCGGAAACGAAGTCCCGGCCGTCTCTGACCGAGGATCTCAACCGGGAGCTGGACGAAGAGCTCAATAAGATTAAAAGACTGGAGCTGCCGAAAGAGTCCAAGCCGGCTCCTGCGGAATCTCAGCCCGCGCCGACTCCGCAGCTCGAGACGAGGGCGCCGAGTGTGAAAGCGGTAGACACGGCATTGAAAGTTCCTGGGATGGCTCCGGGATCCAATGCTTATTTGGCGCAAGTGCGCCGCAAGATCAGCAGCATGTGGACGGCGCCTCCGGTCGATGTGACGGCGCAAGTATATAGTGTTGTGGTGAAGTTTCGATTGCATCGAGATGGGAGTGTGAGCGGCGTGGCGGTCGAGCAGTCGTCTGGGAATGAGTATTTCGATTTGGCTGGGAAACGGGCGGTGGTAACGGCCCATCCTCTGCCGGTATTTCCCGCGGATCTCACCGAATCCTACTTCGATGCGCATTTCACTTTTACAGTCGGCGAGCAAAACGGGTAACCCATGACATTCAGAACGTGGTGCCTAGTGGGCTGTGTGGGGCTGATCGGGCTTGTCGGGATCATCGAGTCCGGTGCGACCGATGTGTTTCTCGAAGCGACCAGGCCCGATTTTCAAAAGATCCCTCTGGGCGTGATCGGAATTCAGAATACGAATGGCCCGGAGTGGCTGGGAGGGCGGCTTGAAGAGGTGTTGAAGGCCGACATCAGGCGGTCGCTCGTCTTCTCGCTGGTGGATCTTCCCAGTATCGGGATCAAAGTGCGCGATGTAGGCACCGGCCCACACCCGGCGTTCAAGCAGGCGAAGGAAAATGGGGTGTCGGTGTTGGTGTGGGGAAAGGCCGGCGCGAAAGATGGCAGCAAGGACGCCGATGTGAGCATGGACGGATTCGTCTATGACGGCGAATCGGATGAAATTGTCGGGGGAAAGCGTTATGTCGGATCGTCCTCAGTTGTGCGCCTGATGGCACATCGATTTGCAGACGAGTTAGTGTTTCGGTATACCGGCGAGCCAGGCATTGCCCGCACGAAAATTGCTTATGTGTCTGAGCAGGGGTCGGCGCGGGAGCTGTTCGTGATGGACTACGATGGGTATGAGCCGCGCCAGCTGACATCGGACGGTTTTTTGAATCTGATGCCGCGCTGGTCGCCGGATCGCCGGTTTCTGGTGTTTACGGCCTATCGCAATCGCAACACGCAGGATATCGATATGATCGAATTAGCCACCGGAAAGCGGTGGACGATTGTATCGCTGCCGGGGTTGAACATTACGCCGGCCTTGTCGCCCGATGGGAATTTTTTGGCATTTGCGTCGAGCCATGAGGGCAATTCAGAGCTCTATAAGCTTGATACCAGAACTAAGGCTATGCAGCGCATGACGACGCATGCATCCGGAGATCTCTCGCCGTCTTGGGCTCCGTCTGGGCGGGAACTGGCGTTTGCGTCCGATCGGAGCGGGGGGCCTCAGATATTTCTCATGAGCGCCGATGGCACGAATGTGCGCCGTCTCACGTTTGAGGGGGACTACAATGCGGCGCCGACCTGGTCACCCAGAGGAAACTGGATTGCGTATGTGTGCCGGACGCCCAAGAAAGAGTATAAGTTGTGCCTCATCACGCCGGACGGGCAGAAGCGGGTGCAGCTTACGGCGGGGCCTGGGGTGGAAGATTCGCCGTCCTGGTCTCCGGACGGCAGGCATCTGGTCTTCAGTTCGACGATCGACGGGAAGAGCCAGATTTATATGATTAACGCAGACGGAAAAGATTTGGAACGGATCACGTTTACAGGCACGCACAATAGCGCGCCGGCCTGGTCGCCGGCGTCGTAATTCACTGGGTCGAACACACGATCACACATTAGACGATGTTTTGCCGGATAGGCCGGAAGATGTCTCTAGCAGAAGGAGCGAATCTTATGAGCGCGACGTTGTCACAATGGTCAATTCCGATGCTGGCCGGGCTGTTGCTGGTCACGATGCCGGGCTGTTCGAAGAAGTCCGTGCAATCAGGCGGAGACACTCAGTCTTCACAGGCGGGCATGGCCAAGGGAACTCCCGGCGCCGGTGGGTCCGGCGAATTGTCTGGACCGCTCGGATCTGCCGGGTCAGCCGGATCGGCTGATGGCGGAGTCAGCTCCAATTTCCCCGATACTTCGTTGGCGGGCCGCGATGGATCGGGCGGGTTGCGTGGGCTCGACAAGAATCCCGGCGAGGAGCGTGTGAACGGCGGGACGATGATGGCGAAGCTTGATCCTTCCCAGAGCGGCCGTCAGATGGATGAAATGCGGTCCGAGCAAGCTGCCGCCGATGCGGCCGGTTTGCGGGATGTGTTCTTCGGGTACGATAGCTTTGCGATTTCGGAAGAGGGCCGCCTGGCGCTCTCCCGCGATGCCGAGTGGATCAAGGCGAACCCGGGATCTCAGTTGAAGATCGAAGGGCATTGCGACGAGCGCGGCACGTCAGCCTATAACCTGGTGCTGGGTGAAAAGCGCGCGAAGTCTGCCCGGAATTATTTGGTCGAACTCGGCGTGAGCGCCAATCGTTTGGGCGTGGTGTCGTACGGGAAAGAGCGGCCGTTTTGCAAAGACCATAGCGAAGCCTGCTATGCGCAGAATCGCCGCGGCCATGTGGTCGTGAAGTCAGGAAAGTAGCCTCGAATGTTTGGGAGCGCTGCACGGATGACGAGAATGGATCGGGATCATCTCCAGCAAGTGAGGTGTGTCGTGGCTGTCGTTCTAGTCATGCTCTTCACGCTGTTGTCCGGCTGTGTAGCGCAGCAAGCCGATCTCAAACAAACCGAGCGGACTCTGAATCAGAGGCTTAAGCAGCAGGACGATCAGTTTTCCCAGACGCGCGCTCGGCAGAGCCAAGAGATTTCCAATCTGCGCGAGCAAGATCTGCCGCAACTTCGCGGGGAGCTCGAAAAAGCTCGCCACCAAGCGGAGGAGCTTCAGTCCAAGCAGGAAGACCTGAAGCATCGTTCGGCGCAGTTGGAACTGCAAACAAGGAAGCTGGAACAGCTGGCGGCCAAGCTGGAGACGGATACCAACACCCGGTATGTCTGGCTGCAAAAGAGCCTTGAAACGCAAGACACCAAGGTGAATACGCGCCTCGACGAATTATCCCGGGCAGTCAGCAAGGCAACGGAAGACCTCAAGCGCGACGTGTTGATGGCCGTGAAGCAGAGCAATGAGGTGTTGGATCGAAAAGTCGTCGAGCGCCTCGATGGGCAACGGAAAGAGCTGGAAGCCGGTCAGCAGAGCTTGGATCAGAAAATGACTCAGAATCTGACCCAGTTCAACCAGTCGCTCACGGGGTTTAAGACGGCCTTCACTAGCTTGAACGATCGCGTCGCACAGGGCGAGCAGGAATCTCGGTCGATCGCAGGAAAGGTCGATGCCGAGAATAAGGCGGCGGTGTCTCATATCAACGAATCCAATCGGACCATGAGCGGCCACCTCGACGGGGTGAACAAGAGTGTGGCCTCGGTTGTCAAGACGCTGGAATCCGTCAGCCAAAAATTCGCCGCGCGGTTTGATGAGCAGGATCATCGAATGGATTCATTGGGCCGGTCGTTAGAACAAGTGAGCCAAAAGAACGGGGCGCGGACGCAGAATCTCAATCAGCCACAGCGGGCGGCTCTTTCTCCTGCACCGGAAGCTCTTGCATCTGAACGGCAAGGGCAAGAGGCTGAGTCTGCGTCGTCATCGTACCAGCCGCAGCAGGCTTCATCAGAAGAGAGCGAGAATTCCTCAGCCCCGGTGGCGCCGATTCCTGCTCCAGTGGAAACTCCGGTTGCCGCGGCCGTTCATCCGGCCGATATTGCCGCAGATCGCGGACAATATGAACGAGTGTTAGCCCTATTCCGTGACGGCGATTTAGACGGCGCGCGGCGGGGGTTTTCGGCGTTCCTCGCCAACTATCCGAACTCGGATCTTGCGCCGAACGCTCGCTATTGGCTTGGAGAAGCCTATTACGGGTCCAAAGATTTCAAACGCGCGATCGACGCATACGACAAGGTTGAGACGGATTATCCGCGGAGCGAGAAAGTGCCTGCCGCCATTTTGAAAAAGGGATACGCCTATCTTGCGCTGAAGGATAAGAAACGGGCCTCGTCGGCATTTAAACAAGTGGTCACGCTGTATCCGAGAAGCCCGGAAGCTGGAAAAGCCTCCGATAAGCTGGTGCAGTTGAGGGAGGGTCGATAGATTTCATGCAAGCCTACATGACTTCGTATGTGACGGCGATCGGCGTGGCGGGTTCGTTGCTGATCTTGCCGGGATGCGCCAAACACGCAGATTTTGTTGAACTGCGGGATCAACTCTCGACAGTGTCGCGCTCCCAAGAGCAGGACCATCAGCGGGTCGATGCGGCCTTGAGGCGTCTCGAATCGGTCGAACGGGTCAAGGATGTCGAGTCGGGAAAGCCGCGGATCGACGAGCTGGCCTCGCGTCTTCAAAAGCTGGAGGCGAAGCTGGCTAAACTCGAAGATAGTGCAGGCCTGGCCTCCATGCGGGCCGACATCGCTGTGCCTGAAGTGCCGAAAACGGCGAAGCCGGGCAAGTCCGCGGGGCAGAGCGAGAGTGTCCCGATTGTCTCCGGCATGCCTGGAATTACTCCGACCTCCGCCTTCAATCTCGCCTACAACGATTTTCTGAACGGCAAGTACGATCTGGCGGTGTCGGGATTTCAGCGGTTCACCAAGGATTTTTCCGGGACGTCGCTGACGCCCAACGCCCATTATTGGCTGGGGGAGTCGCTGTATAACCAAAAGGACTATGCGCGCGCTACGACCACGTTCGAGTATCTTGTCGCAGAATACCCTGGGAATGAAAAGGTCTCAGCGGCTCTCTACAAGCTTGGGTTGGCCACGGCGGAAACCGGTGACTTAGTGAAGTCCAGAAAATATCTCAAGCGGGTCATCGAGGAGTTCCCTGCTTCGGATGAAGCCAAGCTTGCAAAGAATAAACTCGCCGATATTCGGTAACGGCCGCGGGCGCGCGATTTCCTGCCTCACGCAGTCAGCCTTCGTCGAGATGTTCTGGAGTATCGTGTTGTGCTGACGACTAGTTCAAACGGAACAATTCGCATTTTGCCAGGAGACGTCGTGAGCCGGATCGCCGCCGGCGAAGTCGTCGAACGTCCCGCCGCCGTCGTCAAAGAGCTCATCGAAAACAGTCTGGATGCACAGAGCAAGACCATTTCCATCGAGATTAAAGACGGAGGTCTGGCGAGTATTCGTGTGACGGATGATGGCGAGGGCATGAGCCGGGCCGATGTGCCGCAAGCCTTCGAGCGTCATGCCACCAGCAAGCTGCGGTCCGATCAGGATTTATGGTCTATCCGCACGATGGGATTTCGTGGGGAAGCCCTGCCGAGCATTGCGTCGGTCTCGCAGGTGCGCCTTGTAACAGCCAGGTCGTCGGATTCGGTCGGCACCGAGTTGCAGATGCGAGGCGGGGCGGCGCCACAGCTGAGCGACGCGCCTCCGATCGCAGGGACACGCATCGAAGTCGCCGATCTTTTCCACAATCAGCCGGCGCGTAAAAAATTTCTCAAATCGGTTCCGACGGAATCGTCCCATATCACGCGCGTCGTGCAGCAGGCGGCGCTGGCCTGGGCTGGGGTGCATTTCAAATTGATCTGCAATGGACAGGAGACATTGAATTATCCCGCAGTGGCGGCGGACCGGGACCGTATCGGCCAGGTTTATCCCCGGTTCCTGCTCGATCAGACGGTGCCGGTAGAGGCCGGGCAGCCGGGGGCCAGAATCACCGGGATGATTGTCGATCCGAACCATGCAAAGGCCTCGCGAACGCCACAAGAGCTTTTCGTCAATCGCCGCCCGGTTCGGAGTGCGGCAGTGTCCCATGCGATTGTCGAAGGCTATGGGTCGTTTCTCCCTAAAGGGCAGCAACCGCAGTTCGTCTTGTTTTTAGACGTCGATCCGGATCGCGTGGATGTGAATGTGCATCCCGCGAAGCGCGAAGTTCGTTTTGCGGAACAGGAAGCGATTCATCAGCTGGTTCGGCGCGCGGTGAGGCAAGCGCTCAGCCGAAATGAGCCGGCTGCTGGCGAATCCGTCGTTACGCGGGGGCCGGGAGAGCCGGTCGTTACCAAGGAATTGTCGCGAGTGTGGTTTCCCGCTCAGGCGATAGCGCCTTTGGCGGGAACAGGCCAGGCAGACCCTCAGGCTATCGGCAGCACTCCGACGTCAGCTGACCAGCTCGCGTTTGTCAATGAAGCGGCTGAGCCGTATGTGCGTGTTCCTTCGTCGGAGGTGGTGGCTTTCGGACAGTTGCATCACACGTATTTGGTCGTGCAGGTGGGCGGTGCGTTGACCGTCCTCGATCAGCATACGGCGCATGAGCGCGTCTTGTTCGAGCGGTTGTATCGAGCCTGGGCCGCGCGCGGGATGGCCTCGCAACCCTTACTAATCCCTGAGGCCGTGGAACTGTCCGCGCCTCACGCAGCTCTGTTGCAGCGGTACCAAAGCGATCTTGCGAATCTGGGGCTCGAACTCGAACCGTTCGGCCTTTCGACGGTGCTGGTGCGGAGCGTACCGCTTGGAGTTGGCGCGATCGATGCTCAGGCGTTTCTGCAAGACTTGCTGGACGACCTAAGTCTTTGGGGGCAGGCGTCCAGCCTTGAAGCGCGCGTGCGTCCCGTGCTGGCTTCGTTGGCCTGTCACAGTGCGGTGCGGGCGGGCCGGTCGATGGGGCTTCCGGAGATCCAGCAATTGACCGAGGACTGGCTTGCCGAGGGAGAAATCCAAACGTGCCCGCATGGCAGGCGGACGGTCTTTCAATTGACTGGGGACGAACTTGAGAAGCTATTTGGCCGGGTTGGGTGGTAGTCGCGCAGACGCGAGATTCTCATCATGCCCACTCAATCCGATATGATGGCCGACTCGATTCGCCGGCATCGGCCTCTTGTCGTGTTGCTGGGGCCTACGGCGACAGGAAAAAGTGCGGTCGGAGTGCAGGTGGCTCAGCGCTACCATACCGAGATTCTGACGGCCGATTCCCGCCAGGTCTATCGCGGGATGGACATCGGCACGGATAAACCGTCGTTGCAAGAGCGGCAGGGTATTGCACATCGGTTGATCGATCTTGTGAATCCCGATGAACCCTATAACGCCGGGCGCTATCAGCGGGAGGCCTTGGGAGAAATCGATCGGGTGATCGAGGCCGGCCGTCTTCCCTTCGTCGTCGGTGGAACAGGGTTGTACATACGCGCATTGATTCGAGGGATTTGCGACGCGCCGGAGGCCGATGCGGGTATTCGGCAGGAGCTGATGGCGTTGGTGGCCGCGCAGGGGCGCGACGGTCTCTATGCTGAGCTTGTGCGAGTGGATCCTGTCACCGCGGCGCGGCTGCATCCCAACGATGAATCGAAAGTGATTCGGGCGCTGGAAGTCTATCGTCTGGCAGGTTGTTCACTCGCATCCTTGCACGCCCGTCATCAGTCGCAAGCGGCGGCATTTCCCACCTTGCTGATCGGCTTGCAGCGTCCGAAAGAAGCGCTCTATCGGCGGATCGAAGCGCGGATCGATTGGCAGCTGACGCATGGCATGGTAGAAGAGACGCGGGCGTTGCTGGTGCGCGGGTATGGCCGGACGCTGGGATCGATGAAGGGGTTGGGATACCGGCATCTCGCCGCGCAATTCGCCGGCGAGTACGATGCGGATGAAATGATCCGGCGGTTCAAACAGGATACCAGGCATTTTGCGAAACGGCAGATGACCTGGTTTCGAAAGGAACCGGGCATTACGTGGTTGACGATCGATGCCCAAGAGTCGACAAATCACACTGCCGAGCGAGTCGCTGTGCTGATTGAGCGATTCATCGCATCGCTCGGCACAGGGCGGGCGCAATCTGTTTCGTGAGCGGCGTAACCGGGAGTAAGAGCGTATGGCAAGCACGCGCAGCGGGTCACAGGCTTCGGTAGGAGTCATCGGCGGGAGCGGGTTGTACGACATTGAGGGATTGAAAGGCGTGCGCGAGGTGCGGGTTCGTACGCCGTTCGGTTCGCCGTCTGACGCGATTCGCGTGGGACGGTTGGACGGCCGGTCTATTGCGTTTCTGTCACGGCATGGCCGGGGTCATCGATTGAATCCCGGAGAAATTAACTATCGCGCGAATATCTATGCGATGAAGTCGCTGGGTGTGCAACGAATCATTTCGGTCAGCGCGGTCGGGAGCATGAAGGAATCGATTGAGCCCGGCGATGTGGTGATCCCCGATCAATTCATCGATCTCACGAAGCGGCGCGCCTCCACATTTTTCGAAGGGGGCATTGTGGCGCATGTTGCGTTTGGCGAGCCGATTTGTCCGTCGCTGGCGCAAGCGCTGGCCGTCGCGGGCGAAGAGGTGGGCGGGACGCTCCATCGCGGCGGCACGTATCTGTGCATGGAGGGGCCGCAGTTTTCGACCAAGGCGGAGTCGAGGCTGTATCGGCAATGGGGCGTGGACGTGATCGGAATGACGAATATGCCGGAGGCGAAGTTGGCGCGCGAAGCGGAGCTCTGTTACGCGACGCTGGCGCTCGCCACCGACTACGATTGCTGGCATGAGACGCAGGAAGCGGTGACGGTGGAGGCGATCCTGGCCACGCTTCACAAGAATGTGGCTTTGGCAAAACAGATTCTCAAGGCGGTGGTGCCGTCCGTGGCGGACGCTCCAGCTTGTCCCTGCCAGCGGGCGCTGGACAATGCGATTGTGACGGCTCCAACGAGTGTCTCGGCGGCAGTCCGAAAGAAGTTCGGGATTCTCACGCGGCGTGTCTTCGGACCAAAGAAGGGAGCGCGGTAAACCATGGGGAAATTATTAGTGGTGGGATCGGTTGCGCTCGATACGGTGAAGACGCCGTTTGGAGAGGGAACCGATATTCTTGGAGGATCCGCGACGTATTTCTCGACGTCGGCCAGTTTTTTTACGTCGGTCGCGCTGATTGCTGTCGTGGGCGAAGATTTTCCCGCTCAGCATATGGCGTTTCTCAAGAGTCGTGGAATCGATTTAACCGGGCTGGAGCAACGGCCTGGGGCAACCTTTCGGTGGAAGGGGGAATATTCGCATCAGCTGAATGAGGCGAAGACGCTCGACACGAAGCTCAATGTATTCGAAACGTTCCGCCCAAAGATCCCGGAGGCGTATCGGTCGCCGGATGTGTTGTTCTTGGGCAACATCGATCCCGAGCTGCAACTCGATGTGTTGCAAAAGGTCGAGCGGCCGGGCCTGGTTGCGTGCGACACGATGAATTTCTGGATCAATGGGAAGCGCGATGCTCTGTGGAAGGTCCTAGAGAAAATCGATATTCTGATTATCAATGACGGGGAGGCCCGCGCGTTGGGGCAAGACTCCAATCTGGTGAAGGTGGCGAAACAGGTGTTGGCGCGAGGGCCCAAGCACCTCATTATCAAGCGCGGGGAGTATGGCGTGCTGATGTTCAATGGCACGCAGGTCTTCGGCGCTCCTGCGTTTCCTCTGGAGGATGTGCGGGATCCCACCGGCGCTGGCGACACGTTTGCGGGAGGTTTCTTGGGCTATCTTGCCGCCACGGGAAATCGTTCTCCCGAGGCGATGAAGCAAGCCATTATTTTCGGCAGCGTGATGGCGTCATTTACCGTGGAGTCCTTTAGTCTTGACCGTTTACGCATCCTGGATTACAAAGAGATTCAATCGCGGTTCCGGGAGTTCAAGCGATTGACTCATTTTGAGGATATCTCGTAATGCCTGATGGGGAACAGCGCTGTGGGCAATGGGGAGCGCGGGCGCTGCAGTGCGGACGCAGTCTATTGGTGGGAGGCTGTCTGTTCATCAGCGCCTGTGCCGCTACAGAAGAGTCGGTTCAAAAGTCTCAAGGCCATTACCAGGAAGGTATTGCAACGCTCAGCGGGGATCGCCAGAAAGCGTTTGTCTCGTTTCAGAAAGCGGTGCAGCTGAATCCGAAAAATAAAGAGGCGCGCTACGGCCTTGGTCATGTCTATGCCATCCAAGGGAAGTTAGCCCTGGCTGAAGAAGAGCTGCAAGCGGCTATTCAGATTGACGATGCTTATTCAGAAGCGCATACCTATTTAGGGCAGGTTTTGGCAAGCCAGGGGAAGTGGGATGAGGCGATCAAGTCCTACCGGGCTGCGCTGGCGAATCCCTTGTATGCCACTCCGGATTTGGCGCGGTTTCATTTAGGCCGAGCATTGGCCCAACGAGGAGACTTCCAAGGGGCGATGGAGTCGCTGGAGGACGCGGCGGCGGCCAGTCCTGCCAGCGTGCCTCCGGCATTGACCCATCTCGAGCTGGGACGGGTGTATGCCAAGCTGGGGTATGTCGTGAAGGCGCGAGAGACGCTCGGCAAGGTGAAGGCGATGGATAAGGGCGGCGAGTACGCAACGGCAGCAACAGAACTTTTGGCTCGGTTAAAGTAGTCGAGGGCGTATGGAATCGGTTGGTGAATTCTTTCGGCAGGTTCGTGAGACTAAGGGGCTGACCGTCGACGAAGTCGCGGCGAAGACGCGCATCCGGTCAGATTTTGTTAAAGCGCTGGAAGATGGGAACTTTGCCAAGCTGCCGGATCAGGTGTTTGCGAGAGGGTTTGTCCGATCCTACGCGCGATCCCTGGGCCTCGACGAAGAAGATGCCATTCACCGGTTTGTTCAGTCGGCCGGCGCGTTTTATGACAAGCAGGACGAGCGAGAGCGGCTGAAGGTTCGCCAGGTTGAAGAAGAACGCAAGCGTCAAGCCAACAGAAAAGCGGTGGCGGTGGCGATCGGGATCGCGGTGGTGACGCTCATTTTCCTGCTGAGCCGTGAGCAATCGTCGGTCTTGCGACGCGGCACCTCCGAGCTGACATCGAACAAGCGCACTTCTCAAGCGGTAAAAGAAACCGTCGAGCCAAGCGCCCATCAGGATCCTGAGCCTATTCCAGCCAAGTCGAGTGATGTTGTACCGCCGGCCCCCAAACCCGTAGCGGAGGGGCGTGCAAGTGAACCAGCGGGAGGCCAGGCGCCGGTGGTTGCCGCGAAGCCCGAGCTGGATCTTGCTTCGACGGTGCTGCCTAGCGCAGATGGTCCACTCGGTGGCATTTCAATCGAGGGCATCGGGCCGGCTTCTGACGGACAATTAGTACTGGATCTTGAGGCTAGTGAATTGAGTTGGGTGGTGGTTCAGATCGACAACGGCAGCCCGCAGGAAGCGCTGCTGCGTCCTGGCGAAAAGGCGCATTGGAAAGGGCAAGACCAGTTCGTGCTGACGCTGGGGAATGCCGGGGGAGTGAAAGCGGAGCTCAATGGGAAGCCTTTGAAGCCATTCGGTCCGAGCGGGAAAGTCGCTCGCGATGTAGTGATCAAACGGTAAGGGTATCGTCTCGTTTCCTTCGGCCTTTTCTCAATCGATGGCCGATCCATCAAGTTCACTCACGCTCAAAGCCGTTGTCCGCTATTGGCTGCAATGCTCACAGGAACTGGTAGATTGCCGGCCTTGAGATTCATTCGCCCCCGCATGGGGCAACAATGAAAATTTGTGGCGCAAAGGTGTCACGATAAAGCCTTGTCGAGGGTCTCATCTGGATTGATCGCTATAAGTGGCCTAAATAAGGCCCTTCTCGATTCAATTGCCTATGGCACGCCCTTTGATACATGGGTAAGGTGAGGCAGGCGGAGATATGATGTCAGGTGACTGAGCCATTCCTGGAGATCGCAGCCAGAGGACGGATTTCTTGACAAGAATTGAGCGTGGTTGCTATAGTCCGCCCGTTTTAGCGATTTCTTTGTATTCGGTATCATGATGGCAGCGGCCTGAGGCCGACTTCATGGGTGGTGGGTTCAACACAAAGGAGGACGTGCGATGGGTTACTTCTCGAAGTTCTTGGGAATCACTGCAGCCCTGATGCTGATGTCTGTGACGGTGGTGGGAGCCGCGGAAAAAGATCCGCTCAAGCCCCGCGTTCCAGCCGATCAGATGAGCGATGCAAAGGCGATGAAGAATCCGGTTGCCTCGTCTCCGGAGAGCATTGCCAAGGGTAAGGCGTTGTTCGAGGGCAAGGGTACTTGTTTCAATTGCCACGGTAAGGAAGGCAAGGGCGATGGACCGGCCGGCGCGATCTTGGATCCGAGCCCCCGGGACTTCACCAATTGCAAGTTCCACAAGAAGCGGAAAGATGGCGAGCTGTTCTGGGTCATCAAGAACGGCAGCGCGGGAACCGGCATGGTGTCGTTGATCCCTGCCGCGATCAACGAGGAAGAAGCCTGGCACATCATCAACTACGAGCGGAGCTTCTGTAAGGGCGAGTAATCCCCTTCAGAGATCGCGGTGCTGAGAGAGAGGGGTGGGAGGCAATCTCCCACCCCTCTCGTTTTTTAGTGAGGCTGTTAGCTTTTGATGTATGGCTTCGGCCGAGCAGAGGGTCAGCGGCAAAGGAGTTTGTTTGAGGTACGGGACGCAGATTGGAATGGTGAGAGGGCGTCTCGCATTGCAAAAGGTGAATAATATCCGTTGGCGGCATTTCGGCGAATAATGCTGAACTCGCGGAGAATGGCGATACTATCCCGACCAAGCCGTACTTTTGATCCTGGCCGGTCTGTCCAATTCACGGGTACTTCTGTTATCCGGTAGCCGCGTTGTTGGGCGATGAACAGCAGTTCAATGTCAAAGCCATATCCGTTAATGGTCGAGACGGAGAAAAGATCGCGAGCGACAGATTGCTCGAATAGCTTGAACCCGCATTGCGTGTCGCCTATTCCCCGAATCCCTCCCAAACGAACCAATGTATTAAAACAGCCGCCCAGGATGCTCCTATACCACCGGGTTTTGACCGTGAAGCCTTGCTGCTGTGAGGCCAGGCTTCGTGATCCGATGGCCATGTCGGCGCCGTTTCTGATGGCCTGCTCAAGCCGGTCGAGTTCTGTAATCGCGGTAGCCCCGTCGGCGTCGGTGAATAACTGCAGTTGGCCGCGCGCGGCGAGCATCCCCTGCCTCACCGCGCCGCCTTTTCCCATGCAGGTTGGCAAGGGAATAAGCCTCGTATTGGGTTCAGTTTTGGCAAATTCACGGACTATTTTAATCGTGTCGTCCTGGCTGCCATCATCGACGACAATGATTTCGTAGGAGCGATCTTGCCGTGAAAGGAAATCGTGGATTGAGTGGAGATAGGGAAGGATGCGAGAGGCTTCGTTATGCGCGGGGATGACAACGGAGAGATCCAGTATTCTGCACAATTCTTCCTGCGTCACCGGATCTTCCTCCTCGCGTCCTGCGTGGAAGTGCCCCTAAAGTGACGCCACGGTAAATGACTCTGTGACCGATTTCAAGTGGGGCCGATTGCCCCTGGAAAGACTGTGCAGATGCGTGGAAGAGTGAAGGTGTGAGGCAGCAATCAATCAATCGGCTGGTAGATGGATGGAGTCAGTCGTTCGCTCCTGCGGGTTACCTCAGCCTGCCCCTTCACAATGCGAAAGGAAGGCTATTTTGATGGAGGACTTTTCCTCTTTGAAGCCCAAGGAATGATTAGTGTAAGATGTCCCGTTCGGTCGGCTGGCGCGAGCCGATTGCCGATCAATGTGAGGCGTATGGTGAGTTCAACCGTCGGGAGGAACTGAGCATGGTCTATCGGCGTCAGCAGGCGGCCAAGTTTATTATTGGTTGCGGGCTTGTCTTTGCGGGCACGGTCGCAGGCGGGTTGATCGGGGATCCTGCCATATCGGCGGCAGGTGTTCCTCCGGCATTCACCCAAGGGTTTTCTGAGATTGTGAAGAAAGTGACACCCGCCGTAGTGAATATTGCCGTGACGGGCGGTGGTGGTGAAGGTGGCCGCCGCCGTGGCGGACTTCCTCCCGGCCCATTCGGTGGACCTCCAGGCGGCGGCGACGAGCCAGGCGGAGGAGATCTTCCGACGCCGCCTCCGATGCCGCCAGGGCCTCCAGGGGGGCATGGCCGGCCCGATCAAAGTGCTGGATCAGGGGTCATTTTCGATTCCAACGGCTATATCGTGACGAATAACCATGTGGTGGAAGGCGCCACGCAGATTACCGTTACGCTCAGCGATCGGCGGGAGTTTACCGCGAAGACGATCGGCACCGATCCCAAGACGGATTTGGCGGTGATTAAAATCGAGGCGAAGGATTTGCCTTCGTTGAAGTGGGCCGATTACGACAAGCTCGCCGTAGGCGATTTGGTGCTGGCCGTCGGCAGTCCGTTCGGGCTGAGCTCCACGGTGACGATGGGCATCATCAGCGCATTGGGTCGTGGAAACGTCGGCATCGCCGATTACGAAGACTTTATTCAGACCGACGCGGCGATCAATCCGGGCAACTCCGGTGGCGCACTGGTGAACATGAACGGCGATTTGATGGGTATCAATACTGCCATTTTTTCCCGCACTGGCGGGTCGGAAGGAATCGGCTTCGCCATTCCTAGCAGCATTGCGGTGGATATTGTCGACAGCCTTCAGAAAACCGGCAAAGTCGTCCGTGGCTGGATGGGCGTGGCGATTCAGGAGATTACGCCGGCCCTAGCCAAGTCGTTTAAGTTGCCGGAGCAGCGCAAGGGCGTGCTCATCAGCGATGTGAATGAAAACGGCCCGTCGCATGCCGCGGGTGTGAAACGGGGCGATGTGGTCATTGCTTTCAATGGTAAAGAAGTGCAGAGCGTGAGCCAGTTGCGTAATCTGGTCGCGCGGACCATGGTAGGCAAGGATGCCCAGGTGAAAGTGCTGCGCGATGGGAAAGAACAAACCATCTCGGTGAAGGTTGCGGAACGGCCGTCCGACGAGTTGCTGGCAAAGAAGGAAGCGGCGCCGCCCAAAGAACAGGGTGAGACGATCAAGCCTCCGGACAATGTGCTGGCATCGCTCAAGATTCAAGCCTTGGACAATGCGATCATGAGCCAGCTGAACATCCCTGCGAAGACGACCGGCGTGGTTGTGACCGGTGTGGAACCGGGCGGCCAGGCGGAAGCGGCGGGATTACAGCGCGGGGACATCATTCAGGAAGTGAATCATGAGACCGTGAAAACGGTGGATGAATACCTGAAGGCTGCGAACAAGATCAAGAAAGACGAGTTGGCCGTATTGCTGGTCAACCGCCAGGGCAACAGCTTGTTCGTAGCAGTCAACCCGAAGTAGACCGAGTATGCGGTGCCGGTGATCGTCTGCGATCCGGCGCCGCATCGTTCTGTACGATGAGGGCGCAGTGCTGAACGATTTGAACCGGTGGCTACAGGACTCGGTCTTCAAGCCGCTGGAAGACAAAAAAATGCCGGTCATGGAGCACCTTGTGGAGCTCCAGGTCCGGCTGACGCGCGCCGTCATCGTGACGGCGATTGTCTTTGTCATCACGTTTTTCTATGCCGATGCCCTTGTGAAATGGCTCCGCATCCCCCTCCAAAATATGTTTGTCCCCAGCACGCTGTCGTGGGAGCCGACGGATCTTCCGACGGTGCCGTTTGTCTTTCTGGCGCCGGGCGAAGCTTTGTGGCAGAACGTGAAAGTGGCTGGGTTGTTCGCCGTGGTCTTGGCGACGCCCTATATTTTGCTGGAGTTTTGGCAGTTTGTTGTGCCGGGCCTGCATGTGCAGGAGCGCCGGTTTGTCGGCCCCTTTGTGATGTTGAGCACATTGGCGTTTCTCACGGGCGTGACCTTTTCCTTTTTCTTTGTCCTCCCCTTTGCCTTGAATTTTCTCATTTCCTACGGCGTGAATGCCGGCTTTATTCCGCAGCTCTCGATTGCGCAGTACGTCGGGTTTGCGCTGTGGTTTCTTCTTGTGTTTGGATTGATCTTTGAAGTGCCGCTGGCCATTACGTTGATGGCTAAGCTGGGCTGGGTCGATGCGCCGTTTCTGCGGCGCTATCGGAAGTGGGCGTTATTGGGATCGTTCATTGTCGCTGCTATTTTGACACCGACGCCCGATCCGTTTAACCAGTGCCTGATGGCGCTGCCGATGTATATCTTTTATGAAGTGGGCATTATCAGCGCGGGCTTCTTCAACAAGAAGAAGCCGGTGCAGGAAGAAGCCGATGCGGCGGATGCGCCGCCGCTGACTCCGGCAACCGCGGCCGCCGGCGCCGCACGGATGGCGAAATCCGGCGACAGCGAGTATGTGGGGGTGCCGACCGGAACCCCCCGTCGATAACCGAGACTCAGGCGATATATTACCCCCGTACGCCGGCATGGCGTGCGAATACGATAGAAGGACACACCATGGCTCGCGAACTGAATGTTATCCAAACGCCAACCTCCGGGGGAAGCGATGCCTGCACCTATATGTGGGCCTGCGCCATCTGCGACGAAAACGAATCCTGTCAGAAAGACAAGGAAGGCCATAGCCGATGGCTTGTCGCCAAGCGGATGGAGCGCATCGAATATAAAGTCCTCATCATGAGCAACAAGGGCGGGGTGGGGAAGAGCACCTGCACGACCAATCTGGCGGTCAGTCTTGCGCTCAAGGGCTGGCACGTCGGCATCTGCGACATGGACATTCACGGCCCGAATATTCCGAAGATGGTTGGCGCGGAAGGGCAGAAGCTCAAGATCAGCACGTCCGGAGGCATCATTCCGTTCCAAGCGTATAACTTGAAAATCGCCTCCATGTCGTTCCTGCTCCAGAACCCGGACGATCCCATCATCTGGCGTGACGCATACAAGTATGAATTCATTAACCAGCTGCTGGGCGGAGTGGAATGGCAGGATCTGAACTTCTTGTTTATCGACTTGCCGCCAGGCACCGGCAACGAATCGGTGACGACGATCGACTTGCTCGGCAATGTCAGCGGCGCGGTGATCATTACGACGCCACAGGAGGTTGCATTGCTGGATTCGCGCAAGTCGGTGACCTTCTGCAAAGACAGTGAAGTGCCGATCATCGGCATTGTCGAGAACATGAGCGGGCTGGAATGTCCGCATTGTCATAAGGACATCGAGGTGTTCCGCAAAGGAGGGGGGGAAGCCTCCGCCAATGGCATGGGTGTGCCGTTCCTGGGACGAATTCCGCTCGATCCGGATGTCGTGATGCAGTCGGATGCGGGTGAGCCGTTTGCGATGTTCAATTCGGATACGGCGACGGCGGAGTGCTATCACAACATTGCCAATCAGATTGAGGCGTTTTGCAAGAAAAGCGGGTCGCTGGTCAAAGTGGCGCCGCGTCACGCACATTGAAATGGGAGCGATTGTGAAGGCACCTGACGCAACAGACGGACTCACGCGGCTCGAAGAGGCGCAGCGGATTGTCTTGGAGGCTACTCCAACACTGGGCTTGGAGAAAGTGTCCATCCTCGACGCGCTCGGCCGTGTGTTGGGCGAGGATATCGTGGCCGAGCGGGATAATCCGCCGTGGAACAATAGCGCGATGGACGGATTCGCCGTGCGCTGGGACGATATCAAGCAGGAACATGCGGTCGAAAAGACGGTCACGCTCACTATCATTGAAGATGTGCCGGCGGGGAAAATGCCGACGAAGTCGGTCGGCCCGGGCCAGGCGATTCGCATTATGACCGGCGCGCCGATCCCGCAAGGGGCGGACACCGTGTTGAAAGTGGAAGACACAGAGCATACGCCCGATTCCGTTCGTGTCTTCAAGCCTGAATCACGCGGCGCCAATATCCGTCCACAGGGCGAAGATGTGAAGAAGGGCGAATGCATTATCGCCAAGGGGACGCAGATTCGCCCTGGCGACGCCGGCATGCTGGCGATTCTCGCCAAGTCGTTCGTCTTTGTGTATCAGCGTCCGCGCGTGGCGATTCTCTCCACCGGCGATGAGCTGGCCGATTTGGATGAGCGATTCAGCGAAGAGAAGATCATCAACTCGAACAGCTACGGAATCGCGGCGGCGGTGCAAGAGGCCGGCGGCATTCCATTTCTGCTGGGGATCGCCCGCGATACTCCCGCCGCGCTGAAGGAAAAGATTTCCCATGGGTTGACGGCGGATGTCTTGGTGTTGTCCGGCGGTGTGTCGATGGGAGATTACGATTTTACGAAGGCGGTGTTCCGCGAATTGGGCGCCGAGATGAATTTTTGGAAGCTGGCGATCAGGCCGGGGCAGCCGCTGGCGTTCGGCAAGATCCAGGGCAAGCTGGCTTTCGGTTTGCCGGGGAACCCCGTTTCATCGATGGTGACCTTCGAGCAACTGGTGCGGCCGGCTATCTTGAAGATGAACGGGCACCGGAGCTACGGCCGGCCGCTCGTGCAGGCGGTCATCCAGGAAAAGTTTTCGAAACGGACGGACCGCCGGCATTTTCTTCGCGGGGTGCTGACGCGGGAAGGCGGGGTCTTCAAGGTGCAGACGACCGGCGCGCAGGGATCTGGGATTCTCACCTCAATGGTGAAGGCGAATTGCCTGATCGATATTCCCGTCGAAGTGGAACGGGTGAATCCGGGCGATCTGGTGACGGTGCAATTACTGAGCGGAGAGGCCTGGAAAACGCAGGCCGAGCCGATTCACAGCACCGGGCATAAGACGTCCTGTTGTTGAGTGTGGAAAGGGACTGAGCCCATGGCCGTGCCTATCGTATCGTTTGTCGGCCGGTCGAACAGCGGCAAAACCACGTTGATCGAGCGTGTGATTCCCGAGCTGGTGCGGGCGGGGTATCGCGTGGCGACGGTGAAACATGCCGGTCACGGATTCGATCTCGATACCGAAGGGAAAGACAGCTGGCGCCATAAACGGGCGGGAGCCAGCAGTGTTGTCGTGATGTCTCGCGGCAGCCTGGCGATGTTCGCCGATGTGCCGGAGGAAATGAAGGTCGAGGAGATTCGCGACCGGTTTCTCGATGCGTCCTACGATCTCATTATCGCGGAAGGCTGGAAGAGCGAGGGGTATCTCAAGATCGTCGTGATTCGCGAGCAGGTCGGCGAAGTGCCGGTCTCTCCCGATGGGCTGCTGGCGGTGGTGTCCGATAAACCAGTCGATCTTCCTGTGCCGGTGCTCGATTTGAACGATGTTACGGGTGTCGCGGCCCTCATCATCAAGCAGTTTCCTCGCGTCACGCATGAATTGGAACCGTAAAGCGACGCTGATATTCGCGCTGATCGCCGGCGCCTTCGCGTTCGGCGGGATCGCAATCCCCCTGACCAATCATCCGAAGTTCTGTGCCAGTTGCCATACCATTACTCCGTCGTATGACAGCTGGGCGGTGTCGTCTCATAAAGAGGTGACCTGTGTGGCCTGTCATGTTCGTCCCGGCGTGGAAGGATGGCTCCATGACAAAGCGTGGAACGGGACGAAGGATTCCATGATTCATCTGTTCGGCACCCCGACGGATTCCCACAATCTCCAGGCGAAGGTGGAGTCGGATGTGTGTCTGGGGTGTCACCGCCATATCTTGAGAGTGTCCGAGATCGC
Source organism: Nitrospira sp. (assembly GCA_022226955.1). Taxonomy (NCBI): domain Bacteria; kingdom Pseudomonadati; phylum Nitrospirota; class Nitrospiria; order Nitrospirales; family Nitrospiraceae; genus Nitrospira; species Nitrospira sp. Next base: position 2,611,066 of record CP092079.1, read on the forward strand.
CGAGCGGGATCTGCCCGCGCCCGTGAAGGATGTGGGACTGGTGATGAGCCATCGTGCGCATATGGAGGCGTTTGGCGAGAGAGGGCAGGGCGAGGGATGCACGACCTGCCATTCCGGTGTGGTGCACGACAAGCCGATCAAGGGCTATCCGATCGTGATTCCGCGCGGGCATGTGGCGGCGGACAGCCAGCCGTGGCATCCTGACCACCCCGAAGGATCGTACCTCCGCACCAGGGCGCTTTCCGACTGTTTCCGTTGTCATGATGGCAAACAGGAATACAAGGGAAAGCCGGTCAGCCGGAAGTGCGAGACCTGTCATCTGTCCGACAAAATCGGCGCGGCCTTATTGTTCAATTGATACCGGGATGCTGTTGATGTCGTCGCCCGTTCTTGAAGTCCGCACATTGACCAAGCGGTTCGGCGATTTTACCGCCGTGAACGGTATTTCATTCGCGCTGCAACCCGGGGAGATTCTCGGGGTCTTGGGGCCGAATGGCGCGGGCAAGACGACGACCATGCATATGCTGCTCGGCCTTATTACGCCCACGTCCGGCACGATCTCGATGTTTGGCATGGATCTGGAGACTCATCGAGAGGCGATTTTACAGCAGGTCAATTTTTCCTCGACCTACATGTCGATGCCGCAATCGCTCACGGTCGAGGAAAATCTCTGGGTGGTTGCCCGGCTCTATGGCTTGCCAGATGTGCAACGGAGGATTGATGACATTGTGATGAAACTGGAGATGGGGGAGTTCCGGCACAAGGTCACGCGCAAGTTGTCGTCGGGACAGATGACCAGACTGGCATTGGCCAAGGCGTTTTTGACGGAGCCGAAGATTCTGTTTCTGGATGAGCCGACCGCCAGTCTGGATCCCGATATCGCACATAAGATCAGGGCTCTGCTGAAGGATGAGCGGCGGGCCTCAGGGTTGAGTGTCCTCTATACTTCGCACAATATGCGGGAAATGGAAGAAATGTCCGACCGCATTATTTTTCTCCAGAAGGGCAACCTTGTGGCGGAGGGGACGGCCGCTCAAATTGTGTCGCGCTTCGGGCAAACGGACCTCGAAGATGTCTTTTTGAAGCTGGCCAGAGAGTCATAGCGGTTCCCGCTTGGGAAGGAATGGAGCGGTTCGATCATGCTGGAGACAGCCATCTCGTTTGTGTTGGGGCTGGTGCTGGGCGGGTTCGGAGTGAGCGCCGGGTGGGGGCTCTTCTGGTCGGTGTTTGCTCTCGTGGGTGTGGCGCGCGGCACGAGTAAGTGGCAAGTGGTGCGGGCCAGCCTCACTGCAGGCCTCATTCCTCTCCTCATGGCGGTGGCGGTGGTATGGGCGATGGATGGCGCGCGTCTAGGCACCTGGCCATTTCTGCTGGGAGTGGCGGGAGTTCCAGTGACGCTGCTCGGGTTGGGCCTGAGGAAATTGCCGGATGGCACGCGTGTCGGCGAGCGGCTCGTGGGCGGAGCCCAGACGATGATGGATACGATGTTGGGACGGCATGCGGACTGCGGGGGATGCGGAGGGTGCGGCGAGGAGCATCGCCACTAGGATTCCATGAAACTCCACCGGATTACCGCCATCGTGTTCCGTCACCTCTATCTCTATCGCCGGAGCTTGCCTCGGATTATGGAGATCTTCTACTGGCCGTTTTTGGATTTGGTCATCTGGGGTTTCATCACGCTCTATCTCGCGCGGTATCAGACGCAGGTGCCTGGCTTCGTGACGTTTTTCCTCGGCGCGCTGATTCTCTGGGACATTCTGTTTCGGGCTCAGCAGGGGATCACTATTTCCTTTCTGGAAGAGCTCTGGTCGAGAAACTTGATGAATCTATTCGCGAGCCCGTTGAAACCGAGCGAGTTTCTTGCCGCGACCATGGTCATGAGCATCTTCAAGGTGGTTTGTGTGTCGCTGGTGATGGGGCTCTGCGCCTGGCTGTTTTACGATTACAGTATTTTCATTATCGGACTCTGGCTCTTTCCTTTTGTGCTGAATCTGGTCGTGACCGGGTGGGTTATCGGCGTCTTCACCACCTCCTTGATCATGCGGTTTGGCCAGGAGGCCGAGGTGTTAGCCTGGAGCATGGTGTTTCTCTTTCAACCGATCTCCTGCGTGTTCTATCCAATAGACGTCTTGCCGGTCTGGCTGAAGCCGGTGGCCTGGGCCAATCCTGCTGCGCATGTGTTCGAAGGCATGCGGAAGGTCCTCAGCCAGTCTGGTCAGCCGCTTGAGCATCTGGGTTGGGCGGTCGGGCTGAACCTTCTGTTTTTAATGGCGGTAATTGCCTGGTTTCACCGGACGTTTGCCTATTGCCGGAACCAAGGACTGCTGGTCCGGGTGGGAGAGTAGCGTTGAATTCACCTAACCTCTGTGTTAGGCTACGGTAACTCATCGCCAGGGCCTCGCGATGAATCGTCACAATAAAGCAGGCCCGCAACGATGTTGCCTTGCCCGGGAATTTCGTTGGAAGTCAGACCTGAGTCGCCGCATTGATCGCGTCTTCGGCCCGCTCCTTCCTCCGTCGCTCGAGTCCAAGACAATGTCATCTTTTTCAAAGGAGGAACCCACATGGGTTCGAAGATCTACGTCGGTGGGTTGCCCTATGCGGCGACCGAACAGCAACTCAGTGAACTGTTTGCCACGCATGGGGCTGTCGAGTCCGCGCGTGTGATCACGGACAAGTTCACCGGCCAGTCACGGGGCTTCGGCTTCGTGGAGATGGCGTCAGACTCTGAAGCACAATCGGCAATTACGGCGTTGAATGGCGCCGATTTCGGCGGCCGGACTTTGACCGTCAATGAAGCGCGCCCGCAGGAGCCCCGCACTGGCGGTGGTGGCGGCGGCCGTGGCGGATTTGGTGGCGGCGGCGGTCGTGGCGGCAACGGTGGTGGCGGCGGCGGAAAGCGCGACCGCTGGTAATAGATTCCGTTTAGTCTGGTTTGAAGAGGGGGCTGCCACCGTGAGGTGGCGGCCCCCTCGGCGTTTCAAAGGCGGTCCGGTCTTGTCATTCCCAAGAAGAGGATGCTAAGACAGCTTCATCGGATGGCCGGTTCGTTGATGCAAGGAGGAAGAGGGTGGAAAGTCTGGGAACAGTGCCTTCGGCGACGGTGTCGCTCTCGGATCTACAGACGTTTTCATTTCTCCGGAGCCCGGTGCTGGTCGTGGAGAACTTTTGGTCGGCCGACGAACGGCAGTATTTTCGCGATGCGATGAATCAGGCGGCCTGGAAGAGTTTGTTGGATCTTCCCAAGGTGCGAGAAGACTTTCCACAGTCCGGCAATTGGGCCAAAGCGGAGATCGGAGCGTCTCAGGGGAATCGATTCCTCTCCAGATTGCAGTTGCCTTGCATCCAGGAACATATGGAGTCGTTTCCGAACATCATTGGCCGTCATATGGGGTTCAGCTACTATTCGTATTCGGCCGGAGATTGTCTGCTCACGCATGACGATACGAGCCAGGGGCAACCGATGGGAGGCCGGCCGGCGCCGTTGCGGCGAATCGCGCTAGTGAGTTATTTCCATGAGGAGTGGCAGTCGGATTGGGGCGGGGAGTTGATTGTGTATGAGACCCGTTCGACTCATACGACAGAGAAGCCGTCGTTATCCGTCACGCATTGTATCGAGCCGCGTCCCGGTTCTCTGGTCATGTTCACGGTGCCCAGATTTCACCGCGTGTGCCGGGTCGATCAAACCGCCGGCCAGCACCGCCGGCTCTCTATTGCCGGCTGGTTCATGACAGAGCATGCCTAGTCTTCTCACCTAGGTTGAAGGCGCACTCCGTGCCGATTGGGTTCTGGTCAAGTAAAGGATTACCCGAACCAGTCGATGTCGCTCGCCGATTTTCCCGGCTGCAAATTAAGTGTCGGAGGAGGACTCTGCAGGACTGCGTGAATGAGCTGAATCAGCGTGGATTTCTCAAAGGGTTTTTGCACGAATGGCAGCGCGCCTCGCTTGATGCCGTGGCTGGCGAGTTCTTTGTCAGGATTTCCCGACATCAGAATGATTCTGAGCCCCTGGCGGATCATGGCGGCGCGTTTGGCGAGCTCATGCCCGTGAACATGGGGAAACTCGTTGGTTCCTGACGCAAGCTGAAATCCAGGCGGTGGGAGCACTAAGTCGGTCAGTAACAGATCGATCTGGCCCTCATGCTTTGAGCAGATCTTCAGGGCTTCTGAGCTTCCGTCGGCCTCAAGGATGGTGAATCCCTCCGGCTGGAGAAGCGCCCGGCACAGGTTGACGATCGAGGGTTCATCGTCCACGACAAGGATGGTCGCTGATGTTTGGCTGGATGGTTGATTGGGCGTAGATAGTGTCATAGTTGTCATATAAGACGGTTACGTATTCGGATGAATATAATCTATTCTTGAGTCATTGTCGGTGCCAATGAATAAGTATTTTGTGCTGGGTTGTCCATAACTAAGACGGCGATGTTGCCGTCGCGGGCTTGGACCATCCTCCTCCCAACGCTTTGAATAGACTGACCATATCCGTCAATCTGGCCCGTTCAGTCAGAACCACCTGCGTCTCCGCGGTGAGGACGCTTCGCTGAGCATCGAGGACGTCCAGGTAATTCACCAGGCCTTTGCGGTAGCGAACGGTGGCCAGCGTCATAGCCGACTGGGCGGCGGTGAGCTGTTCCCGCTGGCGGGCCAGTTGTTCGGCTCTCGTGTGCAAGGACACCAGCAGATCGGCGACTTCTCGGAACGCTTGCAGGATCGTCTGCTGGTAGCTCTCCAGCATTTGCCGGTAACGCGATTCTGCCTGATCGAGCCGGGCCACGTTGGTTCCGCCAAGGAAGATCGGCAGTGTGATCGAAGGGCCGATGCTATAGTTCCAGCTGTTTCCTGAAAACCAATTGGCAAATTCGGCGCTCTGGAGGCCGCCCTGGCCGGTGATGGACAGTGTTGGAAAAAAATAGGCGCGAGCCTGCCCGATACGTGCATTGGCGGCGATCAATGTGGCTTCCGATTGAAGAATGTCTGGCCGCCGCTCCAGTAACTGGGATGGAAGGCCGACGGGGATCTCCGGATGAGTCACCGCCGCGTTCAGGGTTTTCTCGGAGAGCGCGAGTGAGCCCGGCGCGGAACCGGTGAGGACTTCGAGTCGGTGCAGTTCCAGCGCCCGGCTTCTGGTCAGATCGGGAATCGATCCGGCGGCCTCTGCCACCAGCACGTCGGTTCTGGCCACATCCAGGTCGGACGCGAGGCCGGCCGCCGCCCGCGTTTTGATGATCTCGAGCGACTCTTGCCGGACCGCCAGGGTTCTCCTGGCGATCTCAAGTTGCTCGTCGAGCTCGCGAATACGGAAATAGGACTGTCCGAGATCGCCGATCAAGGAGAGTGCGATGGCCCGCGCGTCCTGCTCATTCGCGCCGACTTCCGCGAGCGCCGCTTCTTCGCCGCGGCGGATGCGGCCCCAGAAATCCAGCTCCCAGCGAAGATCCATGGATCCGCTCCAAAGATTGAACGTGCTGCCGGGGGTGGCGAACACTTGCGGCCCCGGTTGTCCGCCACGCGCGAGTCCCAGGCCCGCCAAGGTATTTTTCGATACAGACAGGCTGCTGTAGCTGCCTTGCAGGTTGACCTGCGGATAGAGCCCCGCTGCCGCGGACATGACGGCCGCCCGGCCTTCCAGCACCCGCGCGACGGCGCGTTTCACATCGTGATTCTGCTGCAAGGCCCGTTCGATGAGACCGGTAAGCTCGTCGTTTCCGAACGCGCGCCACCATTCGGCATCGGGCTGTTGATCGGCGGGAAACTGCGCCGGATCTGCCGCCGCGATCTGCGACCACTTGTTCGGGACATCGATGGTCGGGCGCTCATAGTTTTGTCCCTGCACGCAACCGGCGAGCGTCAGCGCGATCGATGCGAGTGCGAGTAGAGGCGATGGCCGTGTCATGGCGCCGGTTCCTGTTGGCGCGCAGCCGCAGGCTGTGGCGTTGGTGCAGCCGGACTTGCGGGATGGCGCTGGATGAAGACATCGACCTGTTGGCCGGCATAGACGGGGAACGGCGGCCGGTCGAACCGATAGATGATTTGGAGCACTCTGGTATCGACCCGCTCGCTATTGTCGCCGGTCAGCGATTTCTTAGGCACCACATAGGGGTCAATGCGGACGAAGGTCAGAGGAATTGGGGATCCGGCCATGGATTTCAGCGAGGCGACTCCCGATGCCTGCGGGGCGACCAGCGGCGCATTCACTTCGTCGACATCGGCGCGCACTTGAAGACGCTGGGTATCGCCGAGCAGCATGAGCGGCTCGCTTGCTCCCGTGGTGGCGTACTCGCCCGCGCGCACATTGACCTGCAAGATCGTTCCCTCGCGTGGAGCCCGAACCGTCAGCCGGTCGAGCAGGATGGTGGCTTCCTCGCGCTGGGCGATCGCCTGTTTCAAATTGGCTTCAAGGCGCAGCAGCGCGCGCTTGGCCACTTCGAGGGCATACCAGGTGCGTTTGAGGTCGTCTTCGCTGACGGCGCGTTCATCGTGCACGGATTTAAGGCGGCGCAGCTGCGTGTCGAGATCGCCGATGCGGTATTTTTGCTCGTCGATCTGGGCCTGCAAGGGCGGAATGGCCGCGTCGCGGATCAGCAGTTGAGCCCGCAGCTCCCGGTCGTCGAGCTGGAAGAGCGGCGCCTGGTCTTTCACCTGATCGCCGACGGCCACGAACAGTTGGGTAATCAGGCCGGCGGCCGGCGGCGCGATGCGAACGTTCTCGTTCACGGCTTCAATGATGCCCGATGCCGCGACCGTGTGCTCATAGGGGGAACGGGGCGGTTCTGCAATCGGCGTCGGCATCGGCTCGGTTTTATTGGCGCCCATCAGAGCCCAGGCCGCAAAGACGGTTCCGGCCAGGGCAGCCCAGACGCTGAGGCGTTTGAAGATAATCATGCGGTCCCCTCCCTAGCAATCGCTTCGATGCTGACGATCCGTCCGTCCGTGAGATTGGCCATGCGGTCGCCGAAGTGAAAGATCCGGCTGTCGTGGGTGACAATGACGACGCAGCGGTCCGGCGCGCGGCCCACCTCGCGCAACAGCTCCATCACTTTTTGCCCGTTCGGCCCATCCAGCGCGGCGGTCGGCTCATCGCAGATGAGGAGGCGCGGCTCATTGACGAGCGCTCTGGCGATCGCCACGCGTTGCTGCTGGCCGCCGGAAAGATTTTTCGGCAGAAAGTCAGCCCGGTCGCCCAGCCCCACGCGCTCGAGCAGGACTCGCGCGCGCTGCAGGGCTTCAGCGCGGGCGATCTTCTGGATGAGGAGCGGCACCGCGACATTCTCGGCGGCCGTCAGCGCCGGCAGCAGATTGAATTGCTGGTAGATGAATCCCATTGTCTGGCCTCGAAAGGTTGTGCGTTTCGCGGCCGGCAGCTCGCTCAGCGGCACGCCGAGCACGTCGATGGCGCCGTCATCGATGTCGAGGATTCCGGCGATGGCGGACAGCAAGGTGGTTTTCCCGCCGCCCGATTCGCCGACGAGCAACAGGATCTCCCCCAAATAGATATCGAGATCGATCCCTCGGAGCACGGTCACTTTGGTGTCGCCGGTGCCAAAGGATTTCACGATGCCGCGAAGGCTGACTGCTGCCGCTGGTGTTTGCTGTTCTGTGGAATGATCCATCCTGTTCACCGGAAGACCACGGCCGGTTCGAGCCGCGCGAGTTTGACGATACTGATCAAGGCTGAGAATGTGCAAATGGCCAGCAGCGCGATCAGCACCAGCAAGAGCAATTGCCAGGTTTCGGCGAAGGGCAGTCCTCCGCTTCTGGCCGTCAAGAAACCGAACGCTGTCGCCAGTCCGATCCCAAGGCCGTAGCCGGTGAGCCCGACGGTAAAGGCTTGCAAGAGAATCATTCGCGCCAGGGTGAATGTCGAGGCGCCCATGGCTTTCAGCGCGCCGAACTGCCGGAGATTCTCGACGGTGAACAGATAAAATGTTTGCCCGGCGATGGCCATGCCGACGATGAAGCCCAGAAAAATGGTCGTGCCGAAGTTGATGCCGATGCCGGTATTTTTGAGAATCCAGCCGATGGTTTTCCAGCCGAAGTCGTCGGCGGTGAATGCGCCGAGGCCGGTTTCTTTGTGGATGCGCCGGATGACCTCTGCAACGGGCACGTCGTCTTTCGCTTTGGCGAGGACATAAGAGAGGGTCCGGCGCTCACGAGGCACGTAGCGGAGGGCGCGTTCGTAGGTGGTGTACACCACGGGGATATTGGTAAAACTTTTCTGTGTCTTGGCGATGGCGACGACGCGGGCCAGCTTGTCGTTCAGCTCGAAAATCGTGCCGATCTTGATCGCGGAAGGCCCGCCCATGCGCTCCACGGCCCATTGGTCCAGCACGACGGCATCAGGCTGCAAGATATCTTCGAACCGGCCTTCCAGGACTTCGGCCGGCCGGCCGATGAGGGTTGAGGATTCGAGGCCGGTGAGTGTGATCTGATGGTAGTCCCCATTGGAGAGTCGCGCACGGAGCAGGCCTTTGTAAAGCGGGACGGCCCATTCCACGCCAGGCACACTACGCACACGGTCTACGGCGGTGTCGGCGATCGGTTTCACCTCATCGACCTGCGCGATGCCAGGATCCGTGACCCAGATCGGCACATTCAAATTGCTGACGCTGGATTGGGACCACAACATCAAGCCCCAGAAGATCGAGCCTTGCTGGACGATCAGCATCACGGCGAAGGTTAAGCCGCACAGCAGCATGAGGTATTTCGCGCGGTCGCCGAACAGCATTTTGAGCGCCACGTAGTTCATGCCGGCTCTTCCGTATCGGGTTCCGGATAGTCGATGGGATACGCGATCACTTGGGGTGGTTGCGGCAGCGCCACCTGGTCATGGCGGTGAAAAAAATAGGTGCAGAGACGGGCGATGGGGCAGCCATGGTCCAGTGCCATCGTCCAGAATCGGCGAATATGCCGGCCGTCCGCCAGCCGATCTTCGTCCATCAGCCGGAATGGGCCAGGGAATGCTTTGCTAAACGTTATGCCGCGCGCTGCCAATCGTTCCGCCAGCCCTTCCGTGAGATATTCCAGCACATCGCCGCACCAGGACAGCCGTGTTCCGTCTTTGGTCTGTTCGCCGGAAGGAAGCAGCCAGGTCTGTCGCTCAGCAAAGTATTCTTCAATGGTTCGGCTGAGATGCTCTGGAGTCAGACGCTTGGGTGAATTCATGCCGGAGCACAAAGCAGGGACAGTGCCAGGCCGATGGGAACGGAGCGATGGCTGCGGAAGTCTGCGATGAAATAGGAAGAACTGCGAGAACGGCCTTATCGAGTCGTCAATCGATCAGTATGAAAATGTGCCGATGGGCTGGCAGGATAGGACGAAGGCTGCCGATATGCGGGCACATTATTTTTTCCGGCGCGGGGGGCGGCTGATTCCGAGTTTCTTCATCCGATGTTGCAGTGTCGATCGTTTCATCCCAAGACGGGTGGCGGCGCCCTGCTTGCCGGCCAGCACCCAGTTTGTTTGGCTTAAGATCTGGACGATGTGCGTGCGTTCTGCCTCGGCCAATGTCAGCGGGGTTTCTTTCTCGCCGGCATTCTTTGCGGTCGGATCCAGGTCGTCGATGATTAGGGCAGGGCCTTGGCTGACGATCACGGCCCGTTCGATCACATGTTCGAGTTCGCGCACATTGCCTGGCCAGTCGTATGAAACCAGCGATTTCACGGTGACGCCCCCGATGCGCGTTACCTGTTTGCGATGGCGTTCGCTGTATTTTTTCACAAAGTGTCGTGCGAGCATCGGAATGTCCTCGCGGCGGTTTCGGAGCGGGGGAATGCGAATCGGAAACACGTTGAGCCGATAGAAGAGATCGGATCGAAAGTGTCCCTGCTTGGCCGCCTGCTCGATATCGACGTTGGTGGCGGCCAGCACGCGGACATTCAGCTTGATCGAGTGCGTTCCTCCGACGCGCTCTAATTCCTGGGCTTCGAGCACCCGCAGAAATTTGGCTTGGAGATCGATCGGGAGCTCGCCGATTTCGTCCAGGAAGATGGTGCCGCCGTTCGCGAGTTCGAAGCGGCCGATCTTGCGCGCCGTCGCGTTCGTAAACGCGCCTTTCTCATGGCCGAACAGTTCCGACTCGATTAACGTCGGCGGCAGCGCGGCGCAGTTCACCGTGATCAACGGATGGTCTTTTCGCGATGAGAGGTGGTGAATGGCTTGCGCGACGAGTTCTTTGCCTGTTCCGGTTTCTCCCGTGATGAGCACCGTGGAATCGGTCGGCGCGACTTTCTCGATGGCCTTCAGCGTTTTTTGCAGCGCCGGACTTTCTCCAACCAGGGTCTTGAAGTCGACCGACGCCTTCATCTCATCGCGCAGATAGACGTTCTCCTGTTCGAGTTGCTCCTTCAGCGCACGGATTTCTTCATAGGCCGTGAGGTTCGCAATAGCTTGCGACAAGTGGAACCCGATTTGCTCGGCAAAGGCGAGATCCCGCTCGGAAAAGGCGTTGCGCCGTTTGCTGCCGATGGCCAGGAATCCATAGGGGGCGCTTCGCACAATGAGAGGGCAGAGGATGAACGACAGGATGCCGATCGATTCGATATAGTCGCGCTCTGGAAAACGCTCAAGACTGTGGCCGGTGATCAAGAGCGGCTTTCCAGTGGCCATCATTTTAGCGGGCGCCATGCGCTCGAAGGGGAATCGGCGCAGGTGTTCCAGATCGATGTGTGCGCTCTCGCGGTAGAGAATGTCGAACCATGGCCCCTGCGGCGATTGAATGAATCGCACCAATCCAGTCATGTCTTGCCGCACGACGCGATGGAGCATGCCGCGCACGACCGGCATGAGTTGTTCGAGTGTCATGGTGCCGACGACGACCTGGCTGTTGATCGCCATCAACGCATCGCGCTCCTCGGCAGCCATAATGTGGTGAAGCACCGGGGCAAGCTGGAGGCCGAGAGTTTCGAGAAACAGCCGGTCTTCTTCGGTGAAGGCGTTGGCGCGGCCGATCGCGATCACGCTCATGGCGGCGATGGGTTGGGGGTGTGGCGCCGCCGCCATGAGCGGCGCCGTTATCACGGAGGCGGTTTTGAAAGAAACGGACTCCAGTACGGCGGATTCGGCCCAGGAGGAGCGGGCGACGTCATGTTCCAGAATTGCTTGGCCCTGTCGGATTGCCGCTTCTTTCATGGTTCCGGCTGCCGGCATCTGGCCGATGAGATAGCCGGGGCAGTCGGGATCAATCAGTTGCTTGGAGATAGGAGTAAAGGACTTGGCGGTCGCACTATATAAATAAAACCCGATAAGGTCGCACTTCAGGAGCCTGATGAGTTCATGACCCAATGCCTGCTCGAACTCGTGGAGGCCCTTGCAGGCAATGAGCGTCCCGATGATTCGCAAGGCGTCCGGAGTTGGTGAAGCTGTGCCCATATGTGGGCACTCTAGCATGAGGAGAGAACATTAGGAAAGATGCGGCAAAATCCAGATCGATTACTCCTGAGCTGAGCGGGTCTTGAGTGCGTCCAATCGCTTCTTGTCCAGACTGATATGAAGCGACTTCTCTTGTGTCACCGTCACGGCGCCTGGCGCCTGGCCTTTGGCTTTCTTGACCCATTTACGACGAGTGTAGATCACGTCGCCCTTGCCGCTTTTCTTCAGATCGCTATACAGCAAGGCCAAGGTGGCGGCGTCCCGGATGGTTTCCGGCGGCGGGTCGCTGCCTTTTTCCAGGCGTACGACCACGTGCGAGCCCGGTGTTCCACGGGCGTGAAGCCAGAGATCGTCGCTCTTTGCAAGGCCAAACGTGAGTTCATCGTTCTCCCGCGCGTTTCGTCCCACGAAAATCGGGAGTCCGTCGGAAGAGGTGAAGCGGCGGAATGGGCCGCGCCGTTCGTCCGGTCGATTGCTCGATGTCGCGCGATTTTTCCGCCTGGTGGGCGAATGAACGGATGTATCCGGCGGCGCTGGCAGCCAGGTGTCTTGTTCAATGGAGTGCAATTCCCGGCGTAACGCATCGATCTCGGCTTCTCCCTGCGCGATGCGAGGGAGCAGTTCGCGCTCAGCGGTATCGTGTTTTCGCTGTTTCCGAAAGTAGTCGTCCATATTGCCTTGAGCGGATTTCGTCGGATCGAGCGGGATTGTAATGTGGGGCAACGCTTCGTCGAAATAGTCGACAACGACGACCGACTCCAGTCCCTTCTTGATGGCGCCCAGATTTGCCTTCACCAATTCTCCGTAGCGGGCATAGTTCCGATACTTTTCGGCCTTGGCGAGATCGTTCCGCCAGGCCTCCACGCGCCGGCCCTGTTTCTTGATCGCTTTCTTGAGATGGTGCGCGCGCGCTTCTTTCTGGGTGGCAAACCTGTCCGTCGATTCCTTCTCATCGTAATGCGACTCAATCGCTGCAGACAGGCCGAAGGGGTCTTGGCGATTGGGTGTGAAACGAACCTCTCGTTCGCGCTGTGCAAGGCCGGCTGGCAGGGCAGGCAGCTGATATGGCTTGCCATAGAGGTCTTGTGAGCGATTCAGGTCTCGCAGCAAATGTCGTTCCGCATCCAGCACCAGAAAATTGGCGCGGTTGCCGGTCAATTCGCCAATTAATTGACGGGGGCCTGCGCTGGTCGTCAGCTCGATTGAGACGATACGGTCAGAACCTTCCTGGCGAAGATTATCGATGCGCGCGCCGTGGAGATGGGCTCGGAGGTATTGGCAAAAAGCTGGTGGCGCCGGCGGATTCTGCAACGCACGAGTGGCCAGGTGAATGCGGGTCGATGCGGGATGGGCGGAGAGCAGCAGGCGCTGGGTGCGTCCAGGCGTTCGGATTTCCAGCACGATCGTTCGCGCGGTCGGTTGATAGGCTTTTTGGATCCAGCCGCCTATCAGCGCCGACGCTATTTCCGCCACGACGTTGGTAATTTCTGTCGCTGTCAGCGCCATCGTGTATCTCGGTCACTCTGCGGCCGCACGACGCGGCTGCGCCGGTCTTTCTCCATTTGTGTCGCATGGGGCCAATTCGGTCACATTTCCTCGGCCACAAGCGCGTCCCCAGCCAGCACACTCTACGATCCGACGAAGAAACCCGCAAGAGCGTGAGAATGGATGACTGGCATCCAGCTTGCTTTATTCACGAGCAGGCAAGATTTCGGCAAGCTGCTAGGCTCTGTATAGCGCGGTGCCGGATGAGCGAGTGGGTGAACATCATTCGTGATGAGGAGGGCGCTATGAAGTGCACACGATGTGAAGGCCTCATGGTGGTCGACAATCTGATCGATCTACAGGAAAGCGGCATCCCCATGTGGATGCGCGGTTTGCGCTGCGTGTCCTGCGGCAATATCGTGGATCCGATGATTCTGCGTCATCGCAGAAGTCAAAAGTTAGGAACGATGCGATTGCTGAAACCCGGTGTCCTGGTTCCTGAGTTTGCAAGACAGCTCAAAGCGACGGCGTGACTGAGATGGCGTAGGGTTTTCACTACGGGTTGCTACAATCCGCCTGCCGCGCAGACCGGCTCATTGGCATGATCCCCGGCAGGCTCCGGCTGTATTCTGCCTCGGTTCCTTCTTGCAGGCCTGTCCCTCCTAGGCTACAGTCTCTCGTGTTTCATTGTGATTCTTAAGGGAGGCTGCACAGGTGCTTCTATTCGATACTCCATCTTTGCTTGCGCTGACTCGTGAGTTCCAGTTGTCCATGCGGCGGCTACTCCAGGAGCTTTGCCGAGAGTTGCAGGACGATTATAGTGAACTGGCCACGCAGCTTGCGTTTCCGACAGATGCTGTGCAAGCCCTGAGTCGCAGGCTGAAAGTCGAGGACTTATCCAATTGGAAAGTGGTCGGATGGATCGAGTCGCTGAACGACTTTGTCTACTTCTTGGATATTTGGCAGCAATGGCGGACAGAGTCGAACCGGCGGGAATTTGCCGAGCAACTATTTACCGAGTGCCAGGAAAAGTTTTTCGAAAACAGTTATCTCGACGAGTTATTTCCCAAAGGGAAACCGCAAGTCAGTGGCTTGGACGGCAGGCTTTCGCGCCTGTGCAAACGACTGACTCAGGACATTGCGCAAGAGGCATTGTGGCTCGATCCCGCTGTGGCAACGGCCTGGTGTCGTACGCGCCAGGCCGTTTCGTGGCCTGTGCCGGGTAGTCTGGCGCAGAACTTTGAGAAGGCGGAAGAGGCCGGTGCCGTGCCGCTCGGAGTGGCCGGGGATCAATGCGAAGCGCCACCTGCAGTAAAGCGTGTGCTGACGCGCGCAAAGGGTCGGGCGGCCTTTCTGGTCGATGAGGCAGGGATTGCATTGAAAGCCGGACGCCTGCGTGTTCCGGTCTGGACCGTTGTCGACGGGCAGGCGCAATGGCATTGGGCTGTGCGTCCAACAGCTGAAGTGCTGTGTACGTCTTATGGCGCAGTGACGGTCGGTTCCACCCTTGTCTATGGCAAAGACCGTCAGCCGAAAAAGGTGGTTCCGACAGATCCCAAACAAGCCGCCCGTATCAGGCGGGCTTGGGAAACCATTCATCTTGTGTGGCCGGAAGGGCATGAGGTTTTGGCGCTGTTGACCTCGCGAATTATTCCGCTCAATGCCAAAGGCGTCGTCAGCTTCAGCTACCGCCATCGTCCAGGCCTCTCCTTCATCAACTGTTTCGACCGGGACAATCTCGATCTCATCGACGATCTGATTCACGAGAACAGCCATCATCACCTGAATTTGCTCCTGCGCAAGCACGTCATGTATCACGGCGATCGCAATCAACAGATTTTCTACTCGCCCTGGCGGCGGAGCCTGCGACCGCTACGTGGCATCCTCCATGCGACCTTTACGTTTACGATGGGCGCACTGTTGTTCGAGCGATTATCGTCGTGGGCTGAAACGAAGCAGGGGATGCAGCAATGGAAAGCCGCCGGGCTGACACAGCGCGATCTTCTGCGGGCGCGGTTCCGTTGCCTCGAAGAGATCGAATCTGTCCGCTATTCTATTCAAGACCTGGAATATGCAGGCAGTCATCTGAAGTGGCTGACCGGTTCAGGCGCACGCCTAGTGAGGCAGTTGGAAGAACAGATTGGGAATGCGGAAGCGCGCATCGTCCGCCACCGGGAAGCGGTCCTCAGCTCCACCTTCGGTCCTGCCCTCCGCCGTCATATCAAAGAGCTTCACCAGGCCAGGCAGGTTTTGGGGCCGGTGAGATTGGGGGAGGTGTAGTAGGACTGTCTGTGCCGTTCGTTGTGTTCGGGTGGGGAGTGGGGTATCATGGCACCTATGAAAAGTACTGCTCTCAAAGCAAAGAAGCCTGCCGTGCGTAAGCCAAAAAAGGACGGCCTTTCTGAGTCTGCCGCAATGCAGCGCAAGGTAAAGCAAAGCTTTGCCGAGCAGATCGATGCGTTTATCGACCGGTATCGCCCTGCCCTAGAAGCCCTCGCCAAGCGGTGATTTACCTCAGTGTCGAGCAGGTCCTCTTTCTTCACGATCGTCTGATCGAAGAGACGGGAGGTCAGCACGGAGTCCGTGACCTTGGCGGCCTGGATTCTGCCTTGGCTCGTCCGCAGGCTGCCTTCGGTGACACAGAGTTTTATCCCGATGTGTTCAGCAAAGCGGCTGTTCTGCTGGATGGGTTGACGCGGAACCATCCGTTCATCGACGGGAACAAGCGAATCAGTATTTCGACGGCTGCGTTATTCTTGCAGACCAATGGTTATCGCCTGACCGCGACGAATCACGACCTGGAAGAATTTACCCTGCATGTGACGACGATGAAGCCGGGCCTCGATCAGATCGCCGATTGGTTCAAGGGGAAGACAGTTCGACGGCCCAGCGGTAGGTAGAATGAACTGCTTCATAATAGCGCCGATGAAAAAGAACATGCTCAAAGCTAAAGTTGGAATAGGAGAGGCGAGTATCAAGGCCGCTATCCAGGACCTGCGCAAACAATACGGCCCGATGCTCAAGCGGCTAGCAAAGTAAGCTTAGGATAGAGCCGACACAGCTCGGCGTTTTCCTCCACCACGCGCTTTGTTGCGGCCCGGAAGGATTCGTCGGGTTGGCCGATGAAGTTGCTGATACCGAGGCGGACCACCTGTTCGATCGTCAAGCCCTCGCGCTTACTCAGTTCTTGCGGTCGGCGCATTTCTTCATTGGAGAGGGAGACTGTGACGGTGGTCATGATTGGCGACTCCTATGCGGTGAGCTTAAAGCTGATTCAGTACATGGAAAATTTTGGTAAGGGCAAATAATGCAAGTCAGACGAAGTCAGCTCAGTTCAGCTCCGTCTCATTCGCCAGATGCAGTCTGAGGAGTTTGTATAGCTAGGTAGTATTTCAGAGGTCTTTCCCGAATGTGCTTTGAAAAAGTAGAATGTTTCTGTTGTTTTCTCCAGATGTCCGTAGTCCGTGTTCGCGAACTGCAGGGGTGTAATATATGGCCAGAAAATGGCGGATCAAGTTTTGTGTAGATCAGCCTAAACATAAGGCTGGATCATTGACGATATAAGAGATGAAACGTCCTACGATTGACACAACCACCCTCTTCCACGCACTCTCAGTATGCATTGGGCTTATCTCGGTATTTGTTCTTGGGCGCGGTGGTTTCGCTGTGTCACCGAAGCAGATGGCGGAGCTAGCTTCAACAAAATGGGATTATAACTCCGAAGCTCTTGCCGCTCTCGCGGGTCAAGCTGTAGATACGCGAGTCGGAACAGTGCTCGTAGTACTCAGTGTTCTGCTAGATCTGTGGTCCCTTCGGCAACGCATATCGGACACAGCGAGAGCCAGCAAGCGCAACGCGGTGTTACTTGCCCTTGGTCTTTCCATAGTAGTCTGGATGTTCGCGGACTGGTACGCATCTGCAGCCTCTCAGGCTATGGTCGTGCAAACAAAAGCCGTTCTAGAAACGCAGAAAAAGTAAGGCCTGGGGGTGTGCATCGTTGTTAGGGCGTGTCATCAATTAAGCCACGTGAGTGAAGCGGCGAGATAGATCGCGCCGAGGAAGTTAACAGCCCGTTTGTCGTAGCGCGTGGGATGGTTCTGTTGGCTTTGGGGGGAATGACGATGACCTTGCCCGCTTGTTGCAGCGGCTGGATCACCCGTTCATCGGCATCAAAGGCCTTATCAGCAAGGATCATGTCCGCCTCAAGGCCAGGCAGCAGGGCATCGGCTCCGTCAAGGTCATGGGCTTGTCCTGGCGTGAGGTGAAACCCGGTGGGATTGCCCAGCGCATCGCAGGTCGCGTGGATTTTGGTCGTCAAGCCCCCCTTTGACCGTCCGATGCATTCCGTGTCCTGGTCCCCCCTTTTGCACCCGCGCTGTGCTGGTGGGCACGGACAATGGTGGAATCGATCATCGCGTATTCATTGTCGAGATCCTCGGCGAAATGCTCGAACACTCGCTTCCAGACCTCGCGTCGACTCCAGCGCGTATGACGCGTGTGAATCACTCGGAAATCTCCGAACCGCTCCGGTAGATCTCGCCACGGGATCCCGGCGCGATACCGGTACAACACGGCTTCGACAAACAACCGGTTGTCCTTCGCCGTCACGCCTACGGTCTCTTCGCGGCCTGGCAGCAGATGCTCAATCTTCTCCCACTGGTCATCACGCAACCCGTACCGTCTCACCATCCGCAGGCCCCTCCCTCGGCCTGTGACGGAGTGAATCACAACACGATGGCTCTGTGAACCCAGAAAATTAATTGATGACACGCCCTAGAGAGGAAGATAAAGTGTGCGGGGGTCCTTATTTAAGTGCTAGGTAGTTCAAATCAGCAGGGAGCGGACCCAGCGAGCCTTATTCACCACGTTTGTTACGGCTCCACCACCACATCCACAAATGTCGGCAGGCTGTCTGCGCCCTTCTTGTCGGTGACGCGGAGTTTGAAGCGATAGAGCCTTGGCTCCGACACGGTTGGGGCGAGGAAGGAGGCTTCGGGGCCGTTCACGTCCAGCAGGGGCACTTTGCTGCCGCGGATTTGGCTCCAGGAATAGTAGAGCGCTTCGCCTTCAGGATCGCGGCTTTTTAGGCCGCTCAGCTTTACCTTCGTGCCAGTCTTCGCCGTTTTATTTTTGCCTGCATCGGCAACCGGCGGTTCGTTCGGCTCGTCGTTCACGGTCACGTTGACGTCGAGCGAGGCTTGCTTGCCTCGATTCGTCACGGTGAGAATCGCTTTGCCATTACCGACGATCTGCAACATGCCATTGCTCAGGACTTTGAGCACCTTGGAGTCAGAGCTCTGATAGCTCGTGCCGCTAGCCGGCGAGGCAATGGGACGCACGACGCCATCCGCAAATTCGCCGACAACCGGCAGTTCGAAGACCTTGCCCATAGAATCCACATGTCCGAAGGCGGAGGATTGTCCGGTGCGCCCCAGTTGCAGCGGCTTCTCTGTTTCAAAGGCGATGGCCTGCAGGGCGGCATCCGGTTCCACATTCACCATCACTTCGTCGAAGACGGTTCTGGTGCCAAGGCGTCCTCTGGAAATTTCGGCCACGGCCAGCAGGCGCATCGGTCCGACTGCTTCCTTGGGGACGTTCAGGGAACCGCCGAAGGGCGGGATCTGGTCGGACCCTGACGAGAGTGCGGCGACGGCAACCACCGGCGCGCCGGAGATGCTGTCTTTCTGAGAGAAGCGCGCATCGCTTAACGAATCTTGTGACGGCATAATCGAAGAGGTAGAGTCGTCTTGCTGCACCAGCGTCTCGGCCTGTTCCCCATACCAGTAGTAGCGAACTTTTACGATGCCGCTATCCGCCCCGAGGTCGACGCGGACGGTGATGGTCTGGCCGGATGTAATGGTTGATCCATCGGCCGGCGCCACGATTTTGAATGCGAAGGCCTGCTGTGTCGAGAGAGCAAGGCAGCAGGCCGCGGTGATGAGGGCCTTGCACAGCCATAGGTGATGCTTCATGGCTACCTCGTCAGGTGGTAGGGCACGTCGGTCAACACGACACGATCTTTGAAGAGCAGCGCTCCTTTTAAGAGCAGGGCTCGCTGGTTGTGGAGAATATTCTGCCACCATCGGGCCGGCAAGATCTCCGGAATGATGACGGTGATCCAGCACTCGGGATCTTTCTGCCGGAGATCCTCAATGTAGTCGAGGATCGATCCGAGAATGGAACGGTAGGGCGAGGGCAGCACCACGAGCGGAACACCACAGCCCCACTGCGCCCACTTAATCTCGACAAGGGCCGTTTCTTCTTTATCGACATCGACCAGAATGGCGCGAATTTCTCCGCCCCAGCTGCGGGCATAGTCCACGGCGCGCACGACTGAGCGATTGACTCCTCCGATCGGCATAATCACGAGATTGCGGCGGGGCCGTGGCGGACGCGAGTCCCGGGTGAGCGTCACTTGTTCGGAGACCGCTTTGTAATGTGAGCGAATCCCTCGGAACATCAGAATAAGGATGGCGACAAGCAGGAAGACGATCCACGCGCCCTGCATAAACTTCGTCATCGCAATGATCACGGTGGCCACGCCGGTGGTGACGGCGCCGATTCCATTGACCACGAGTTTTTTTCGCCAGTGCAAACCCCTCTTGACCAGCCAGCGTTTGACCATGCCGGCTTGGGATAGGGTGAAGGAGACGAAGACGCCGATGGCATACAGCGGGATCAGCGCGTGGGTGTCGCCGTGGAAAATGACAAGCAGCAGGCAGGCGAAAAACCCGAGAATGAAAATGCCGTTGGAAAACACGAGCCGGTCGCCGAAGCTGGCCATTTGATGCGGCATATATCCGTCGCGAGCCAGAATCGACGAGAGATGCGGGAACCCTGCGAAGGCGCTGTTGGCCGCCAGGACCAGCAGAAGCATGGTGCCGATTTGAACCGCATAGTATGCGATGCCGGTCCCGAAGGTAAGGCGGGCCAATTGCGAGACGACGGTTTCATCTTCCTTGGCGAGGATGCCGTAGTGGTAGGCCATCCAGCTGATGCCCATGAAGAGGCAGGCGAGGATGGCCGACATCCAGACCATCGTTGTGGCGGCGTTCTTGGGTTCCGGCGCGCGGAAGGCTTGCACGCCGTTCGAGATGACTTCCATTCCGGTGACCGCCGAACAACCTGCGGCAAAGGCGCGCAGAATCAGAAACAGCGTCACCCCGTCCAGGCCGTCTTGGGCCGCTGTGAGGGGAGGCGCTACGGGCACCGCTCCTGGCCCGACCAGGGATTGGATCGTCCCAATGATGACGGTCAGCCCGAGTGCGCCGATGGCAAAATAGGTCGGGACCGCGAAGAACTTTCCGGACTCGCGCACGCCGCGGAGATTCATGAGGATAATGAAAATGATCGCGGTCAGTCCCAGGGCTTCGCGGTGCGGAAACAGAGATGGAACGGCCGAGGTGAGGGCGGCAATACCGGCGGCTGTGCTGACCGCGACCGTTAAAATATAGTCGATCATGAGGGCGCCGGCCGCAATCAGCGCCGGGAGCTCGCCAAGATTCGAGCGAGCGACGATATAGGCGCCTCCTCCCGCAGGATATTCATAGATGATTTGGCGGTAGGAGATGGTCAGGATCAGGGTCAAAATCAGAATGGCGATGCTGACGGGGATCGACCAGGAGACGGCGGCGGAGCCAGCCAGAATCAGGACGAGAAGGATTTCTTCCGTGGCATAGGCCACCGAAGAGATCGCATTGGAAGAAAAAATGGCTAGCGCCAGCGTTTTGGAGAGCCGTTCATGTGCCGCTTGTGCCGTCTTGAGCGGGTCGCCGACGAGCCAACGTTTCAGAAGCATGGCGCATTATCGCACAACCGTGAGAAGGAAAGGAAAGGTGGGGTCGGCGCTAGATGCGGCGATGGGAACTAGTGCCGCCCGTAGGTGGTCGCCAGGGCGTAGCCGGTCTTGCAGGCAGTGCAATAGGAGGGAGAAAACACGACCTGCTGAGGGTGGAGGCGGTGCCGAGCCACATAACCATGGAGCTGGGTCCAGACGCATGCGCGGCCGGAGTCTGTCCCATGGTCATAGACTCGCCGGCAGAGTTCGCACATGGGGACAATTCGAACGAGGGAAGAGGGATCAGGCATGGTCGGTGTGCTCGTTCCCTCCATGAAGATGGTGTTACCGGCGTGACAGGGTGGGGAGCGTTGTCGGGTGCTGAATTCGCTCGCCACGCAAGATTCGCGTCAGCAGGTTTGTCAGATCAGGGGTCCGTTGTTTGACAAGAAAGCCGGACGCTCCCGCCTCAAACGCCGCGGCGGCATAGGCGGCATCGTCATGGGTTGAAAAGAAAACAATTTTGGTTGCCGGAAGTTCCTGGAAGAGCTGTCGGCTCGCGGCGGCGGCGTCTCCGAACGAGGGTGTGAAGTCGAGCAGGGCCAGCGCAGGCCGGTACCGGTGTGCGGCCAGCACAAGCGACTCACCGTCCATGAGGCTGGCTACGACGTCAAAGGTGCCATGTACCAGGGTTTCCGTGAGAGCCAGCATGGCGCGCGATGAGTCGCCGATGACGATGGTGGGGCGAGCGGTTGGCATCATGGTCCCGGCCCTCTGAGTTTCAACCTATGAATAGGGAGCGAACTATAGCCAGGAAATAGGGAAGAAGGCACCGGTAAGATTACTGGACACCTGAGAAAAATTCTCCTGGGGTATCGGCAGGGGCAACCCGGCTACGATAGGCGCGCCAGCCCGTGTGTCAGGGCAAACTTTATCAGCTCAACGGTGCTATGGAGACCCAGTTGCTGCATGAGCTGGGCTTTATGAAACTCGACCGTTCGATGTGAAATATTCAGTCGCAGAGCGATGTCTTTTGCTGACAGCCCGTCGACAATGAGCGGCAAGATTTCCTGCTGCCGCACGGTGAGTTCAACGAGAGGCCGTGTGTTGCCGCGTCGCATGCCGTCGACGACATCTTTGGCAATCAGCGGGGTCACGTAAGTTTGTCCTTGCAGAACGGTCTGGATGGCCTGGGATAACTCGTTGCCCAGCGACTGCTTGAGGATATACCCGGATGCGCCGGCTTGAAAGGCCGCGCGAATATAGGCGGGGTCTGCGTGCATGGTCACAAACACCAGTTTCATCGAAGGAAACTGGGCTTGCAGAGCATGGGCCGCTTCGATTCCGTTCATGACCGGCATGGAAATGTCGAGGATAACGATTTCAGGGCGATGCTGTGCGGCGGCCTGAAGGAGAGCCTGTCCGTCTCCGACGGCGGCCAGGAGTTCGCACTGATTTTCGAGTAGGCAGCGAAACCCTTCAAGCACCAAGGTGTGGTCATCCGCGAGAATGACAGTGGGTTTTTTCATGGAGAAGGAGTGCCTAAAGGGAGGTGTAGATGGATTTCCATGTTTTGTCTCGGCGGAGACTGTACGTGAGGAGTTCGGTAAAATGCCAGTGTTCGAACCTCCACTGGGAAATTTGGACACATGGCAGCGTGCGATGTGTCCAAGGGGGTTGACAGAGAATCGTGAGTTCAGTATCGTGCGAATTCCTTATCGATGGGCAGTTGCTTTTTTTCTGGAGACGACGCGCTTATGTAAACGTAGGTATCTGCATTTTGTTTTTCTGGGTCTGTTTGACATAGGTTCATCATCATAACAAGGAGGCCGGTCCATGTTATCTTGCACACCACGGGTTTGTGTGCCTACCCGTATGCTCGGCGCGATGGCGGTGGTAGCCCTACTCTGGGCGCCGCTGGCATCCGCTGAGACTTCCAGTTCAGCCGATCATGCGACACATCAAGTCGTCATGAATCATCAGCTGCCCGCATGGGCGGAACAACTCAAAGGTCAGACGATTGTCGAAGACGCCATGTCCGGAAAGGGCGAGCGCTCGGCGATGGTCGAACAGCAGCACCAGCGCATCATGGAGCAGATGAGCCATGATCCGCAGGTTCAGGGCGTCAACACCGGCATGTACAACACCCAGTCGATGATGCACCAATATGGCGCGGGTGGGCAGGACATGCTGTTGGTGTCCGATCCCCGGGTCGAGCCGGTGGCGCTGGTGGGCGGCGGGAAGTGTCCGGCGACCGCGCCGGTGAAGCAGTACAACGTGTCCGCGATCAATGTCGAGATCACGCTCAACCAGTGGCTCGATTTCTATCCCGGTTACATGTACGTGCTGGATGAGAATCTCGACAAAGTCCGCGCGGAAGAAACCAAGAACAGGGAAGCGCGCGACAAGGAAGGCTTCGATCCAGGCGCGGTCATCCCCGGCGTGCAAGCGCAGTGGATTCAGCCATTGACCATCCGCGCCAATCAGGGCGATTGCGTCAAGATTAAGCTGAGCAACAAGCTCGAAGGCGGCGAAGAAGTCAGCCTCCATATCCATGGCTCGGCCATGGTGGTGAGCGCGACGGGCGCCGCGGCGACCACGACCAACTCGGACACGATCGTTGCCAAGGATAAGAGCGGCGATTACGAGTGGTATATCCACCCGAACACCCAGGAAGGTGTCCGTCAGTTCCACACATTCAGCAACGACCGTGAGCTGACTGTGATGGGGATGTTCGGATCCTTCGTCGTCGAACCCCGCGGCTCTTCCTATTGGGAAGCGCTGGGCAGCGGCGATGCGACCCCGGCTTCCAGCGGCTGGCAGGTCATGATCAAGAACGGCACGGGCCCGGATTTCCGCGAGTTCGTGCTCTATTACCACGAAGTCGGCGACGAGGCGTTCCGTCCGTTGAACAAGAAGGGCGACTTCCTTCCGCAGCGCGACCCGCTGACCGACTCCTACCGCCCGGGCGGCCGCGCGATCAACTATCGCAGCGAGCCATTCGGCATCAACAACATGCATGTGCAGCACGAGTACTTCGGCTTCGAAGACGAGTCGATGGGCTACAGCTCGTACACATTCGGCGATCCGTCGCCGACGATCCCACGCTCTTACATCGGCGACCCAGCGAAGTTCCGTCTGGTTCACGGCGGATCGGAAGTGTTCCACAGCCACCATCCGCACGGAGGCACGATTCGATGGCCGCGCAGCCCGCGGGCGATCGATGACATGAATCTCTGGGCGACCAGCACGAACGGCCCGGTCAAGTATCCGGTCATTCGCGCCAAGACCGACCGTGTCGACGTGGAAGTCATCGGGCCGTCAGAAGCCCTCGATCTGGAAACCGAGTGCGGTTCCGGTCTGTGCCAGCAGCTGGCCGGCGACTTCCTCTTCCATTGCCATGTGGCGCACCACTATGTCGCGGGCATGTGGGGCTACTGGCGCGTGTACAACACGATTCAACAAGGCGACCTGCGGAACGACGTGATGCCGGATCTCCGTGAGTTGCCGGATCGCAAGGGCCGCATCAAGACCCCAATCGCATCCGACAAGCTGATCGGTCAGACCGTGGACTGGTTCGGCAAGCAGTTCACGATTACCGACAAGGGCAAGAGCAATTGGAAGGGCAACCCTGCCGTCATCAACATCAAGGATTGGGTCGCCATGCAGTTGCCCACGATGGGCAAGCCCGGTCATAAAGACGATGAGAAGGGCCAGACCATTTCGTACGATGCCACCGTCTTGGATTGGACGTGGAACGGCAACGTGGCGATGAGCGAGAAGGAAAGCGAGATCGACAATCCCAAGTACAAGTCGACCCATCCTGGCAAGCGGCATCCGATCATGTTCGAGCCGATGACCGGGAAGGTGGCCTGGCCGCATCTCACGCCGCACTTCGGCCGGCGGGTGATGTTCTCGCCGAACCACGTCGGCGCGCCCTGGTTGGAGATGATCCGCCGGGATGCCAACGGCGAGGAGAGCGTCGATCAAGCGCTTCCTGGTGAAAACGGCGTCTGGAGCCTCTGTCCGGAGAATGCTGGCCGGAAGCACTACAATGTGCATTTTGTGAAGATGCCGATCAAGATTGCGAAGGCGCAAGGGAAAGAGCCGGCGGTCATTGATCCGAACGGCTTGATCTATGTGCTCCATGAAGAAGAGGCGGCGATCCGCGCCAACGACGATCTGAAGTATCCGTTGGTGGTCCGCGGCAATATCTACGATTGCCTGGACTGGACGCTGACCAGCGAGTGGGACGACGACGACTACACGAATTTCCAGTCGTCGAAGATCAACACGCACTGGCATTTCTTGCAGTTCGATAACCAGGCCTCTGACGGCGTGATCACCGGCTTCTCGTACGAGCAGTCGGTCCGCCCGTTCACGATGCTGGAAAAGAAGAACAAGAAGGGCCTTCCGGTTCCGATGAACACCACGCTGACCGCGGCGGCCAAGAAGGGCGCCAGCAGTCTCGCGGTGAAGAACGCGAAGCAGTACCATGTCGGCACCTTGATTCTCGTCGGGGCCGATAACGTGAAGGGCAACGAAATCTCCCGCATCAAGGCGATCAACGGCAACACGATCGTCTTGGCGAAGGGACTGAAGAACGACCATCCGGCGAACGACATCGTGACGGTGGAGTTCGTGCGGCAGCGGTTCTGGGTCGATGCGGACGTCGGGACGGTTTTCTGGCACGACCATGCGTTCGGCGCGACCACCTGGCCGCACGGCGGGTTCGGCACGTTCATCGCCGAGCCGGTCGGTTCCACCTATCACGATCCGAAGACCGGCAAGGAAGTGCGGAGCGGCCCCATTGCCGACATCCGGACGGTTGAGCCGGTGGGTCATGGTGTCAACAACAGCTTCCGCGAATTGATGGTGCAAGTGCACGATACCGTGCCGCACACTGTCAACATCGTGACCGCGGGCAATCCTCCCGGGCAGCCGATCGAAGTGGCGCTCGAAGCCGGAAAGACCGTGTCGTTCATGATGCCGGAAAAGATCTACATGACGCCGATGCCGTTCTTGAACGGTGGCACGCACACCACCGGGAGCGGACTCAATTTCAGGGCGGCGCCGATCGCGCAGCGATTGGCGACCAATCCGGATGCGTCGCAGATTTTCAGCAGCAGCATCCACGGCGATCCCTATACGCCGACCTTGCGCGCCTATGTGGGAGACACCATGGTGTTCCGTCTCCTGCATACCCTCATGAACGAGTCGATGGTCTGGACCTTGTCCGGCCACACGTTCTTGACGGAGCGCTACGCGGGTGACGCCAACCGGAAGAACTCGATTCATATCGGCATTGCCGAGCGCTACGACCTCGTAGTGCCGCAAGCCGGTGGATCGCGGTTCCAGGCTGGCGACTACATCCACTTCAACGGCCGGTCCTCCAAGTTCTCCGAGGGCGGCTGGGGCATTATCCGTGTCTATGACAAGGAACAAGCGGACCTGAAGAAGCTCACGTCGGGCTTCTCGACGAAGAATGAAATCCCGAAGGCCTTGCCGGTGTGCCCGGCCGATGCTCCGGTGAAGTCGTTCAACGTGGTGGCGCTGGATTATCCGTCGATGAAGTTCAACGCGAAGGCCCCTGAGACCATCGAAGTGGACTTCGAGCGGAAGATCCTCATGACCAATCCCGATGCGAAGATCTATGCCTTGGAGGAGGATACCGCCAAGGTGGCCAGTGGCGCGCAGCCGATGCCGCTGACCCTTCGTGTCAACGTCGGCGATTGTGTCAAGGTGAATCTGAAGAACAAGATGAAGGAGAGCAAGGCGTCGTTCTCGGCCATCGGGTTGGCCTTCGACCCGAAGGATTCGCAGGGCGCCAACGTCGGCCATAACCCTGGCGATCAGACGATCGCTCCGGGCGCAGAGCGGACCTACACGTACTATGCAGATCCGTTCAATGGAGAAACGACGTCGTTGGTCTGGGATTGGGGCAACGCGATGCTCAATCCGCGCAACGGCCTGTTCGGGGCCATTGTGGTGGGTCCGAAGGGCGCGAAGTATCGCGATCCGAAGACCGGCGCCGATTTGACGAACAAGAATGCCTGGGCGGCCGACGTGATCCTCGATCACTCGATGCCTGGGATGGAAAATCGGCCGAACTATCGTGACGTGGCGTTGTTCTTCCAAGACGAAGACAACATCATCGGCACGAGCTTCATGCCCTATGTGCAGAATGTAGCGGGTTTGACCGGTGTGAATTACCGGTCGGAGCCCTATAAGTTCCGGGAAGAGCAGGGTTGTTCGCTGGGCAAGGTGTTCCAGCCTTGCAAGGCCGACAAGCCTGAGGATCCGACGACGCCTCTGATCGAGGCGCATGCGGGCGATCCGGTCCGGATTCACATCCTGGGCGTGAGCAACGAACAGAACGGGATGTTCAGCGTGGAGAAGCATGAGTGGCCGATCGAGCCGTTCATGCGCGGCGCGGATTTGATCAGCGTCGTGGAGTTCTCCGGGTCTGAGACCATCGATGCCTTCATCCCATCGGCAGGCGGTCCGTACCGCCAGCCGGGCGACTATGTGTACAGCAACCAGCGGTTGCCGTACTCGCAGTCCGGCCAGTGGGGCTATGTGCGGGTGTTGCCGTCCGGTGACCAGCGGTTGTTGCCGCTGCACGGGGCGGGCGCCGGGATGAAGAGCGCATCGGTTGAGCAACTGATGCAAGCGATCCCGGTTGCAGCGAAGTAACATCTTTTCTCCTACGTTCGGTAGGAAATAAGAGATGAGATGGAAGGGGGAAGCCATATGGCTTCCCCCTTTTTCTTTCTAGCGGCCATTTGATACGATAGGCCGATTGAGAAGAGATGCTTCGCATGGAGGTGCCTACTGTGAAGAGTCGCGCAACGCTCAAACGGGCAGGTGGAAGGGTCGTGGTGGCGCTCTGGTTGCTGCTGATTGGAGTGGGGGCTGGATCGGCATTCGCCTATGAAGTAGTGGACGTGTCGCATGGCGGATCGATTGAAGGTGTGGTGCGTCTGGATGGCGCGGTGCCTGAGCCGAAAGGGTTCAACCTCATCACCTTTCCTGATCCAGTCTACTGCGGGCGGATCTCTAACGGCCGGGGCTGGCGGCTGTTGCGCGATTTCGTCGTCAGTCCGGATGCCGGGTTAAAAGACGCTATTGTGCTGCTTGAGGGAGTCGAGGCCGGCAAGCCGTTTGAAACCTCCGTGCCATTGATCGAAGCGCGGGATTGCATCTTTCAGCCGTTCATGACGATTGTCCGAAATGGTCATGCCGTTGAAGTCATCAATATGGATCCGGTAATGCACGATATTCAGGGTTATGAGACGTCTCCGGAAGCCGGCGCGCGCACGTTGTTCAATACGCCGCTGGTGATGAACCATCAACATCACCGGGGCGATATCCATGCGATGCACAATCATGCGCCGGGCGCGTCGCTGGTGGGGCCGGTGTATCTGAATAAGGGTCGCCGGACTTTTTATATGCAATGTGGGTTTCACGCCTATATGGAAAGCTGGGCGATGGCGGTCAACAATCCCTACTATGCGCTGACCGATAGCACCGGCGCCTTCAAGATCGATCACATTCCACCGGGGACCTATCAGTTGGTCGTGTGGCATCCGCAGACCGGCCCTGGCTTGGCGAAGACCGTGACGATTCAGGCAGACGGCAAGATGACAGAACAGTTCTCGCTGCAGGCTCCGAAGGGAAACCGTTCCGCGTACAAGGTGATGGACAACCCCCGCTTCGGTCCCGAGTCGTTAGGCTACTCGATCGACATTCAGCCGCTTGTAGAACGCCAGCATTGATGGGATCGTTCATCTCCTCTCGGATAAGGGCCCGAGCCGGGGCAGTCTGTCTCGTGCTCTGTGCTCTGTCGAGTCTTGTCGCAACGTCTGCCCGGGGCGAAGAACCTGCCACGAAAATCGCGGAGTTTTCCGGAACGCTGCTCAAGCGCGTCGAAGGAAAAAAACATCAGGCGCAAGTGTTCGCAAAAGGGGATCGAATTCGTTTGGAGTACAAGTACGCGCTGAAAACCGACTACGGATATGCGGCGATTGAGATCGTTCGCTTGGACAAAGCCGAAACCTGGTATCTTCTCGCGCAGCGGAAAGAGTTGCTAGTGGTACCGGTTGATCCAGACGATGTGTTGCCGGTTCGTCCTGCCTTGCCCGGCGAGAAAGAGCGGGTCTTGATCGGCGATGCGACGGCTGTGGGGCGGCCCGCGCAGTTGTTTGAAGTCCAGACGGACCGCCATGGACGAGTCGAACGGTTTTTTGAATGGGTCGATGTGGACGCAGAGATTGTGTTGAAGCTGGTGAGCCGCGATCGAGATTGGTCCGTGGAGTACGAGCGGATTCGATTCTCCGCGCAGCCGGATTATTATTTCGATGAACCGCCCGGGTACAAAAAACGGGCAAGCCCAGCGGGGCCCAGGGTGCAAGGGTAATGGAGCCTGGTCATGAGGCATAAGGAACAGCGATGACACAACGAATTCGCAGGCAAGGTGGAATGACAGTCGCCGGGCTTTTGTGTTTGCTCGTGTGGCTCAATCCGACGGCTCTTATGGCGGGAGTCTCCGCTGTTCCCAAAGAAGCCCAGGCAGCCTTTGAGAAGAAGGCCTATCAGCAGGCGCTCGATGAGCTGGCCAAGCTCGACAAAGAAAAAAGTGCGGCTCTCGATGTCAGACGGCTCAAAATCCGGTCCCTCATCAATATAGGCAAACCGAAAGATGCGCTGGACGAATATGATCTGCTGACGCAATCGCTGAAGCGCGACGATGAGCCGGTGTTGCGCGAGGTGGCGCTGGGATTGATTGTGGTGCTGGTGAAGGATATGCGCGAGCAAATGCGTGGCGCGGCCTACACGGCATTGAAGGAAATCGATGCCGCCGAGGCCATTCCATTTTTCGAAGATGGCTTGAGCGACGGGTCTGGGCCGGTGCGGGTCTTGGCGGTCGAAGGGCTGGGGCGTTCGGAAGCTGGACGAAAGTCAAAGAAGCTGCGCGGGGCGATTGAGGATCAGGCGGGGCTGGTGAAGGCGCGCGTGGTCAAAGCGCTGGGGCGTTCCGGCGATCCGTCGGTGCTGCCGCTTATCGAGGCGGCGGCAAAGGATGAGCTCTCGCCGGTGCGGATTGCCTCCTATGCGGCGCTCATCCGGCTGGGGAAGAAAGATGCCTGGGAGGATTTGCGAAAGGCTGCCGACGTCGCCAATCCTGAGGATCGAACCGATGCCATGCGGGCGATCGCCGATTTGAAAGATCAGCGCGGCGCGGCGCTCATGACGGAGCTCTTGACCTATAATCAGCCTTCTGTGCGGGGGACGGCGGCCAGAGGTCTTGGGCAGCTTGGGCGGAAAGAGGCCCGAGAGAAGATCGAGTTGCTCTTAAAGGATCCGATTCCGCCGGTGCGAGAATCCGCCCTGTCGAGCTTGGCCGAGTTGGGTGCGGTCGAATCGGTTCCGGCCATCAAGCCGCTGTTAGGTGACGGGCAGGTCACGGTGCGGGCCGCAGCGGTGGCCTCCTTGCTTCAACTCGGTCAACCATTTGAGATGGTTGCGGATACGGCGCGATCTTTGGCCCAGCAAAACGATACCGCGGCCCGCGCGTCGATTGCCTTTGCACTGGGGAAGGCCGTCAAGGCGAATGCCAAGCCCGCCATCGTATTTTTGAGCAGTCTCACGGCCGATTCGCTGCCCGGTCCCAAGATCGTTGCGCTTCGTTCCTTGGGCCATATTGGAGATCGTGAGGTAATTCCCTTGATGCTGGAGGGGATGCACGATGCCAATGAGGCGGTGCGGGCGACGGCTGCTGGAGGACTGTTGCACCTGCTGCAATCCAAACTATGAGCAAGGGAGGAGAATCGCCCCTTGTTTCAGATTGACAGGTACGGTAGACTTTTATATACATACTCGGTCCACGATCAGCCTCGCCAGCGTGATAATGATCGAGTACACCAGAGAGGAAGCGCTTCCGTCCATTCCTCTCACCTGGCTGGTGGAGGGACGGAAGAGAGTTACGAGTGAGAAATCAGGGTAGTTTAGTTCATCACAAGGAGGCAGTCTCATGAAGAAGGGTGCGTTATCAGTTGTGTTTGGTGCGGCTGCGGTCGCGTTTGTGGCAGCCCCGTTGCTCGCCAATGCCGGTGGAACCATCGCCGGGAAGGTGACGTATGCCGGGAAGTCCGAGCAGAAGGAATTTGCCTTCTCCAAGTTCCCGAACCCCAAGTTCTGTCCGAAGAACCCGAACAAGAGCTTGATGGACGGCGATAAGCGGTTCTTGAAGACCATTGAAGTCGGCAAGGACGGCGGTCTCAAGGGTGCGGTCGTGGCCGTGGTCGATATCGAAGACAAGGCGTTCATGGACGGCTATGCCGGCACGGATGTCGTCGCGGAATTCTGCGAATTTCTTCCGTTCTCCGGTGTCGTGGTCAACACCAAGAATTTCCGCGCCGTGAACAATGATGCGGATCCCGACGATCCCAAGTCAACGCTGGGCGTGCTCCATAACCCGCACAGCTTCACCGTGAAGGGCTCCACCTCGGCGACCGGTTTCAACATCGGGTTGGCTAAGAAGGGCGACAAGCTCGAGAAGCCGGTGACCTTCCGCGGCGGCGCTGAGAAGGAAGGCTACTATCGGTTGCAGTGCGACCAGCACGAGTTCATGCAGTCCTTCTTCCTCCCGGTGACGAATGCCCATTATGCCGTGGTGAAGGAAGATGGCACGTTCGAGCTCAAGGATGTGCCGGCTGGCAAGCACAAAGTGGTGGCCTGGCACCCGTTTGCCGCCAAGGGCAAGAAGATTGAGTTCGAGGTGGATGTTCCTGAGGGCGGCAAGGCCGACCTCAAGGCTGAAATCAAGTAAGCCGGTTTCCAGTTTCAGCGGGGCCTTCCCGCGACAACGGGCAGCGGAGCAATCCGCTGCCCGTTGTGTTTCTGCTCCCTATTTCCGCCCGCGCGCTCGCCTTGCCTTTCACTTTCTGAACTGGGTAAGATGCCAAAATCCTGAATGAGACAACGTCAAGGGGATCGGTGTGTCACGAGAACTCTCGCTCGCGGAAATCTTTCAGCTCGGGTACTACTGGGAGACGAAGATTCTTCTCACCGGTGTGCGGCTGGATATTTTTTCGGCCCTCGACGGGAAGCGAAAAACAGCGCAAGAGGTAGCGGCGCGCCTTGGGGGCCATGAGCCGACGCTGGTCCTTCTCTTAAATGCGCTCGTTGCAATGCGGTTGCTCAATAAAGACGGTGAGACTTATGGCAACTCGGCGGCGGCGGCCAGCCATCTCGTCAAGCATTCTTCCCAATATATCGGGCACTTGCTGTTGTTGCACGATGCGGAATGGGAGAACTGGGGGAAGCTCGAGCAGACGATTCGAACGGGGCAGCGGGCGGTTGATCGGCATGTCTTTGAGACGGATCCCGAGCTGGGGACGAATGTCCTGGCCGTGCTCCACCGAATCGGCCAGCAAAGCGGGCCAGATTTTGCCAAACGCTTACAGTTGAGCGGACCTATTCGTATGCTGGATTTAGGCGGGGGCGCGGGGACCAATGCCATCGCTTTTTGTCAGACCTATCCTGAACTCACCGCCACGGTGTTCGATCTTCCCGCCACCCTGCGTTTGACTGAAAAAACAGTGAAAGAGGCCGGCTTGGAGTCGCGTATCGCGCTGCGCCCCGGCGATTTCAATGCGGATGGGCTGGGTGGTCCCTACGATGTCGTGCTGATGTCCGACATCCTGCACTATCAGACCTACGAGACAAATGCGGCCTTGGTGAAGAAGGTGCTGGCGCACCTGGCGCCGGGAGGACGATTGATTATCAAGGATCGGTTTTTAGATGAAGCGGGGACCGGCCCTGCCTGGACGACGGCTTTTGCCGTTCATATCCTGGTCAATACGCAGCAAGGCGGCTGTTATAAGACCAGCGACGCGATGCAATGGATGACTTCAGCGGGGTTTGCCTCGGCTGCCGAGCTGGAGAAAACCGCCGTTGTTCAGGGTCTGAAAGGGCAAAGGTAAGCGCGCGATGGAATGGCTTAAGGATCCCGGTTTTCTCGGGACGCATGCCACGATCGGCGCGGACTTGAGCCAGTTTATGGCCACGCTCTTCACCGGGTTGTTCATCCTGGGATGGATTCAGGCGAAACAGCGCAAGGCCGACGCCCATCATTGGTTGATGCTGGGCGGAATGATCTCGATGCTGAGTTTCTTCATCGCCTACTACTTGTTCCGGCAGTTGGGAGTCTTGGCGGTGGAGGGCAAAGAAGGGTTCGGAGGCTCGCAAGCGCTCTACGATTATGTGTTTATCCCCGTGCTGACGCTCCACATCATTCTCGTCATCATCGGATTGGTCATGGCGGTCTATATGATCGTGTTGGGTTTTCGCTCGCAGCAGGTGATCGATGGCGTCCGGTCGTTGCGCCAGTCGTTGCTGGTCACGACATGGAAGAAAGTCGGCGTGATTTTCGGCGCGGTGACGGTCGTCGTGCTCGGGTTATTTCTCTCTCGCGTCGCGACAGCCGGGTTCTCCATGCGCAAGCTGGAAGTCTATCTCGGGCTCCTGTTCTTGGTCGGGATTGTGCTGGCGGTGGAGATTACGATTCAACGCATCTGGCCGGATGGTGGGCGGCGGCATCGCGCATTGGGCCGGTTTACAATGGTTATCTATTGCATCCTGTTCGCTACCGGCACGTTTACCTACACGATGCTCTACATTCTGTATCCCGGCAAGATCGGGTAGCCCATGCTGACCTGTGGCTGTGGGCGCTGGATGCATACCGAGGGCATTGAAGAGCGTGTCTATGAAGACGGGGCGCTTCAGTGGTTCATCCGATCGGAATGTCGCGGCTGTGGGCTCAATGTCGGTGTGGATGTTCCAGCCGGACAGATGAACGGATTGGTCGATCGCTTGATGTGGACGGACGATGCCTTGCATCGGCTTGAAAGACTGCCCCCGTATTTGGCGCCATTGTTTCGAGACGAGGTTGAGCAAGATCTGCGGGTTCGCGGCGAACGGGTGGTGACCTACGATGTGCTGCTTCGCCCGCGAACGGGGGAACGGATTGAGTGGGAGCCTGAAGCGGAGCGCCGGTTGGATAAAGTGCCGGCTCCGGTGCGAGCGATGGCCAAGGTCGAGTTGGAGCGAACGGCAGCCGACCGCGGGCAGGCGCGCATTACCGTGGCGCTGATGGAAGAAATCAAGGCCAAGTATTTCGGGATGGCCGCGCAGAAATCCTGAACGGCAGGCTGACAAGAGTCGCCGCCAGTTTGTATTTCATGCCCGGCATGTGACGAGCTGATTATGTTGCATCGAATGGCATTGCGAGTGTTGCCGAGCCTGAGTCTGGCGGTGACAGAAGACGCAGTTCGGAAGCAGAAGCGCCTGGTCATGTTTGTGCCGGGGCTGGTGGCATTCGGAGTCTATCGTCTGGCGAAGCATCTGGTGCCGTTGACGGAGCCGCTTGTGCTGCTTGCCGTGAGCAGTCTGGTGGCGATCGTGACGGCGCTCCTGGCCTATCGTGTCGGACGGTCAGCTTCCTGGCCGGTCATCGCGCGAGAGGATGGCGTTCGGCTGCTGAGTTGGCTAGCCGGATGGATCGGCGCTGTGTATGGCATTCAGCTCTCATTGTTGGTGCTCGCCCTGTTGTGGATGGTGGGCTACAGCTATTTGCAGCATCCGGACGGTCCAGCCATGATGGCGATTATTATTTCCAGTACGGCGGTGGCCCGCGATGCGTTTGAAATCGGTCATGTGCGGAAACTCGCGGTGCTGGGGCGCCCGTTTCTCACCTTTCCGGATGGAGCGGCTCTTCGCGCGTTGGTGCGGAACCGGCTGTCTCAGTTGGGACTGTGGGGAAGCGTCGGCCTAGTCATCGGTGGGCTGATGGGACTGTTGGGGCATGTGATCGTCGATGAGCAAATGGCCGCTCTGGCGCAGTTGGCTGGCATTACGATTTTTGGGGGTCTCCTCGCGCTCTGTGCCTATTTCGGAGGCTTGCGGCCATCCGTCTCATGGCTGGAGACGCTGAAGCGGACGGCGCCGGCCGAGTTGCTGAAGTATTGGTGGTGGCCGGGGATGGCCTTTGCGGCCACGTACTATTTGGTCGTGATGGGTTTCGTGTTGTTCGTCGGCAGGCAGCCGGGAATGGCGACGGGATTGGCCGTTGCGGGAGGAGCGGTCGTCACGGCGATGATGGCGCTCTATGGATATTATTTGGGGCACCGCCGGCAAGTCGAAGATGAGCAGGCGCCGCAGCTATCGAGCGGGATGCTGCGCTGTCCGTTTGTAATGGGGATTCTTGGCAAGTCGGCCAATGCGCCAGGCGGCATGAGCGAGCTGGCCGGCGACATGGCCTTAAGCAAGACGGGATCGAAGGGGTAGTCGTATGCGTCGTCGCAGTTGGATGACAGGTTCCATGGTCGCAGCCGTGTTGTGCGTCACGATCCTGGCCGCGCTGTTGCCTGTGATGGGGAATGGCCCAAGTCTGTCGTTTGCCGAGGATGCCACGGATCTGTATTTCGGAACGCCAGGTACGCCGCAAGGGCCGCCGGCTCCTGGCCCTCATGAGACGGTCTATTCGCGGGTCGGTTCCTTTGATAGTCGCCTGCTGGTGTGGTTTGTGACACAGCAGCATACCTACTTCGGTGGATTTGTCCTCGCGTTGCCGCTGTTTTGCGCTTTGCTGGAGTTTGCTGGGCTCATCACGAAAAAACCGGCCTTGTCGTTGCGCTATGACGGCTTGGCAAGAGACTTGGCGAAGGTCGCGTTGCTGGCGCTTTCGGTGACCGCCGTGGTCGGAAGCCTTATGCTGTTTATGTTCATCTATTTTTATCCGTCGTTCATGAAGTACATGGGCGGGACGTTCAAGTCGTTTATGCCGGCCTATGCCATCGTTTTTTTCGGAGAAGCGCTGCTGCTGATCGTCTATTACTATAGTTGGAACCGGATGGCAGAGCGCGGGTTGAAGTGGATCCATGCCGCGCTCGGCATCCTGACGAATATTTTCGGGACGGCGTTGCTATTGCTGGCGAATTCCTGGTCGGCGTTTATGATGGCGCCGGCTGGCGTCGATGCGCAGGGCCGGTTCCTCGGGAATGTTTGGCATTTGCTGCACTCGGCTCTCTGGAATCCCCTCAACGTTCATCGCTTTCTGGCAGACATTATGTCCGGCGGCGCGGTGGTGCTGGCCTATGCCTGTTATCGGTTTTTCACCAGCAAGACCGCCGAAGAGCGGGCCTATTACGATTGGGTGGGCTACATCTTTCTGTTCGTCACGGTTTGTGCGTTGCTGCCGATGCCGATTGCCGGCTATTGGCTGATGCGTTCGGTGTATGTCTTCAGCCAGAGCATGGGCGTGACGATGATGGGCGGGTTGTTGACCTGGCTTTTTGTGGTGCAGGCGCTCTTGATCGGGGCGTTGCTCCTGGGGATCAACTACTACATCTGGCAAAGCATGGCGCGAATCAAGGGCGGCGAGCGGTACCAGTCGTACTATCAATTCCTGCTGGGTGTGCTGACGCTGGCGCTGTTCATCTGGCTGACGCCGCATACGGTCTTGATGTCGGGGGCGGAAGTGAAGGCGATGGGCGGAGCGCAGCATCCGGTGGTCGGGAATTATGGGGTGATGTCGGCGAAAAACGGCGCGGTGAATGTGATGATTCTCATCACGGCGCTGAGCTTTCTCTACTATCGGCGAGCCAATCGAACGATGACGGTGTCCTGGGTGAAGACGGGGAATCTTCTGATCGGGACGTTGTATGCGGTGGGGATTGCAAATGTGGTCTGGCTGTCGATCTACGGATTCTATTTGCCCGCGAAAATTCGCGTCGGCTTGTCTTCGCCGCAAGCCTTTACGACGTTGGCGGTAATTGTGGCGGGTGTCGTAATCAACCGCCTCATGTTGAGAGGCTCGATTGTGCATGGCCCGATTCAATGGGGAAAGATTTCGGTGCGCGGCATGGTGGGCCTGTTCGGGCTGGCGGCGGCGTTTACCTGGGTGATGGGGTTGATGGGGTATATTCGCTCGTCCGGCCGCTTGTCCTGGCATGTCAGCGATCTGATGGCGGATGTGTCCCCTTGGGCCTTTACGCCGGATCTGGAGTTTGCGTCGAAGATGGTGACGTTGAATATGGTCGTGTTTTGGGCGGCAGTGTTCGCGCTTTTTTGGATGTGCCAGCGTGGGCAGCAGCCGGTGATGGGAGAAGAGTTTTTCGAGGAGCAGGCGCCGACGCTGGCTCCCTCTTCTTCGCACGAAGCCTCATCTTGAAGAAAGGGTCGATAGGTCTATGAACGGTCGCATGTTGTGGAGTGTCGTGGCTCTGGCGAGTATGGCCTTGTATGGTGGGGCTGTTCCCGCTGAGTCCGTTTATGCAGAAGGCCAAGTGTTGGTGCTGGAGGATTTTCAAGGAAAAGAGGCCGATGGGTTTCCTTCGTCCTGGGACCATGAAAACCAGCGCAGCCAGTCTAAAGGACGCGAAGCCTATAAGGTGCAGACGGAAAACGGTGTGAACTATTTATCGGCCAAAGATGCCGGACAGCGGATCAAGAAAAAGAAGATCGACTGGGATCCGAAGGCGTACCCTGTGCTCACTTGGCGCTGGCGTTTACTCAAGGCTCCGGCAGGCATCGATCAGATCGCGGCGATTTATGCCTCGCTCGATACCGATCTCCTGTTTATTCCGGTATTCACGAAATATGTCTGGAGTGGAACAAAACCGGAAGGGACGCTGACGGAAGGCGGGATGTTCAGCGGGTCTGAGATCGTGGCGCAGAGCGGGACCAAAGAGGTTGGCCAGTGGTTTGAAGAGCGTGTGAATGTCTACGAGGACTTCAAGCGTCTTCATCAGCATGAGCCGGCGCCGAAGGCCTGGGGTATTTCGATCATTGCCGCGCCCGGCGTTGAGATTGATTTCGGCTCGCTGGTGGCGAGCCCTGCAAAGTAGCGAAAAGAGTCGCCGTTGTGATGACTGAGGCTGGAGAGCGGGGAATGCCCACCAGAAAGCTCGTGGACATTGTATTCGGTGTCGTGGTGATGGGGACCGTCGGCACATTGATCGGTCTCATCATGGGCATGGAGTTTATGCCGCTGGCGGTAGGCATTGGGCTAGTCATGGGCGGCGTTGTGGGGTTTCTCGGAGGGCGGCGGTTTTTGATCAGCATTTTGGTGGGAACGGTTTTGGGCGGCGCCTTGGCCTGGTTGTTGGCCGGGCCAGATCGGATTTCGTATGGGGCGGGTGCCGGAGCGGCCATGGGTGGATTCCTTGGCGTTCAGGTCTCGATGTTGCTGGACATGCGCGCGGCCCGCAAGGTCGAAGCGGCGAGTGCTTTTGTCGAAGGAGAGGCCCAAAACGCTCGTCAGTAAGAGATGGTTGTCGATTTTTTCGGAGTGCACGGAGACATATGGAAAACAGGGGTGTGCTGATCGGGTCAATCGTTTTTGTCTTCGGGTCGTTTATTCTCCTGATCGCAGGGCTGGTCTATGAGTCGTATAAGGCCAAGCAGATGCGGGAGTTGGCCATGAGTATCCCGACGGAGTCGCGTCCGGTAGCGGCGGCGCCGGTTGCGCAGGACTTCTCCATGTACAAGACGCGGATTGGCGATGAAGGGCGCGAGATGGTGCAGGTGCCGGCAGGGCCGTTTACGATGGGGAGCAGCGATGGGGATCCAGATGAAGCGCCCGAGCGGCAGGTGTTCTTGAAAGGGTTCTTTATCGATCGCAACGAAGTGACGCAGGATGAGTATCTGCGTTTCGCCAAAATGACCAAGCGCGCGTTTCCGCGGATCGAGGTATTCGAAGACGATCAGTCGAAAGTGTTAAAGCCTGAATTGGCGGCGATGAGCGTCTCATGGAACGATGCGGTTGCCTATTGCAAGTGGGCCGGCAAGCGATTGCCGACTGAAGCGGAATGGGAAAAAGCGGGACGTGGCGAAGGGAAGCGAAAGTATCCTTGGGGCGATAAATTCATGAATGGTGTGGCTAATGTGGATGGGCCGGAGGATGGATATAAGTATCTTGCGCCTCCCGGTTCGTTTGAGGCGGGCCGCAGTCCATACGGATTGCACGATATGACGGGCAATGTGGCCGAGTGGGTCGCGGATACGTACGATGAGCATTACTATAAAAAAGGCGGGTATCGCGATCCCAAAGGGCCGGATGACGGCGATTTGAAAGTGGTGCGTGGTGGATCCTGGAGAGAGACCGAGCAAAACGCCCGGCTCTCCAAGCGATTTGCCGCGAAGCATTGGCGGAATGACATCACGATCGGAATTCGTTGCGCGAGCGATTTGGAGCCGAGCGGCGACGTGGCCGGTCAGTAGCCGTCATGGAAACCCGATTCAAGGTTGTGTTCCTGATCGTAGTCCTGCTGTTTGCGGCCATGCCGATTATTGCAATCCTTCGTGGCACAACCACCACCCCCTTTGAAGAGAATGATCCCAGTTCCCACGCGTCGGCAAAGTCAGAAGACCTGCCTGAAGCAGTTGAGCCGCCGTTAAATGAGGAGATGGTCTTGATTCCTGCCGGAGTTTTTTTGCGCGGGACAGATGTGGGAGGGCTTGACGAAGGGCCACCCAGAGAAATCTTTCTCGATGCGTTTCAAATCGACCGCTACGAAGTGACAAATTCACAGTATGGACAGTTTGCTTCGGCCACTGGCCATCGGAAGGCGGGGCCTCCGTCGCGTTATGCCAAGAATGTGTCTAAGATGCGTGGCCCCAATCAGCCGGCTATCTATGTGTCATGGGACGATGCCGTGGCCTATTGTCAGTGGAAGGGGAGGCGGCTTCCCACAGAGGCGGAGTGGGAAAAGGCTATGCGAGGCCAAGATGGCCGTCTATGGCCTTGGGGGAATACGGAGCAGGCCGACGGGGCTAATTGGGCGCGCGTCAATGACGGATTCGAAGCGAGCGCCCCTGCAGGATCGTTTAAGGCCGATATGAGTCCGTATGGTGTGATGGATGGGGCTGGGAATGTCATGGAATGGGTGCAGGATTGGTATGCCGAAGGGTACTTCAAGGAAGCGCCTGACAGAAATCCGCCAAGTCCTGAGTATGGTGTCTATCGCACGATGCGGGGAGGCGCGTATACAACGACTGGGGGCGATCTTCGCCTCACCAGTCGGAGTAAAATGGTCCCTGATTTTCGTGATGAAACGATCGGATTTCGGTGCGCGATGTCAGGCGAAAATAGTGAGGGTGAGACGGCGAATCGAAACGAGAAAGCTACAGAAAATCAAAGTAGTAGAGAATCAGAAACACGGCCAAAATGATATTGACAACCATACCGGCCAAAACTATAATGTCGAAAATTTTTGAGTTTTTTGTCATGGTTTTCCCTGTGTTATTGCGGCCGCCAGCTAAGGAATTTTGAATAACACACAGGTTTTTTGGTGTCAAGGATTCACAGACTTCACTTACTATCTCGAGCATGGAAGGGGAGGCACGATGGCGACGGGAACAGCGGACAGCGATGTGATGGTTAAGGTTGGCAAGATGATTTTTTACATCACTTGCGCGGTGGGTCTGTGGTTTTTTTATTGGTTTGCCGGTATTCAGTGCCCCTGCTAGTCCAGGGCCGCTGAAGGTGTGAGTTTTTGATCGATCTGATGAGGAGGAGACGATGGGGCAGAATATTCTGTATGGGATTATCTCTGTGGTGATTTGTGTGGGGTTCTTCCTGATGGTTGACCACTTTCTGATGGATATGCAGGGGCTGGACTTCTGGTACATGTTCCGTAAGTAGGCTTCTGCGGGTGAGCTTAGGGCTTGTGATGAATCTTTTTCGTAATGCATTAAGGAGGTATCCCATGGGTCTTGTAACCCGGAAGAAAGTGTTCTCAATCATGGCGCTCTGCGCGATGGTTGGCCTCCTTCTGTTTCCTGTGGTGGTGTCGCTTCCGTCACTGGCAATCGGTGCGGATGCGGCTGACGCGGAAAAGAAGGACGAGGCGAAGGTTGAGAAGGGGCGCGACGTCTATTATAAGACGGAGGGTATCGTGGTTGGCGCGCCTGCCCCGAAGACAGTCGATGGCCCGAAGGATTACCCTCGGTATAACTTCGAGAGCCGCGTGCTGCTCTGGTTCGCGAACCAGCAGCATCTCTACTATGGCAGCTTCGTGCTTGCCGTGCCTATTTTCTGTATGGTCGTCGAGTTCATGGGGGTCGTGACAAAAGATAAGGCATTGGCGAAACGGTACGATCAGCTGGCCTATGACTTTATTAAGATCAGTCTTACGGCCTACTCATTGACGGCAGTGCTCGGCGGTATCTTGATTTTCACCTTCCTGACGCTCTATCCCGCGTTTTTCGGTTACTTGTCCAGTATCTTCCGTCCGGTCATGCACATCTATGCGTTGATGTTCGTGGCTGAGAGCGGCACCCTCTACATCTACTACTATGGCTGGGACAAGATGAGAGAGGGATTCTTGAAGTGGATCCATCTGAGCATGTCGGTGATTTTGAATGTTATCGGAACGTTGCTCATGTTTCTGGCGAACTCGTGGATCGGATTCATGATGTCGCCGGCCGGTGTTGACGAGCAGGGGCGGTTTCTTGGAAATATCTGGCACGTGCTTCATACGGCACTGTGGAACCCCCTCAATCTCCATCGCATCCTTGGCAACATGGCGTTCGGTGGCGGCGTCGTTGCTGCCTATGCCGCGTACAAGTTCCTGGCGTCGAAGACCGACGAGGATCGCGCTCACTACGATTGGATGGGCTACATTGCGATGGCGCTTGGTGTTGCCTTCTTGATCCCACTGCCGTTCGCTGGCTACTGGCTCATGCGCGAGGTGTATGCCTATCGCCAGCAGATGGGCATTACGCTCATGGGTGGATTGTTAGCCTGGCTCTTCATTATTCAGGCCACCATGATCGGCATCTTGTTCCTGAGCACAAATTATTATTTGTGGCAGGCGATGGGTCGGATGCGCGGAGCGGAGAAATATCAACGCTACATTAAGTATCTGGTATTTCTCCTTGCCTGCGGCTACTTGGTCTTTATTACCCCGCATACGATGGTCATGACTCCGGCGGAGTTGAAGGCCATGGGTGGGCAGCAGCACCCTGTATTGGGTAACTACGGCGTTATGTCTGCAAAGAACGGCGGCATCAACGTCATCATTACCACTACGGTGTTGAGCTTTGTGTGGTATATGCGAGGCAATAAAGTGTCGACGGTTTCGTGGTCGAAGTTTGGGAACATCTTCATGGGATGTTTCTTTTTCTTTGCCTACGTCAATATCATCGGGCTTGCGATTTACGGATACTATATCCCTGCAAACGTTCGGGTCGGATTGTCTGTCCCTCAGGTGGCGACAACGCTCTCCTGTCTCTTCTTCATGTTCGCGTTGAATAGCGTCATGATGAAGGGTGCTAAGCAGATGGGGCCGATCGAGTGGGGGAAAATTTCTGCCCGCTCGCAGTACGCGCTGATCATGTTGGCGACCGCGTTTACCTGGATGATGGGGTTGATGGGTTACATTCGCTCATCGGTCCGTCTTTTCTGGCACGTGAATGAGATCATGCGAGACAATTCGCCGTGGGCCTATACGCACACGGTCGGTTTTGCTGCAAACATGATTTCCTTTAATGTGCTGTTCTTCTGGATCAGCATTCTCTTTGTATTCTGGCTCGGTAGTTTAGCGGCAAAGAAGGCGCCAGCTGGTGCGAAGGCTGATGTTCCTGGCAGTGCGGCGCCTCAGCCGGCAGGTAGCCACTAACCATCTTATTGAGCAACTGGCTCCGAGGGAAGGCGCTGACAAGGCCTTCCCTCGGTGTAGCCGCAGGAGGTTAAAACCGTGGGCGATTTGATTAATCAAGCGCTAGAGATGGGGTGGCCAGCGTTCGCGTTGCTAGCCGGCCTCTTAGTGTATTTCCAGTTTTCCATCAGTGATCCAGCCGCGAAGAAGCAGGCAACGCTTAAGACGATCATTGGAATCGCGGCGACGTTTCTTTTGTTTGTTGCGATCGCGAACTACACCAACAGTTTCTACGGCGAAAATCGGCTCATGCCGGTGTCGCTCGTCATGATTACCGCTGCCTCTTTCATGGTAGCGATTTATTTCCCTAACTTTGGGGCGTTGCTGAAAATCGGCGGCCTGATGTTTTTCGTGGCCGCCTTTCTTTCAGGCTATGGGAACTGGCTGCCACAGGTCGAAGGCGGTTTTCCCCCGAAGGAAGAGAAGCTTGAGTATAGCGGTATGACGGCGCAGCAGTTAGCCGACGAGGGCGAAAAGATTATTTTCGGCGGGGTCGGAAAAAATAAAGAGCAGGGCGCCATCGGCAAGGGGCAATGCCCGCTTTGTCATGCGTTCCACGCCGGGATGTTGGGTGAACGTGCGCCGAATTTGATCGGTTTGCCAGAGCGCGCAGGTAAAGAGCGTCTCGAAGATCCGAAATATGCGAAGGGCCATCCCGAGAAGCGCGATTATGCTCAAAAGGAAGCGTTCCCTGGATCCGGTACAGCAGAAAATGGTCAGGAGTATATCGCTGAATCACATGCCTGCCCAAATTGCTACGTGGTGGCAGGTTTCGGTGTGAAGGGAACGAACGACAAGGAAAGCCCGATGCCGGTAATTCACAAGCCACCGATATCGCTCAGCATTGACGAACTTGCCGCAGTGGACACATGGTTGTATCTCCGTGAAGGGCGAGACGCTCCGTCCTTCGATGAAATCGTGAAGTCGTACGAAAAATTTATTCCTGAAGCGGATCGGCCCAAGAAGCAGGAAGAGAAGGCTGGTCCACCCAGTGCGCTCATGGCTGACGGCACCGAGCCTGTCGATCAGATTCTTGCCAAGGCCCAGTGCGTTTCTTGTCATACGATCCCTGGTATTCCTGGTGCGAACGGCACGATCGGTCCCAAACTGGTTGAGGGGACGAATGCGCCGAGTCGTATGAAGGATAAGGATTATAAGGGAACGGCTAAGTCGACTTCCGATTACATCATGGAGTCGATTGTTTCGCCGAGTGCCTATGTTGTGAAGCCATTCCCTGACAATACGATGCCGAAAGTGTTTGGTCAGAAACTCAGTGCGGGAGCGCTCAAGAAAATTGTGGATTACCTCTCGCAAGTGTATGAGGGGAAAGAGCCTCCAAAGATTTCGTAACTGAGCTATGAATCTTTTTAGACCAAAGGGAGTGAACTCATGAAAGCATTGATGTCAGTCGGCGCGCTGGTAGGGGCAATTGCGCTCCTCCTGCTAGTCGGGATGATCCTCGACGTCGTCCCGTCGAATACGGTTCGTTTAGTCGAAGGCTACATGCCTATCCAAATGTTGTTGGAGGTGGCCTGTTTCGTTGTCGGGTTTGCCGGATTGAGCTATATGCTCAGCGCCATGGGCATGGCGGTTCCCAGATTTTGGCAGGGAATCGGCTTTTGGGCGTTTGTGCTGCTCTATTTGAAGTTCCGTGTGTATCCGCCCATTCCGTTCAGCGTTCGCGCGATGTATGGGACCGTGTCGCTTGTCGCGGTCTTCATGTGGGTGTCAGCGAACGAGGACGATTGGAAGAAGTTTAAGCAGCCGATCATGAACGTTCTCGATGCCCAGAGTGGAGC
This sequence comes from Nitrospira sp., assembly GCA_022226955.1. Lineage (NCBI taxonomy): Bacteria > Pseudomonadati > Nitrospirota > Nitrospiria > Nitrospirales > Nitrospiraceae > Nitrospira > Nitrospira sp. Next base: position 2,655,219 of record CP092079.1, read on the forward strand.
AAATAAAATGCTCCGCTATGTGTATCTCGTTCTGATTCCGATTCTTGTCGGTTTCGCATCATTCGATGCCATGAAGCCAAAGTCGGAAGAGCCGGTTGAGTTGCGCACGGTGCATCCGGCGCCTCCGGCCAGCACGAAGGTGGCGGGCAAGACGTATACGCTTCAAACGTCGCAGAATCCCTATCGTGTCAATCCCGAAGGAAAGTTCGATCAAGAATATAGCAATAAGCTGATCGTCGAGCAAGGCATGGGGCGCTTGATGGCGCCGAATGCCAACCCTTGGGATGAAAAGAATCAAGGCTATTTGAAGTATGTGCGGGAAGGTGGAGAAATCTTCTTCCAGAACTGTCACTTCTGCCACGGAGACAACCTGAACGGCCGTGGTCTTCATGCCTTTGCGTTTAACCCGATTCCCGCAAACTTTACCGATCCAGGTACAATTGCCCAGCTTCAGGAAACGTTTATTTTCTGGCGCGTCGCCAAGGGTGGTATCGGATTGCCGAACGAAGGGTTCCCCTGGGCTTCGGTTATGCCGCCATGGGAACAGCATTTGACCGTCGATGAAATCTGGAAGGTCATTTTGTTTGAATACTGGCACACGGGTTACTATCCCAGGACCTGGGACTAAGTAGTCCTCGCGGCATCACGGATAACCCTGGATTACGACATGAGGAAAAAAATGATGAATACGTCGATGGGCAAAAAAGCAAGGATCCTCCTTGCCTCGGCCTTTGGACTGGCGCTGCTCTCTGCCGGCCCGTTGGTCTTCACGGCTTCTGCTGAAGATATTCCTGAAGGGTTTAAGAAGGGTGAGTTGGCACCTGAGCCGCCTGCCGATATGATCGAGGCTGGAAAGCGTGTGTATTTCACCAAGTGCGTCTGGTGCCATGGCGTCGATGGAGCTGGCGATGGACCTGGCGCCGACCGACTCTGGCCGCGTCCCCGTAACTTCAACCAGGGGACATTTAAGATTCGGCATACGGCCAGCGGTGAATTGCCGTTGTTCGATGCCAAAAAGATCCTTCCTGGACAGAACGATCTGTACGAGACCGTTACCCATGGGTTGCCAGGTTCTGCGATGCCTTCCTGGGAAGGTATCTTGACTGAAGAACAGCGGTTGCAGGTTTTGGCGTTCGTCACCACTCAGTTGGTGAAGGATCGGAAGTTTACGGATAAGCAGTCCGAAACTCAGACGGTGCTTCAGGTCGCTGATTTGAAGCCTAAAGAGGCTACAGAGGAAAGTAAGAAGCGAGGTGGCGAGCTGATCGTTGAAAAGAAGTGCATTGAGTGCCACGGCATGGAAGGCCGTGGAGACGGCAACGCCTTCAATCTGAAAGATGACTGGGGTTTCTCGATTCAGCCGGCCAACTGGCATAAGTGCTGGAACTTCCGTGGAAGCCGTCAGGATCCGTACAATGTGAAGAATATTTTCCGCACCTTCTCGACGGGTGTGAATGGAACCCCGATGCCGTCGTTTGCGGATAACACGAGCGTCGACGAGCGGTGGGATATTGCCAACTTCGTGAATTCGCTGTGCGAGCGAGACGCGGAAGGGAATCCCCTTCAAATCGACCCGCAGACGGATAAGCCGAAAGTCAACTTCGTGATTCCATCGAATCCGGTGGAAGGCGAGATCCCAACGGATCTTGAGAATGAAGCCTGGAAGAACACCCAGAAACGGATTATCGCGATGGGTGGCCAGATTACGCATAAGCCGCGAAATTTCGTGAATCGGATCGACGATCTGTGGGTTCGTTCGCTCTATAACGAGAAGTCCGTTGTATTTTTGATCGAGTGGGATGATCGTACCAAGAGCGTGGCTGAAGGTAAGTTGCCATGGGCACCGACTGAGGTGAATATCGATGTGAAGGAGCAGGATCCGAAGACCGGTGAGGAGGGATCCATTGCGGCGCATCAAAATAATTACACGGTCTACAACGACGCGGTTGCGATTGAAACGGCGGTTAAGTGGCAAGATCTTCCTGCTCCGATTAAGCCACGGTATCTCTTTGGAAGCAATGAGCAATATCCTGTGGATATTGTGAAATGGGAAGCCGATGGATCTATTCGGGCCTTCCTGGGAACCGGTTGGGATCAGGATTTCCAAGAGCGCGACAACTATCAAGAAACCCTGAAAGTTCTCAAGTCTGAGTGGAAGAACGGTCGTTGGTACGTCATGATCGAGCGTCCAATTGGAAATAAGAAGGACCAGGATTATGACGAGGACACGCTCTTTGAAATGGGTAAGTACATCCCGACGGTGTTCTTTGCCTGGGATGGTCATAACGGCGATGCAGGACGCAAGATGGCCGTCTCGGCCTTCTACTACACGTTCTTGCAACCTCCGACACCCCAGGAAGTGTATATCTATCCGTTCGTGATTGCCGGCGGGATCGTGCTGTTGGAAGCATGGGTTCTGACTCGTCGCGCAAATAAGCGGAAGGGGAAGACGCTCTAATTCTGCTCCTATCGGAGTGAATCGGCAGCGATGAAGGGGGTGGGGAAACCCACCCCCTTCGTGTTTTTAGGCGCAGGTGCGGTGATTTGTATGGATGTTACGGGCGTCATCTTGGCCGGGGGCAAGAGCCGGCGGATGGGAGAAGACAAGCGCTTTCTCATGGTGGGGGAGACAACTCTACTGGCTCGGACCGTCTCGGTTATGACCAAGAAGTTTTCCGAAGTCCTAATCGTCATTGCGCAAGATAGTGCGCCGCTTGTGGTTTCCGGATGCACGGTTCACCGGGATTTGATTGCCGAGCGCGGGAGTCTTGGCGGTCTCTACACAGGACTGACAAAGGCCGCCAATGAACGAATTTTTATTGTGGCCTGCGATATGCCGTTTCTCAAGCCAGAGATGATTCAGAGGTTTGTCGACCGCGATCCCGCCGCCGATATCGTGATGGCTCAATTATCGGATGGCTTGCAGCCGTTGCATGCCTTGTATAGTAAGCGGACCTTGCCCATTCTAGAGCGGATGGCTGTTGCGCATGAATTGAAGATCAAAAACATTGCACGGGAACCGTCGCTCCGCACGACAATCGTTTTGCCAGCCGAGTGGAGCGAAGAGGATCCTCTCTCGCAATCGTTTCAGAATGTGAACACGCCGGCCGATCTCGAAGCGGCGAGGCACGCACTTCGCCGCCGCTCCTTGCCTCAGTAAGACTGCCGTCAACGCACTGATTCATCTTATGGATTTTCGCTGCCATCGAGCGACAAATTCCTAGCGGCTCACCTTGTCACTCTTTGAGCCGTATGCTAGAGTGCCAAATTGTTTTTCTCTTTCTTCTCTAAGGACTTAGGAGATTTTGTGGCGCAGGGGCTTGTGCAAGGACAGGTGGCGAATGCGGTTCAGGGAGCGCTCTCCGATGCCAAGGCCAAGGGGCAATTGAAAATGGAGTCTTGGCCCGCCGTCACCTTGGATGCTCCGAAGCGCCCAGAGTGGGGTGACCTTGCCACAACTATTGCGATGGCTTTGGCCGCCTCGGAGAAGCGCGCCCCTCACGACATTGCCCAAATCATTGCCGACAACTTATTAACTCGCGATCAACTCTTTGAGCGCGTAGAGATCGTCCGTCCCGGTTTTCTCAACCTGACGGTGAAGGCTGCCGTTTGGGTGGAGGTTCTCCGAGATATCGAACAGAAAGGCGCGGCCTACGGCACCTCCAACGTTGGATTCGGAAAGCGTGTGCTGGTCGAATATGTCAGCGCCAATCCCACCGGGCCGTTGCATGTTGGGCATGGCCGTGGCGCTGCTGTCGGACAGGCCTTGGCCAGACTATTGCGGGCGGCTGGATACGATGTCGTGAGCGAATATTATATTAACGATGCCGGCCGGCAGATGAAGCTTCTCGGCGCGTCTGTGTATGCGCGATTGCAGGAGCTTGCTGGAAAGCCTGTGACGTTTCCGGAGGAGGGCTATCACGGCGAGTATATCCGCCTTGCGGCCGAGCAGATTCAGGCGTCGGACGGCGCGCAATTGGCGCTGCTGTCACCGGCTGAGGCGGAGCAGCGCAGCCGCGACTTGGCCTATCGGACCCTGCTTCAGCACATTCGCGAAGACCTATCGGCGTTAGGCATCGAGTTCGAGTCCTGGTTCAGTGAAGCCTCGCTCATCGAGTCTGGTGCCGTCGAACGGGCGTTCACTGAGTTGAAGCAGCAGGATCTCATGTTTGAAGAAGACGGAGCCTGGTGGTTTCGCTCGTCCCGGTTTGGAGACGAAAAGGATCGCGTGGTTCGCAAGAAGGACGGCGAGTGCACCTATCTGGCGTCCGACATTGCGTATCATCGCGACAAGCTTCAGCGGGGCTACGATCTGCTGATTGACGTCTGGGGCGCCGATCATCATGGCTATATTCCGCGCATGCAGGCGGTGATGCAGGCCTATGGGCATCCGAAGGAGCAGTTGCAGGTTGTGCTGGTCCAATTGGTGAAGCTGTTGCGGGGCGGCACCGAAGTGAAGATGTCGAAGCGCTCGGGCGAATTCATTACGATGCGCGAGGTCATCGATGAGGTCGGCGTCGATGCGGCCAAGTTCTTCTTTCTGATGCGGGACTCCAACACGCATTTGGATTTCGATTTAGAGCTGGCCAAGCAACGGTCTTCGGATAATCCCGTCTACTATGTGCAATATGCCCACGCAAGGATCGCCAGTCTCTGGCGGGTTGCCGCGGCGCGCGGGATTGTCTGTCCGTCGGCAGTGGATGCCGATTTGACCGTGCTGACCGATCCCGATGAACTCGCCTTGATCCGGAAACTTTCGATGTTTCCGGAAGTGGTGGAGTCCAGCGCGCTGGCCTTTGAACCCCATCGTGTGACGTATTATCTTCAGCAACTGGCGGCGTTGCTGCACACCTTCTACAACAAGCATCGGATTCTTCCGCCAGCGGCAGATCTAGAGATCGGCGAAGCCCCGGTGGCGGAGGAGATTGCTCCTAAGACGACGGCGGCTCGGTTGGTCTTGATGCGATCGGTGCAGCAGGTGGTGAAAAACGGATTGACACTCTTGGGGATCTCCGCTCCCGAGCAGATGTAATTGAAGATGATCGCACGATAATGCAGTTCACCGTTAAACAGCAGGATCGGCAGACGAAGGCGAGGCTTGGACAGCTCCGCACCGCCCGCGCCGTCATCGACACACCCACCTTTATGCCGGTGGGATCGCTGGGGCCGGTGAAGGGGCTGGAGCCGGAGGATCTGCACAGCCTGGGGTTCAGGCTGATGCTGAACAATGCCTATCACCTCTATCTGCGCCCCGGACATAAAGTTGTAGCGGAGCTAGGCGGATTGCATGCGTTCACCGGATGGCCGGGGGCTATTCTGACTGACAGCGGCGGGTTTCAGATTTTCAGCCTGGCCAAGCTGTGCAAGATTACCGACGAGGGAGTGACCTTTCAGTCGCATATCGACGGCTCCACGCATTTCATCACGCCCGAAACGGCGATAGAGATCGAAGAGGCGCTTGGGGCCGATATCGTCATGGCGTTCGATCAATGCGTGGCATTGCCGGCCTCGCGTGAAGCGATTCTGGAGGGAGTGCGGCGGACCACAGCGTGGGCGAAGCGCTGCCAGGCGAGCCGGCGGCGAAGCGATCAGGCGTTGTTCGGCATCGTGCAGGGCGGGCTGGAAGCGGATCTCAGGAGACTGTCGGCTCAGGAATTGGTCGCGCTCGATTTCGAAGGGTACGCCATCGGCGGGCTCTCCGTCGGAGAGAGCAAGGCCGACATGTACGCCATGCTGGATGTGACGGCTCCCGAATTGCCGGAGGCCAAGCCGCGTTATCTGATGGGCGTAGGCCTTCCGGAAGACCTGATCGAAGGCGTGGCCCGGGGCGTCGACTTGTTCGATTGCGTGGTGCCGTCCCGCCATGGACGGACTGGATGGCTGTTCACCGGCTTTGGCCGTGTCTCCATCAAGCAGGCGCAATTCAAGCAGGACGAGCGGCCGATCGATCCCGACTGTGGGTGCCCGGTGTGCAAGCGGTACACCCGGGCCTATCTGCACCATCTCTTCAATGTCAAAGAGATGCTCGGGTTGCGACTGAATACGATTCACAATCTTTGGTACTTTTCTGATTTGATGCAACGGGTGCGCTCATCTATCGAGCGGGGGACATTTCTCACAATGCGCGAGGAGTTTTATCGCGTGCGGGCAGAGGCCGAGCGGGTCGGTGGCGAGACGGCAGTCGCCGCGTCGGAACCGCGGGTCGGCCTCGACTAGCGTAAGAGGAGCCAAGGTCTATGATGATGGTTGCGATGGCGTCGGTAGCGTGGGCGGAAGGTCCGGGGGGCGGCGGAAGCGCATCGAGTTCACTGCTGTCACTGGTGCCGTTTGTCCTGATTTTTGCGATCTTTTATTTCTTGCTGATCTTGCCGCAACAGAAGCGGCAAAAGCAGCAAAAGGCGATGCTCGACGATCTGAAGAAGGGTGACAAGGTCATTACGGCGTCGGGCTTCTGGGGGACTATCACGAATCTCGGCAAAGAGACGGTGACCCTGCAGATCGCCGACAACACCAAGGTCAAAATTCAGAAAGAGCATATCGCGAAAATACGGGCGGACGACGACGAGAAAGAGTAGCTGGGCGGCGTTAATCACACGAGACTGCTCACACAGGCTGCCAGGCAAGGCCGCAGCAAGCACAGAGACGGGGCGTACGGGGCGGTACGGTGAGTCTCTGGTTGCGGTGAAAACGGCGTCAGCGGGCTGTTTCAGCATTCTGCAAGAGAGGGTGGCGGAGACATGAAAAAAGTTGGTGGACGGTTCGCATTGCTGGGGCTGGTGGTGGTGCTGTCGGTGGTGTTCTTCCTCCCGTCGTACAAGCCGTTGTATCAGGCCTTGCCCGAATGGGCGCGGAAGGTGCTGCCGGATAAGGGCATTACGCTGGGGCTGGATCTTCAGGGCGGCATTCATATGGTGATGGAGGTCGATGAAGACCGGGCGGTCGAGATCGCCGTCGAACGATCGGTCGGCTCGCTGCAGGATGTCTTGGTCGAGAAAAAGCTGCCGGCGGAATCGGTGAAGCGGACAGCGCCGAATCAGATCACCATTCAGTTCGCCAATGCCGAATTGAAAGCGCAGATCCAGAAGCTCGTGGACGAGTATCCCAGCTTCTTCGAAGTGGATGCCGCCGGATCGGCGAACAGCCTAGTCTGGGAATTGCGCGACACGGAGATCAAGCGGATCAAGGATTCGGCGATCAATCAAGCGCTTGAAACCATCCGAAACCGGATCGATCAGTTCGGCGTCTCCGAGCCGTTGGTCCAGCGCCAGGGCTTGAAGCAGATTGTCGTGCAGTTGCCGGGTGTCAAAGAGCCGAAGCGGGCGAAGGACCTCATCAAGGAAACCGCTCTGCTCGAATTCAAGATGCTCGATGAAGAAAATCATATGAAGATGGATTTCCCAGCCCGAGTGCCCAAGGAAAAAGAAGCCGAGGTGCTGGCGCAATTCCAGGCCAAGGTGCCGGAGGGCGATCAGATTCTGTTCGAGCATCAGGTCGATAAAGACACCGGGCGCGAATTTCGCACGCCGTATCTCGTGAGGAAGCGCGTGATGCTGACCGGCGACGTCTTGAGCGACGCGCGGGTTTCCATCGGAGAGTTCAACGATCCGTATGTGTCCATCACCTTCGATGGCAAAGGCGGGCGGGAGTTCGAGCGGATCACCGGCGAGAACATCAAGAAGCGTATGGCGGTCGTGCTCGACAATACGATCTATTCCGCGCCGGTGATCCAGGACCGGATTTCCGGCGGACGGGCGCAGATCACGGGGACGTTCAGCACGCAGGAGGCCAACGATTTGGCCATTGTGTTGCGGGCCGGCGCGCTGCCGGCGCCCTTGAAAATTATCCAAGACCTCACTGTCGGGCCGTCGCTCGGCCAGGACTCCATCGATCAGGGCGTGAAATCGACCCTCATCGCGGGGATTATGGTGGTCGTATTCATGATTGTGTACTACCGGCTGTCCGGCGTGATTGCCGACTTCGCGCTGGTGCTCAATCTCATTTGCCTGCTTGGGGCGCTGTCGGCGCTCAACGCGACGCTGACCCTGCCGGGCATCGCCGGGATCGTGCTGACCATCGGCATGGGCGTAGACTCCAACGTGCTGATCTTCGAGCGCATCCGTGAGGAACTGCGCGCCGGGAAGGCCGTGCGATTGGCGGTGGACGGCGGCTATGACAAGGCGCTGCTCACAATCGTCGATGCGCACGTGACGACGTTGATTACCGGTGTGGCGCTGTTTCTGTTCGGCACCGGCCCGATCAAGGGATTTGCCGTGACGCTGTGCCTGGGGATTGCGATCAATCTGTTCACGGCATTTGTCGGAACCAAGGTGATCTTCGATCTGATGAATCAAGGAAAGAAAGTGGAGACGCTCAGCATCTAGCCGCGCGGCCGATAGCGGAAGACTGAATGTTGAACGCGATGAAAAGGGAGCGAGCATGTTAGAGATTCTCGGGAAAACGAATATCGATTTCATGAGCAAGCGCAAAGCCGCCTTCATCTTCTCTGGGATCCTGGTGCTTTTGGGGCTGATCGCGCTGATGCAGATCGCGCGCGGAGCGGCCAATCTCGGGATCGACTTCGCCGGCGGGACCGCGGTGCAATTCAAGTTCGACCAGGCCATTCACATCGACGAGGTGCGGAAAGCTCTGGAGTCCAATGGGTTGAGCAATGCCGAATTGCAGGAGTTTGGGCAGGACAATAAGCTGCTGGTGCGCATTAAAGCGTCCACGACCATTGAGGAAAAGACCGCCGACCGGGTCATGGCCGTATTCTCGAAAGAGTTCCCGAATAATACGTTCGTCGTCGAGGCGACGACGGAAATCGGCCCGACCATTGGAAAGAAGCTGCAGGAAGATGCATTGATCGCGGTCGTGATCTCCTTCATCGGAATCATTCTCTACGTCGCCGCCCGGTTTGAACTGCGGTTCGGCGTGGCGGCCGCCGTGGCGACATTCCACGACGTGCTGGCCGTGCTGGGCGCGTTTTATTTGCTGGATAAAGAAGTCACGTTGCTTGTTGTCACGGCGCTCTTAACGCTGACGGGGTATTCGCTGACGGATACGGTCGTGGTGTTCGACCGGATTCGAGAAACCCTGCGGCTTCGTCGGCGCGATTCGGAAGAAAATATGATCAACATTGCCGTGAATCAGGTTCTCAGCCGGACGATTGTCACCAGTTTGACGGTGGTGTTGGTGCTGATTCCCCTGACGCTGTGGGGAGGCGAAGTGCTGCACGACTTTGCGTTGGTGCTGCTCAGCGGGGTGATCTTCGGAACCTATTCCTCGATATTTGTGGCCAGTCCGTTGCTGCTCCTTTGGCCCGGCTCCGGCGGGCGGGCGGTCAAGCGGGCCTAACGGAGATGGGCCGCGCAGTGGTCATTCGTGGCTGTGTTTCGGCTGGCACCGGTTCCAGAGCCTGATGCGCCTGGGCGCCGGTTGCCGCTGGGTTCTCTCCGCATGCGGCGTGAGGCATCAGCATGATATTCTGGAGTCGGTCTCACAGTCTCCAGCATAAAATCATCGCGGCCATCGTGATGGTGGGTCTGCTGCCGCTCAGCCTCTCCCTCCTGCTCAGTTACGTGGAAGAACGGCGGGCGCTCCGCGAGGCGATCGGCGCCAACTTCAAGGAAGTGGCGGTCGAGGCGTCGCGGCGGACCGAGATGCATGTGACGCGCGGCATCAACGAAGCGCAGCAGCTCGCAACGACGCCATTCCTGCGCACGGCCGTGTCCGAGTCCAATCGCACGTACGAAGGCAAGGACGAGCGCGCTGTCGATGCCATGATCAAGGACTGGCAGCAGCGCTGGCGCCAGCGCGACACCCGCAGCGAGTTTCCCCTGTTCATCAACCGCATCGTCACGAACTATCTCATTCGCTGGCACGATATCCGGAAGTCCGACTATGTCGGGATCCTGGTCACGGACGCCCGTGGCGCCCTCGTCGTCAGCTCAATTCCGCAAGTCGAGTATTTTTACGGCAAGACGCCCTGGTGGACGGCGGTGGTGAAATCGCAAGTGTCTCGTCCCTATGTCAGCGACATTGCCTTCGATCCGGCGTTCGGGACGCACGTCGTGGTGGTGGCGGTCCCAATCGTTGAAGACGGCGGCCAGGGCATCATTGGCGCGGTGACCATTTTGCTCCGGCGCGACACGCTGTTCCATTCGATCGGGGAAGTCTCGATCGGCTCATCGGGCCATGCGATGCTCTTCGCCTCCGACGGTACCTCGTTGATTTGCCCGGTGTTGTCGCCGGAAGAGCATACCGTCACGCCGGAATTCATCCGGACGATCGTGCAAGAGAAGGCCGGCTGGGCCATTGCGCCGGACGATTCCCATGGCAGCCACGATGCCTTGATCGGGTTTGCTCCGGTGCGGCTCAGCGAACCCTTGGCGCCCGGCAGTATGGGAGGGAAGCAATGGGTGACGGTCATCCGCCAAGACCCCGCAGAGACCTATGCGCCACTGGGCCGCCTTGTCGTCCGGGTCTTGTTGTATGGGGCCGTGGTGTTCGCGGTGCTGCTGGGCACAGGCTTGCTTGTGGCCCGGCGGATCGCCCGGCCGATCAAAATCTTGCACGACGGTGTGTTGGAGATCGCCAGTGGCCGGCTCGATCAGACCTTACAGATTCGGACCGGCGATGAAATCGAGCATCTCGCCGAGGCCTTCAACCGGATGGCCGCCAATCTGAAATTGTCGTTTGAGCAAATCGAACAGCGGATGCTCGAGGTGCGGCGGCTGGAGGAAAAGTATCGAGACTTGATCGAGCACTCTCCGGAAATGATTTATCAGCTGGATCGCGCCGGACGCTTCGTCCATGTAAATCAGACGGGGTTGGAAAAACTCGGATATAGCTCCGAGGAAATGTCGGCGATGAGGCTCTGGGACGTGGTGCCGGAGGACCAGGCGGGGCAGGTCTTGAGCTATCTTGAGCGGCTCATGGTGGAAGGCCGCAATGCGATTGAAACGATCTTCCTTGCGAAGGATGGCCGCCGGATCGATGTGGAGATTCATGCCACGGCGCTGTTCGACCAGGAGGGTGGCGGCATCGTTCACACCCGCGCGTTCGTTCGAGATGTGACGAAACGGCACCAGTTGGAGCGCCAGCTTCAGCAATATACGAGCAAGCTGGAAACCGCCGTTTCCGAGCGGACGCAGCAGTTGGTGGCGTCGCAAGCGCGCTATAAGGCGTTGTTCGATCTGGTGGCCGACTCGGTCTTCATGGTGGATCGCAATGGGACGATCGTCGCGGTCAATCATCGGGAAGAACAGGAGCTCGGCTACTCGGAGGCATCGGTGGTTGGCCGCAGCATCTTTGACATTACCTTGCCGGCATTCCGCGAGGGGGGCCGCGCCCTGTTGTTGGACCTGGCCGGAGGGCAGCGGCAGGTTCCTACCCATGAGATCACCGTGCGCACGGCGACCGGCGTCGAGATGCCGGTGGAAATGGACTTGATTCGCACCGGCGACGCCGAGGCTCCTTTGATCATGGTGCAGCTGCGCGATATTACCGAACGGAAACGGATGGAGCAGCAGCTGCAATCCTATCGCGATGAGTTGGAAGTGAAGGTGCGGGAGCGCACGAAGGAAATCGAAGAGACGAAGCAGTATTTGGAGAATTTGCTCGAAAACGCGAACGATGTCATCTATACGCTGGACACCGAGCAGCGTTTCACCTACGTCAACAGCAAAATCGAAGCCTGGGGCTACCGGAAAGACGACCTCATCGGACGGCCCTATCTGGCGCTCTTGTCGAAGCGGCATCGTGGCCGCCGGCTCAAGAGCACGCTCGATATCGGCGCCAAGCAGGTGTATGAAGTCGAGGTGGTGACGCGCATGGGCGAGGCCCGGTCTGTTATGGTGAGTGTCTCGCCGTTGCGCAGGGTGGACGGAGAGATTCTCGGTGTGCTCGGGATCGCCCGGGATATGACCGATACCAAGAAGCTGGAGCAGCAGATCCAGAACTCTGAAAAACTGGCCTCCGTCGGCAAGCTGGCTGCCGGTGTGGCGCACGAGATCAACAATCCGCTGGGCGGCATCCTGAACTGTCTTTACAATCTTGGGAAAGGAACAATCTCGCCGGCCCGGCGCGAGGAGTATCTGGCCTCGATGGAAGACGGGCTGCACCGCGTGCAGAAAATCGTCCGGCAGCTGCTGGATTTTTCGCAGCAGCATCAGCCTGAATTCGCGCCGGCCGACATCAATACGGTGATCGAACGGGTGCTGGTCTTGACGAATCACTTGTTCGCGCCGAACCGGATCGCGCTTGAATCCGCATTAGGCGCCGAGCTGCCGGCGGTCATGATCGACCGGCATATGATCGAGCAAGTGTTGATGAATCTGATCTTGAACGCGGTGCAGGCCATGAAAGAAGGCGGCGCGCTTTCGATTCGGACCTGGGTGGAAGAGGGGGTGTGTCTGGTGGAGATCAGAGATACGGGGTCCGGCATTCCGGCGGCGGTGCTGCCAAAGATTTTCGATCCGTTTTTTACGACGAAGCGCGAGGGCGAAGGGACTGGGTTGGGCTTGTCGGTGAGTCTTGGAATTGTTGAGCGGCACGGAGGCAAGATTCTTGTGGATAGTGAAATCGGCAAAGGCACGGTCTTTACACTCTGGCTGCCTGTGTCCCGCGAGCGGCAGCCGGTGGGGCGGGTGTCGTAATGCCGCTGACGATTTTGATTGTCGACGATGAGCCGTTGATGCGGTTGTCCATTGTCGATGCGCTGGAAGCCGTCGGCCACGACGTCCGTGCCGCCGCCACTGGAACGGAAGGCATCGAAGAGGCGCGCCGGCGGGAGCACGACCTGGTCATCACCGACTTGCGGCTGCCCGGCGCCGACGGGCTTGCGGTGTTAAAGGCGGCGAAGGAGGCGCGGGCGCATACCGAAATCGTGGTAATCACGGCGCACGGTTCCGTCGAAACTGCTGTGGGGGCCATGAAGCTCGGCGCGTTCGATTACATCACCAAGCCGTTCAAGATGGATGAGTTGTTGCTGATCGTCGAACGCGCGGGAACCGTGATTGCGCTGCGCAAAGAGAATCAGGACCTCAAAGAGATTTTGGAGGATAAGTTCAGTTTTGGCGGCATTCTTGGATCCAATACGAAAATGCGCGCGGTGCTGGATAAGATCAAGACGGTGGCGGCGACGGATTCCACGGTGTTGATCCTCGGCGAAAGCGGCACTGGAAAAGAGCTGGCGGCCAATGCCGTGCATCAGAACAGTCCGCGGCGCGATTATCCTCTGATCAAAGTCAGTTGCGCGGCCTTGCCGGAGTCGTTGCTGGAGACAGAGTTATTTGGCCATGAGAAAGGCGCCTTCACCGGCGCGCTGCGTCAGCGGCGCGGCCGGTTCGAGATGGCCAATCGAGGCACACTCTTTCTCGATGAAATCGGAGAAATTTCACCGGTCGTCCAGGTAAAGCTGCTGCGTGTGTTGCAAGAGCGGAAATTCGAGCGGGTTGGAAGCAATCAGACGATCGATGTGGATGTGCGGCTGGTGTGCGCGACACAAAAAGATTTGCGGAAAGAAGTGGCGGCGGGCCGGTTCCGCGAGGATCTCTTCTACCGCTTGAACGTCGTCCAGGTGGTGATTCCACCGTTGCGTGAGCGGCAAGAGGATATTGCCGTGATCGCGGATCATGTGCTGGAGTCCTGTTCGTCCAAGTTGAATAAGAAGCTTCGGGGGTTTTCCCAGCCGGCGCGCGAATTGTTGCTGCGGTATTCGTACCCCGGCAACGTCCGCGAGTTGGAGAATATGGTCGAGCGTGCCGTGGCATTGGGGCGTGAGCGGGAGGCGATTCAACCGTCCGATCTCTGTGGATTTCAGACCTGTCCGTACCAGGGGGGGGACCTTCAAGAATCCTGTGGGTTTTGCCAGGAAGGGTTGACCGGCGGTGGAGCGAAGAAGAAGGAGGTGCCGTTGACGGCGCTCTCGACGGCGCGCGAAGAGTTCGAGAAGGACTATATCGTCTCCGTGCTTGAACGAGTGGAGGGCAGCCGGACGACCGCCGCAAAGATTCTCGGCCTCTCTCGCAAGGCTCTTTGGGAGAAGTGCAAGCGCTACGGCATCCCGCCCGCACGAGAGGGGAGCGAGAGCGACGAGTAGCTGTCTTCGAAGCCGGAAGAAACGATGTCGCCAGCCGGTAGCCGGCTGGCGAGCGAAGGTGGGACTACTCGGCCGGTTCGGCTCCGCCTTCCCAGAGCTTGATCGTGCGATCCCATGAGGCGCTAGCAAGCCGGCGTCCGTCTGGCGAAAATGTAATTTGACGGACTCCGGCGGTATGGCCCTTCACCGTTTTGAAGTGGCGGCCGGCAGCGATATCCCAGAACTTGATGGTATTGTCATCCCCGGCGCTAGCGAGCACTTTCCCGTCCGGCGATACGGCCAGAGATCTGACCCAGGCCGTGTGTCCGCTCAGGCTCTTCTTCTCAATCAGCTTCGGCATCTCGAAAAACTTGATGGTTTTGTCGCGGCTGCCGGTGATGAGGGTCTTGCCGTCTGGCGTGAAGATCATGGCGCCGATCCAGTAGTCCATCGGCTTTTGGAAGCCGCCGTCGTCCTCGATAAAGTAGCCGCGGGTTTCCGTGGAATCGTCGGCATCGCGCTGCCAGTGCCCGTCGTGCAAAACTTTCTCCTCGCCGCTCGGGAGCACTTCCCATAGCTTGATTTTTCCGATATCGGTGCCGCTGGCTAGATGGATACCGTCCGGGCAGAAGGCGACACAGACGGACCAGTGGTGGTCGTATTGATCTTTGCCCAGAAGGGTCATCAGCTCGGTACCGGTGGTGACTTCCCAGATCTTGATGTCTTTATTGTGGCTCCCGCGCGCGAGCATGAGGCCGTCCGGTGAAAGCGAGAGGCTGCATACATTGTGGTCGTACCGGGTGAACAGCAGCTTGGTCGGTTCGCCGGTCTTCGGATTCCAGAGGCGGATGGTGCGGTCTTCGCTCGCGGTCGCGAGGGTCTGCCCGTCTGGCGTAAAGACGATGGCGCGAATGTCGTTGGTATGGCCGCGGAGCGAGCGCAGGAGCCGGCCGGTCTCGATATCCCACATGCGCACGAGACGTTCAGCGCCGCCGCTGGCGAGCGTGAGTCCGTCCGGGGAGAAGGCGACGGTCCAGACGCCGTGCGAGTGTCCGCGAAAGGTCTTGATCTCCCGGCAATCGGTTTTCCAGTACTCTAGGAAGTCGATGGGCGGCGGCGGGGTGGCCGCTTCCGGAGTGGCGCTGGGAAGAGAGGGGGGCATTGTGTGTTCAGGCATTGGATACTCCACTCACCGGGAGGTTCGGGATCTCCCTTGATTGCAAATCGGCTTTTGAGGCCAGTATACTTCCTCGGGAACGAAGGGAGATCGTAAGAGATGCCCGGCGTTTAAGTCAAGGTGGCGCGGGGTGCCAGTTCTCCCCGCTAAGCGGTTTGACGGTATTGACGTTCTGAGCGGTCGTCACATCCAATTCTTTCGAGGCTTCCAATGGAAATCAGATTTCAGCCCGCATTGCTGCAAGAGGTGATCGACTCCTTTGTGGAAAAGACGGAGCGCGAAGGCGATCCGACGTACTACAAGGAATTCCACGAGCATGCCGACCCGATCTATGAAAAGTTCATTCTCGAGGACCGGGAAGGGGAGTTTAAGAAGCTGTATCAGTATTTGTTTGGAACCTGGGGATTTTCCGACATCATCAGGGATTCGTTCAACGAATACCCGCTCCTAAAGGATAAGGTTGGGATTGTGCTGGTGAAGGGCGTCTTGAAGGAAGATCAGGAAGGCGTCGACATTCTTCGCAAGTGGGGATCGGTCGAGCAGGATTTGGCCAAGGAGTTTGAGGCCAAGGGTATGAAGGGCGTGGGCATTAAGCTGATCCCGCGACGGTTTTACGATCCTGCCTTGACCCGTTATTGCCGGCATGAACTGATGCACATCTCGGATATGCTCGATCCGGCGTTCGGATACGACCCCGATACGAAGGTCGGTCAGAACTCCGGAGAAGAAACGCTGATTCTGCAGCGCTATCGCGTGTTGTGGAGCTTGAGCGTCGATAGCCGGTTGAGTGCGGCTGGCCGGGAGCCGATGCTGAGCAAAGAGGATCGGTTCAAAGAGTTTCGGTCATGGTATCGGAAAATTGCGCCGCCTCAATTGAAATCGGTATTCGAGGGACTGTGGCAGATTTCGTATTTCACCCATTCCGAGTTGATCGAAATGTCGACCGATACCTTGCGCGTGATGGATCGCGCGGTCGATGTGGAGGGGGGCGAGGTTCCGGAGACGGAAAACAAGGTCATGCTGATGCCGGGCTTTCCTTGCCCGCTCTGCCGCTTCCCGACCTATTCGTGGGTGGAAGATATGGGCACCAAGCTGGAGCCTTATGTGTTGGACTTCATCCGCGAGAATCACCCCGGCTGGGATATTGAGTACGGTGGCTGCGACCGGTGCGTGGAGGTTTATAAGCTAAGAGCCGACGGCGTAATGTAGGTGTAGACTGTACAACGCCTGCCGAGCGCTCACGTGTGCTGTGGCCTGTCGGTAGGCGTTGTGATCATGAGGCTGGATCGACGAACCACTATGGCATCCAATCCATCGTATGGCCGGCGGGATTTTCTGAAAGACTCCGTAATATCCGTCGCTAAGGCGGCGCAGGAGTTTTCCAAGCAGGCCGATGCCGTCCCTGAGGCGCCTGCTCCGGTGTTTAGGGCCGATTGGCTTCGGCCACCTGGAGCTGTCGATGAAGCGTTATTTTTGGATCACTGCACGAAATGCGGCGACTGCATCAAGGCCTGCGATCCCGGTGCGATTGTCTGTCATGCCGGCGACGGAACACCGGTGATTTTCGCCGACCAGTCGCCCTGCCTCTTATGCGACGATCTTCCTTGTATTGCAGCTTGTGCAGAGGATGCGTTGCGGCCGGTTGACCGGATGCAGGATGTTCGTCTTGGGGTGGCGCGGATGTCTCAGCGCCTCTGTACGGCCGGGCAAGGGTGTCATGCCTGTGTTTCAAAGTGTCCTGCGGATGCCTTATCAATGGATTTTTCGACCATGCGGCTTGAGGTATCCGCAGAGGAGTGTGTGGGGTGCGGCATATGCGAGCATATCTGTCATACCGTCAACGATCATGTCGCGATCCGTGTGACGCCTGTGCGGCAGCTGGTGGAATTTCGATAGCGAGACTAATTTAAATTCGCTGCGCTGGAGCGGAAATTTGAAAAGTCTAGAGGGAATAATTAAAAAATAAATTCGCGGGAGCCTATGGATTTAAGTCCGAGTTCCTGCTTGACATCTATTTGACCTTTACCTATCATACGCAGGCCTGTGATAGGTCAGAGTAGTGTTTGTTTGGAAGTTATGTGAGTTGTGAGGCCTGGGTTGATTCCCACATCCAGGAGACAATTGTCATGACGAGTAAACAATCGGTGCAGACTGCAACATCTACCGCTGCCGCCGTTATTCCTAATGCCCCGACGATCAAGGACTCTCCGGCGGTCGAGAGGGCTCTCAACCGCAGCAAGTTGTATCTCCTTGTTTCCTGGAGTCTTTTGTATCCAGAAGACGAAGAGTTCCTCGATTACTTGCAGTGCGGGGAGTTTGTGGAAGACGGTCGAGCGGCGCTGGACGCCCTTCAGGCCGCTCTGGATGCCAACCAAGGCGGAGATCGCGCGAAGCTGAAGCTGGCTTCCCTGAAAAAGCAGTTGGATAATGTTGAAAAGTTGGTTGCCTCAGAATGTGTGAACTGGCAGTTGAGCGATCTGCAGTCTGAGCATCGGCGTGTATTCAGCAATGTGATTACGCTGGATTGCCCTCCGTACGAAACTCTCTTCGGTAACGATCACGTGTTTGCGCAATCCCATACCATGGGCGACATTGCCGGCTTCTACAAGGCGTTCGGCGTCGAGTTGTCGAAGGATATTCATGAGCGTCTCGACCATCTCAGTGTCGAGTTCGAATTCATGCATTTCCTGGCCTACAAAGAATCGTATTCCCGATGCCATGACGGTGCCGACAAGACGCAGATCGTCGTGGATGCGCAGAAGAAATTCGTTAAGAATCATATTGGGCGCTGGGTGCCGCTGTTTTGCCGGATGCTGACCAAGAAGTCGGATTCCGGTCTATTCAAGATCGTCTCGGATATGACCTCCGATTGGATTGAATTCGAAACGGCGTTTCTAGGAGTCACCCCGCAGCCGTACACGGAAACAGATTATCGTCCGGCGACCTTTAATTCGCCCGAAGGTCAGACGTACGAGTGCGGTGCGCAGGACCAGGGAAATGAGCTGAGCGTATTGCTGAACGAAGTCGGCGCACAGTCCTTCCTGGATGTGAAGGACAAGGACAAGGAGGAGGGCGGACCGGTCGGAACCGCGTAGGTTTCGAGCAATTATTTCTAGTTTTCTCAACGGCAGTCATCGTTATTTGGGCGATGTCATTTAATCATTAATTTTGAGAGGAGGGATTAGCTGTATGAGAGTTGTGCAGACGACCAACAAGAAATTGGTGTTTAGCATTCTGCTCTCTGCCCTCGTCGTTGGCGTCATGCTGACGATCGGGCAAGTGCCCCTGGCTGTGAGCCAGCCGGTGACGATTCCGGCGAAGGCAGTCAAGGGACCGATTCCCATGGATGGCGCGAATCCCGTGTGGGAGAGCGTCCCTGGTGTGATCGTTCCGTTGAGCGGTCAGTTGATTACCACCCCGATGCATCCGAACATCTCGGTGAAGTCGGTGTTCGTGAAGGCCATGAGCAACGGCAAAGAGCTCGGCTTGCGCGTGGAGTGGAACGATCAGACGAAGAATGACACAGCCATCGGTCCGCAGGATTTCCGCGACCAGGTTGCGATCATGTTCCCGGTCACCACGTCGGGTGCGCCGCCGTTCCAGTGTATGGGACAGTCTGGCGGAACCACCAACATCTGGCGATGGAACGCGGAATGGCAGAAGGATCTTGGCAAAGACAGCGCGGGTATGTGGGACGTGGACGACCAGTACCCGGGCATTTTCTGGGATTACTATTTTGAAGAACCGGCCGGCGGCGTGACCTATCCTGATCGGATCGGTCGGAGCCTTGGGCCGTTCAACTCAGGTATCTGGTCCGGTAACATCATGTCCGATCCGACGCTCCGCGTGAGCTCGGTGGAAGACCTGAATGCCAACGGATTCAGCACCCTCACCACCCAGACGCATCAGGATGTGTTGGGGAACGGTGTGTGGGAGCCGTCAGGCTCAGTCAAGGGTGGCGGTTACACTGGCCCGACCTGGCGCGTGGTCATCAAGCGCAGCTTGGAGACCAGCGATGCGAACGACACGCAGTTCAAGGCGGGAATGTCTGTGCCCATCGCGTTTGCGGTGTGGGATGGGAACAACATTGAGCGCAACGGTATGAAGGCGCTCTCCACCTGGTTCACGCTCAAGCTTCCGTGAGCGAACCGGTCTCGCGAGAGACCGACGCTCATCGCGAATGCGGTGAGGTGAAGTGAGAAAATGGCCCCGGGTCTGCGCTATGTGAATAGCAAGATGACTCGGGGCTTTTTCTTTTTTGTACTGGTGTTGCCTCACTTGGAAAACGCGCCAAACATTTTCTAAGCGCGTTGTTGCAGGGTTGCAAATGAAAGAGAAGGGAGTGTATAAAAGATCAGTGAAATCATTCGAAACTATCTGATTTTCCGAAGATATTAGAAAGTGGTTTCCATGAAAGTCTCGTTGTTGTTTCCGCCTACCTGGCATCCTTCTCAACCGTACCTCAGCCTTCCTTCTCTCACTGGATTCCTGCATCAGGGGGGTGTGAAAAATGTCTCCCAGCGGGATCTTGGGATCGAGTTGCTCGACCAACTCCTGACCCGCTCATTCGGGGCGGAGGTGCATGAGCAATTACTCGCCAAGCAGCGGGAATTGGAACGAAGTACGACCGGAGAGAGTGGCCCTGGGAGCCGCGAGCATGCCGCTAAGATTGCGGAGTCGCTTGATCGGTTTCCCTATTTAATCGATCGCGTGGAGCTGGCAAAAGAGACGTTGCGCAGCGAGGCATTTTACGATCTCGATGCCTATCGCGGCAGTCTCTTCATGATCGATAAATGGCTTGAACTTGTGTCATCGGTATATTTCCCGACTCGTTTGACGGTTGTTGACAACCAATTCAGCAATTATTCCATCTATTCATCGAAAGACCTTATGAAGGTCATTCGAGATGAGGCGCAGAATCCGTACATCAGTTTGTTCCGCGATAAATTTATTCCGTCCATTGTGAACGATCGTCCGGATTTGATCGGCGTGTCGATCACGGCAACCTCGCAAATTATTCCTGGGTTGACGCTGTGCCGATTGATCAAGGAAGCGGCTCCCGATCTGCATATCACGATTGGGGGAAGCATCTTTACTCGCCTGGTCGATAATATTCGCCGCTGCCCGAGCCTGTTCGACATCACCGACGACATTGTGGTGTTTGAGGGAGAGACGGCGTTGCTGGAACTGGTCAATCAGATGGCCGGGAAGAAAGATTTCAGCAAGGTGCCAAACCTGATCTATCGGCAGAACGGGAAAATCACAGTCAATCAGCCGTTCTACTCTGAAAATGTGAACCAGCTGCCGGCGCCGAACTACGATGGGTTTCCGCTCGATAAGTATCTGTCGCCGGAACCGGTGTTGCCCGTTCAGTTTTCTCGCGGGTGTTACTACAAAGACTGCGCCTTCTGCGCGCTCACCCTCGATCACCAGAACTTCAGGCAGAAGGACCCGAGCCGGACAATCGAAGAATTGGAATGGCTCAAGCAGCGGTACGGAGCGCAATATTTCTTCTTTACCGATGAGTGTTTTGCGCTGGCCCCCACCAAGCGGCTGTGCCAGCAAATGACGGAGCGCAAGCTGGACATCAAGTGGACCTGCGAAATGCGGTTCGAAAAGAATCTCTCGCGCGAACTGCTGACGTCTATGCGGGACGCCGGCTGCCTCAAGATCGTGTTCGGATTGGAATCCTTCAATCAGCGCATCATGGATTTCATGAAGAAGGGCATCAAGCAGGAGTGGGTCCGGCGGATTGCCGACGACTGTGTGGACCTGGGGATCGCCGTGCATTGCTACATCATTGTCGGATTCCCAACGGAGAAGGAAGAAGAAGCGTTAGAAACGATGAATTTCATCGTGGAAAATAAGAAGCTCCATGAGTCGTTCGGGTTCTCCTGTCAGCCCTGTCTGTTCGATCTTGAAAAAGAAGCTCCGATCATGAGCGATCCTGGCGGGTATGGCATCAGGCGCATCATGCGACCCTCCGCAGAGGACCTCAGTCTGGGGTTCTTTTACGAAGTGCAGGAGGGGATGACACCGGACGAGTCGGAAAAGCTGTATCAGCACGTGTATGAACGGGTCAGTGAAGTGGTTTGCGAGTTGCCGTTCAATTATTCAATGGCGGACGGCTTGCTCTATATCGCCTATGAGAAGGCGCAAGCCTCTCAGGTGCCGCAGCCGATCAGCGCATCCTAGTTTCCCTCTAACGGGAGCCGCTGCCTGGTTCGGCATTGACCCTGTTTTTTTGCGACGGCTATAATCATCCGCTGGCTGACTGGAGTGTACGAGGGGCATGAAGAGCATAACGATGAGCGATCGAATTTCAGGCCGGATCAGCGATTACGGCCCGCTGTTCGAGTATACGATCAAGCTCGTGTTGCTCACGTCTTTTCTCGAACTGGTGCTCTATCGCCTGGTTTCGAGATTGGGAATGCATCTGAGTAAGATGGCGGTGGCGCATCCGTGGATTACCCCGACGTTTACTACGCTGACAGAGATTGGAACGTGGCTGCTCAACATCGTGGCGATCCTTCTGTTCCTCGCGCTGGGTGTGACGATGGTCCATCGAAGCGCCGGCCAGGAAGTGAGCTGGGCAACCAAAGTCGCGATGAGCTGCGTGGTGTTGTTGCTGATCCTCACCGCGGCGTTTTTGGTGGTGCCGTCCGGGATGGTCGGGTCATTGGCCTATAACGTCGTGGCTTTTCTGGCGTTGACGTTGTTCATGTTCGAGTATGTCTCGACGCAGCAGCAGCGGTCCCATCGGATTCTTGGGGTGACGTTCTACTTCGGCATCTCCGGGTGGCTCTATTACCAGATCATTTCGACGGCCTATAGCGTGATCAATACCGTGGCGGCGCCGCCGTTCGTGTATGAGGCTCATCGAATCGGCGAGGCCTTGATGGTCTTGGCAAGCTATCTGACGTTTGTGGCGTATGGGCAGGGTCTTTCACTCAAGACCAAGAATCGCGTGCAGCGCAACCGGGCCATCTGGTTTTGGGCGACGACGGGGACGATCTTTACCACGCTCATCTTTACTGATTATCTGCTCGGTTTGTACGATCCGGCGTTGGCGTCCGGCGTTCGGCAGGCCTCCCAGGGGATCGGGTGGATTTTCCAGTTCGGCATGGGCTATACCTTTTATCTGCCCTTTGCGATTTACATGGGAGGGCTGCTTTGCTGGTCTTACACCGTCATTAAGCTGCTCAACATGGGGCGGCTGGCTGGGTATGGCATCGGCTTAATGTTTATCGCAGGGTATGCGTTGCTTTTTTCCAATCTCACGCTGATGGTGATTTTGGGAGTCATGTTGCTCACGATGGATCGGGTCAGGCCGGCGTTGTCGGAATCTCCGTCGACTGCTCCCAATACGCTCATGGGCTCTTCGGATGCCCTGGTCACTGAACAGGCATAATCACCGTAACTGAACACAGAGGCATGTAATGGACACAACCAACCCAAGCAATGAACCGACGCAAGCGGCGACCGCGCTCGATCCCGGAGATCAGCCGCTTTCGCCCGACGAAGAAATTCTTGAGATCGAGAAGCTGCTGGCGGCCGAGCCCGACGATTTCCAGGCCCGCTGCCGGTTGGGCGAATTGTATTTCAGCAAGGGACGCATGGACGATGCGCTGGCTGAGGTGAAGAAGTCCATCGAGATGGCCGAGGGCTTGCGCGCCGAGATGAATCGCTCGCTGGCTATGTATTACTCGAATCTCGGGACCATCTACGCGACTAAGAACATGGCGGATGAAGCCGAGGCCGAATTCAAGCACGCGCTCGAAGTGTTCCCGCACGATATTCTGGCGCTGTTTAATCTGGGCCGGGTCTATGCGGACAAGAAGAAGTTCATGGAGGCCAAGGATTATTATGAGCGCCTCGTGGAAATGACGCCGGAAGATCCCATCGCTTGGTACAATCTGGCCAACGTGTATGTGGAACTGGATAATCCCCTGGTGTCCGACTACAACACGATCGATATGGGTATCCAGTGTTATATGCGCACCCTCGAACTTGAGCCCACGCATCTGGAAGCCAGTTTTAAATTGATGGAGATCGCGCTGAATCACAAGAAGTCCGATCTGGCGATCAAGGTGATGGAGAGCGCCGTGGAGAACAATCCCGACGAGCCCTTGGCGTATTACAACCTCATCAGCGTCTACGACAAGTGCAAGATGTTCGAACAGGCGGAGGAAGCGCGGAAACGGTTGAAAGAGCGGTTTGCGAAAAAGGCCAAAGAAAGTTCCGCGTCCTGATTTACCCTTTAGGCATAGGAAGGAGTTCATCATGTTTGGGAGTCTTGGATTCACAGAGCTGATTCTGATCCTCGTGATCGTGCTGATCATTTTCGGCGCCGGTAAATTGCCGCAGCTAGGCGAGGGATTGGGCAAAGCCATCAAGGGCTTCAAGAAGTCCGTGCATGAAGCCGACGCCATTGAGGCCGAGGCTCAGGCGCTCGCGGCGCAGCAGCAGCAACAAGCGGCAGCGCCGGCGCAAGCCATTACCGCTGCTCCGGCTCAGGCCATGACGGTCGATCAGCCAGCCGTGGTCGCGCAACCGGCTTCGCGCGCATAAATATCATTCTAGTGTGAAGTAGGAGACGCACAGACGTCTATGGATACAGAACTACAGTTAGCCGGCGGGTACATCGAGACCTTTGCGGGAAACGGGAAAGCCCGGAGTACGGGTGACGGGAAACGGGCGGTGAAGGCGGGCATTCCGCTTCCGCATCATGTCGCGCTCGACAACGAAGAGCAGTGGCTCTACTTTGCCGAGTCCGGCTCCGACCGCATCCGGCGCATCAACATCCTCGAAGGCACGCTCCACAATTTCGCCGGGATCGGGGAAACCTGTTACAGCGGCGATGAAGGGCCCTGCGGCGAAGCCGGCCTGTATTTGCCGCTCGATGTGACGTTCGACTCGCACAATAATCTCTTTATCTGCGATTCCGGCAGCAACCGCATTCGCCGGGTCGATCGGGAGACCGGAGTCATCACGACGGTCGTTGGAACCGGCCAGCATGGATTCAACGGCGATGGTCCGGCGCTTGACGTGAATCTGACCTGGCCCGCCGCCATTGCGTTCGATCAAGACGATGTCATGTACATCGCCGATACGCAGGCGCATAAGGTGCGCCGGTTCGACGCGCGGACCGGCATGGTCACTACGGTGGCCGGTGCCTGGACGGCGGAAGACGAATCGCGCGAGCAACCGTTGGTCGCGCGCAGTCTCGTGGTGCTCTCCGGCGATGCCATCGGTATCGACTTCAGCGACGATCAGGGCTGGCTGATGCCGGTGTGTTCGGACGGGCTGGATCTGTCGATGTATCTGGATGACGGGAAGCCCGCGATGGAGGCGCGCCTGTATGACCTCGTCGGGATCGCCGTGGATAGCAAGGGCAACGTCGTCGTGGTGGATAAGGGCAGCAACCGCGTGCGAAAGATCGATATGCGGACAGGGATCATTTCCACGGTGGCGGGGATCTGCCGGTATGGCTACGACGGAGACGACAAACCTGCTGTGAAGGCTATGCTGCATGCGCCGGAAGGCGTCGTCTTTGACGCCGAAGACAATCTCTACGTCGCCGATACGATGAATCATCGGGTGCGCCGGATCGATGCGGCGACCGGTTTCATTACGACGGTGGCGGGCAACGGCGACAGCGGGTACGAAGACAAAAATATGGGTGGCTGCGGCGCGGCGCGGTTTGTTGCGAAAGAATCGGCCGGCACCGTCAAGCATGGCGACGGCTTGTTGGGCATTGAAGCCGTGGTGAATTCGCCGGTCGGGTTGACGCTCGACTCGCAGGGGCATCTCTATATTTGCGAGCGCGGCGAAAATAAAATTCGCCGGGTGAAACTGTCATAGGTCTCCGCTCCGGGTCCTCGGCATCTCTCTCGGCGGCGATCGTCGAATTTCGATTCACCTGTATGGTGCGAATGACGAACCTCAGCCAGTCCCGTCCTCTTCTGCTGGTGTTTTTTGCCAGTCTATTCGTGGCCGCGAGCGTTCTAGCCGGATGGGGAATCCCACTGGTCAGCTCAGAGGGCATGACCATTCGGTCTCATTTCATCGATGGCGAATTGCCGTCCGCTCCAGAGGATGCCGCTTGGGCCAAAGTTCCACCCTTGACGGTGCCGCTCAGTGGGCAAGTCATTACGAGACCCGTCTGGCCTGAGCCGACGGCGCGGGCACTGACCGTCCGCTCTCTCCATAACGGCACCGAGATCGCCTTTCTGCTGGAATGGCAGGACAACACGAAAAACGACCGCCTGACCCCAGGCACCTTTCGAGACGGTGTTGCCATCGGATTGCCGCTCGGCGATGCGCCGGCATTTTTCTGCATGGGCCAGCTCGATCACTACATCAACATTTGGCATTGGAAAGCGGATTGGCAGAGCGATATCGACCGCCGCGCCGCGCGCCAAACCGAAAAGAAAGAAGGCGGTGTGCGTACGTTCGAGGTCATTCCGCGGCGTGTGTCGTCTGTGGAAGATCTGATCGGCGGAGGATTCAGCACGCTGACCACGAAGGAAAAGCAGGGGCGCATTCAAGGGAAAGCGCAATGGAAGGACGGCGTGTGGCGCGTGGTGATGCGCCGCCCCCTGTCGAGCGAAGAACAAGAGAACGAGGCCAAGCTGATCCCGGGCCGTGTGCAAACCGTCTCGTTCGCAGTCTGGAACGGTGAGAACAAAGAGCGCAACGGGCAGAAATCCGTCGCCCCCTGGTTCCAACTGGCCATCGATCCGGTTGCCAAGCTCTAGGTTTCCTGGTGTGATGTATCGACGTAGAGATGAGGGATGTTGTTATCCCCTGAAAGGATCGCCATTCAAAGCCAGCGATTCATGACTCTTTCCACTTGGCTTGGCCAGAGCCTTCTCTTGGCCCTCTGTGTGCTGGGCTTCACCCTGGCTGGGGGAGGCTCTGCGATGTCAGCCGATGCCGAGGCCATGACGGAGGACGAGGCTGTCAGTCTGGGCGAGGAATTCGGCGTGGCGGTCGGTTCGGTCGATGAAGAGATTCGGAAAGAGTTGAAGCTCCAACAGGCAAAGGGCGTTGCCGTGTTTGAAGTGATCGGGAATTCCCGTGCCGACTATGCCGGCATCAAAGTGCGGTCGGTGATCAAGGAAATCGATAAGGCGGAAATCAGGAACCTGATCGATTTCGGCAACGCCATTAAAAAGGCGATGAAGGAATGCAACTTCACCGTCGGAACGTATGAGCCTGCCGATCCAGGCGATCCGGTCGGGTGGGGTGTGAATTTTCATTTTGTCGGCTGCAAGCGGGATTAAGAACAAGAGATGCCGAAGCTTCCACGAGTTCATGTAATGCGACGCCTGGCCATCGGAGGGTTCCTGCTCCTGGCCATCGGGTTGAATGCGCTCTCGCACGAGCGAGCAATCGCGCAAAAGCCGGACGGGGTCGCGCCGCCCGACTGGGTGGCTGAGATCGAGAATGTCTTTATCCGCTCCGAAGATTGCAAGCAGTGCCATGACCGCCACTATGAAGAGTGGAAGGGAATGCGGGAGCAGACGCCGGATTTGAAAACGTTCGGCCGGGTCGATGCCGCATTGCTGCATGGCACATCGCTGGAGTCGCCGGTCTTTCGGACGGTGCTGGGTGTGTGGATGCAGACGAATCCAACCGTCGAGGAACGGCAGCGGTGCCTCTCTTGCCATGTGCCGTCCACAACGGTGTTTCCCCAGCATGCGGAAAAGATTGTCAGCCAGGTCCTGGCCGGGAACCCGCAAGTGGAAGGGATCGGCTGCGCCACCTGTCACATGATCGGTTCCGTTGAGACGGTGCCTGCTCCGCCGCCCACGTTCAAATTATCGCCGGGGAAGACGCTCTATGGCCCTTTCGCGAATCCGGAAGAAAACCTCGTGCATGTCGGGGCGCAGTCGGATTTGTTCAGAGGGGCGAATTACTGCACGTCGTGTCATTTCGACAAAGTAAAGGATGTGACGAAGCGAGAGTTGCCTGGAGAAATTCTCCAGGGCACGGTTTGCCAGGATTGCCACATGGAGCCTTCGACCGGCAGTTCGACGTCGAAGCGCGGATCGATGACGCGCGCGATTGGCCGGCACTGGTTTCGAGGCGTTGTCATTCCTGGCACATTGTTGAAAAACCGGAATCTCCAGGCCGAATGGATGCCGCGTGTCGATATCGAGGCGGCGAAGTCGAATGGCGCAGTTGAGGGCACCGCTCTTGTGAAGGTGGGCAGTCTTCCGCACAGTTTTCCAGACGGAGATCCAGTGCTGAAGCAAGTGCTCTTGACCATTACGGTCAAGGATGCGGCTGGTAAGGTTTTGGCGGAAGAAACCAAGCGATTTGGCTTGCCCTACGACAAGATTCTCCGCGGGCCGATTCCCGATCCCTTCATCAAGGGCGGCAATACGAGAAGAGTGCCGTTTGCCTATTCGCTGCCTGCCGGATCGACCCCGGCTTCGGTTGAGGCGGTCTTGAACTATGCGTTGATCCCCACGCCGGAACCGGCCCTGCGGGACAAGTATTTGGCGACATTGAAAAGTGACAAGGAGCGAGACGAGGCCAAGCATGTGCTCGACGAATATCAGCAGCCGCGCCTCCTGACCTATCGAGTCAAGACATTGTAGGCAAGGCCCTTGAGGAAGGATCGCGACGTGAGGCTTTCCACATACATGCGACAGGTCGCCATCGGAAGCGCGATGCTCATTGCAGCCCTGGCGGTCTGGGGGGCGGGCGAGTCTGGTCCCTATGCGCAGGATGCCAAATCTCAAGCCGTGATCGAAAAGGCCTTTCCCAACTCAAGCAAATGCAAGCGTTGTCATGAGCGTGTCTTTGAAGAGTGGGAAACCTCTCCGCTCTCCAAGTCGATTCACTCCCCGGCGTTCCGTGCATCGCTGGATGCATATCTGAACTCATCCGCTGGCAAAGACAAGGCGACATGTTTCCGCTGCCATGCGCCTCATGTGCGTGAGTTTCCCGACCAGGCGCAGCTCTTTGTCGATCAGGCCAAGTCCGGCGATCCGACATTGGACGGCGTTGCCTGCGCGCAATGCCATTTGATCAAACAAGTTGATCGGGCCAAGCATCCGCCGGAACCCAAGTATGAGCTCGGCAGCAAGACGTTGTATGGGCCGTATAAAGATTTCGTTCAGAATCTCGCGCACCAATCGATGGAGCTGGGCCTGTTCCAGAAGTCCGACCTCTGTTTGAATTGCCACCAGTCCGTGCCGTCGGCCGTGAATCTTGGAAAGGCCAATGACCTCCTGGGCAGCTATGAGCAGAGCCAGGCGGTGAAGTCCGGCAAAGAGTGCCAGAGCTGTCACATGCCTGAGCAGGTCGGGGAGTCGGCCAACGGCGAGAAGAAGCGCAAGGTCGCCAACCATACCTTCCCTGGACGCATCGGCAAGTTACGACAGGAAGCGGCGAAGCTGGACGTACAAACCAAGATCGACGGGGACAAGACGACGGTAACCGTGAAAGTGCAAAGCCTCGTGCCGCATAACCTGCCGACGACGCACCCGGCTTGGGCCACAGTAGTGCTGGATCTCGACATCAAGGGAAAGAATCTTAAGACCGTATTTGCCGACAAGCGGGTCTATGGTCGGACCTATGCCGATGCCAAGGGCCAGAAGACCATTTTCGATTTTGAGGCGGCCAAGGTCTTGGAAGATACAGTCTTGAAGCCAGAGGAAACCCGAGTCGAAACGTTCACCTTTCCCACACCGAAAGACACGAAGACCTTTGACGTCGACGTGACACTCAACTACGCGCCGATCTCCGGCCCTGCGCCATTCCTCCAGCGTGTCGAAGCCGAAGCCTCCAAGGGATCGCAAGACCCGGTCTTCCAGGCAATCGACATCGTCAAACGCACCGAAAACATTCCCGTCAACAAATAGCGGGACTCGTTGTCCGCGATGGGTGTTGGATCTAAGGACGGAAGACGTTTGTCTGGCAAGTAACGGACGACGAGTGTTTTATGCTGAGCAGGCCCTGCGTCGTGTTGTTTTGCGGTAGTTCGTGCAGCTTCTAACAGAGGTAGCGAGCCCTTTGCGGATGGATTGTTTCATGCCGGGGATCGAAAGTAGATAGATTGTCTCTTGCATTGCCCGCCAGTTACTTTCAGGGATGAGTACCGCATTAGAATATTTCCCGACAATTCTGATGGGTTTCTGAGAGTAAGCCATCTCATCGATAAGGCGGCACAGTCTTGATTGTGTCGCACTGACTGTTAGGGTAGGCAGTCGGTGCATCATTTCTCGATCCGCATTGTAGGCATGCGGCCAGCTGATTACTCGAAGATAATCTGAGAGCTCGGCGATTTCATCTTGAAGATCTGCAAGGAGTTGTAAATGCCTTTGGCGGGGTGATTCAGGACTAGGCGTGAATTTGTCACATGGGTGTCGAGCAGTTCATATTGCCCGCCGCTGTAGTAGAGATCGCAATCATCAATATTACAATTCTTATACACATGGTTATCCAGCGCCAGCTTGGTCTTGCTGAACGTCTGCCCGTCAATCACGATATAGTTCGGCTCAAATCCCATACAGCCCTCCACCAGCGCGAACTATAACAAGTCTCTTTTTGAACCGCAAACTGCGAAAAAGAAGAAGGGGTGAGTGAGGTCTTGTCTTCTCGTCTACCCATCTTTCACCTTGATCCATTTCAGCCATCTGTATAGACTAACCAAGTTTTTCGGCTAGTTAGCACCATAAGCGGCACCTGCACCACCCTGCGGACTTCTTCTTGAAGTGTCCTTCGGTTGGGTTGAAGCCACGGGGAATTGAGCGACATTCAATGGTCGTTTAACCACTAGGAGGGTAACTCGTGAGCGACTCAGCCATTATCTCCTTTGCATTGATCGCAGCCGTCACAGGCATTGCCTATGGCCTCTATCTGGCGATGTGGGTGTTCAAGCTCGACGCCGGCAACGCCAAGATGCAGGAAATCGCGAAAGCGATTCAGGAAGGCGCGAGCGCCTACATGAATCGTCAGTACAAGACGGTGGGCATCGTCGCGGCGGTGCTGTTTGTGATGCTCTGGGGCGCAGGCGCGGTATCGGATAAATTCGGGATGCTGACGGCGATCGGGTTTCTGATCGGCGCGGGCGCGTCTTCCCTCGCCGGTTACGTGGGCATGATCATCGCGGTGCGGGCGAATGTGCGGACGGCGCAGGCAGCGCACAAGGGGATGAATGCGGCGCTGACGGTGGCCTTTCGCGGCGGCGCGGTAACAGGGCTTCTGCTGATCGGGCTGGGTCTGCTGGCCATTACGAGTTTCTACACGATCGCTTCTCAGCTTGCCGGCCAGGAGAAGGCCATCCATGCGCTCTTGAGCCTCGGTTTCGGCGGCAGTTTGATTTCGGTGTTTGCGCGGGTCGGCGGCGGCATCTATACGAAAGCGGCGGATGTGGGCGCGGACTTGGTCGGGAAAGTGGAGGCTGGCATTCCGGAAGACGATCCGCGCAATCCGGCGGTGATCGCGGACAATGTGGGCGACAACGTCGGCGATTGCGCCGGGATGGCGGCGGACCTCTTCGAGACCTACGCGGTGACGACGGTGGCGGCGATGGTGCTGGCCTTTACGATGTTTAAGGGGGTGAGCGCGCCGATTCTCTATCCGCTCGCGTTGGGCGGGGTGACGATCTTCGCGACGATCATCGGCATTCTTTTTGTGAAGGTGAGCCCCGGCGGCGAGATCATGCCGGCCCTGTACAAAGGACTGTTCGTGGCCGGCGGCATTGCCGCGGTTGCCTTCTTTCCCATCACCAACATGATTATGGCGGGCGTGGGCGGCGTCAGCGGGATGAGTTACTACCTCGCGGCGTTGATCGGGCTGGTTGTGACGCTGGCGCTGGTCTTCATTACCGACTACTACACGTCCAAGAGTTATGCGCCGGTGAAGGATATCGCCAAGGCCAGTGAAACGGGCCATGCGACGAATATCATTGCCGGTCTGGCGGTGGGCATGCAGTCGACGTCGGCGCCGGTGGTGGTGATCGGCGCGGCGATTCTTGGCAGCTACGCGATCTGCGGCGGCGCAGAGTCGGGCGGCTTGTATGGAGTGGCCGTGGCGGCGGTGTCGATGCTGTCGATGGCGGGAATCGTGGTCGCGATCGATGCGTTTGGCCCCATCACGGATAATGCCGGCGGCATCGCCGAAATGTCGCATCTCGGGAAGGAAGTGCGGGACATCACGGATCCGCTCGACGCAGTCGGCAATACGACCAAGGCGGTGACGAAGGGCTATGCCATCGGTTCGGCCGGGTTGGCTGCAGTGGTGTTGTTCGCCGAATTCGCACGCGAAGTGTCGAGGGGGACGCAAGCCAGCACGTTCGATCTGTCCAATCCTTCGGTGCTGGTCGGGCTCTTTCTCGGCGGTATGCTGCCGTTTATTTTCGGCGCACTCTGCATGAAGGCGGTCGGGCAGGCGGCCGGGCTTGTGGTGGAGGAAGTGCGGCGTCAGTTCCGGACGATCAAGGGCATTATGGAAGGCACCGGCAAGCCGGAATATGGCACCTGCGTGGATATCGTGACGCAAGCGGCGATTCAGAAGATGATGATTCCCGGTCTGATTCCGGTGATCGCGCCGATTGTGGTTGGCGTGCTGCTAGGCCCGCAGGCGCTCGGTGGCGTGCTGGTCGGCAGTATTGTGACGGGTTTGTTCGTTGCGATTTCCATGACGAACGGTGGCGGCGCTTGGGATAACGCCAAGAAATATATCGAAGAGCAGGGCTTGAAAGGGACCGATACGCACAAGGCGGCGGTCACGGGCGATACGGTCGGCGATCCCTATAAGGACACGGCCGGTCCGGCGGTGAATCCGATGATCAAGGTCATCAATATTGTTGCGTTGCTGATCGTGTCGTTGATTGTGAAATAGGATGCTCAGTCGGTTAGGAAGAGAATCTCTGGACGCGGTGTTGTGGATTTGGGGCTTGGCTTGACGGCTAAAAGAACCCTAAGGTAAGGTGAATGCAAGGGATCGCGCGCCGCGCTGGTCCACGAGAGTTTCCCCGAACGACGGGAGGTGCTCGAATGGAAAAACAGGAGCGCAAGCAGGAGCCGAAACGCGAGCCTCAGTCGAAGGACGAGGTCAAGGCGAATCCGAAGGTCGTCGAGACCGGGAAGAAGCTCAAAGAAGATATCGACAAGCTCGTCGACGAGATCGACGAGGTCCTCGAAAAAAATGCTGAAGAGTTCGTGAAGAACTACGTGCAAAAAGGAGGGGAATAGCGAACGTTTCGTTCGCGGTTCCCTTTCTTCATTTTCCTCGCTCCTCCGGCTTCCACGCTCGCTCCGTCTCGTTCGTCACCGGCCTGTGGATCTCTCTGCCTCGACCGTTTTGCATGGTTTGACAAAGGGATGGTGAGCATTTACCATCCGCGAGATCCGAACGCGGCGATTCTATTCGACTTTGGCCCGCGCCGAGGCAAGCGAGGCAAGGATGACGTCTAAGCTCTGGGTGTTTCGCGATATTGATCCTGACCGGCGGGCGGTGCTGGCCAGGGCCTTGTCGATTTCGCCGACCACGGCCTCGCTGCTCTTGGCGCGCGGTGTGACGACGCCCGATGAGGCGACAGCCTGGATGACGCCGCTCCGTGCGCACGACCCATTTTTAATTCCCGACATCGAGGCAGCCATCGACCGCTTGCGCTATGCCGTGCAGCATGGCGAGCGCGTGTGTTTTTACGGCGACTATGACGTCGACGGGATGTCGGCGACGAGCATTTATTGTTCGTTTTTTCGCGGGCTCGGAGCCAGTGTGCAGGCCTATGTGCCGCACCGTGTTCGTGAAGGCTATGGCTTGAATGAAGGCGCGGTACGGACACTGGCGGCAGAAGGTGTGAAGTTGCTGGTCACCTCGGATTGCGGCACCACCTCGCATCATGAGGTTGCCGTGGCCAATCGACTGGGCATGGATGTGATTGTGACCGACCATCATCAGACCGATGAGCAGATGCCTGCGGCGCTGGCAGTGATGAATCCGCACCGACGCGAGGCGCGCTATCCCTTTCGCGGACTCTGCTCGGGCGGGCTGGCCTACAAGGTGGTCGATGCCTACCGGCAGCGCTATGGCCAGGGAACGGTGGCGCTCGACTCGTTGTTGGATCTGGTGGCTCTGTCGACGATTGCCGATGTCGTGCCGCTGCAGGATGAGAATCGTGGATTTGTGCAAGAAGGGTTGCGGCAACTGTCGCGCGGGACGCGCTGCGGGATTCGGGCTCTGAAACAAGTGGCTGGGGTGACGCGCGATTGTACGGCGGAAACCGTAGGATTCAAGCTCGGCCCAAGATTGAATGCCGCCGGACGTTTGGACCATGCGATCAAAGGCGTGCAGCTGCTGACGACCGAGTCCGAACCTGAGGCGATGCAACTGGCGCTCGAATTAGAACAACTCAATCGCCGCCGGCAGGATCTTGAAGCTGAGATCATGCGAGAAGCCGTCGCGATGCTTGGAACTGGCGACGAGGTGCCTCCGGCAATCGTGCTGGCGTCGCGCGGCTGGCATCTCGGCGTCGTGGGCATTGTGGCCGCGCGGTTGATGGAGCGCTATCACCGTCCGGCGATCGTGCTGGCTGTCAACGAGCAGGGCATCGGCAAAGGTTCGGCGAGGACGATCCCCGGATTCGATCTCTATCAAGGCTTGGCTTCGTGCAAGGATTTGCTGGTGGCGTTCGGCGGGCATCCCAGTGCGGCGGGGTTGACGATTCAAGAATCTCGCTTGCCGGAGTTCCAGGCGCGGTTCGCGGCGGTGGCGGGTGCTTGGTCCTCTACGGGAAAGGCGATTCCTACCCTGCATCTCGATTCTGAAGTCTCGCTGACGGATGTGAATATGCGCCTCATTCAGGAAATTGGATCGCTGCATCCGTTCGGAGCCGGCAATCCTGAGCCGATGTTTGCGGTCAAGGGATTGGCGATCATGGAGGCGCGCGTCGTCGGCGAGAAGCATCTGAAGATGACGGTCCGGCAGGGGCGGTCGCTGCCGTTCGACAGTATCGGATTCGGCATGAAGTCGCTGTCTGAGCAGGGCCTGCGGCAGAATCAGCCAGTCGATTTGGCCTTTACGCCCGAGATCAATCACTGGAACGGGCACGACCGCATTCAATTGCGCATCCGGGATATGCGCGCGACAGCTTCGGAGTAACAGGCCGATGGTCTACGAAACCGTCACCGATATCGATCAACTGCTCGACCGTGTGCGGAGCTATCAGCCTGAGGCCGATCTCAGTCTGGTGCGCAAGGCCTACGATTTTTCCGCGAAAGCGCATGAGGGGCAAACGCGCCGTTCTGGCGAACCATATGTGCAGCATCCGGTTGCGGTGGCCGGAGTGCTGACCTTGCTCAGAACGGATGTGGCGGCGGTGGTGGCGGGGTTGCTCCACGATACGCTGGAAGATACGGTGGCCACGCCGGCCGAGCTGGAGCGCGAGTTCGGGAAAGAGGTGGTCCATCTGGTCGACGGAGTGACCAAGATCGGCAAGATTACGTTCCGGAGCTATGAAGAGAAACAGGCCGAGAATTTCCGCAAGATGCTCCTGTCGATGGCGGACGACATCCGCGTCGTCATCATCAAGCTGGCTGACCGCCTCCATAACATGCGGACGCTGGAGCATTTGAGCGAGGCCAAGCGCCATGAAATTGCTCAAGAGACGCTGGAAATCTACGCGCCGCTGGCAAATAGGATCGGAATTGGGTGGGTGAAGAACGAGCTGGAGGATCTGTGCCTCAAGCATCTCAAGCCCGATGTCTACGAGTTATTGCGGGTGCGTGTCGCGAAGCGTGATGAAGATCGGGAGCAGTATATTCAGGAAGTGCGCGATCTCGTGGAGAAGGCGCTGGCCGATGTTGGCTTGCAGGGGATGGTGTACGGACGTCCGAAGCACCTGTACGGCATTTATCAGAAGATGAACAAGCAGGATATTTCCTTCGAGGAGGTCTACGACCTCACAGCCTTGCGCATCATCACCGATACCAAGATGAACTGCTATGCCTTGCTTGGGGTGATCCATTCGCTCTGGCGCCCGCTTCCTGGACGGGTCAAGGACTATATCGCGATTCCCAAATCCAATTTGTATCAATCGCTGCATACGACGGTGGTTGGGCCGAAGGGCGAACACGTCGAATTTCAAATTCGCACCGAGGAAATGCATCGCGTGGCCGAATATGGGATTGCGGCGCATTGGAAATATAAAGAGCAGGGCACTGTCGGAGAGAAGGACAGCAAGACGTTCGGCTGGCTGCGCCAGTTCGTCGAGTGGCACACCGATCTGCCGGACAATCGCCAGTTCATGGACTCCGTCAAGCTTGAGCTCTTTCATGACGTGGTCTATGTGTTCACCCCCAAGGGAATTGTGCTGGAGTTGCCGAAGGGATCCACGCCGGTCGATTTTGCCTATGCCATTCACACCGAGGTCGGCGATCATTGCGTGGGGGCGAAGGTCAATGGCAAGATTGTCCCGTTGAAGCATCAAATGGCGAGCGGAGACACCGTTGAGATTTTGACGTCGCCGAATCAGACCCCGCATAAGGATTGGCTCAAGTTCGTCCGGACCTCGCGCGCCAAAACGAAAATCAAACATTGGGTCAAGGCCGAAGAGCAAACGCGCAGCATCGATATTGGGCGGCGTCTGCTGGAATCGGAGTTGCGGCGCCATGCCTTCGCGCCGGCGCAGATGCTGCGGTCGGAACAATTGCGCGAAGTCGCCCGTCAACTTGGGCACGACACGCTCGACGAACTGATGGCGGCGGTGGGATTCGGCCATCTCGCAACGGCAGAGGTGATCGCGAAGCTGGTCACGCCGTCGCCGGAAGCCGTTGCGCCGGTCGTGGAGCCGGTTCCGGCGCCGAAGCCCTCAGTCGGTAAATCAGACGACAAAGGCGTGCGCGTCAAGGGCGCGCGGGATCTTCTGATGCAGCTGTCTCGATGTTGCAATCCGGTGCCGGGGGATCGGATTCTTGGCTACATCACGCGCGGGCGTGGATTAACGATCCATTCGGTGGATTGTCCCAATCTGGAGGCGCTGGATTACGACCGTGAACGGCTTGTCGAGGTCGAATGGGATACGGAAGCGCCGGGGCTGCATCCGGTGAAGGTCTCGGTCATTACCGTCGATAAGACCGGTGTGTTGGCGAATGTGTCGTCCGCGATCGCGGAATGCCAGGCGAATATCAGCCGGGCGGAAATCTCCACGCGGGAAGACCGGAAAGCGGCGCTGGATTTCGTGGTCGAAGTCAACGACACCAAGCATATCAATCAGGTGTTGAAGGCGATTGAGCGGGTCGACGGCGTCATCTCGGCGCGGCGCGTTCGAGCCTGGCAGGAAAGGTAACGGCTGGCGTGAGCGCCGCTCTTAGGGATTCGCAAACTGCAGTTTCGTGCCCTTCTCGATTTTCAAGCCATCCACCGTTCCGGCGGCCAGTTCCAACACGTACATCGCTCCGTCATTCGGCCGGTATTGCGGGCAGGAGTCGTCCGTTCTGGTGCAGATTGGCACATTCCGTTCGATATGAATAACCCGTTTTTTTTCGTCCATCCAAATCAGGTCGAGCGCGATCAGTGTGTTCTTCATCCAGAAGGTCCATTCTTGGGCCTGGTCGAAAAAAAACATCATGCCATGGTCTTTCTTGAGATGGTCGCGATACATCAGGCCGGCGGCGCGCTTCTGCGGGGTGTCGGCGATTTCCGCTTGAACGACGGTCCCGGACGGAGTCTTTATAGGAATCAGTTTGGCGGCCGGGTTGCCGGGAGGAGTCGTAGTGTCTCCGCTGGATGGAGCGGCCACGCTGAGCACAATGAACGCAAAGAGGATCGCGCGAATGAACATGGAGGCATGGTACTGGCCGGCATTGTGGCAGTCAAGATATGGCCATGGCGCGTGGGCAGAGCGATACCGGTCCGTGGCCGAGGCTGATCGTCTTGCAATCCTGAAGAGACCTGTGCGATCCTCGCCGCATCAGCTAGGAGGCTTGTATGAAGGAAGTTCGCAAGGTTCATTATGTCAAGGGCGTGTTTGTCTGTCCAAGCTGCCGTCAATCGTATGTCCAGGAGAAGTGGATTGAGGCCTGGCGTGTGCGCTGCCATCGTTGCGAGTATCGTGGCGCCCTGACGGATGTCTCTGTCGAAGAGCGGATGGAAGAGGAAACGTTTCGCCGGTGATTTGGTCTCCGTTCTCTACTCGCGAGAGAGAGTGCGGCGATTCTGTCGTGCCGGCCTCTCGCGTGACTCCACTGCGTTGTTTATCCGGCCTTCTCATCCTCTGTGTTCTCACCGTTTCGTCGGTCGCTGGGGCGCTTTCGGCTTCTGCGGATGAGCCTGCCTCCGCTCCTATCACAATCCTGGTGGCCTACCATTCGCTCTCAGGCAATACGGAACGCCTGGCCGAGGCAGTGGTCGAAGGCGCGAAGAGCGTGGCTGGGACCAGGGTCGTCCTAAAACGTGTTGGGCAGGTTACCGCGGACGATTTGTTTTCATCCGATGCCGTCATCGTCGGCTCACCGGTCTATTGGTCTAATATGTCCGGTGAGGTGAAGACGTTTTTCGATAATTGGCAGTTCAAGTTCGGTGTGTTTCCCGAGTGGAAGATGAAGAACAAGGTTGGCGCGGCGTTTGCCACGGGCGGACAGATCTCCAGCGGCAAAGAAGTGACGATGCTGACTATTTTGGCGGCGATGCTTGGAAATCAAATGATTGTCGTGAGCGGAGGCGGGGCGTTCGGCGCTTCTGCGACGACGGAAGGCGACAGTCCGGGAATCGACAATAAAGAAGTCGCTGACGCCAGCGCCTTGGGTCAACGAGTCGCCGAAGTCACCAGACTTCTTCACTCCGCTTCTTCTCGCTAATTCTTTTTCAATCGACTGAAGTTTTCTGGATGGCCGATGGAAGGCTGCGCTAGGGTCTTATCGCAAGTTATATGGAATGATGGTGTGCAGGAACCGATGCGTGTAAAGAGGGCGCTATCGGTCGGATGCGCGGGGGCAGGAGATCGTTGCTCCTAGGGTGGCAATCTCGACAAGCTCGTGAACATTCTTGGCGCAACGTCCGCAGCAGCCGTTCCCCTTGAGGTTGAACTTGGCTTTGAGTGCGCATGGCGTCACATGACCGGCCCGTCCGGCTTCTCGCACATCCGACTCAGTAATCCCGTTGCAGAGGCACACGTACATGGCACCCTCCATGAACGATTATGATAACCATTATCAGTATGTCAGCATGTGGGAGTTCTGTCAAGCCCCTTCTATTCAGCCACAGGCAAGGCTTTTATGCGTGCAGGCCCTGCCTGTGGTGAATCAGGATAGGGCTACGAGAGAGTGCTTTCCAATTGAACGACCATCTCTCTGATGGTGTCGAACCCCGATTGCCAGAACACTTCGGCGGTCATATCGACGCCGACTTTGGCAAGAATATCTTTGGGCGCTTCAGAGCCGCCGGTCTCCAGGAGTTCAAGGTATTGGGGGACAAAGGCGGCGCCTTGTTCTTTGTACATACGGTACAGGGCCAGCACGAGTAGATTGCCGAAGCTGTAGGCATAGCAATAGAACGGGCTGGCGAAAATATGGGGTATGCTTAGCCATTCCCATTGAAATTCGTCCGGGACTTTGACGGCCTTGCCGAACTGCTGGCGAAGTTCGTTGAGGTAGGATTTCGCGAGTTGATCTCCCGTCGCGCCTTCCCCAACCATCTGGTGCGCGAGTTTTTCAAAGCGGACGAAGTAGGCCTGGCGCAAGACGGTTGCGTAGATATCGTCGAGTTGCCCGATCAGCAGTCCCTGGCGAACGGCTTTGCTCCGTTCCTGAGACATGAGCGCATCGGAGAGAATCCGTTCGCCGAACACCGACGCGGTTTCCGCCAGCGGCAGTGTCGAGTGAAAGGTAAACACGGAGTGGTCTTTGGCCATCATCCCGTGGACCGCATGGCCGAGTTCATGCGCCATCGTGGCGATGTCGCGGGCTTCACCGGTGTAGTTCAACATCACATAGGGCGTCATGC
Source organism: Nitrospira sp. (assembly GCA_022226955.1). NCBI lineage: Bacteria > Pseudomonadati > Nitrospirota > Nitrospiria > Nitrospirales > Nitrospiraceae > Nitrospira > Nitrospira sp. The sequence goes on from CP092079.1 coordinate 2,694,443, forward strand.
CAGGCACGACGCTGTAGCAGTAGGCGCCGCCGAGCTTCCCTGATCGGGTCGGGCCGTCGATGTGCCGGTCTGTGAAAACTTGTTCCGCCAGATCGGCCAGGCGGGGGGAGAAGCCGCGATAGGCGTCCAGTACCATCTTGGCTGCATCCGCATATCTGTATTTTGGGGCCTCGGTGCGGTGGGGGGCGTAGAGGTGATAGCGGTTCATCGGCGCGATCTTGCAGATCTTGGCTTTGAGTTTGAAATAGGTTTGAAAAATGTCGGCATTTTTCGCGCAGGTTGAGAGCAAGACGTCGATGGCCTGGTCGGGCACATCGTTCTCAAGGTTGCGCGTGGCGATGGGAGAGCCGAAGTGGCGGAGCCCGAGATTCTCCGATTTCCAGTCGTTCACGAGTGTCTTGTAAATTTCTCCCAGCAGGTCTCGCTGGCCGGAAAACACTCGATAGAGTTCTTGATAGGCGGCCTGCCGCACGGACGCCTTCTGGCTGCGCACATAGACCATGAGCCCTTCGCGAGTCATGGTCTTTTTCTTCCCGCCGACCGTCAGGGTAAATGTAAATCCATTGGTGACGATGTCGTACAGTGTGTGGACCGCGCTGCGTCCGGTCACATTTTTCAGGTTGACGATTTTCTCTTCCGGTTCCGACAACGTATGCGGTTTGAACCGCCGGATCGTTTCTAGGTGGTAGCGCAGGTCGCCGGCGTCGGCCATGAGGCGAGCGGCATTGGTCTTGTCGACAGTCTGCCACCAGAGTTCAAAAAACAGGAGACGATTACTGAGCGCGGTCAGCCGTTCCTCGACCTGGGTTTTGAATGAGCGGGCCGCGTCGTCTTTGGTGTTCTCGGAAAACCAAAGATAGGCAAAGGCGCCCAATCGGGACGAGCCTTGCGCGATCGCCTCACTGCAACGGAGTAAGGCGAGAAGGTCCTGGCTGGGCATTGTCGGCGAGAGCCCCGGCCGGGCCGTTTCGATCTGCGCCACCTTTTCTTCCAGCTCAGCCAGGAGTGTATTGAGTTGGCGCGTCGGATTCTTAACGAGGTGGGTCAGGTCCCATTTATCCGAGAATGTTCGTGGCTTGGATTGGCGCGATTGGGAAGCGGTTCGTGTAGAAGGTCTGCCGGCCATCGTGGTCTCCTTCGTGGATGCTGTGTGGATAAGCGAAGATCATACCATTGGAAGACGGGCTCGCGCGGAGAAAAAGATCGGGAGCGCCCGTTCATCGCGCGTTGACAGTGCCTGGACAGGATGTGAGAATCCGGCTGAAAGGAATCGATATGACCGATCAAGAACTCAATCGGGCAATCCAATATGTCACGGCCAGCACGTCTTATGCGCGAGAGACGGTGGCGGATATCATCCGTGCGGGGTTGGGCGAATTGTCCGCGATCACCGCGCAGTCGACGCGGCGATTTGAACGCGAGACATTGCTGGAATATGTCACGCAATGGGCCATCAAGCGCACGGAGCAACCGGAGCCGTTGGTGCGTGAAGTCCTTGGCTGTGCCAGCCGGTGGTTGGACGAGGTGTATGACGAAGTGGCTAAGCGTCAGCCTGAAGCGTTGGGACTGGCGCCCAATGACGATGAGGGGACGGAAACGGTGTGAGGCATGGCGCGATTCCGGTCCCGCAAGACATTCAAGCTCGTCGCCCATCTTCGAGAAGGGCCTCAAGCGCCGGTCCCCGCCTGGAAGCGCGAAGAGCAGGGCTTGTCCCGTGAGCTTGAAGAGCACTGCTCGACCGTTCAGCAGCATTGCGGCGATGCCGCCAGTCATCTTCGGCTCGGTCGGCTCGCCTCCCGGCTTACGCATTACGATTACGGTGTCAGGGAATCGGCGCTGGCGGAGCTGGAATTAGCCACGCAGCTGATTCGTGTTGGCGCGCGGGTGAACTTTTTGCCAGAGTCGCAGGCGCGCACAGCCGATTTGGAATGCCGCCTGGGGCGCGAGCGATTCTTCGTGGAAGTCACCGCGATGGTCGGATCGGCGGAGCGGCAGCGGTTCCCTTTGCGCGGCGTGCTTTTCTGCGACGAGTTGGGGGCGGAAGAGGATCGCGGCGTGATTCTCATTCATCGCATTCTTGCCCGCATCCGGCAAAAGGCGAAGCAGCTGGCCGACTACTGCGATCCGGTGACGCTCTGTATTTCCGTTCCGCGCGCGGATTTGCTGGGAGACAAGACGAGCAGGCATGAGGAAATTCGACTGGACCTCAAAGCGCTGGCAGGCTCGGTGACGGTGCTGCTGACGACGTTGCGACACCTCAGCGCCGTGATGATTGCCCTGTGGGATGTCGAGCCCTTGCCAGCGAAGGCCAGCACAAGACTAGCCAACGTGGAGCTCATCGAACGGCCCAAGCGGCAGCGCGGTGCTCCGCGCGTCCGGATGTTTGTGCAAAATCCAAGTGTGCGGGCGCCGCTCACTGAGGCGCAGGAAGAGCTGTTCCGGCAGGTGCTGTGACGAGTCAGGCGGGGAGTGAGCTTTTCAGCATCTCCAGATTCTTCGTCACCATCGCGTCGCCGTTCTTGGTGGACACAGCGATGCCGGTGTCCGATACGGCCCGGCATTCGTCGATCCGCCCCAGCTTATGCAGCGATTGCGCGAGCGCATAGTAGGCGGCTGAGTAGGTGGGCTTCACGGTAATGCATTGCTGCAAGGCCTTGGCGGCTTCCTCGAAATTCCCATCTTCCATATAGGCTTTCCCGAGACCGAACCAGGCGACATCGTCGGTCGGTTCAATCGCGAGCACTCGTTTGAGCGGTTCGATGCGGGGATTGGGCATGCATTCCTCCAGAGCGTGAATGGCGTGATGCCCAAGACCGTAGCATGCGATTCCGCGCATTGTCTACGCGGAGAGCTGCATGTTACGATTCCGTTCCGCGAAAGGGGAGCAATGGGCAAGACCGGTCTCGTCTACGATCCACGATATCTTGAGCACGATATGGGGATGGGGCATCCCGAGTCGCCGAACCGGCTGCGCGCCATTGTGCAGCGGCTGGAGCAGAGCGGCACGATGGCGCAATTGACCAGGATCGAGCCGCACATGGCGGAAGACGAGTGGATTATTCAGGTGCATACTGCCGCCTATCTCGCCTCGCTGAAGCAGCGGGCGCCGGCGAGTGGCCTGGTCTCGCTCGACCCTGACACCTCGATGTCTCCCGGTTCGTTCACGGCGGCCTATCTGGCGGCCGGAGGAGCGCTGGCCGGTATCGATGCAATAATGAACAAGCAAGTCGATCATGCGTTCTGTGCAGTGCGGCCTCCAGGGCATCATGCCGAATCCGGCCGGGCGATGGGGTTTTGCTTGTTGAACAATGTCGCGATTGCCGCGCGCTATGCCCAGAAGAAACACGGTCTCTCCCGCATCCTGATCGTCGATTGGGATGTGCATCATGGCAACGGGACGCAGCACAGTTTTGAAGACGATCCGTCGATCCTCTTTTTCAGCACCCATCAGTTTCCGCATTATCCCGGCACCGGCCGTGAGTCGGAGCGGGGCCGTGGCGCTGGGGAAGGGTACACGATCAATGTGCCGATGGAATCGGGGGAAGGCGACGACGAGTATCGCGCCGTCTTTCGCAATGTGTTGGTGCCGGCGGCGGAGAAGTTCAAGCCGGAGCTGGTCATTATTTCAGCCGGATTCGACGCGCATAAAGACGATCCGCTCGCCAGCATGGGATTGACCGAGACGGGCTATGCGGAGTTGACCGGCATTGTGGCCGGCATCGCCAAGAAACATGCGCAGGGGCGCATGCTCTCGTCCCTCGAAGGCGGATATAATCTGACGGCGCTGGCGGCGTCGGCCGATGCCCATGTGCGCGCGTTGCTGGCGGCATGACGAGGCTGGTGAAAATAGGATTGGGCGTCGTCGGACTCGCCGCCGCGATTTACCTCTACTACACTGAAATCAAACCGGTCGTGATTTTCGGGTTGCGCGACGAATATGCGCATGCGATTCCCTTTCAGCGCGTGCCGGAAGGCCTGACGAGTCTCAGCGCGGAATCCTGCGGCCAGTGCCATCGCGAGATCTACGAGGAATGGAAGACCAGCATTCACGCCCATGCCTACGAAGATCCGTTCTTCCAGGCCTACTGGAATAAAGACAAGCACATCTGGGTCTGCTTGAACTGCCATACGCCGCTTGAAAATCAGCAGCCGACGTTGATCAAAGAGATCCCGCGCGGACGGGTGGAGAAGGCGGTGCAGGAACCCAATCCGCAGTACGATCCGTCCTATCAAAAGGAATCGGTCACCTGTGCGGCTTGCCATGTGCGCGACGGGGTCATCTATGGGCCGTTCGAAGATTCCGCGGCGCCGCATCCCACGAAGTTCGATCCGAACTTCCGGACCACTCAGATCTGTCAGCGTTGTCACAATGTGGTGTCTGGGCCGGCCCAATTTTATAACGTGGGCCCTTGCGGGACGTATGCCGAGTATGAAGGCAAGTTCTTTATGCAGGAACGGGGCTTCATCTGCCAGAGCTGCCATATGCCCGAGGTGGACCGGCCTGTGGCGGCCGACAGCCCGACTCGCCATGGCCGCAAGCATCTGTGGCGGGGTGGACACGATCCCGACATGATTCAGCGGGCGGTGGCGATCGAGGTGAAGACGGACACTCCGCAACCCAAACCGGGCGACGACATTTCGTTTACGCTGAATCTGATCAATGCCGGCGCGGGGCACAAGATCCCGACGGGCGATCCAGACCGGCACTTTACCATCGAGTTTACCGTCGAGGACGCGCAGCAGAATGTGTTGGATCGGCAGACCTCGACAATGGGACGCTGGATTCTCTGGCAGCCGGCCATTCTCGAGCTCTATGACAATCGCCTACTGCCGCTGGCCAGCCGGGAGTACAGTTTTGCCTATCGCATCCCGCCCCAATCGGAGGGCTTGATTCTCAAGGCGCGGGTGCAGTACCACATTCTGACGGATCGCCAGCACGACATGCTCAGGACCAAGTATGGCCTGACGGGCAACGATCCCTATCGGTTCGTGATCTATGAGCGGGAGTTTCCTCTCTCAGAGAAGCTGGCCGCAGTCATGGAACAGGAAAATCGCCGGCAGACGGCGCATCGCCGTCTATCGGAAGAAACGAGTTGCAAGGCACCGGTTGCGAGCTGATTTTGTAGGAACAAAGGAACTGCCATGACACACCCGTTATTGATGGATACGGACACGTTGCAACAGCGGCTTGGACAGCCCGGATTGGTGATTGTCGATGTCCGGGGGAAGTCGGCCTATGAGTTCGGCGGGCACATCCCCGGTGCCGTGCATTCGACCTGGCATGAATACAGCGATCCGAATGCGATTCCGAAAGGGCTCTTGAATCCCGACCTCGCGCAGATCGAGCGGCAGCTCTCGGCCTTGGGGATCAGCAACGACAGCGAAGTGATTATTTATTCCAATCCCTTCGACAACTGGGGCGATGAGGGGCGCATGTTTTGGATGCTGGAATATCTCGGCCATCAGAACGTAAAAGTGCTCGACGGAGGCTGGGTGAAGTGGACGGCGGAAAAGCGGCCGTTCAGCCATGGCCGCGAAACACCGGTGCCCGGCGCCTTCACCGCCAAGCCGGTCAAGGCTGTCGCGATTACCAAGGACGAGCTGAAGTTGATTATCCGGCAGCCGCATCCGCAGACCGCGGTGCTCGATGCGCGCAGCCTGGAAGAGTTTCTCGGCAAGGAAGTGTCGGGGATCCCTCGCCCAGGACATATCCCGTCCGCGCTGCATGTCGCGTGGAATACGTTTCTGAATAAAGATGCCACGGTCAAGGATTTTTCCGTCATCAAGGAGTCGTTGCAAGACAAGGGTGTGCAGGAGTCCCAGGAGATCGTCTGCTACTGCACTGGCGGCGTCCGGTCGGCCTGGCTCTACTTCGTGCTCAAGCTCGTCGGCTACCGGCACCTCAGAAACTATCCGGGATCCTGGTGGGAGTGGAGCCGGGATTTTGCCTGTCCCGTGGAAAAAGACATCCAGGGTTTGCAGAAAATTTTGGGGTTCAATGAGTCGGCGCGGCCTTCTTGACAGTCAAAAAATCGCTGTGTAAGGTGAATCCACGAGGGGTTCATAACCGTAATGATTCATAAGAGTTCTAACAATTAGGGAGGCCATCATGAGGATTTCCATTCGTCGCAGCGCACTCGTCCTTGCCGCCGTCGGCGCGTTCGTTGCCGGGCCGGTCATGTCCGGGCTCGCCTTGGCGGACAACAAGCATGTGGCGGAGGCTGTGGAGCATGCGAAAGAAGCGGTCGCTCACGGCAAGGAAGGCCATGCCGATGCGCTGGTGCAACATGCCGAGGGTGCGCTGAAGCATGCCCAGGGCGCGGGCGTGAAGAATCCACATCTGGACGAGGGCGTGAAGCATCTGAAGGAAGCCATTGAGCACGGCAAAGCCGGCCACGCCGATGTGGCGACGCAGCATGCGGAAGGCGCAGTGACGCATTTGTCGGAAGTCAAGTAAGCGCGACGAACATAGCGTTTGTGAACGGGCAGGGGACAGCAACCCTGCCCGTTCGTGCTTGGAGGGGGCAGCCGGTGCGAGTGGGGTACTACCAATACGAGCCGGAGTTCGGCGCGGTCGCGAAGAACTTGGAAGCGATTCGCGCGAAGCTGGAAACGGCTGAGGCGGATCTCATGGTACTGCCGGAGTTCTGCGCCTCAGGCTATCAGTTCCTATCGGCCAAGGAAGCGCAGCGGCTGGCCGAGCCGGTACCCGACGGGCCGACGACGAAGATGCTCATGGAGGTGGCCGCACGCCGCCGGATGCATATCGTGGCCGGTTTGCCGGAGCGAGCAGGGGCGAATTGTTATAATTCGGCGGTCGTCGTCGGACCGTTAGGATTTCTTGGCTGCTATCGAAAGAGCCACCTGTTTTTTGAAGAGACGCGCTGCTTCACTCCCGGAGATACAGGTTTTCAGGTCTGGGATATCGGCCTTGCCAAGATCGGGGTCATGATCTGCTTCGATTGGTATTTCCCGGAATCCGCGCGAACGCTCGCGCTCATGGGCGCCGACATCATCTGCCATCCATCCAATCTCGTGCTGCCAAACTGTCCGGACTCCATGCCGGTGCGCTGCCTCGAAAATCGTGTCTTTGCGGTGACGTGCAATCGCATCGGCACCGAGGCGCGCGGTGGAAAAGATCCGCTGACATTTATTGGCAACAGCGAAGTGGTCAGTCCACGAGGTGTCATTCTCCATCGCGCTCCCCGCGACCGGGACGAACTCGCGGTCGTGGATATCGATCCCGCCGACGCGCGGAATAAGGCCGTCACCATCTACAACGATCTGCTCGGCGATCGCCGGCCGTCCCTCTATCGCGCATAGCTCTGTCGGGCGGGTTGGCTCCGGAGCGTTCGGGTGCAGGCTTGCAGCCACGGCTGCGGGCACGGTAGGATCTGCTCATGGATACGGAACTCGGCAAAGGCATTTTTCTTGTAGCGGCGCCGAAGCTGCGCGATCCGAATTTTCGGCAGACCGTCGTGCTGCTCTGCGAGCATGGGACCGAGGGCGCGCTCGGAGTCGTCGTGAACCGGCCGACGGCGATGTCCATTTCCGAAGCGTTGCCACAGGTGCCGATCATTGAGGGCGCGAGCCACGTGCTCTATGCCGGCGGACCCGTGCAGACGAACCATGTCATGCTGTTGTATCGAGTCGATCAGCTGCCGGAAAATTCTCATCCGGTATTCGACGGGGTCTGTCTCGGTGGAGATATGGCTGTGGTCGAACGGATTCTCACCGGCCCGACGACCAAAGACTCCTTTCGCGCCTATCTTGGCTATTCAGGCTGGGGCCCAGGCCAGCTGGAGTCGGAGATGAAGACGGGGTCGTGGATTACGCTGCCGGCCGATTCGGCCGTTGTATTCGAGAAAGATCCTGCGCAGGTATGGCAGGAGATTCTGCTGACGCTGGGCGGGGCCTATCGGTATTACGCCGATATGCCGTTCGATCCTACTTGCAACTAGCCAGTCGCTGAAACCGCCTGCCGACCGCATGCGGCCTCACGAGAAAACTGCGTGAATGTTTCTCGGTCGTTCCCTCCATTGAAGCCCGCATCCTGCAATGTTAGGCTGAGCCATGGGAATTTCTCCCCTTGCTCGAATGGCGAGCCTGAGCGCTCTCCTCATCGCCTCATTTCTCTCCTCCCACTGCGGTGTCGGGTATACGATCTATAAATCTGAGTCGAAGCTGGACCGGCTGGCTGTGCCGATGACCAAAGCCCAGGTGCTCGACGAGATCGGCCGCCCCGATCGCGTCTTGCGGGATGACGGCCGGTTGCTCGTTTGGGAGTATTCACTGACGGCCCGCAATCAATGGCTCTATGAGCTGGGGCTCTGTCCCATCGCGGTTGTGGTCGGCGGCTGTGTGTTCTACCCCTTTACGAACATCGCGATGGAGCATCAGCGCGAGTACCCCCAGCATGTGGTGTTGGTCAACGAAGAGCTCTGTACCTGGGGGCCTCCAGCCGCTATCTTGCAGCGGCGGCGCTCCTGCGAAGTGGCGGGCGTGCCCCATGGCCAGGCAGCCGGCCGTCCGGGGTGGCCGGACCCGGTCGTGACTGGGTTGGGCCCGATCAATCGCGAGTCCATCGACCGCTATCGCACCATGGCCATCATGTTGTTCGAAGACGGGCCCAACGCGCCCGGCTCCGGCTCACGGGTCGCCGGGATTGTGACCACCCTGTTGCTGGATCTGGATATGAACATGGTCGAGCGAGCCAAGCTCGACGAAGTGCTGCAAGAACAAGTGATTCAGCTCACTCATGCCGACGATGCCAATGTCTTGAAGATTGGGAAGCTCGTCGGGGCTCATGCCATTATCGTCGGCGGCGTGCAGCAATGGGAACAGCATGTCGACGCGCGCACCAATACGGTGGCGCTCTCGCTGCGCATGATCGATGTCGAAACGGGCCAGCTCCTGTTCAACGGCGAAGGCTATCTGACGGATCGGACCACCGACGATCCGGAGAGCTCCGCCCGCATCATCGTCCATCGTATTCTGTCCCGGTTCGGTTCGCAGACTGGGCTGCTCGGGTCGGGGCGCATCGGTGTGAATTGGGAGCTGCAAGAGTCGCAGGGCGCGCGCTACTACGCGGTGCGCGAGTTGCGGAGCGGGCTGCCGGCTGAGAAAGCCGGGCTCCACGTCGGTGACCATGTTATTGCCTGTAACGGCAGGCCGTTGGCCGATGTGAAATCCGAACGCGACGCCAAGCGCCTCTGCCAGTCCGACGCGGGCGAGTCCTTGCGGCTCGACATCCGCCGCGCCGGTTCGCCGCTGGAATTCGGCATCGTGGCCGAGCCAAGGCCGGGGCTGTAATGGCTGAGGACCTTGCGGCTTGGCAAAGAGTTCTCTATCATACCGCTATGGCTTGGACTGATCGCATCACGGTTGACCCAACGATTCGGTTCGGCAAGCCCTGTGTACGGGGTACCCGACTGACGGTTGGTGAAGTCCTCGGGCACCTTGCCGAGGGTATGTCGGAAGCAGAACTGCTCTCTAGCTTTCCCCAGCTCACGCATGAGGACGTGCTAGCCTGTTTGGCGTATGCGGCTGAACGTGAGCGGCGCACCGTGTCGATTCCCGCCGCCTGAGGGCTTGTGCGGCTGCTGCTCGACGAAAACCTTTCTGAATCCATTCTCCCGGCTATAGCCGATCTCTATCCGGACTCTCTTCATGTGCGCGTGCTTGGTGCCGGCGGAGTGTCGGATGACGTGGTCTGGCAGTTGGCGAAGGAACACGCATGCCTGTTGGTCACACGCGATGAGGATTTCATTCGCTTCAGCATGGTAAGAGGGACTCCGCCAAAAGTGGTCTGGCTTGCGGTGGGTAATTGTTCTAACCAAGAGGTGATCCGGCTCTTGAGATCCCGCTATCAAGAGCTTCAGACGTTTGTCTGCCATGAGCAAGCAACCTTCCTGACCCTTGGTTTCTAGAAGAGGACGGTAGGCTTGTGTCGTAATCAGATGATGGTTGTAGCAGGATGCTGCGAGCCGATGTGAAATCAGAATGCGCCGCCAAGCATCTCTGCCAATCCAAAGAGGGCGAGTCCTTGCAGCTCGACACCCGCCGCGACGGTTCTCCACTGGAACTCGGCATCGTGGCCGAGCCGAGACCGGGGTTGTGGAATTGAATCGTCGGCCAGTTGCACTGAGGGTTTGCTACGGAATTGCCGTGGCTTTGGTTTCAGGCGCGTGAGTTTTTAGGTGTATGTTCCGCCACTGCTCGAAGTCGGTTTGTCTAAGGTCAGCAGGCTTGCTCCAATTGAGTTCTCTAAAGTAAAGCCAGACATACTCACGCATGAATCCGGTTTGATGAATTGACACAAGGTCATCGAGGTAGGGGTCGCTCCTCCCGTCATTTGATTTTAATTTCTGCCAAAGCCGCGCACACCCTTCCCTAGCTGCAATTTCTTCATCGAACGTATGTTTGTAAGTTTTCTCTCCTGGGAAACGTTCAAAAAATGCTTTCTCCATCCAGTAAGCGCGGGTGCCGGCATACCACAACCAGGCTGGAAGCGTCTCTTTCCTGGTGGATGGATCAATCATGATCTTGTGGTTTGGCTCAACCGCACTCTTGGAGATGGGAGAGCAGCTTGGCGTAGTTAGCAGTAAAAATGGTAACAGGAAAATGATGAGTTTCAAAGTGCTCTTCATAAGGTGACGCTCTCACCTTCGGGGCCGAGGTCGATGACCCAGTTGGTTGATTTGATCACGTCCAGATTGTGTTCTACGACCATAGGGGGGGCGCCGTCGTTCATCAGCTTGTGCTGGTGGGCTAGGGCGCGATGATCTTGAGGCCAGGGGCTTTCCCTGCGATGCGACGGAATTCCAGCACGTTGCCAGTGACGACGGTTGCGCCGATCTCTCTGGCTGTGAGGGCGATGAGCAGATCGTTCATTGGTCCCAGCCGGTCGTGCAATCCAGATGCATTGCCGTACAAGGTGCGAAAGAGTCGTCCAGCGTGGTCAAGAATCGAAGGTGTCAAGCCGAGGATGCGCCCGGATTGGAATGCATGGTGTAGCCGATCAACGGCTTTCTTGCGCTTAGGGGTGTCCGCGCCGATTCGAAGCTCAAGCAGTGCGACTGCGGAGATAAATCGAACGACGGTCCCCTGGCCGCCTAAAACCCACTCTGCGTGCATTCCTGCACGGAGAAAATCAATGAGAACGTTCGTGTCAAGCAAGACCTTGCCACCTATTGGTAAGGCCATGGTCGCTCGTCGCCCTTCAAGACTCCCTTCAGTGGTCGCAAGGCCTTACTGAGTCGTTGCTCCTCGACGAGGAGGGAGAGGGCCTTGTCGATCGCTTCCTGCTCGGACGTAACCCCGAAGTATCGCTTCGCCGCATTGATCTTTCGTTGGTCTAGCACCAGATGTTTGTGTTTCAGTGCAACGCTCATGATGCCTCCGTTCTGTACATCGAATGTACAGATACTATAAGCATCGCCGGAGAGAACGGCAAGCGGCTATCAGGATCCTTCGCTTCTATAAATCGGGTTTTTCTATGGCTTGAGCGAGAAATCGCCCTGTATGCGATGCCGGCGCTTTCGCGACCTGTTCCGGGCGTCCTTCCGCGACAATCCGTCCGCCTGCGTCTCCCCCTCCCGGGCCGAGGTCGATGACCCAGTCGGCCGATTTGATCACGTCTAGATTATGCTCCACGACGACGAGGGTGTTGCCGGCGTTGACGAGTTTGTGCAGGACGGCGAGGAGTCTCTTCACGTCTTCAAAGTGCAGCCCGGTCGTCGGTTCGTCCATGATGTACAGCAGGTCTTTCGCCGAACCGTCTTTCAATTCTGCCGCGACCTTCAACCGCTGGGCTTCGCCGCCTGAGAGGGTGGTGGCGGACTGTCCGAGACGCAAGTAGCCGAGGCCGATGGAGGAGAGCAGGTGGAGCCGCTCTTGCAGCTTCGGCGAGCCAGTGAAGAACGGTATGGCGTCATCGACCGTCATGGCCAGGACATCTGCAATCGTCTTCCCGCGATAGCGGATCGCCAGCACTTCCGGTTTGAATCGTTTCCCATCGCAGCTCTCGCAGGGTACATAAAGGTCTTCGAAGAAATACATCTCCAGCTTTTCCACCCCGGCGCCTTCACATCGCTCGCATCGTCCACCTGCAGTATTGAAGGAGAAGTGACCCGGCGTGAGTCCTTGGCGGAGCGCGTTTCGTTCAGTGGCGAAGAGTTGCCGGATGTCGTCGAAGGCTTTCAGATAGGTGATTGGATTGGAGCGGGGCGTGCGGCCGATCGGTTGCTGGTCGATGAGGCGCACGCCCTTGAGGTGTTCAATGCCTTTGATCGCCTTGAACCGGCCCATCGGGAGCGCATCCACTCGAAAGGCTCGGGCCAGGGCTCGGTAGAGAGTGTCTTCCACGAGCGTGCTCTTGCCTGATCCGGAGACACCGGTCACACAGATAAACATGCCGAGCGGCAGCCGGACAGCCAGGTCTTTCAGATTATGTTCGCTGGCCCCCGCGAGCACGAGCACCTTGCCGTTGCCGGAGCGACGGGTTTTGGGGAGCGGAATCTGTTCGTCGCCTCGGAGGTAGCGGGCGGTGAGCGCGCGAGGATCTTGTATGAATTCTTTAGCCGGAGCGGCGCAGACGATCTCGCCACCCCGTTCACCGGATTGCGGGCCGAGCTCGACGAGATAGTCGGCCGATTCGATCATGTGCCGGTCATGCTCCACAACGACGACAGTGTTGCCGGCGGCCGCGAGGTCTTTGAGAATGCCGGCAAGCAGGTCTGTGTCGCGTGCATGGAGACCGATAGTAGGCTCGTCAAGAACATAGAGGGTGCCGACCAGCCTGGCGCCGAGTTGGTTGGCGAGAGACACCCGCTGGGCTTCGCCACCGGAGAGCGTCTTCGTTTGCCGGGCCAGCGTGAGATAGCCGAGCCCCACGCGCAGGAGAAACTCGAGCTTGGCGTTCAATTGGCGCAGAATGTCGGCGGCGATTTCTCGCTCGAACGGGCGCAGCTGCAAACTCTGCATCCAGCTCAGCAGGCCGGCGATGGTTTGGCCGGTGATCTCGTGAATATCGGTCCCGGCGATCTTGACGAAGCGGGCGTCCGGCTTCAATCGGCTGCCGTGGCAGGCCGGACATTCTACCGGCGTGCGATAGCGGCTGAGCAGCACGCGGACATGCAGCTTGTACCGCTTTCCTTCCATGTACTCGAAGAAATCGTCGATGCCCTCGAACGAGTCGTCGCCTTTCCACAGCAAGGCTTGAGTCGCTTTCGGGAGACTTCGGAAGGGGGCGGTGACATCGACGCCTTTCCGTTTCATGGCCAGCAGCAGTTGTTTCTCCCACCAATCCGTTCCGGGCTTGCTCCAGGGCTCGATTGCGCCTTCGGCGAGTGATTTCCCATGGTCGGGAATGACAAGCTCCGGGTCGTATTGCAGCACGTTGCCGAAGCCCTTGCACTCAGGGCAGGCGCCGATTGGATGGTTGAAGGAAAAGAGAATCGGCCTGAGCGGTTCAAAGGTGCGGCCGCACTGCTGGCAGAGAAAGTCGGTGCTGTAGGTGCGAACGCCGTGACCGATAATGTCTACCGCGCAGCGGCCCTCTCCCTCGCGGAAAGCGGTCTCGATGGCTTCGACGAGGCGGGTTCGATTGTCCGCACGGATCGCGAGCCGGTCGAGTACGACCTGCAGCGATGTCGCGGCGTGGAGCGGAGGATGGGTGGACTCAAGCAGATCAAGAATTTCATTGTCGGCTTTGAGTCGGGTAAACCCGCGGGTCAGGAGCGATTGAATAAATGCCGACTCCAGCTTGGCCGAGGGAGCGGCCAGGGAGAACAGAACCATGGCGCGCGCGTCTGGAAATTGTACGAGCAGATCCGTGGCCACGGTATCGGGCTGGAAGGAGCGGGCTGCTTGATGACAGTCGGGACAAACCGGTGTGCCGATCTTGGCAAACAGTAGGCGGAGCAGGTCCGCTATTTCCGTGGTGGTGCCCACTGTCGAGCGGGCGGTGCGCACTTGGTTCTTCTGCTCAATCGCAATCGCGGGCCGCACATTGAGAATACGGTCGACATCGGGGCGGGCCACTTTGTCGATGAACATGCGTGCGTAGGTCGAGAGGGACTCCACATAGCGCCATTGGCCTTCGGCAAAGAGCGTGTCGAAGGCCAGCGACGATTTGCCAGAACCGGACAACCCGGTGATGACCGTGACCTGGTTGTGGGGAATCCGGAGCGAGATGTTCTTGAGATTATTCTGCCGCGCGCCCTCGACGATGAGGTCGGAGGATGGAGGCTTAGGCAAGGGGGTGATGTCCACGCGATGATTCCTAGTGAGCGAACGGATGATCGTATCAAGCGGGCGGACCTGCTTCAACCGGGAACGGAGAAAGGCTTGGCGATTAATTCCTGAGGTGAGAGGATGGAGCATTTACCGGGAGGGACGCATGATTGTGACGACGACACCGAACATTGAAGGCAAGCGCGCAGTCAAATATCTAGGACTCGTCAGCGGCGACGCGATTTTGGGCGCGAACATCTTTCGCGATTTCTTTGCCTCGATCAGGGATATTGTCGGGGGGCGCTCGGCCGCCTATGAAGCTGAGCTACGGAAGGCCAAGGATATTGCTATCGGCGAAATGCGTGAGCAAGCTAGGAATCTTGGCGCCAATGCCATCGTCGGGATCGACATCGATTATGAAACCATCGGTGCCAGCAGCAGCATGCTTATGGTAAGTGCGAGTGGGACGGCGGTGGTAGTTGAATAGCAGACAGCTGAAAATGTCTGCCAGCTTCGTTCTCGCATCGTTCAGACCCTCAACGTACCCCAGAGGGTACGCCTCGGTCCCTCACTCGCTGCGGCCTTGCTGGACAGCCATTTTGAGCTGTCTGCGGGAGGAGGGTATTCTGGGGTGCGTGAAGAGGTTGCGATGACCTTGCTGTCGAATGCTGAATATCTCAACCTTGGCCGTCAGATTGCGCGACTGCTTGGAGCGAGTCTTGAAGGGGCGTCCGCGGATGCGCTTCGCGAACTCGCGCTGGCGTACGATCCTTCCGTGAACGATGCGCGCATTAGCGCCGAGGTATTTCTCTTCCACAAGTTTCTGCTCATGCAGGCCTGCGTCGGCGTCTTTCCAGAATCGCATGCGGAGCATATCGTCGGCGGATTCTTCGCTGCGTTGAATGAAAAGGTGAATGGGCTGGAGTTGGGCTCGGACCGACAGCAGGCCATGGAGCAGATGTGGCAGCTTCGCGCCGGGCAATTTGAGCAGCCATTCTCGAACGACCGCACGCAGTTTCTCGATGCCGCTCCAGGCGCCTGTCACTGGAAGCAAACCATCGCGCGCTTTTGTCAGAACCTGCGCGAGATCGCGAGCCCACCCGATACCTGGACTGACGGCAACCACTCGTCTCAAGAGGCCAGCCGCACCGTCACCCACGCCCTGAATCAGATGATCTCGACCCTCAATGAAATGAACCGGCTGCGCTTCTCCCATCCCGCCTAGACCTGTCCCGCGTGTTCTGCGCCCATCGTTCCCACTGGAAGCATGGTGTCTTCAGAAGGCCGTAGACCTGCTGCTTGGGTTTTCCCTATACTCGTTCTGTCTGGTATGGAGGGGGAGTGTGCCGATGGATATGCGCGCCTATCTTGATCGCATGAACTATCGCGGCGTTCAGGCCGTGACGCCGGATACCTTGCGCGCGCTCCATCTCGCTCATGTGCTGGCCGTGCCGTTCGAGAATCTGGACAATTTTCTGGACCGGCCGGTCTCGCTTGAACCGGCGGATCTGTTTGCCAAGATTGTGACGGCGCAACGCGGCGGATACTGTTTTGAATTGAATGGACTCTTCAGCCTGCTGCTGGAAGAGCTGGGTTTCTCGGTCACTCGTTTGATTGCGCGGGTGAGATATGGCGCGAAGCCGCCCTATCCGAAAAGTCATCAGGTCTCGATGGTGAATGCCGGCGGGGAACCCTGGCTGGTCGATGTGGGATTCGGCGGCAATGGGTTGCTGGAGCCGATTCGATTGTCACCCGGCGTTCAGGCGGCACAGTATTCGGAGGAGTTTCGGCTCACGGCCATCGAGCCCGACGAATATCTTCTGCAATGCCTGATGCATGAGGAGTGGGAAAGCCTCTACTCGTTTACACTCGAACCGTGCCAGCCGGTCGATTATCACTATCCCAACTACTTCCACTCGCACTCGCCCGAGTCTCGCTTTATGCAGCGCCGGATCTGCACGAT
Organism: Nitrospira sp.; assembly: GCA_022226955.1. Taxonomy (NCBI): domain Bacteria; kingdom Pseudomonadati; phylum Nitrospirota; class Nitrospiria; order Nitrospirales; family Nitrospiraceae; genus Nitrospira; species Nitrospira sp. Next base: position 2,710,641 of record CP092079.1, read on the forward strand.
CCCGACCAAGGATGGGCGTAAGACCTTAGTGGATCGGCGGTTGAGTATCAGGCGGAACGGACAAAATGAAAAATCCGTTGTCGAGAGCGACGCCGAGTATATCCGCGCGCTCCATGAACACTTCGGTCTTGTCTTGCCGTAGCGCTTGTCCGATCTACCGAAGGAACCGTACCAGCCCCACGCAACTCATGTAGAGCGCGAGCGAGCCGAGCATCGCAGGCCAGAAGCCGAAGCGCGGCACGCCGGCGATCATGGCCAGGACATAGACGGTCCAAGGCGGCACGAACCAGAGCAGATTTTTCGCGTAACTCACGATGGCATCGTTGCCGCCGTTTACATAGATCAGGATGAAGGTCGCTCCAGTAATGGCCGGGAAGGTGCTGGCGAAAGCCGCGAGGAACGACCGGCCTTGCGCGCCGAGGTAGGTCGAGACACTGACGATGGTGCCGCCTAAGAGAAAATAGAGGACGTATTTGCCCAAGCCGTTCACGTGGTTTCCCTCCTCCTGACTGCCGTCGATCTTTTGGGTTCGCGCACTTGCGGGACGTTACCCAAGCGCCGTTCGCACCGCACTATACATCACCATGACCTCGACGGCGTGCGCGACGATGGGAATGTAGAGATTGTTTGTCCGGAGCCTGACCGTACCCCAGGCGAGGCCGTCCCAGACGGCGATCCAGTGGAGATATTGGAAGGTTGCGACCATGAAGGGGTCGAAAGAAAATGCGATGGCACTGGCCACGAGAGCCAGCGGCGAGAGGCGTTGGAGATGGGAGGAGTGCCACAGCGGCGATTCGAGCTTGGCCAGCCGTCCGAGCAGAAAGCCTCGAAAGTTCACTTCGACGAAGAGGGCGATGCCGCAGATTGTCCAGGGCATCATGAGGAAGAACGGCATGCGGGCATGCGGGGTGTTTTTCAGAAACGTGATGTCGAATCCAATCGCCGGAATGACCTCAAGAATCAGAATAGTATTGAGACAACCGAGTCCGAATCCGATTGCGAGACCTCGACGGAATCCTGATTTCAATCCCTGTGGGAGCAGGCCAAGGAGTGGGAGCAGAGGGCGGTTGTATGCCGCCCACAAGGCGAGGGCGAGATAGGCTAGAATTTGTGGGGCGAATTGAATGAACGGCTGTTCCTGCAGTGACGTGGGAAGGGCGTAGAACGCGGCGGTGGCGGCGAGGGGGAGCAGCGCTAAGGCTGCTCCCCGTTCGTGCGTGCTCACCGGTGCCGCCTGTTCGCTCGGCTCAGGCGTCGGCATGGAGGGTTATTGCAGTTGCAGATTGTACCGGTCCAGCGTGCTGGCTTTGTGGCGCGCCAGATTGGAGAGCGACTTGTTGTAGTCCACGACCGACCGCAGCTCGTTGCCTTGCGCGGTGGCGAGATCGCGCTGGAAGTCGAGCACAAAGCGGGTGGTGCTCAATCCCACTTTCAGCCGCTCCTGCTCGGCCTGCAATTGCTTCTCGGCCATGATGCGGGCGGAGCGGGTGGTTTCGATGCGCTTGAAGTCGGTCTGCACGCGGCGGACGGCTTCGCGCACGCCCACGATGATTTGCTGACGCACGCTCGCGAGGGAGGCTTCGGCGTTTTTGGATTCCAACTGGCGCTTGTTGTAGGTGCTGATGGCCGAGCGATTGCCCAGCGGATAGCTTAAGACGAGCCCCGCGCCAAAATTGTAAAAGTCGCCGCTGAGGTTCTTGCTGACGGAATCGCCGTAGTCTTTGCCCAATCCGGCCATGCCCATCGTGCCTTGAAGCGACAGGGTGGGGAGAAGCTGATTGCGGGCGAATTGTTTGTTGAGCTCGCCCGAGTCGACGTTCTTCTTGGCCTGGACGATTTCCGGGCGCTGGTCGATGGCGGTGTCGATGGCTTCCTGCAAACTGAGCGGCTCAAGGACGACGACGGGAGCATCGGTAGGCGTCAGCCGCATATCCTGCCGCAATTCCTCTTCGCCGGGATTGAGCAACCGGCGCAATTGGTCTTCTTGGTCGCGAATGGATTTTTCGGCCACCAGCACCTGTTCGACTCGCGAGGCGACGGCGGCTTCGGCCTGCAAGACATCCACGATGGACATGACGCCGGCTTTGGTTTTGGCGCGGTTGGTCGCCAGTAATTCTTCCGCTGCCTTAAGGGCGGCCTGGGCGACCTTCAGGTTTTCATTCGAGAAGACCAGTTCCCAATAGGTTTGTTCGACGGTGGCGAGCACGGTCAGGACCCGGTCGCGGAAGATGTGCTGCTCGACGTCGGCGTTGTTTTGGGCAACTTTGATGAAAGTTTTCGTGATGTCGATGCCCGCGTTGCGCAGCAAGGGCTGGGTCAACGTGAGGGCGAGGCCACCGGTCCAGGCCGGGTTGAACAAGAACCCGGTAGCCAGGTTCTGATTCACGTTGGTGCGGGCCGGGCTGTAGTTCAAGTCGATGTTGCCGCCGGTGATGAGGTTTTGCGTCGCGTCGACGGTCACGGAGCTGTTGCGCTGATCGAATGTTTGAATGTCGGTCAGGCTGCCGCCGGTGCCGCCGAAGACCGGACGATTCAGGGGCGAGACCTGGCGATTGTATTGGCCGTTCACGCTCAAGGTCGGGTCGAACTTGGCCTGCTCGACGGTGATATCGAACACACGGCTTTCTTTTGTCTGGCGGCTGATGGAGATATCCAGATTGCTTTGCAAGGCGCGGACGGCGGCATCGGCCAGGGAAATCGTTTCACGCCGTTCTTCTGGCGTTGCGGTCTTGGCGGGACCTTGGCTCCAGCAAGGGGTGGTTGTCAGCAAGACGAGTACGATGGCGATACCGCTGTGCCATCCAGGGATGCCGGGGGCGAAACGATGGTGGGGGCTCATGAATCCTCCTTGATCGACAGTCTGACCACGCGCATATTATACTGGTGAGACGGACATTGCCATGAATCCACTCACCTTGCCTCAGAGAAGTAGGAGCATGATGCGACGCCTGCTCACGGTTGCACTGATTACGGCAGTAGGGACCGTTGGAGTCGCGCTGGTCGAGCGAGCGCCGGCTGTAGCCCAATCGGTGTCCGGTGTGCGGTCGTTCGATGGCGGCGTCGGGCCGTTGTTCAATTTGGCCGGTCCAGGGAGTCTGTATCTCGATGGGCAGGGGACGCAGGGTTATTTATATCAGCCTGGCGGGAATATGCAGACCTATAGTTTTCGGAATCCCACTACTGGACAGGCTTGGAGCGGTGCGGTGATGACCTTCGGTCCACAACTCTCGATTGGCTTGATTCAGGGCGCCAATCAGAGCGGTTCACCGCTGGTCTTGCCCGGCCCTCCCAGGCAGACAAGCCCTCTGCCTTCGATGAGTTCGACGTTGCTCGACGAGATTCCGTAGTTTCCTGCCGATTCCTTCATGGTTCGTTTGCCAATTGCCAGGCTAAGGTCAGGACGTAGTGCGCTGTTGTCATGAGAATGTCTGGATTGACGGTGTCGACGGTATCGGTCGGCTGATGATAGTGCGGATGCACTCCGCCACTGACGACGGTGATGGTCGGCACGCCCGCTTCTTTGAACGGTACGTGATCGCCTCCCGGAAAAAATCCGTACACATCGAGTTTGTCTGTCAGCTCTGTGGCCTGCCCCGCCGCGGTGGCCACTGTCTTTTCAAATCCCGTTACGCCGACGGTCAGTCTGCCGTTTCCAATGCCGGCATGATCGATGTTGATCATGCCGGTGGTTGAGGCGAGCGGCACGACCGGGCGGGTTACGTAGAGGCGCGAGCCCAATAAGCCGTTTTCTTCGCCGCTAAACGATAGAAACAGGATCGTGCGCCGGGGGCGCAGGCCGGATTTCGCCAAGGCGCGCGCCACGTCCATCATAATGGCGGTGCCGGATGCGTTGTCGTCCGCGCCTGGAAAGAACAAGCCCGCAGGCCGGCCGAAGTGATCGCGGTGGGCGCCGATGATAATGGCGTCAGGACCGGTGCCGGGGATCAGTCCCACGACGTTGGTCAGCAGGCCTTCCTGCACGGTGGTGTTCCAGTGGAGCGCGGCATAGTGGTCGGTCGCCGTCGGGCGAACCGCAGGAGTCTTGTTCAGCTGATCCTGCATGGTTCGCAGCCGGTCGGAGTTTTTCCCGTCCGGGGCGGCCAGCAGCCGTTCCGCTAGCGCAGTACTGACCCAGGCGCCGGGAATCGCTTGTTCGGGAGGGAGTTGTCCGTAGAAGGCGCTGGGTCTTCCAGTCACACCGCGCCGGGCTTCATAGGGATGGAGAATCGGCCCCGTGGCGGTCAGATAGGCGAGGGCGCCATGGCTTTTCGCGAATCGGACTTTGTCCGCATGGCTGATCGGCTGCTTGTAATGGTCCGGCTTGCCGTGCAGAAAGAGGACGATCTGATTGGTCACGTCCACGCCGGCATAGTCATCGATCCCTTGCGCCGGATCGACAATCCCGTAGCCCACAAAAACGATGCGGCCTTGAATAGAAGCGGACGGCGAGTCGAATACCGGCAGATAATCGGCACCGAGATTGGCGACGGTCATCTGGTTCGCGCTGCCTATTCGCAGGTCTGGATCCGGTTGGATGACCGACGTTGGAATGATCGAGGCCATCGCGCCAAGCGGTGTGCCATCTTCTCCGCTGGCAAAAGGAAAGCGGAGTGAGCCGTTCATGAGAAGAGGAAGATGTACCTGGGCGGTGGCCAGTTCTTGCGTAACCCATTGCGCCGATAGTCTATCGTCGTCGCTGCCGGCTAATCGTCCGTTGAAGGATGCGCCGCTTAACGTGCGAATGTCGGCTAGCATCCGCTCTGGAGACAAGAGATCGATGGCGGCCTGCATTGAACCAGCGGGCGTTTCTGCTTGGCCCATGAGGGGCAAGCAGAATGTGATGGGCGTCGCCAGGAGGATCGCAAGAAGAGCCCGCTGCACGACCGGAGGGGCGAGCGCACGTATTGGATGGCGCATGAGGGTGAGTCCTTTGAGTGCCAGCGTGAATCATAACACAAGGGGGATTGGGAGGTTGCAGAGCGAGTGTGAGCCAGGTACTATTCGGCACGGAGAGTTACGATACGACGCATCATGACGCAGGCCGATTCGTTTCCCAATCGTCTCATCACGGAATCCAGCCCGTACCTCAGGCAGCATGCGCTGAACCCGGTGGATTGGTATGCCTGGGGGCCGGAACCGCTGGCCAAGGCCAAAGCGGAGGATAAGCCGATTCTCCTGTCGATCGGCTACTCGGCCTGCCATTGGTGCCATGTGATGGCGCACGAGTGTTTCGAAAACCACGACATCGCCGCAGTGCTCAATGAGCATTTTGTCAGTATAAAGGTGGATCGGGAAGAGCGTCCCGATCTCGACGATATTTATCAGAAGGCCGCGCAGGTGTTTCTGGGGCGTGGCGGCGGCTGGCCGCTGACGATGTTTCTCACGCCGGATCAGGAACCGTTTTATGGCGGGACGTATTTCCCGCCTGTGTCGCGGCATAATCTGCCGGGGCTTCCTCAAGTCTTGCAGGGGGTGTTGGACGCCTATCGAAATCATCGCGACGATGTCGTGAAGAACGTCGAGCGGGTGAAGGCGGGATTGGCGCGGGTGAGCACGCATCAGCCGTCGGCGGAGCCGCTGACGGATGTGTTGCTGGTCGATGGCGTGAAGGATTTGGGGTTGTTCTTCGATCCGGTCAACGGCGGATTTGGGGAGGGGCCCAAGTTCCCGACGGTCCCGCCGCTCAGCCTTTTCTTGCGCCATGCGTATCGGACCAAGGACGCGGCCTCTCAGGACAAGGCGTTGTTGCAGCTTCGCAAGATGGCGGCCGGTGGGATTTACGACCATCTCGGCGGCGGGTTTCACCGGTATGCGGTTGATGGGCAGTGGCTCATTCCGCATTTCGAAAAGATGCTCTATGACAATGCGCAATTAGTCAGGATTTATCTCGATGGCTGGCGGTTGACGAAAGAGGCGCGGTTCCGCCAGGTGGTGGAAGAGACGCTCGAATGGACACGCCGCGAATTGGCGCATGCGGACGGAGCCTTTTTCGCCGCGCAGGACGCCGACAGCGAGGGTGAGGAAGGCCGGTTCTTCGTCTGGGATTCAGCGGAGATTCAGGCCGTGCTCGGGCAGGAATTGGGCGAGACGTTCTGCCGGGCCTATGGTGTGACCGACGGTGGGAATTTTGAGGGGAAGACGGTCTTGAACCGGCTGTCGAATGTCGATTCATCTATCGAGACGCAGGAACTGTTCGAGGCGACGCTGCGACCGGCCAGGAAGAAATTGCTGGCGGCTCGCGAGCAGCGGGTGAAGCCGCAACGCGACGAGAATATTCTCACGAGCTGGAATGCCCTCGCCGCCTCGGCGTTTCTCGATGCCTATCAGACCTTCGGCACGCCGTGGTATTTGTCGTCCGCCGAGCAGGCGTTGACGTTTTTGATCGACTACGCCATTGCCGAGGGGCGCGTGTTTCGTACAGTGACCGGCGGGAGTGGGCGGATTGCCGGCTATCTGGACGACTATGCCTATCTGGCGGCGGCGTTGCTCGATGCCTTCGAAACAACCTCGCATGGCTGGTATTTGGAGCAGGCTCAGATCGTGGCGAATGGCATGCTGGCGTACTTTTGGGATGAGGGCATCGGCGGCTTCTTTTTCACGGCCACGGATCATGAACCGCTCATCCATCGGATGAAGTCCGGCACGGATAGCGCGATGCCGTCCGGTAATGCGGTGGCGGTGCAGGTATTGATTCGCCTCTTTTCTTTGACGGGAGAACGGACGTATTATGATCGGGCGGAGCAGACGCTGCGGGTGTTTCGCCAGCTCATGGATCAGAATGCCTACGGCGCGTCCGGGCTGTTGTGCGGGCTGGATTTGCTCTTATCTAAACCGAAGGAAGTGGTGATTGTCGGAGGGCGCGGCAACCCGCAGACGGAATCGCTTTTGGCGGCGTTGCATCAACGGTATGTGCCGAACAAGGTTCTCTTTGTCATCGATGAGGCGCGCCGGGGGAAAGAGGGCGAGCTGCCTCTGGCGGCGGGGAAGGTCAGCGTGAATGGGCAGCCGACGGCCTATGTGTGCCAGCAGTTCACCTGTTCGGCGCCGGTGACAGAGAGCGCTCAGTTGGAATCGCTTTTATAGAAAGGAGTGCCTGTGGCTGGCGGCGGATCGGGACAAGGCCTGTACGAGCACCTCTATAAGCGGTTTTTTGAAAACCGCAACGATCATCAGGGGTATGATTTTCAACATGCCCCGGGCGGCAGCGCGGCGCCTCCGTCCGTCAGGTTCGCGCACAAGCTTCGCTGGTGGACCTGGGATCGCTGGCAACGGCGAAAGCGGATCCTGGCGGAGAGAGATCGTTTGCAGCGGGACATCATCAATATGCGGCGGAATCCATTCTTGGGTTCGAAGCCAGAATCATAATAGAAGGAGCGGGAGATGCGTAGTACTAGGCGTCTGGTAGCTCAAAGTATTCGAGCCGTCTTCTCCATCGGTTTCTGGGCGGCGGTGTGTGTCGTTGTCGCGGCTGGACCGGCCTCAGCTATCCCTCGGGAGAGTCATGAGGAGAAGGAAGCGAATTTAAAGCAGCAGGCGACCGGCGGCCTGTTCCATAAATGGACGTTCGACAAGGATTCAATCAAAAGTATTCCAGGAGGTTTCGTTCCGCTTTCTTCTGGAGCCGGAGTCTCGGCGGTTTGGTCGATAGAAACCGATGAAACGGCCCCGTCCGCTCCGAACGTGGTGATGGGGACATCGGTGTGCGAGAACAGCACCTGCTTCCGACTGCTGATTGCGCAGGGGCTTGAATATGAGTATCCGGATCTCGCGATGCGCATGCGGTCGGCCGATGGAGTGGCCGGTGTGGGCGGACTGGTGTTTGCCTTGCGGGATGCGCAAAATTTTTATGCGGTGTTGGTCGATCTTGGAGCAAAGCGCGCGCAGGTCATTCGTGTGATTGAGGGCGTGGCCACGGTCCTAGGGCAGGCAGCCGTGACGCTAAAGCCCATCGATTGGCACAGTCTGCGGGTTCAGCGGAACACGATCGTCAGCAAAGACTTTATCGAAGCCTTTGTCGATGGAGTGCTGGTGTTGTCGATAGAAGATCAGATGCTCGGGACCGGCCAGGTCGGTATGGCGATGCAAGGTAAAACGTCGTTGTTTTTCGATACGTTGCACGCAGTCCCCCTGTTCTCGCATCGGCCGCTGTCTTCGCCGGCCGCCTATTGAACGGAATCTTGTCTATGGGTGTATTGATTCTCCGCTTGCCTTTTCTCGGTTTGCTGGAGTAGCATCGGCTTGCTTGAGTGCGAGAGGCCTGGCAGGCAAGCATGGAGAGTGACAAGGCCTGAATCGATGTTGTGATGGTTGTGCCCGGGAATTTGATCGGAAGCCAGAGCTAAGCCGCCGCTGTGTTGACGTCTTCGGCCCATTCCTTCCTTCCTCCGTTCTCGAGTTCACCACAACAGCATTTTCTCAAAGGAGGAACCCCATGGGTTCGAAGATTTACGTCGGTGGATTGCCCTATTCAACAACCGAGCAACAGCTGAGCGATTTGTTCGCTGTGCACGGAGCCGTGACGTCGTCACGTATCATCACGGACAAGTTCACGGGACAGTCCCGTGGATTCGGTTTCGTGGAGATGTCGGGGGATAGCGAAGCGCAGGCGGCGATTACCGCGTTGAACGGCACGCAGCTCGGCGGCCGGACATTGACTGTGAATGAAGCCCGTCCGCAGGAACCACGTTCCGGTGGCGGCGGCGGTGGGCGTGGCGGATTTGGTGGTGGCGGCGGCCGGTACTAAACCGGTTCCGACCTCCTTGGTCGACGAAAGGGCTGCCGGAATTTCCGGCAGCCCTTTTTTATTGCCGGTCCCGTGCCTGTCGTACCAAGGCGGTGCCTTTGGTAAGATGACCGTCGGAGGTTCTCGTGCCGCCATTCAAACTCGACGCTCCATTTCAACCCTGTGGCCATCAGCCGGACGCGATTGCCAAGCTGACGTCCGGCATTCGCGCCGGCAGGAAGCACCAGGCTCTTCTTGGAGTCACGGGATCGGGCAAGACTTTTACGATGGCGAACCTGATCGAGCAGGCCCAGAAGCCGACACTCGTGCTTGTGCATAACAAGACTCTGGCCGGGCAGTTGTACCAGGAGTTCAAACAGTTTTTCCCGCGGAATGCCGTCGAATATTTCATCAGCTACTACGATTACTATCAACCCGAAGCCTATCTGCCGCAGACGGATACCTACATTGCCAAGGATGCGTCGATCAACGATGCGATCGATCAGATGCGCCACTCGGCTACCCGGTCGCTGCTGGAACGGAACGATGTGATTATCGTGTCGTCGGTTTCCTGCATTTACGGTCTTGGCTCGCCGGAGGTCTACCATGGCATGCTGCTGTACCTTGAAGTGGGAATGGAGATGCGGCGCGAGAAGATTCTCGCGAAGCTCGTCGAGATCCAATATGCGCGGAACGATGTCGATTTTCACCGCGGGACCTTCCGTGCGCGCGGCGATGTCATCGAAATCTTTCCGGCTGCCAGCGATGCGGTCTCGGTCCGCATCGAGCTGTTCGGCGATGTGATCGATGCGATCCACGAGATCGATCCGTTGACCGGGAAATCGCTGGGCAAGTTGCCCAAAGTGCCGATCTATCCCAATACGCACTACTTGATTGCGCCGGACCGGTACGAGCGGGCGATCTCGGGGATTGAAGAAGAGCTGGATGAGCGGGTGCTCTATTTCAAGAAGCACAATCAGCTGGTTGAAGCTCAGCGTATCGCGCAACGGACGAAGTTCGATCTCGAAATGATCCGTGCCATGGGGTATTGCCACGGCATTGAAAACTATTCCCGTCACCTGAGCGGCCGGGCCTCTGGCGAAGCTCCCCCTACGCTCATTGACTATTTCCCTAAAGACTTTCTCATGATCATCGATGAGTCGCATGCGACGGTCTCGCAGGTGGGCGGGATGTACGCGGGCGACTATTCGCGGAAGCGGACGCTGGTGGACTATGGCTTTCGCTTGCCCTCCGCGGTCGATAACCGGCCGCTCAAGTTTGAGGAGTTTGAACAGATTCTCAATCAAGTGGTCTATGTGTCGGCGACGCTGGGGAACTACGAGCTTGAGCATGCGGCGGGAGCGGTGGTCGAGCAGATTATTCGTCCGACTGGGTTGATGGATCCTCGCATCGAGGTGCAGCCGGCGAAGGGGCAAGTGGATCACCTCTTAGGAGAAGTGAGAAAGGAAGTGGCCAAGGGCGGCCGCGTTCTAGTGACGACCCTCACAAAGCGAATGGCCGAAGATCTCAGCGAGTATTATCATGAGTTGGGGTTGAAGGTGCGGTACCTTCATTCCGATATCAAAACGCTTGAGCGGGCGGAGATCATTCGCGACTTGCGCCGGGGAGTATTCGATGTGCTGGTTGGGATCAATCTCCTGCGGGAAGGCTTGGATTTGCCGGAAGTGAGCCTGGTCGCGATTCTTGATGCTGATAAAGAGGGTTATCTGCGCTCCTACCGGTCACTCATTCAAACTGCGGGGCGTGCGGCGAGAAATGTGGAGGGCCGGGTGGTGTTTTACGGCGATGCCGTCACGGAGTCGATGAAGCTTGCGATAGCCGAGACAACGCGCCGACGCCAGATCCAAGCGGAGTATAATGCCGCTCACGGGATTACCCCGGCGAGTATCAAGAAAGATATTCCGGCGCTGGAGTATGCAGTGGCCGAGCTGGACTATGTGCAGCTTGATATAGCCGCCGAGACCACGGAGCGCTACGGTAAAGATGAATCAGTTGCCGAGACGATTGTGCGGTTGGAAGCTGAGATGAAAGCGGCGGCCAAGGAGCTGGCCTTTGAGCGCGCGGCAGAGCTGCGCAATCAGATTAGATCGTTGCGTCTAAAAGACTTAGACGTCAAGACTTAAACGTGCTTGTAGAGGTAGACCCCGATAAACATACCGAGAATACTGAGCAAGTTGACCTTGAAGCTGAACCCGATCGTGAATTTAAGGAGCACCAGATCAATGGTGAGGGGAGGGCTGATTCCTGGAGTAAAATGCGTGGAGAAGATGCTTTGGATGTTACCTTGCGGTGCCATCACGTGCAGAATCTCTCCAAGAATTCCGCCGAGCAGTCCGCCGATGAGCACAAAGATGAGAAGAACCCAGGGTGATTTTCTCACTCGCTACGCACGCCCCCCGATCTAGGCCCAATCGACGCTTGTTGAAGGCACCATATCGGAAGGGGTATGGTCTGTCAACAAATCCGATGGCTTTACAATATCTTGACTTAGCCGGACCGGTTTCTATACACTGCCCGATGCTCTTTCTCTATGTTTTACGAGGCAATCGGAGAACTTGATGGAGACTTCGATTGCCTTTTTCTTTGGGATCCCATGCTGGACGCGCTGAGCGATAAGTTCGAAAAAATTCTGAAGAAGCTTCGCGGGCAAGGTGTGCTGACGGAGCAGAATATCGGCGAGGCGCTGAAAGAAGTCCGCCTGGCGTTGCTTGAAGCCGATGTGAATTTCAAGATCGTCAAGGATTTCATCGAACGCGTTCGTGTCAAAGCCGTCGGCCAGGAAGTGCTGCAAAGCCTGACGCCCGGGCATCAGGTCGTCAAAGTTGTCTGGGATGAGCTGTGCGACATGATGGGCCGAGAGAAGGCGGGCTTGGCCCTCCATTCTCAGCCGCCCACTGTCGTCATGATGGTCGGATTGCAAGGCGCCGGAAAGACCACGACGTGCGGCAAGCTTGGGCGTCTGTTCAAAGGGCAGGGCAAGCGAGTGCTTTTAGTCGCGGCCGATCCACGCAGACCGGCGGCGGGCGATCAACTCAGCAGCCTGGGCCGCGATCTTGGTATTGATGTGTATCGGGTCGACAATGCGCAGGCCAGCCAGGCAGACGTTGTGCGGATCTGCCAGACCGGCGTTGAACGGGGGCGCGAGCAGGGTTTCGATCTGGTCGTTCTCGATACCGGTGGCCGTCTGCATATCGATGACGAGTTAATGGGAGAACTGGCTGCCGTGAAGACGGCGGTGGCGCCGCAGGAGATTTTGCTAGTTGCCGATGCCATGACGGGTCAGGACGCCGTCACGATGGCGACTCAGTTCGATCAGAAGGTGGGGCTCACCGGGGTCATTCTGACGAAGGTCGAAGGCGATGCTCGTGGCGGAGCGGTGTTATCCATCCGCGCGGTCACCGGCAAGCCAATTAAGTTTCTCGGGGTGGGTGAAAAGCTGGACGCATTGGAGGTCTTTCATCCGGATCGGATGGCCTCCAGAATTCTCGGGATGGGCGATGTTCTTTCGCTGATCGAGAAAGCGCAGGCGACCTTTACGCAGGAACAGGCCGAAGAAGCGCAACAGCGCCTGACCAGCAACAGTTTTACGCTTGAAGATTTTCGCAAGCAAATGGCTCAGATGAACAAACTGGGTTCGCTGGAGCAGATTCTCGGCATGTTGCCGGGCGGACAAAAGTTGAAAAGTGTGATCGAGGGGGACAAGCCGGAGCGCGAGATGAAGCGGGTTGCGGCGATGATCGACTCGATGACGACCCGCGAGCGGCGCGACCATACCATCATCAACGGCAGCCGGAAGAAGCGGATTGCTCGCGGCAGCGGCGCGAGTGTGCAGGACGTGAATCGCCTGATCAAGCAGTTCTTGTCGGCGAAGAAGTTAGCCAAGGCAATGACGGGGACAGGGGGGCGGCGGCAACTCGCCCAACTCATGCGCTCCATGTAAGCGAGACTCATTCACCGACCGTGTTGGACGGTTTTTCAAAGGAGGACAGTCGTGGCAGTTCATCTCAGATTGGCTCGGACAGGCAGACATAAGCGACCGATGTACCGGCTGGTAGCGGCGGATTCCCGGAAGGCCCGCGATGGGCGGTTTCTGGAAATCCTCGGCATTTTCGATCCGCTCAAGGAGCAGGGGCTTCCGGATGTGAAGCAGGACCGGGTGCTGACCTGGTTGCACCATGGCGCTCAGCCGTCGGTGACCGTGCGGACCTTGTTGCGGCGGTCCGGTCTCTGGAAACAGTTTGAAACAGAGAAAGCGGCGAAGAAGAAGGCCTAGCGCGTTATGGTGGCCGAACCGGTCGAGTTGGTCACGGTAGGGCGGATCGAACGGTCGTTCGGTGTGAGAGGCGAGGTGAAAGTCCGCTCGCTCAGCGATGTTCCTGGTCGGCTGGAGGCATTGGAGGCCGTCAGTCTTCTTGGGGTCAATGGGAAGACCTGGAATACGCGGGTGACGCATATCCGGGCTGCGGGGCAAGGGTACATTCTCGCGCTTGAAGGCCTGACGTCTCCCGAGGAAGCCGGGTTGTGGCGCGGCGGGTTGATTCAAATCCCGAAAGGGAGTGCGCCGCCGTTGCCGCAGGGACAGTACTATGAGTGCGACCTCATCGGTTTGCGGGTGCAGGATGAACAGGGGAACGGCATCGGGACGTTGACCGACATCTGGGAATTGACCGGCAATCATGTGTTTGTGGTGCAGGACGGGAGCAAGGAGACGCTCATCCCCGCCGCGCGCGAGTTGGTTGTGGCCGTTGATTTACAGCAGCGGGTGATGACCGTGCACATGATCGAAGGGTTGGGGGCGTAACGTGTTGCGCATCGACGTTCTGACATTGTTCCCCGAGATGATTCTGCAGGCGGTGGGGCATAGCATGCTCAAGCGCGCGCAAGAGAAGGGATTGCTGGCCGTTCAGGCGCGCAATCTTCGCGACTACACGATGGATCGCCATAAGGTTGCGGACGATGTTCCCTATGGCGGCGGCGCTGGGATGGTGATGAAGGCGGAACCGATTCTGCGGGCGGTGGATGCGTTGCGCGCCGATGCGCAGGCTTGCGGAGAAGAGATCCGTTGGATGTTTCCTTCTCCCCAGGGACGAGCCTTTACACAGGAATACGCTAAAGACCTGGCTGCCGAGCCGCGCCGAATCGTCATTCTCTGCGGACATTATGAAGGCGTCGATGAACGGGTTCGCGAGGCGCTTCGTCCGGAAGAGGTGTCGGTCGGCGACTATATTTTGACGGGGGGCGAGTTGCCGGCGCTGGTCTTGATTGACGCGGCCACGCGATTAGTGCCGGGAGTGCTGGGCGATCCGGATTCTGTGGTCGAAGAGTCTTTTTCGGATTCGCTTCTGGAATATCCGCATTACACCAGGCCTGCGGAGGTTCGCGGCATGGGGGTTCCCGAGGTACTGCTTTCCGGGCACCATGAAGCCATTCGTCTGTGGCGTAGGAAGCAAGCGTTGCGCAGCACCTATGCGCGGCGTCCGGACCTCATTCGGGATCGTAGTTTGAGTCGTGAAGATCAACGGTTACTGAGCGAGATTATTAGCGAGGGCGTTGTCTCAACGCCCGTTTGATGGAAGGAAGGGGAGAGCATCATGAATCGGTTGGAACGTCTTCAGCAGTCATTCACCAAAGCCACGCCGCCTAAGTTTGAAGTGGGCGATACGGTGCGGGTTCACGTGAAAGTCGTGGAAGGTGAAAAGGAACGTATTCAGGTCTACGAAGGAGCGGTGATCGCTCGCAAAGGAACCTTGAATACGGAAACCTTTACCGTCCGCAAGGTCTCCTATGGCGTCGGCGTCGAGAGAATTTTCCCGGTGCATTCGCCGATCGTGACCAAGGTGGATGTAGTGCGCCAGGGGCGTGTGCGCCGCGCGAAGCTCTACTATCTCCGGTCCAAGAAGGGCAAGTTCGCCAAGGTTGAAGAGCGCGAGTTTGTAGGTGAGGGGAAATCCTCGGCATCTGCAAAAGCGGCGGCTGCCAAAGCCTAAGTATCCGATCGGGCGGCCGTTACTCCGTCCTTCCCGTACCGCTGAGTCGGTCTCGCAAGTCGGGGGACATGCCGGGTGGGACCTACCGAGGAATTTGAGCAAGAGGCCCGGCGGTGCGGCTATCGCCGTATCGCCGGCGTCGATGAAGCCGGGCGGGGCCCCCTCGCGGGGCCGGTCGTGTCGGCTGCGGTCATTCTTCCTGTCCGCTGCCGGTTACCCGGGGCGGACGACTCCAAACAACTGTCTGCATCAGAGCGCGAACGTCTGTATGCCGAGATCATGGATCGAGCCGTCTGTGTCGGCGTTGGGTCATCGACCGCGGAAGAGATCGACCGGATCAATATCCTTGAGGCCACCAAGCTGGCTATGCGCCGGGCGCTTGCTGAACTCTCGCCTGCTCCCGATTACCTGTTGATCGATGCCGTGCGATTGACGGGGGTAGGCATGCCGGTTCGGCCGATCATTAAGGGCGATGCCCTGTCGTTGTCCATCGCGGCGGCGTCGATTGTGGCCAAAGTCACACGGGATCGGCTGATGGCGCAGTTCCATGCGGACTATCCGCAGTACAACTTTTTAGCGCACAAGGGGTATGGCACGGAAGACCATCTCGCGCGTCTCGCCGAGCATGGCCCTTCCCCGATCCATCGCCGAACATTCGCCCCTGTGTTGGCGGCTGTGAAGGCGCCTCTGCGTGAGGCCTTTCAATCATGAGACGTCCGGCGACGATGCGTGATCCTCGCCATCAATTCGGTCAGGAGAGCGAAGCGAGCGCCGAGCGGTTTCTGCGCAAGAAGGGCTACACGATTCTGGAGCGGAATCTCAGGACCGCGATCGGCGAACTTGATCTGGTGGCCGACGATTGTGGCGTGCTGGTATTCGTCGAAGTCAAAGCCAGAACCACCGGCGCATTTGGCGGCGCGCTCTTGGCGGTGAATCGGCGGAAGCAGGCTCAGTTGATCCGGTTGGCAGAGCAATATTTGGCTCAGCGCCATTTGAGCGATCGAGTCTGTCGATTCGATGTGGTTTTGGTGCAGGGCGGTGCCGAGTCCTCGCCGCAGATCGAGCATATTGAGCATGCGTTCGACCTGTCCGATCGTGCCGGTGGATAAGGAGTTTTCAAGCAGGTATGACATGGATGCGATGATTCAGCTGATTCATGTGTCGAAGACCTATGACCGCCGTCCGGCGCTTTCCGACCTCACGCTCGATATCGAGAAGGGCGAGTTTGTGTTGTTGATGGGGCCGAGCGGGGCTGGGAAGTCGACGTTGCTGCGCATGTTGATTGCCGCTGAGATTCCCGACGAAGGGCAAATTTTCGTTCAGGGAAAGAATGTCACAAAGTTGAAACGGTCGGAGATTCCCTTTCTTCGCCGAAAGGTCGGGACTGTCTTTCAAGATTTCCGGCTGCTGCCGAAGAAGTCGGTGTTTGAAAATGTCGCGTTGCCGTTGCTGGTGCAGGGGGCCTCATCGGTCGATATCCGCCGCAAGGTGACCGAAGCGTTGCGCGCGGTCGGCGTCGATCATAAGAAAGATCAGCCGCCAACCGGTTTGTCTGCCGGCGAGCAACAGCGCGTCTGCATTGCCCGGGCGATCGTCAATGGACCGATTGTCTTGCTCGCCGATGAGCCGACGGGCAATTTGGATCCCGAGCGGACGGCAGAGATCATTGAGCTGTTTAAGCTCATCAATGCGCGCGGGACAACGGTCGTTGTGGCCACCCATGACCCGCAAGTGATGACGCAGATCAACCGCCGCGTCATTGTTCTGCAGGAAGGCGGCATGGTTCGAGCCCCCGCGTATGCTGTGCAGGTGGCCGGATGAGGCGGTTGTTCTATCTGTTCCGCGAGGCTTGGGCCAACATGCGGGCGAATCGCACGACGACGGTCGTGGCGATTTTGACGACGGCCTTTACGCTGTCCTGTGTCGGAATTTTTCTGCTGCTCTATGTGAATCTGCGAAGCGCCGCGGGCTGGCTCCAGGAAGATATCAAGATCATCGTCTACTTGGAGGACCAGCTTACCAGGGAGGCCGTGGCCGAGCTGGAAGATCAACTCAAGAGGGATCGGACGGTGGCGGCCACGGTATTTATTTCAAAAGAACAGGCGTTGGGCGAGTTTCGCGCCCAGTTTCCAGAGGATTCGCATCTGCTTGAAGGCCTAGGCCAAAATCCGCTCCCTGCCTCGTTTGTGGTAACGCTGGCCTCTCAATTTCGATCCCCCGACACGGTGAGACGATGGACGGAGCGCGTCCGCACGATCAGCGGAGTGGCAAAGGTCGATTATAATCAAGAATGGATCGATGCGCTGGCTGGGGTGATTCGGTACATCGAGATGATCGCCATCGGGGTCGGGGCGATTCTTTCGACTGCCGCGGTGACGATTATCGGTAATACGATTCGGCTCACGCTGTTTTCACGACGGGAGGAAGAGGAGATCTTGCGATTGATCGGCGCCACCCGATGGTTTATCCGCATTCCGTATTTGCTCGAAGGCGCGGTGTTGGGCGCCTGCGGGAGTGCCCTGTCCTTGTTGATCCTAAAATGCGGGTTCGAGCTATTTCGCCAGCAGATTGGTTCAACCGGCCGATTGAGCGGCATTGAACACATGATTACGTTCTTCCCGGTCTCCATCTGCCTGGCGCTGATTCTGGTCGGGATGAGCCTCGGATTCGCGGGCAGTTTCGTATCGCTCCGGCGATTTGGAGATGGACGGACATGAACAGGCCGTTCACCCTGATGCTGGCAGGTTGCGTCGTTGTCTGCGTGAGTGCGGTGAGTTCTGTTTGGGCTGCCGGCGATCCTATTTCTGAAAAGATTGAGCGGGAACGGAAGACGCTGGAGCAGCTGAAAGGCAAGATTGAAGAGAAACGCAAGCGGGCGGACGAGGCTGAGAAAAAACGGGAATCGGTGCTCCAGGGGATTCAAACGCTCGATAAACGGTTGATGCGCACCCGGCAGGAACATCAAGACATTAGCAAGAAGCTTCGGAAAAAAGACCGCGAGATCGAGACGATCACGGAGCAGATCGGGTCGATTCAAGGCAGCATTCAAGAGCGCCGCGATGCGATTCTTGCCCGGCTCCGCGTACAGTATATGGAAGGCCGGACCGGCTATGTGAAGGCCTTGCTGGCATCTGATTCCTACGGCGATTTTCAGCGCCGGCTCCAGTATCTCTCCGCGGTATCTCAAAAAGATTTTGAATTGATGGGGACCTTCCGCGTCGATGTTGGGCGGATGGAGCAGGCGGAGCGGCAGCGGGCGGAAGCGCGCGTGGGCATGTTGGCGTATAAAAGCGCGACAGAGAAGAAACTGTCCGATATCCGTTCTCTCCAGAAAGAGAAGAAGGTATATTTCACCAAGGTCACGCAGGAGAAAGAATCGTTTAGCCGGGCGGCCGAGGAGCTGGAACGGTCTGCCTCTCGGGTAGACAGCCTCTTGCGTGAATTGGAGACGCGCCGGAAGGCTCTGGCGATGCGACCCCAGACTGCGCTGACCGCGCCGCGCGGGTCTAAGGGCGCGTTGCCCTGGCCGGCGGACGGCCAGGTCGTGTCGTTCTTCGGCCGGCAGAAGCACCCCACCTTCAATACGTATGTGCAGAGAAAAGGGATTGAAATCAAGACGGCCGAGGGCAGTTTGATCCATTCCGTCATGCCGGGCACCGTGGTCTATGCGGACTGGTTGAAAGGCTATGGACTGGTTATAATCATGGATCATGCGAACGGGTTTTTCTCGCTTTATGCCCACGCCTCGCGGATTTTGGCCAAAGTCGGAGAGCATGTGGCGGAAGGCCAGGCGATTGGAGAAACCGGAGATACGGGCATGATCGGAGAAAATACATTATACTTTGAGCTGCGCGAAGGGTCCGATCCTGTCGACCCGATGCCGTGGCTGGCGAAGCGATAGCAATAGAATATGCAGCCTGGAAACGGATGTGAATTGGCGACAGAAGTCGCGCATGAGGACGGAAAGGGTAGAGGCATTATGGAACAGCAGCCGCGTGGGAAGTCTTGGATCATTGGGCCGATGATGGTGGTGGCCATTGTGTGCGGGGTCCTGATCGGCAAGGGATGGGAACGAACCGGCCATGCCTCGGAAACGTACGAAGAGCTCAAGACCTTTTCCGAGGTGCTCAATCAGGTTCAGCGGCATTACGTCGATGAAACGAAAACGAAAGAATTGGTGCAAGGGGCGATCAGAGGCATGCTGTCGACGCTCGATCCCCACTCCGCCTACATGACGCCCGAGATGTATAAAGAAATGCAGGTGGAAACCAAGGGCGAATTCGGCGGCGTAGGCATTCAAATCGGCGTGAAGGACAATCGGCTGGCCGTGATTGCTCCGATCGAAGGGACGCCGGCCCAGCGGGCGGGGATCAAGGCCGGGGACTTTATTGTGAAGGTCAACGATGAGACGACGAAGGATCTGACGTTGATGGACGCGGTCCAGAAAATGCGCGGCCCGAAAGGGACCAAGGTCAACTTGACTATTCAACGCGAAGGAACGCCGGATCCGCTGCAATACACGCTGATGCGGGACACCATCAAGATCGAAAGCGTCAAGTCGAAGATCATCGACAACCTGGGCTACGTCCGGCTGTCGCAGTTTCAGGAAGCAACGGGACGCGATCTTGGCAAAGCCATCAAGCAGTTTCGCGATCAGAAAGTGCAAGGGGCTATTTTGGATCTCCGGAACAATCCTGGCGGACTGCTGACCGCAGCGGTCGATGTGTCCGAGCAGTTTCTTCCAAACGGGAAATTGGTGGTGTTCACCAAGAATCGCGACGGCAAGAAGGATGAGTGGCTTGCAAAGTCCAAAGATCAAATGGACGAACTTCCGATCATCGTGCTGGTGAATGAAGGATCGGCCAGCGCATCGGAGATCGTTGCGGGCGCGCTGCAAGACTGGGGACGCGCGGTGATTGTCGGCACCACCTCATTCGGGAAGGGGTCGGTCCAGACCATTCTCCCGCTTGGCGATGGCTCAGGGCTTCGACTCACGACCGCGAAGTACTATACGCCCAAGGGGCGCTCGATCCAGTCCACGGGTATTACTCCTGATATTGTCGTCAAACTGCCGACGGCGGTCCCTGCGAAGGATGGGAAGTCCGGTGAACAGTCGCCGGAGGCCAAGGCGGTAAAGCCGGCTCAAGGAAAAGAGAAGGAAGCCGCGCCGTCCTCCAACGGAAAGGCGCCGGAGGATGCAGCAACCAAGGGAGGGGCAGCTCCTCAACCGCCGCCGGTCGATAGCGCTGGCGATCCCGCGCTTGAACAGGACGCGCAGTTGCAGAAGGCGGTTGAATTGCTGAAGACTTGGAAGATTTTTAAGGAGATGAAAGCCTCTTAACTCGAAGGATGCGATTTCTGCTGTCGAATGGCCTGGAGCAATTCATCCTCCGATCCGGTAAAGCCGGGAACGGTGCGGAGAAGGTGAGATGAAACCAGTTGCTCCAGGTCATCCAGCGTTCTGATTCCCAGCCTGACGTAGAGGTAGCTGACTAAAGAGTCGTGAAGCCCAGGCAGCCGCGCCCAGCTCTTGACCTCGGGCGGCAAGGGCGTTTTCAACTCTTCATAGGTGCGGATCGTTCCGGTCGCCAGAAACTCCCTGATCTTTCCCGCCAGATCTTTCCCGATCCCGTCGATGTCTTCAAGTTCGTGGCGTTGCGCGACGAGCGCGATATCTTCGTCCAGCGCCAGAATCGAATCGGCCGCGCGGCGATAGGCTCTGATGCGATAGGGATTGGCCTGTTGGGTGGCGAGCAATGTGGCAATCGAGCGAAAGACTTGTGCGAGCGGTTCGTTATGCAGCGGCATGTCAGATTACTCCGGCTATCGACGGACATGCATTGTGCGGGGGATGCCCCTTTGGAGACAAGAGGGCGGGCTAATTGACAAGCAGAATTGTGCTCCCATAGGATGATTGCCATGGCCGACGAGATTCATATTCAGGTGAATGGGGAGCTGCGCGCCTTGAGGGCCGGCGGGACTGTAGCCGATCTTTTAAGCGATCTGGCGATCGCGGCGGAGCGTGTGGCGGTTGAACTGAATCTGGAAATTCTCGACCGGAAGGATTTTGGGCAGCGGGGTCTCCGCGAGGGAGACCGTATCGAGATCCTTGGGTTTATCGGCGGCGGATGCGAGACTAAAGGAGAATCGGATGGACACGAACGATAGATTGACGATTGGCGGCCATGAGTTTCGCTCACGGCTATGGGTAGGAACGGGAAAGTATAAAGATTTCGCCGAAACGAAAAAAGCCATCGAGGCGTCCGGCGCCGATGTGGTGACCGTGGCAGTGCGGCGCGTGAACATCACCGACCGTTCAAAAGAGAATCTTCTCGACTATATCGATCCCAAAAAATACACGATTCTTCCGAACACGGCGGGTTGCTATACGGTGGAAGATGCCGTGCGCTATGCCCGGCTTGCGCGAGCCGCCGGTATTTCCGATCTCGTGAAGCTGGAAGTGATCGGCGATGAGCGCACGTTGTTTCCGGATACGGCCGGGCTCATTGAAGCCGCCAAGATTCTGATCAAGGAAGGGTTCATCGTATTGCCGTATACAAATGACGATCCCATTGTTGCGAAAAAGCTAGTCGATATCGGCTGTCCCGCGGTCATGCCGCTGGCGGCGCCCATTGGGTCTGGGTTAGGCATCCGCAATCCGTACAACCTGAAGATCATTATGGAGACCGTGAAGGTGCCCATCATTGTCGATGCCGGAGTGGGAACGGCTTCGGATGCCGCGCTGGCGATGGAATATGGCGCCGATGCCGTGCTCATGAATACGGCAATCGCGGGCGCTCAGCATCCGATCATGATGGCGGAGGCCATGAAATATGCGGTGGATGCCGGCCGTCTGGCCTACAAGGCCGGCCGCATGCCGAGAAAGCTGTATGCGACGGCGAGTAGTCCTATCGAAGGCATGTTGTAAAACCTCGCTCGTTCATGCCGCGGGTTGATTTCCACCTTCTCCTCGTCACCGATCGCTCGCAGGTGCGTGAGCGCTCGCTTCCTGATGTCCTTCGGAGCGCAGTGAATGCCGGTGTCCCGGCGATCCAGTTGCGCGAGCGCGATCTTGCTACCCGCGACCTCGTGTCATTGACTCGGCAGGTCATCGCGACGACGAAGGATCGCGCTGTTCCGTTGATCATCAACGATCGTGCCGACCTAGCTCTGGCATTGGGTCTCGACGGCGTCCATCTTCGCGCCAGCAGTCTTCCTATCTCAGTCGCGCGTCAGATCGTGGGCGCGCGCCGGCTCATCGGAGTTTCCGCGCATTCGGTCGAGGAGGTACAACGGGCCAGCGATGCAGGAACCGACTACGTGATTCTTGGCCCGATCTTCGAGACTCCATCCAAGCGAGAATTCGGCGCGCCGCTGGGATTAGCTGTATTGGCTGACGCCTGCCGCCGTGCATCGGTGCCGGTGTTTGCCATCGGCGGCATCGCACGCGAACGAATCGATTCAGTGCGCAATACGGGAGCATTCGGCGTGGCGATGATCGGCGGAATTCTTGGGCAAGCAGATGTCGGCGCGGCGACGGCGGAGATGTGCGCGGTCGTTCGCGCCGCCTGGCCGTCGCACTCGTGAATTGAATCGCATGCGCGTTGCAGTCGTGCAGTTGACCCTCCCCAGGTCGAGTGTTAGAATCCGACCATTGGCTTGAATGATG
Organism: Nitrospira sp.; assembly: GCA_022226955.1. NCBI lineage: Bacteria > Pseudomonadati > Nitrospirota > Nitrospiria > Nitrospirales > Nitrospiraceae > Nitrospira > Nitrospira sp. The sequence goes on from CP092079.1 coordinate 2,733,040, forward strand.
CGAGTGCGCGCGCGGTCCTAGCGTTTCGGCGAGTAGGTCCATGGCAGAGAAAAAGAGCGGTTCGAGCCGAATCCGATCCCTCCGAGATTCCGTGAAGCACATCACGAAACGGTTGTCAGAGGGGAAAGCGGACGTGATTTCAAAGAACGATGACCATGCCCGCGAAGTCGACAAACTTCGCGTTCAGATTCAGTCGATGGAAGAAGAGATCCGTCGGCTGCACCAATCCCGCTACCAGCTCGACCAGGCCACCAAACAGAACGACAAGCTCGTGGCGACGCTGCAGGAAGCCAAGGCGCAGATCGAGGCCTTGCGCGCTGAAATTGAAAAGCTGACCGCGCCGCCCTCGTCCTACGCCATTTTTTCCTCGATGAATGCCGACGGCACAGCGAATGTGTTTGTGTCGGGTCGCAAAATGAAAGTCAGCTTGCTTCCCGCGATCAAAGCCGGGGAGCTGCGTCGCGGACAGGAAGTAGTGCTGAACGAAGCGCTGAATGTCATTGAGGCGAAGGGCTTCGAGGTGCAGGGCGAGGTCGTCAGGCTCAAAGATGTGCTGGAAGGAAACCGCGCGCTCGTCACCTTGCATTTCGATGAAGAGAAGGTTGCTGAATTAGCCGATCCGCTCCTGGTCGAGCGGCTCAGTGTCGGCGATCACTTGCTGTACGATCCTCGTTGCGGATACGTCATCGAAAAACTGCCCAAGTCCGAGGCGGAAGATCTGGTGCTCGAAGAAGTGCCGGATGTCGACTACGAGCATATCGGAGGACTTCAAAAGGAACTGGAGCATGTGCGCGATGCGGTGGAACTGCCGTTCCTCCACGCGGAGTTGTTCGCGGAGTTTAAGTTGAGCGCGCCCAAAGGCGTGTTGCTATACGGACCTCCCGGTTGCGGAAAGACCTTGATCGCCAAGGCCGTGGCCAATTCGATTGCCAAGAAGCTGGGCCACCTAACCGGAAAGCAGATCAGGAGCTACTTTCTGCATGTGAAGGGCCCTGAGCTGCTGAACAAATATGTCGGCGAATCGGAGCGGCAGGTGCGCGAAGTGTTTAAGAAGGCTAAGGAGCAGGCCGCGGAAGGCAATCCGGTCATTGTGTTTTTCGATGAGATGGATGCGCTCTTTAGAACGCGAGGCACGGGAGTGTCGTCCGACATCGAGTCGACAATCGTGCCGCAATTTCTTTCCGAGATCGACGGCATGGAGCGGCTGCGAAACGTTATCGTGATCGGAGCGAGCAATCGGCAAGATCTCATCGATCCGGCGGTGCTGCGCGCGGGCCGGCTCGATGTCAAAGTCAAAGTTGGCCGGCCTGATGCGGTGGCCGCCCGGGATATTTTCTCCAAATACGTGTCGACAGAATTGCCTTTTGCGCCGGAAGAGCTGGCGCAACATGGCGGCGACCGGAACGCGCTGGTTGAAAAGCTGACGACCATCACGGTCGAGACGATGTATGCCGCCTCCGAGGAGAACAAGTTTATCGAAGTGACCTATGCCAACGGTGAAAAGGAAGTGCTCTACTTCAAGGATTTCGCCAGCGGCGCGCTGATCGAGGGCATTGTCTCGCGCGCCAAGAAGTATGCGGTGAAGCGGGCGATCGCGAAAGAAGGGATTGGGCTCCGTTCAGAGGATCTGGTTCGGGCCATTCGTGAAGAGTTCAAGGAGCACGAGGACCTGCCGAACACGACCAATCCAGACGACTGGGCGAAGGTCGCCGGTAAAAAGGGCGAGAAGATCGTCCACCTGCGCACGATCAGCGGCGGGCCGGCAGAGTCTCGTCAGATTGAAACCGTCACCACAGGCCATTATCTCTAGTCGTTTTATTATTCTATGCAAGACCAGCCGTCGACGAACCACTCTCGCGTGATCGGTACGGAAACCGAGTACGGTATTTCAGCCAAGGATGCGGCGCTGTCGGACCCTGTGGCTGGATCGATCGCGGTGATCGGGCACTATCCAGGGTTGCCGGCTCCGAACGCCATTTGGGACTATGAGAACGAAAATCCCCTCCTGGATGCGCGGGGGTTCGAGGTGGAGGGAGAACGGGAGCGCCCGAATCCTGAATACAATCGCCAGCTGAATAAGGTGTTGGCCAACGGCGGCCGGCTCTATGTCGATGGGGCGCATCCTGAGTATTCGATCCCGGAATGTTCGAGTCCAAGGGAAGTCGTCGCGTTCGAGCGCATCGGGGAGCGCATCTTTGCCAAGTGTCTGGACGAATTGTCTCGCGCGCGGGGCAGCGAGCAATGCGTCGTCTACAAGAACAATTCCGATGGGAAGGGGAATAGCTACGGCTATCACGAAAACTATCTCGTGTCCCGATCCGTCCCGTTCGATCGAATTCTTCGCGTGCTGGCGCCGTTCTTCGTCACGCGGCCGATTGTGGCTGGGGCGGGAAAGGTCGGCGCCGAGAATCAGACCGCTCCAGCCGAATATCAGATTTCCCAGCGCGCGGACTTTTTTGAATGCCTGGCCGATCTCAATACGATGGTCAAGCGGCCCATCGTCAATACGCGCGATGAGCCTCATGCGGAGTACAGCAAGTACCGGCGTCTGCATGTGATTGTGGGCGATGCCAACATGGCCGAGATCTCCACCTATCTCAAAGTGGGAACGTTGAGCATGGTGATGGAAATGCTCGATGCCGGTGCGGACCTGCCTCACATTGAATTGGATGAGCCGGTTCGGGCGATCAAGCAGGTATCGCGCGATTTAGACATGAAGCAGAGCCTGAAGCTCTCCAGTGGCCGGCCGACGACCGCCTTGGCGATCCAGCGCGAGTATCTGGGCGCCGCCAAGACATTTTATGCGAATTATTCGACGGACGAGGTCATGCAGGACGTCTTGCGTCGATGGGAGCATGTCCTCAATTGCTTGGAGAAGGATCCCCGTTTGCTGGTCGATGAGTTGGATTGGGTAGCCAAGCGCCATATGATCGAGTCGTATTTGGATCGAAAAGGCTGCGCATGGACGGATCCCCGAGCCAAGCTCATGGATCTTCAGTACCATGATGTGCGGCCGGACAAAGGCCTCTTCTACAGGCTTGAGCGTGGGAAACTCATTAAGTCCATTGTCAGCGCCGCTGAAATCGACCGTGCGGAAACGATGCCGCCTCCGGGGACCCGCGCGTATTTTCGCGGTCGTTGCGCCGCCAAATTTGCCGCCTCACTGTACGGAGTGAGCTGGACGTCGGTGCTGTTCGATTTCGGCAATCCGACTATTACGCGGATTCCGCTGATGGATCCCTGCAAAGGCACGGAAGCCATGACGGGCGCGTTGCTGGAGAGCTGTCCGACGGCTGAAGCGTTAGTGGCTAAACTAAAAGCCTAACCAAGGGAGCCGCGTCACGCGTCGATTATGAAGCTGCCTTTTTTGCCGAATCACGACGAGCCGAGTTTCTTCGATTTCATTTCCAAACAGTATCCAGGACTGACGCTGGGAGGAAACGGCGGCGCGTTCCCTGGAGCCCATGAACTGTCACGGGCAGGCGGTGGTTTGACGGTCCCGCAGGCCACGACAGTGCTGGCCATCAAGTATCGGCAGGGCGTGCTGATTGCCGGCGATCGCCGGGCGACGGAAGGATTTCAAATCGCTGATCGCCGGATCGAGAAAGTCTTCAAAATCGACGAGCATTCGGCCATGGCGATTGCCGGGGCGGCCGGGCCTTGCATTGAAATGGCGAAACTGTTTCAGACCGAATTGGAACATTATGAAAAGCTGGAGGGCATGACGCTTTCCTGCGAGGGCAAGGCCAACAAGCTCGGACAAATGGTCAAAGCGAATTTGCCCATGGTATTTCAAGGGCTCGTCGTGATGCCGCTTTACGTTGGCTACGATCTCAAGCGTGGCGAAGGCCGCATTTTCAAATATGACATCACCGGCGGACGGTATGAGGAATCGGACTATCATGCGATTGGCTCGGGCGGGAAGGACGCGCGGAACACGATGCGCGAACATTTTCAGCGCCAGCTCCAGGAAGACGACGCTCTCAAACTGGCGCTGATGTCCCTCTACAATGCCGCCGACGACGATGTGGGGACCGGCGGTCCCGATCTCGTGCGAGGGATTTATCCGACTGCCAAATTTGTGACCGCGCAGGGAATTATGGATGTGCCGGGCGACAAGATTCGCGCGATCTACGACGTGCTGTTGGCCGCCCGCCGCTCGAAGGAGACGTAACGATGCCGATGCCCTATTACGTGTCTCCCGAGCAGATGATGCAGGACAAGGCAGAGTATGCCAAGAAAGGCATTGCCAAGGGCCGTTCCAGCATTGCCATGGAATATGCGGATGGGGTGCTGTTCACGGCGGATAATCCCAGCGCGTCGCTCCATAAAATCTCCGAGGTGTATGACGCCATTGCGTTTGCCGGAGCGGGGAAGTACAGCGAGTTTGAGAATCTTCGGAAGGCCGGCATCCGTCATGCCGACCTGAAGGGGTTCATGTACAGCCGCGAAGATGTCACGGCGCGCTCATTAGCTAACGGGTACTCACAGAGCCTCGGGACAATCTTCAGTCAGGAAATGAAGCCGCTTGAAGTCGAGATTCTCGTGGTTCAGGTGGGGCTCAATGGCCATGCGAATGAAATCTACCGCATTTCCTTCGATGGCAGCATCATTGACGAAAAGACCGTCGCGGTGATCGGTGGCCGGTCGGAAGCGGTATTGGCGGCGATGAAGGACAAGGTCACGGGGCCACCGCCGCCCCTCAGTGCCGCGCTCGGTTTCTGCGTGTCCGCGCTGGAACAGACGGCCAATCAGAAGCTCAATCCAGAGGGATTGGAAGTGGCCGTGCTTGAGCGGGCTCGCGCCGGCCGCAAATTCAGGCGTCTCACGCCGGCCGAAGTTCAGCAACTCCTAACGGCCTGATACAGCCCAAGGGGCTGTGCTGTGCACGGACGTTGAAGAGCCTTCCTCAGTCCTGTATTCTGTTATCACAACTCATGCTATCACCCGGTTCAATGAAGCAGCGGATCTTTGGCCTGGAAAACGAGTACGGCCTGATCTTTTCGCCGAACGGACGCATCTATCTGCCGATGGAGAAAGTCCTCGGCTACATCTTTGAAGGTCTGATCCCGAATAGCTGGCCCTCGAACGCGTTCCTCGTCAATGGCGCGCGGTTCTATCAGGACACCGGCTGCCACCCTGAATATTCCACGCCCGAGTGCGACAATATCCTCGACCTTGTTATTCACGACAAAGCCGGCGAGCGGCTGCTGGAAGCCTGTTTGCCAGCGGCGGAAGAGCGGTTGCGCGAAGAAGGCTTGTCGGGCGAGATCTACATTTTCAAGAACAATACGGACTCGCTCGGGAATACCTACGGGTGCCATGAAAATTTTCTGATGCGGCGAGACGTGGACTTCTGGAAGGTGACGGAGCAGCTGATTCCCTTCTTCGTCACGCGGCAAATCTATGGCGGAGCAGGGAAAGTGTTGAAGGTCTCCGGCAAGCCGCAGTACTTCATCTCCCAGCGCGCTCAGCATATCCATGAGAAAACGTCGTCTTCGACGACGTCCTCCCGCAGCATCATCAATACTCGCGATGAGCCGCATGCCGACGCGGAGCGCTATCGCCGGCTGCACATTATTGTCGGGGATTCCAATATGTCGGAATTTGTCACTTACGTGAAGGTGGGGACCGCCGCGTTGGTGCTGTCAATGATCGAAGAAGGTTATGCGGTGCATGGAATGGAGCTGGAAGATCCCGTCAAAGCCATCCGCGAAATCTCCCGCGATCCGACCTTGAAGAAGAAAGTTAAATTAGACGATGGCCGGCAGATGACCGGGATCGAAATTCAGCGAGTGTATCTCGATCGCGCTCAGCAGTATTTGGCGCAGCGGGAACATGACCCGGTTCATGACGATGTCTTCCACAAATGGGCGACGTTGCTGGACCGGCTGGAAGACGACCCGATGCAGCTGGTCCACCAGGTGGACTGGGTGACCAAGAAGCATCTTATTCAGTCGTATGTCGATAAAAAAGGCTGCGGATGGGACGACCCTCGCGTGTACCTGCTGGATCTGCAATATCACGATGTGAAGCGGACGCGAGGATTATATTATCTCATGGAGTCCAAGGGGCTCATTGAACGGGTTGCGGAGGAGGCGGCAGTGCAGCGCGCGATGTCGACACCGCCGCAAACGACACGCGCCAAAGTGCGCGGGGATTTTATCCGGTTTGCCAGGGCTAAGAACCGGTCCTATACCGTGGATTGGACCTATCTCAAGCTGAATGGCTATTGGGAAGAGACGATTCTGTGCATGGATCCGTTTAGCGCCACGAATCGCCGAGTTGAGGAGTTAGTCTCACAAGTGTCAGGAGCGAGGTTTGCTCGATGAACGTTATGATTTATGCCGTTCGGCAACGGGCCTCGCAATTCGATCGCCTAATTCTCGCGACGATAATCCTGCTCGCGAGTATTTTCCCCATCGAACTGGTTCCCGGATCTATGCCGGCGCCGAAGGGAGCGGACGGGCAATACAGCGGCAAACAAGGCCAGATTGTGTTGATCAAAGTGCCGGGCGACGATCTCCAGGCGGAGGTTCGTGGGGCGTTTCTGGGGCGGACGTTGTCATTCTTCCCAGATCCGCGGAATGGGGAAGCGCCTGGATATGTCGGATTGTTGGGCCTCGATATGCAAGACAAGCCGGGCACGCATGAATTGACGGTAGACATCAAGAGTGGCGACCAGACCAAGCATGTCAGTCTGAATGTGCTGGTGGTCAAAGAGAAATTTCGAGTGGAACATTTGAAGCTGCCGAAAGAGAAAGTGGATCTGGACGAGAAAGCGGTGGCCCGCTGGAAAGCCGAGCAGGATCAGGTAAAGACCGCGCTGACGGAGGATTCCCGTTTGCGGCTTTGGCAGAGCGGGTTTCTAGAGCCGGTCGGTGGCAAGCGCACCGGGATTTTTGGCAGCATGCGTATCATGAACGGCCAGGCCAGAAATCCCCACAACGGAGAGGATATCGGCGCCCCCATGGGAACCGATGTGCTGGCTACGAACGACGGGGTGGTGCGGCTCACGGTCGATCACATTTTCTCAGGCAAAGGCGTGTATGTGGATCATGGGCTGGGTTTTTACTCGATGTATTTCCATCTCTCTGAAGTGTCGGTTAAGGAAGGCGATAGCGTGAAAGCCGGGCAAGTCGTCGGCAAAATCGGCGCGACCGGCCGCGCGACCGGCCCTCATTTGCATTGGGGCGTGAAGCTCAACGGCGCCCGCGTCAATCCCTACGCACTGCTCGATTTGCCATTCAAGGGAGTCATGCAGCCGGTTGCTCCGGCCTCGGTGGCACCGGCAATCCCCGATGCAGGCGGTTTGGCCCCATAAGCCTCTTCAAGCCTCTTCCTCGGTCTGCGTCATTCGTTCGAGGATTTGACGCCTGTAATTCCAGGTTAGTTCGGCGAGATGCCTAACCCTCCCAGCAGCGGCATGAGCGCCGCTTCCCCCGGTCCTTGACCGCCCTTCATGGCGTCGGTAATTTCTTCAAGGAGGCGCCCTGCTTGAGGGTTTAACCCCTTCAGTTTCTCAGCCAGATGTCCCGACATCATGCCTTGTTGAACTTCCGCTTCTGAAAGTTTCCCCTCTTTGATGCCTTGCTGAAGCTGCTGAGCGAGGGCCTGCACTTTTGCAAAAAGATCGGGCGGCATATTGTTCAAGATTTTGCCGGCCTCTCCCGCTCCCATTTGCGCGGCGCAGGGCAGCGCGAGCAGGAGCGCGATTCCACAGGCTACGAGATGCATTCTGAAATGATGCAGCATGGTTCCTCCTTTAGTCCGTCGGTCAGGCGGAGGCCGTTCGGCCTTGCAGGTATTATCCTCACCGGCGCGGCAAGGGGATAGAAAAATCACGAAACAGGATGGCGTTGGGACGGCAGTGTAGAGGGAAACGGGATTCTCCTAGGCTACTACGCATCTCGATGGTATCGTCAGGAAAGTACGTAGACTGAACGCAGGAGGACGAGATGGTGGACAGCCTCGTGGTTTCCGATGTGACGCTCTATTTGGTGGCCATTCTGGCGCTCCTGGTCGTGTGGCAGTACTACCAAATGCAGATCATGGCCGGGCGAATTCTCGCGGTCGATATCTTCGATCGATCAGGCATTCGTATGTATTTTTTTGTGACAGCCGACGACGATCATATTTGCGAGGTCTGTTCGGAGGCGAATGGGCGTGTGTTTTCCTCGTCTCAAGTGGCGAAGCGGTCGTTCAATCCGCTCGGTGGAACGTGCAAACGAGCGGTTCCCTGCGCCAGTGTGCTCGTAGGCCTCTATGGCGGCTGGCTTGAGGCCAGAGGCGTGTTAGAGCGGTTGCGCGCGAATCTCAAAAGCAGGAAAAGCGTTCAGCTGTCGCCGGAAGAATTGCGCGCGCTGGTGAATGGACAGTGGGAGCGCAGCATCAGCGCGGATACGGATCGCATTGGGGTCCACATCATTGAGGCCATGTGCTACGAAAAAGTGAATCCGGATGTTGCGGTTTCAGGGTATCGTTTCGTCGTCGACCAGGCCAAGGAAATCCGCCACTTGATGTTGCTGGCGCCGGCCTATCTTCGACTCGCGCAACTGTTGATCCGGGCAAGGGAAGCGGCTGAGGCGCTTGAGCTGATTGAGCGCTTCGAGATGCGCTTCCCAACCAACAGGCGGGGGCCGCATTTTCCTTCCGATGAACAGCGCGAGATGATGCGGACGAAGAAGACGCAATTGCTGAAAGGGCTTCCTCTGAAGATTTCCGCCTAAAACGCTCTCTCGGCGATTTCCGCTGTGGAGTAGATGACGACAGACGTTGTTCGTTGGAGAGAGGCGAATACCAGTTAGTAGTTGGATTCGAGGCTGGAAGGAGTCTTGTTGAGGACGGTGGCGGTGGCTCGCGATAGGGCGGCGTCATGGCGATGGTCGAGCCCGTAGACCCTGAACTGAATCAGGCGGGTTGGAAGCAAATCGAGGAATTCCTCCAGCGGTTCCGCTGAGACCTGCTTGGTGCCTGGATCGTAGACATAGAGCGGATTCCCGCGGCGATCTTTTGGATCCGGCCTTGGGTCGAGCGGGGCCATATCCACGCGAAACTCCACGTTCCGCAATTCCTTCGGCAACTCTTTGACAATCTGCTTCGCGAAATGCTCATGGCTTGGAAACGCCATGCCCCGCTCCTGCCCCTTTTCTTTTAACGCCGTGCTATAGGCCATTTTCCATTTCACATCGCGATCAAGAATGCGTGCCCATTCCTGGCCGAGCCGCCGGCGGGTCTTCTGGCGGGAGGTGGTCCATTGGCGGACCTCTTCCAGCAGGGACCAGTCGGTCAGCCTCAAATAGGATTCCATCTTCTTGCGGGGATCGTTCGGGAACAGCAGCTTCATGGTGTCCCCGAAAATATCCCGCAAGTGAATGTCGATGGCTCTTGTCGTGCGGTGAAAATATACATTGGAGTAGAGATACATTCTGGTGTTGAGGAACATTTGCAGGGCCGGGAGCCCGGTCTTGTGGATGGTGAATCCCTTGTCGGTGATGATGGTGTAGTGAATCAAGCGGGTGACATCGACCGGTCCGACGGCCACGCCGCACATATACGAGTCGCGGAGGACATAGTCCAGATTGTCGCCGGTATAGCTGCCGGAGATGACCGGTTGCAGGATGTCGAGCCAGCGCGGGATTTGTGAGTTGTCTTTCCCCTTTTCTTTCAGAATCAGATGGGCGATTTGATCGGGGTTCAGCTCCTCGCCTTTGTCGAATGGCCCAGAGGGGCTGCGGCGGATTTTTCGAATGATGGGGCCAAGATGCTCGCGGATGATGATTTGGCCCAGCTTCTCGTGGGTAAGATGAAACCCGTGGAGATAGTTGTCGTCGAAGAAGTGGCAAAACGGGCCGTGGCCGATGTCATGGACCAACGCGGTGACCCGCAGCAGTTCTTCGACGTAATTGGCCGAGGGAACATCCTTCACGACTTTTTTGAGATAGGGGTATAGATGCCGGGCAAACCGGCCGGCGACGTGCATGGTGCCGAGGGAATGGACGAAGCGGGTATGTTCCGCCGAAGGGTAGACCCAACGCGCGCTCTGGAGTTGATAAATATAGCGAAGCCGCTGGACCCAGGGCGAATCGATCAGGTCTTTTTCCGTGCGTTCATGCGGATCGGGCGTCGCATAGGGGACCGTGAACGACACATATTTGTGGATTGGGTCGGCCAGAAGTGCTGACCCGTCGTAGGGAGCATTGATAGGGTCGTCAACCTGTTGCATACGAGGATTATATTTTAGCGCAGCTGATCGTGAGGCGGCAATGGCGCGCGATCCGGCGAGGGATCGGTGCGGCGATATTTTGAAATAAAATAATAAGCGACCGGATAGGCAAGGAAGGAGCCGGTGAGGCTGAGGACGATCCCTCCCAGAGCGAATGGCGCAGCATACGGCAGCATTTGTTGATAGAGGCCTGCAAAGCTGAGATCGTGCCAGTCGAATGCGGGCACATCGGTCCTCCCGATTAGCAGGGCGCCGCTCCAGTAGGTTCCGCCGAGAATGGGGACAATGGTCCAGGGATTGTTAATGAGCGCGCCGGTCAGCAGAGCGACAAAATTGAGTCTGAACAACCAGGTGAACAGGCCGACCAGGATCATGTGAAAGCCATAGGCCGGGCAGAACGCAATGAACACGCCGAGCGCAAAAGCGAAGGCCGTGCGACGGGGCGATTCCTGAAGGTGGAGGACCTGACGGAGCAGCGTGCGGAAGGATCGGGGCTCAGCCACGGGGCCTCGTTTGTGAGGTGAAGTGACGATAGCCGGTGAGCGGCAATGGCGCGCGCACGCCGTCTGAACTCAGCATGTGCAGTCCGAATCGGCGCGGTCTGACCGTGCCGATTCGAGTAATCTGGAATTGCTTGGATCGGGCCTGACGCTCTAGTTTGAGTTCGTCGCCTGCCGCGACGGTAAAAAGAAGTTCGTAGTCTTCTCCGCCTGCCAGTGCGAGTGTGGCCGGATCAATCTTTTGTGCGCCGGCATAGGCCTGACAGGCCGGTGAAATAGGAAGGCGCGCTCGTTCGATGTCCGCTCCCACTTGGCTGGCTTCGCACACATGGCGGAGATCGCTGGACAGTCCGTCGGACAGATCGATAGCAGCCGTCGCCAGCTGCGCTCGATTGAGCCAGAGGCCTTCCCTGACGCGTGCGGTCGGATGCCGATGCCGGTCGATCAGAAAATTTTGCTGGGCCTTCGTCAGCGGCGCCTTTCGGCTGGCAACTCGGCGGTTCGTGAGAAGTTGAAGCCCCGCGAGGGAGTCTCCGAGTGTGCCGGTCACGTAGATTCCGTCTCCGGCTCGCGCACCCTTTCGGAAGAGTATCTGATTGCGTACTGCGGTGCCTAGCAAGGTAATACTCAGGAAGAGGCCTTGGCGCGAGGCTGATGTATCGCCTCCTATTAGATGTACTTGGTATTGTCCGCAAGCCGACATGAGTCCTTGGTAGAGTGCATGGATGTCTGCTGCGCGAAGCGCGGGCGGAATGGCAATCGCTATGAGAAGAAAGCGAGGGGTGGCTCCCATGGCTGCAATATCGCTCAGATTGGCCATGGCCGCTCGATAACCAATCGATGTCGGTGAAGCTGTGCGCAAGTCGAAATGGATGCCTTCGGCCAGGAGGTCGGTGGTGAGTAGCGCACAGTTGCCGGTGGGGATCGAGACCACTGCGGCGTCGTCACCGATGCCTTTTCGAATTGACGGACTGCGCCGCTCGAACCGGCGTTGGAGTTGCCGGATGAGCGGGAATTCCTGGAGGGGCTGTGTGGCCTTCCGGCGGGCCATAGGTGCCACCGTTATGAGTGTAGGTGAACAGGCAAGGCCATGATGGTGGCTCGCGTGGCTCCGCCTTCCGCAGCTCTCCGGCTTTTCGGTGTCCGTGAGGGTTTGCTTCGCGCGGCTGCTGGAGGAGTGGAGTTTTTCTTGGGCGCAGGCGCTGTTTTCGGTTTTCGGCGCAGAGCGACCTTCATGACATCGTCCATGGTATCGGCAAAGTGCAGCTGGATGCCCTTTAAGATGTGCTTGGGGATTTCTTCCAAGTCTTTCTTGTTCCGCCGCGGGAGGATCACGGTCGTGAGCATGGCCCGCTTGGCCGCGAGAATCTTTTCTTTGAGTCCCCCGATGGCCATGACGCGGCCGCGCAAGGTAATCTCACCGGTCATCGCCAGATCTCGCCTGACGGGAATTCCTGATAGTGCCGAGGCAATCGCGGTCGCCATTGTAATGCCGGCGGAGGGACCGTCTTTGGGGATCGCTCCGGCCGGAACATGGATGTGGAGATCCTGCTTGCTGAACATGTCCGGATTGAGATTGAGGGTTTTTTCTCGCGACCGCACATAGCTGAGGGCGGCTTGGGCGGACTCCTTCATGACATCGCCGAGATGTCCAGTGAGGGTCAATTGTCCTTTGCCTTTCATGGCCGTGGCTTCAATGTAGAGGACATCGCCGCCCGATTCAGTCCAAGCCAGTCCGGTGGCTACGCCGACTTCGTCTTTTTCAAGTTCCGCTTCCGGCACATATTTCGGAACGCCCAGGTATTTATGCAGGTTGGCTGGGTTCACCGGGAAACCCTGGCCCTTCCCTTCGGCGACTTTCTTGGCGACCTTCCGCATCACATTGGCGATTTCGCGCTCCAGATTTCGCACACCGGCTTCGCGGGTATAGTTGGTAATGATTTGCCGCAGAGCGGTATCGCTTACTTTCACATGCTTAGTCGTGATGCCGTGTTCGGTCAGCTGGCGGGGAATCAGATAGGTTTGTGCGATGCCCAGTTTTTCTTCTTCCGTGTAGCCGGGAATTTCAATGATCTCCATCCGGTCTCGGAGGGCCGGAAGGATTGGATCAATCAAGTTGGCCGTCGTGATGAACATGACTTCGGTTAAGTCGAACGGCACGCCGAGATAGTGGTCGGTAAACGCATTGTTTTGTTCGGGGTCCAGGACTTCGAGCAAGGCGGCGGAGGGATCTCCGCGGAAGTCCATGCCGACTTTATCGACTTCGTCGAGCATGAAAACGGGATTAGCCGTGCCGGCCTGCTTCATGCCCTGGATCAGGCGTCCGGGAAGGGCTCCGACGTAGGTGCGACGATGGCCTCGGATTTCCGCTTCATCGCGCACGCCGCCGAGACTGATGCGGACGAATTCACGCCCCAGCGCTTTCGCGATGGATTTCCCCAGCGATGTTTTCCCGACACCCGGAGGGCCGACGAAGCAGAGGATCGGGCCCTTCATCTTCTCTTTGAGTTTCCGGACGGCCAGGTATTCAAGAATGCGCTCTTTCACTTTTTCGAGATCGTAGTGATCTTCGTTCAGCACCCGGGCGGCGGCCTTGAGGTCGAGATTATCCTTGGACCGTTTCGACCAGGGGAGTTCGACCATCCATTCGAGGTAGGTGCGGACCGTGGCGGATTCGGCGGTATCCGGATGCATCTTTTCCAGCCGCTTCAGCTGTTTCTCTGCTTCTTTCAAAACCTTGTCGGGCATCTTGGCATCGGTAATCCGTTTCCGGAACTCCGTCACTTCTTCCGCCCGCTCGTCGAGTTCGCCCAGTTCTTTTTGGATCGCTTTGAGCTGCTCGCGCAGGAAGTACTCCCGCTGCGTTTTATCCATCTCGCCTTTGGCCTGCGCCTGAATCTTTTGCTGCATCGAGAGGACTTCGATTTCTTTGCCGAGGATGTCGCTGACCCGCCGGAGGCGCTGGATCGGGTCTGGGAGTTCCAGCACGCTTTGCGTAACGTCGACTTTGAGGCCGAGGTTCGACGCCACCATGTCGGCTAAGCGCCCGGGCTCTTCCAGGTTTTCGATCACGACCATCACGTCGGGAATCAGCACTTTGCCGAGACTGACGATTCGCTCGATCTGTTCCTTGACCGTCCGCATGACAGCCTCGGTCTCCAGCGTCGTGGCGGTGATTTTGCTGTCGGGTATCTTGTCGATGCGCACAGAGTAGTAGGGGTCGGACTGAATGTAATTCGAGACCTTGGCTTTGGCGATGCCTTGGACGAGAATCTTGATCCGCTCATCGGGCAGTTTGAGCATGCGCATGATGATGCCGACGGTGCCGATGGCATGGATGTCTTCGGGCGTCGGATTTTCGACATCGAGAGCTTTTTGCGTGGCGAGAAAGATCATGCGATTGCCGGCCAGTGCCGCTTCGATGGCCTTGATGGACATCTCGCGGCCGACAAACAGCGGCAACACCATATAGGGGAAGACGACAATATCGCGCACGGGCAGGAGCGGCAGCTGGTCCGGGACGTCTACGTTTTGCGGGGGCTGAAGGTCTTGTTCGATCGAGTCAGTCATGGAGCATCTGCCTTTTTCTGCGTTGGTATTCTATGCGAGCGGTAATCCGCCCGGTGTTGTGCGGTCGACTTGCGATCAGCTACGACGAGTGTCTGCGGCCGGACGCATTCGGTTGGAGAGGTATTCATGAAAATCAGGCCCGAGAGAAGGGTTCTTGAGCGCAAACTCTACGGTCGCAATTAAGAATCCCAACTTGTCTCCCGCATCATGGCGGTGCCCCACAACCTCGTGGGCGTACATCGGCGTTTTTTTTGCCAGTTCCTTCAAGGCGTCGGTCAATTGAATCTCTCCGTTTTTCCCTGGACGGGTCTTTCGTAAAATCGGGAAAATTTCCGGCGGAAGGATGTAGCGTCCGATGACGGCGAGATTGGACGGCGCCTCAGCCGGTGATGGTTTCTCAATCAAGTCGTCCACGCGATGCAGACCTTTGCCAAGCTTCGTCGGCGTGACAATCCCGTAGCGGCCGACATCTTGTTTCGGGACTTCCTGCACACCCAGCACCGCGCCATGACGCTTCTTATACACATGGATCAGTTGCGCGAGGGCCGGGACCTGGGCGTCGATGATCTCGTCGCCGAGGATGACCGCGAAGGGCTCGTCGCCGATTAGATGCTGCGCACAGAGCACCGCATGCCCCAGCCCCAGCGCTTCGGATTGACGAACATAGCAAAAATTCGCGAGGTTCGAAATTTGTCGGATTTGGTTCAGCATCTGGGACTTGCCGGTCCCTTTGAGATTTTCTTCCAGCTCGACGGAGCGGTCGAAGTGATCTTCAATGGCGCGTTTGCCCCGGCCCGTAATAACAATGATGTCTTCAATGCCTGAGGCGACGGCTTCTTCGACCGTGTATTGGATCAGCGGTTTGTCGACCAGCGGGAGCATCTCTTTCGGAGAAGCTTTCGTGGCGGGAAGGAAGCGAGTGCCGAGGCCTGCCGCAGGGATGATGGCTTTTCTAACGGTATGCGATGACATCGGTGGAATACTATGTGATGGATGAAGTGAAGTCAAGAAATGGACAATCTCCTCAGGCCGGTTTGCGTGACTGTCACGTTGCTCCCATATTCCTTTACATCATGGAAAGGGCTCAATATAATCCGAGAGTTTTGCGCGATGGATTGTATTTGCTGCACTCCGCAGCCCGTGGGGAGTTGCCGTTGCCTAGAGAAGCGCTGCGAAGGCGCGTTCTCAAATATAGGATCGGTCGAAGGTCTCACGTCGGCTCAGACCTTCGAGGAGTTTTCGGATACGGGTTATAGAGCCTCGTAGGCCGCTTACAGTACTTATGGTAAGGGGATCTGGGTTTGTGTTGTTGAGCGGGTATAGCAAGTTGCAATGGTTGGTTGTGATGCTGGCGCTTATTGTCCTCTCCAGTCTAGGGGTGGGGGATGCGGTCGCGCATGTCGTCGGCATGAAGATCAAAGCCATCGAGATTCGTGGCAATAAGCGGATTGAACTGCCCGCGATCGCCGGGCGTCTGACCCTCAAGGTCGGCGATCCCTATACGCCGGAAACCGTGCGTGGACAGGTCAAGATTCTGTACGACACGGGATTCTTCGAAGATGTGCAGGTTGAAACGGAAGTGGGTGAGGGAGGCACGGCGGTGGCGTTTGTCGTGCGGGAAAAGCCCTTCATCACCGAAATCGTGTACGACGGAAATGAAAGCCTGAGCGACGACAAGCTCAAGGAAAAGACGACGATCAAGGGCCAATCGTTTCTGGACCAGCAGCAGGCCAAGGAAAGCGCGGAGAAAATTCGCCTCGCCTATCAGGAGGATGGCTATTATAACGCGCAGGTGATCCCGGTCGTGCAGACGTTGGATGAAGACCGCAAGCGCCTGACCTTCTTTGTGAAGGAGGGGGACAAGGCCCGAGTGAAGACCGTCGTGTTTGAAGGCATGCGCGCGGCGACGAAAGAAGAAGCCTTTAAGGTTATGGCGACGCGCGAGTGGATTCCCTGGTACGGGCTCTTTACGCAATTGAAGCTGCCGTCGTTCGTATCGGATGCCGGCATTCTGAAGCAGGATGAGTTGGCGAACGATGTCGAACGGGTTAAGGAAATCCTGTTGAATAAGGGCTACTTGAATGCGCAGGTCGGATTGCCTACGGTGGAGCTGACGGAAGATAAGAAGTGGTTTGTCATCATTTACAATGTGTCGGAGGGAGAGCCTTTCACGGTCTCGGAGGTTGGCTTTCGCGGGTATACCGTCTTCGAGGAAGCGGAGCTGCGGGAGAAGTTAAAAATCAAGGACGGCGAAATTTTTCAACGGGCCAAGATTCGAGACGAAATCACCCGCCTCACGGACATGTACGGCAGCAAGGGGTATGCGTTCGCCGATGTGGTGCCGACTGTGAACCCGAACAATGAAGAGCGCACGGCCAGCATCATTCTCAGCATTAAGGAAGGCGAGATGATGCGGATCCGGCAGATCAACATCCTCGGCAACGACAAGACTCGCGACAACGTTATCCGCCGTGAAATTCGCGTCGATGAGCAGGACGTCATCGATACGCCGTCGCTGAAGCGAAGCTTCCAGCGGCTCAACAATCTGAACTTTTTCGAGACGGTTGAAATTCTTCCGGCGCAAGTCGACGCCGACAAGGTCGATCTGAATGTGCGAGTCAAGGAAAAACCGACCGGCCAGTTCAGCATCGGCGGCGGATTCAGCACCTTGGACAAGCTCGTTGCCATTGCCGATATCACCGAAGGCAATCTCGGTGGGAAGGGGTACATGGGCCGCATTCGCGGTCAGCTCGGACAGCAACGGTCCCTCGGACTGATCACGTTTCGTAACCCCTACTTGAATGACAGTCTGACGTCGCTTCAACTCGATATCTATCGCAGCATGACGAACTATATTTCCTATTTCGAGGAAAAGTCTGGCGGCAGTGTTACGTTCGGCCGGTGGTTGTCCGAATATGTCACCGGAAGCGTCAGCCTTGTGGCGGAACAACTCAACTTCAAGGATCCTCAAGTGGGGCTTTGTCCGGATCTCTTGCCGCTGATTTGCCGGCAGCTCGGCAATCAGACCACGACGGGATTCCGCACGACGTTGTTCAGGGATACCAGGGACTATTACTTAGACCCGCGAACCGGCTGGCGGGTCGGCGGCGGCGTCGATTACGGTACTCCGATGCTCGGGGGCTCCAACAACTTCGTGAAGTACTATTTCGATATGAGCAAGTACACCCCATTGCCGTTCGATACGCGTTTCTCGGTTCGGGCTCGGTTCGGCGCCGTTGAAGGCATCGGCGGGAAGCCGATCCCTCTGACCGAGCGGTTCTTCGTCGGCGGTATCAATACCATGCGTGGGTTTGTGTTCGGCAAAGCCGGTCCGGTCGTGCCGAATTTGTATACGATCATCGGAGCCTCGAAGCAGCTGATCTTCAACTTCGACTATATCTTTACGATTTCGTCCGAGGCCAAGCTCAACGGT
The DNA here is from genome assembly GCA_022226955.1 of Nitrospira sp. Lineage (NCBI taxonomy): Bacteria > Pseudomonadati > Nitrospirota > Nitrospiria > Nitrospirales > Nitrospiraceae > Nitrospira > Nitrospira sp. The sequence goes on from CP092079.1 coordinate 2,750,768, forward strand.
GTGATCTTCTTCGATTACGGGAAGGGCTTCGATGATAATGAAAGCTTCTCGCTGAATTTGAGGAAGTCGGCCGGTATTGAAGGACGATGGATTTCCCCTTTTGGTCCGTTGCGTGTTGCGTACGGAATCAATCTCTCGCCGCGGCCAGGAGAGCGGACGGGCGTATTTGAGTTTACAATCGGGTCGCTATTCTAGGTGGGCGATGGAAGGGACTGCGTGGCAAGGATGATCGCGATGAGGAATCAGTGGGGGAATATTTGCGCGGCGCTTCTCATCGCCGCATTCCTTGTCGTAAACGGATGTGCGGGAGTGGGCCCCGGCGCCAAAGTTGACGGAAGGATTGGAGTCTTGGATCCCGCCCGAATCCTGTCCGATACCAGCGCTGGGAAAAAGGCCAAGGACCATCTCGCGGCGTTTTCCAAGAACCGGCAGACGCTGATCGAACTCGATGAAAAAGAGCTGCGCCGAATGGAGGAGGACTTCGTCAAGCAGGCCAGCGTGCTCAGTCCCACGGCGAAACGCGAACGAGAGGAATCCTTTCGCCGGCGCATGCAGGAGTATCAGCAAAAGGTGACGGAGTTGAATCGGGAAGTGCAGGAGAAGCAGAAAGATGTGATGGACGGGTTCCGCGAGAAGATCGAGACGGTGGTCGGCAAGGTTGCGAAGCGGCTCGGGTTGCAGATCGTCGTGGATAGCAGCAAGGGCGGGATCACGCTCTATCGCGAAGACACGCTCGACATTTCAAATCAGGTCATCGAAGAATTCAATCGGGACTATCCTTAGCAGGAGGAGAGAGAGGGTATGAAACAACAGCGCGTGATCGGGATGCTCGGGGTGCTGGTGGCGAGCCTGGCGTTCGCCTGTACGGCCGTTGCGGCGGAGGCGTTCAAGGTTGGCGTGATGGATCAGCAGGCGGTGATGGAGCAATCCAAAGCCGGCAAGCGGGCGCTGGAGGAAATGAGGAGCTATTCGCTGACCCGGCAGAAGATCGTCAATGCCGACGATCAGGAATTGAAGGATATGGAGCTGTCGCTCCAGGATCCGAACAGCAAATTGAGCGAGCAGGCCAAGCAAGAAAAACAGGACCAATTCCGGACGAAGCTGGAGGCCTATCAGCGCCGATTGGCCGATTTTAACCGGGAAGTGCAACAGAAGCAGCGCGAGATGGTGACGGAGTATGCCAAGAAGATTGCGGCGGCCGCGCAAGCGGTGGCGCAGAAGGATGGCTATCACGCGATTCTCGACAAGGGCAGCGATGCCATGGTCCGGATCGTCCTGTACCATCAGCCTGCGTTGGATGTGACGGATCGGATTGTAAAAGAGTTCGATAGTCAGAATAAGTAGCGGTGGCGTGACGGGGAACAGAGGAGGCAACGGCATGGCAGTGATGGAACAGGCAGAGATTCAAGCATTACTCCCGCACCGGTATCCGTTTTTGTTGGTCGATCGGGTGCTGGAGTTGGATCCCGACCGCCGAATCGTGGCGATTAAGAATGTGACGATCAACGAGCCCTTCTTTCAAGGCCATTTCCCTGGGCGGCCGGTGATGCCGGGCGTGCTGATTCTGGAAGCGATGGCGCAGGTCGGCGGTGTGCTGGCGTTTAAGTCCGTGCAGGTGACCGGCCGGCCGGTCGTGTATCTGACCGGCATCGATAGCGCGAAGTTCCGGAAGCCGGTGGTGCCGGGGGACCGCCTGCGGTTCGAGGTGGATGTGGTCAAGAAGCGAGCGCCTTTTTGGAAGATGCAGGCCAAGGCCTATGTCGACGACGATGTGGTGTGCGAGGCGGAAGTGACGGCGATGGTGACGGAAGAGAAGACGGAGTCGCGCCCATAACGGGCCATTTGCGGAGGTCTGGTGTGCAGATTCATGCGACAGCAATAGTGCATCCGGGTGCGAAATTGGCGGACGATGTGGTCGTCGGACCGTTTTGTCTGGTCGGCGAGCATGTCTCGATCGGGAAGGGGACCAAGCTGCTCTCCCATGTGACGGTCGATGGGTGGACCGAGATCGGCGAGCGGAACGAGCTGCATCCCTTCTCGTCCATCGGCGGCCCGCCTCAGCATTTAGGCTATAAGGGTGAACCGACCAAGGTCGTCATTGGCGACGACAATATTCTGCGGGAATATGTCACGGTTAATCGCGCCACGGTGCCAGGCGGGGGACTCACCTCCGTCGGCAATAAAAACTTTTTGATGGCGTACGTGCATGTCGCCCACGATTGCCGTCTAGGGAATCATCTGATTCTGGCGAATGCCGCTAGTCTGGCTGGGCATATCACTATCGGCGATCATGCCATCATTGGCGGGTTGACGGGCGTGCATCAGTTCGTGCGCATCGGTGCCTATGCCATGGTGGGCGGGTGCTGCGGCGTCGTGCAGGATGTGCCGCCGTTTATGCGGGCGGCCGGCGGATATCGGTCGAAACTCTACGGATTGAACTCGATCGGACTGCGCCGCCACGGATTTTCCAATGAGAGGATCTCGGTATTGAAGAAGGCTTACGACCTGTTGTTCCGCGAGGGCCATCGATCCGCCGAAGCGATCAAACTGGCCCGGGCGGAGTTCAAGGATCAGGCGGACGTCGCCCAGATCCTGACCTTCATGGAAGCCACCAAGCGTGGCATTTCCCGTTCGATCGGGAAGGACCAGGGCGATGAGGATGAATCCGCGTGACCACCGCAATGCCCACTGACGATAAGCGTATCGGGCTGATCGCCGGGAACGGCCGCTTTCCGATTATCTTTGCCGACAATGCCAAGAAGATGGGGTATTTCGTGTCGGCCGTCGCCCATATCGGCGAAGCGGAACCTGAGCTGGAGCAGCATGTCGATAGCATCCATTGGGTGAAGATCGGCCAGCTCGGCAAGCTGATCAATGCCTTCAAGAGCGACAACGTCCGGCGCGTCGTCATGCTCGGTGGGGTCAAGAAGACCCATGTCTTTACAACGGTGCGGCCGGATTTTAGGGCGCTCGCGCTCTTTGCGCGGGTAGCGCTTTGGAAGGACGACGATATCCTTCGTGAGATTGCCGCGGAGATCGAGGGGGAAGGGATTACGATCTGCGAGTCTACCTTCGGGCTTGAAGGCATTCTGGTCGAAGAAGGGAGTCTGGCCTCTCGCGAACCTACAAAAAAAGAGTGGGAGAATATCCGGTACGGCTGGGAGATGGCGTATGAAATTGGCCGTCTGGACATTGGGCAATGCGTGGTCATCAAAGATAAAGTCGTGGTGGCCGTGGAAGCGGTTGAGGGTACCGATGGCGCGATCAAGCGGGGCGGCGAATTGGCGAAAGAGGGAGCGGTTGTCGTGAAGCGCTGCAAGCCGCAGCAGGATCTTCGATTCGATCTGCCGGCCATCGGCCCGCGTACCATCGAAGTCATGGCGTCGGTGAACGCGACGGTCTTGGCCGTCGAAGCCGGGCGAACCGTCATGCTGGATCGGGAGCTGTTGTTGGAGAAGGCACGTCAGGCCGGTATTGCGGTAGTCGGGATCAAGCATCTTGAACCGATCAAATCGTAAGTGAGCGAGAGGACAGGCCTTCAGTGAAAGATTTGCGGGCAGGCGTCATCGGTGTCGGCCATCTGGGGCAGCACCATGCGCGTCTCTATGCGTCCATCCCCGGTGTGACACTCGTCGGCGTCACCGATCAGAGCCCCGAACGCGCGCAAGAAATCGCCAGCCGGCACGCGGCGCAATCCTATCGCCATTTCGAAGACCTCTTGAACGATGTCGATCTCGTCAGTGTCGCCGTGCCGACTTCTTCTCACTATGCCGTGGCCAAACAGTGCCTCGAAGCCGGCAAGCATGTGTTGGTTGAGAAGCCGATTGCGGTCCGGCCGGCCGAGGCGCATGAATTGGTGGCGCTCGCCCAGGCGAAGGGTTGCCGGTTGCAAGTCGGGCACAGCGAGCGGTTCAATCCGATCATGCGGCTGATGCGGCCGCACATCCAGCGGCCGGCGTTTATCGAGGGCCATCGGCAGGGGAGTTACAGTCCGCGCGGAACGGATGTCGATGTCGTGCTGGATCTCATGATTCATGACCTCGACCTCGTGTTGTCCCTTGATCCTGGTCCGGTTGAAGAGGTGCGCGCTTCCGGGATGGCGGTTCTCTCCCCGACGATCGATATTGCCCAGGCGCGGATTCAGTTTCGCAGCGGCTGCGTGGCGAATCTTACGGCGAGCCGTATCTCGACCAATAAGATGCGCCGTTTGCGGTTCTTCCAACGAGAGAATTATCTCTCGATCGATTTTCAAACTAGGCAGGCGGTGATCGTCCTGCGCCGCATCCCGTCTGGCGCGCCGCCTGAATTGGTAACCGAATCCTTTCAGGGCAATGCCGATGAGCCGCTCAAGCTTCAGTTGGAGTCTTTTGTTCAGGCTATTCGAAGCGGATCGCAGCCTGAGGTCTCGGGAGAGAATGGCACCGCCGCGCTGGAGGTGGCGCACCAGGTGTTGGCCGCTATTGCAGAACATGCCGCGCGCCAATCCTTCTAGCCCGGCTGTGCCGATTGTTTCGCGATCCGTGCGATTCCGCATAACGCGCTGTTCACTGTGAGAGACTCTCGATGTCGAAGATTTTGATCGTAGCCGGAGAAGCCTCCGGCGATCTTCATGGGGCGAATCTGGCCCGGGCGCTTCGCGAGCTCGATCCCTCCGTCCAGTTAGTGGGCGTCGGCGGGGTGGCAATGAAGGCTGCCGGTGTGCAGCTGGTGGAAGGCTTCGGGCATCTCGATGTCATGGGGATTGTCGGGTTCTCGGCCTTGCGCGCGATCATCCGCCGGTTTGCCGCCATGCGCCGGCTGCTTCGATCTGAACGATGGGATGCCGTAGTCTTTATCGACAACCCCGGACTCAATCTGCGCTATGCCTGGTTTGCCAAGTCGGCCGGGCTGCGGGTGATCTATTATATTGCGCCGCAGATCTGGGCCTGGCGTCCAGGCCGCATGAAATATATTCAACAGCGTGTCGATCAAGTCCTTGTGATTTTGCCGTTCGAAGCCGAGCTGTATCGCAAGGTCGGCTTGCCCTGTACTTTTGTCGGCCATCCGCTGCTCGATGCCGTGGCCCCGCATTATGATCGGGCGAAGTTGCGCGAACGATTCGGGTTGCAGTCGTCCGGCCGGATCATTGCGTTGTTGCCAGGAAGCCGGTCGGCGGAAGTGCGGCTGCATCTCCCGATTCTGCTGGAGGCGGCGGAGCGATTGCTGCGCGACGATCCGACGATGCAGTTTCTGATGCCGCAAGCCTCGACGATTGCCGACGCTCTGATCCGGCCGTTGCTGGACAAGAGTTCGGCGCCAGTCACGGTGGTCCCGGAGCAGGCGAGCGAGGTGATGGCGGCCGCGGACCTCATCTGCGTGGCCTCGGGGACGGCGACGTTGCAGGCGGCGGTTGTGGGGACCCCGATGGTGCTGTTCTATCAGGCGCATTCCCAGTTGACCTATCGGCTGGCCCGGCTGTTGATCCGGGTGAAGTGGATCGGATTGGTGAATCTGGTAGCCGGCCGGACCGTGGTGACGGAATTAATTCAGCATGAAGCCACGGGTGAGAGGGTGTATCATGAAGTTCGCCGGTTGTTAGACGACCGTGCGGCATACGATGAGATGAAGCGCAGTCTGCAAGCGGTGAAAGCCAGTCTCGGACAGCCCGGCGCTTCGCGCAGAGCCGCCCAGGTGATATTAGACGCATGTCGAGCGTAGAGCGATTCTTTCGGTTACTGCGGTATGTCCGGCCCTATCGAGGCCGGTTCGTCGCGGCCATTGTCTGCTCCGGCATGGTGGCGGCGCTGTCCGGCGTCTATGCCTGGCTGGTGAAGCCGGTGCTGGATGGGATTTTCATCGAGAAGAACGAATCGTTGCTCTGGGTCCTTCCGCTCGCGCTCTTGGCGGTGTCGATCGTCAAGGCCTTCTTCAGCTACGGGCAAACCTATCTTATGAACTATGTCGGCAACCGGGTGATTGCCGATATTCGCCAGGCGTTGTTCCTTCATCTGATGCGGCTGCCGGTCGGCTATCACGATGCCAATACGTCCGGACGGCTGGTGTCCCGTGTCGTGAACGATGTGGGATTGATGGCGAACGCCGTCTCCAATGTCCTCAAGGACATGTTTCAGCATGCCCTGACGTTTATCGTGATGCTCGGCGTCATCGTGTATCAGAACTGGCAGCTGGCGGGGCTGTCGATCATCGTCATCCCGCTTGCCGTGGTGACGATGTCCCGCATGGGTCGGCGCCTTCGCGCACTGGCCACCAGCGGGCAAGAGCGGATGGGAGACATGTCCTCGACGGTGCAGGAGACGCTGTCGGGGATTCGGATGGTCAAAGCATTCCGCCGCGAAGAGGCGGAGGCGGCCCGATTCGAGCAGAGCAACCGGGCCTTTTTGAGCACGACGCTGAAGGCCAATCAGGTGTGGTCGATCGGGTCGTCGCACATGGAAGTGATCGGGGTAGTCGGGGTCGCGGTGATTATTTGGTACGGCGGTTATCTGGTGTTGCATGGCAGCATGACGCCGGGCGCGTTCTTCTCATTTCTAACCGCGATGTTCATGGCCTACACACCCATTCGAAAGCTGGCCGGGGTGAACAATCTGATTCAGCAGGCGATGGCCGCTTCAGAGCGGGTCTTTGAAGTGCTGGATCTTGCGACAGAGCAGGCACAAGACAAGGGCACGCTGGTGTGCCAGGGAATCGCCGACCGGATCGAATTGCGCGGGGTGTCGCTCAGCTACAGCGGCCAGACGGCACCGGCTTTGGCGGGAGTCGATCTCGTCATTCGCGCCGGTGAAATGGTTGCGCTGGTCGGGAGCAGCGGCAGCGGCAAGTCCACGCTGGTGAGTCTGTTGCCGAGATTTTACCAGCCGACCGGCGGACAGATGCTGCTCGACGGCGCGCCGTTAGAATCGTATACCTTGGCGTCGCTGCGCACGCAGATCGGCATTGTGTCGCAGGAGGTGGTGTTGTTCGACGATACCGTCGCCAGTAACATCGCGTTTGGGCGACCGGGGGCGACTGCGAACGACATCGAACAGGCTGCCAAGCAGGCCTATGCGCATGATTTTATTTCCCGGTTGCCTGAAGGCTATCAGACGACGATTGGCGAACGAGGGATAAAGCTGTCGGGTGGCGAGCGCCAGCGCATTGCCATCGCTCGGGCGATTTTACGCGATCCTCCGTTGCTGATTTTGGACGAGGCGACCTCCGCGCTTGACACGGAGTCCGAACGCATCGTGCAGCTGGCGCTGGCGAATTTGATGAAGAATCGCACGACGGTGGTGATTGCTCATCGGCTCTCGACGGTGCAGAATGCCACCAGAATTGTGGTGCTGGACCGTGGCCGGGTGGCCGAGATCGGTACGCACGACGAACTCTTGAGACACAACGGCTTGTACCAGCGGTTGCATGCCATGCAATTCCAAGACGTAACGAATGTATGAACACCGTGTGACAGGTGATATGTGACAGGTGATGCGATTCAGCAAAAAGTCAGCCTGAAGAAGCGGATGGAGCGATGGATCAAGTTTTCCCTGCTGCCGCCGCTTGGAGCGCTGGTGATTCGTGGGATCAAGGGCAGTATGCGGCTGGAGCAGCGCGGCTTTGAGCCGGTGGATGCGCTGTACCGCGAGAAGCGGTCCATCATTCTGGCGTTCTGGCATGCCCAACAATTGATGATTCCGTTCGGGTATCGCGGGCCGGGATCGCATGTGCTGATCAGCCAGCATGGCGATGGCGAAATTATCGCCCGCATCATTGCCCGGTTTGGCCATGAGGCCGTTCGTGGATCGAGTACCCGTGGCGGCGCCGGGGCGCTGCGGTCGCTCATTAAGCTGGGGCGGTCGGGCAAAGATGTCGTCGTGACACCGGATGGCCCCAAAGGCCCGCGGCAAGTGGCAAAGCTGGGCGTCATTCAACTGGCGAAGGCCACGGGGTTGCCGATTGTCCCGCTCGGCTTCGCCTGCTCAAAAAAAAACTCTTCTCGAGCTGGGATCGCTTCATGGTGCCGTATCCATTTTCCCGCGGAGTCTTTCTCTGGGGCGCTCCGATCTGGGTCTCGCGCGAAGCGGATGACGCCGCGCTTGAGGCCGCCCGTGTCGAATTGGAATCGACCTTAAACCGGCTGACGGATCAAGCTGAAGCGGAGGTCGTGTCCTAGCCAACCCATGTGGCGACTGCTCTACAATACGCTGTTCATTCTGGCTACGCCGATCATCCTCTGTATTTTGCTCGCCAAGAAACGGTGCCGGAGAGGCTTGCTCGACCGGTTGGGGTTGCGTGTCAAGCCGGTTCTGGAGCCATCCGGAGCGCGCCGCCCGTTGATCTGGATTCATGCCGTGTCGCTCGGGGAAGTCGTGGCGGTCACGCCGCTGGTGAAAGCGCTGCATCGCAACCATCCCGATCACCGGTTTATTGTCTCGACGGTGACGGAAACAGGCCGCGAAGCGGTTGAACAACGACTGGCGGGAGTTGCGGAACATCGCTATGCCCCGCTCGATGTTCCCTGGGCCGTATCCCGCGCTATCGCGCAGTGGCAGCCGGTGCTCTATGCGTTTGTCGAGACCGAACTCTGGCCGAATCTCTTATGGACGCTGCGGGATCGGCGAGTGCCGGCCATCATGGTAAATGGACGGCTGTCGTCGCGGTCGTTCGCCCGGCAGCATGTCCCCGGACTCATCTCATTCTATCGATCGGTGCTGCGGTCGCTCACGCTCTGCCTGATGCAGTCGGAGCGCGATGTGCAGCGCATTGTGGCGCTCGGGGCCGACCCTGCCAGGGTCCAGCGGACCGGCAATATCAAGTTCGATCAGCCGCTGCCAGTAAAGCCGGTGGATGCGTCCTTTCGGGCCAGCTTCGGCATCGGCGAGGGCGACCAGCTTCTCTTGGCCGGAAGCACGCATGCCGGCGAAGAGGAGATGATCGTTGTGGCCTATCGAACGGTGGTGCAACAGCATCCCTCAGCCGTCCTGATGCTGGCGCCTCGGCACATCGAGCGGGTAGACGAAGTGATCGCGCTAGTCACGGCCGCCGGTTTTTCGGCGCAGCGCAAGAGCCGTCTCGATTCCGTTCGATCCGGCGCGCGTGTCATCATCCTGGATACGAGGGGAGAATTGGCGCGGGCCTATCATGAGGCGGCGGTGGCATTTGTCGGCGGCACCTTGGTCCCGGTGGGCGGACATAATTTGCTGGAGCCGGCTGTTTTAGGCAAGCCGGTGTTGTTTGGCCCCTACACAGACCATTGTGCGGAAATTGCGACGCTCCTCTTGGAATCCGGCGGCGCGGTCCGGGTGTCCGATGCGGAGGCGGTTGCGCGAATGGTGAGTGCCTGGCTGGAGGATGCGTCTTCCCGCCTTCAGGTCGGAGAGGCGGCCCGCCAAACAGTCTTGGATAACCAGGGCGCGCTGCAGCGGAGCCTGGATTCAATCGAAGCTTGTTTGCCTCACGGGCCGTCGTCTTCCTCTAGGCCTGCCGGTCAGATGCCGCAGCCGGCGATTGCGAGGTCGTGATCGTGGCGTTGTTGCGGCCTGGCGATCCGGTTCGTCCCTGGCTGAGCGGTGTGGCCGCTCTCTATGGAGTGGCGGTTCGCGTCAGCATGTGGGCCTATGACCGCGGATGGAAGCGGCCGGCGCGATTGCCTTGCCGCGTGGTGAGCGTCGGGAATCTGACCGTCGGCGGAACGGGGAAAACCCCGATGGTCATTCTGTTGACGGAGTGGTTACAGTCACAGGGGCAGCGGGTTGCGGTGCTCAGTCGTGGCTATAAGCGGACATCGACGGCGGCGCATGTGCTGGTGTCGGATGGTCAGCAGGTTTTGGCCGGTCCGGCGGAAGCCGGTGACGAACCGTATTTGATTGCGACGCGTTGCCCCACAGCGATTGTCGCGGTCGGCGCGGATCGCGCAGCGGTCGGACGCTGGGTGCTTGAGCAATGGCCGGTCGATTGGATCGTCCTCGACGATGGGTTTCAGCATCGCGCGTTGTTTCGCGATCTCGATATTGTCTTGGTCGATGCGATGGATGCGACAGGATTGGACGGCTTGTTGCCGGCCGGGCGGCTCCGTGAACCGCTGGCCGGGCTCAGGCGCGCGGCGGCGGTTGTCATCACTCGTGCCGACTCTGAGCGGGATGTGGCCGCGGTGCGAAGCCGATTGCAGGCGGTCACGACAGAAAATCCCGTCCATGCGGAAGTAGTGTTCCGATCCGATGAAGTGGTCTCGGTTACCACAGGGGATCGGCAGGCCGTGGACTGGTGTGTGGGCAAGAAAGCCTGGCTGGTCAGCGGAATCGGAAACAGCGAATCGTTCCGCCGGTTGGCGATGGACAATGGCATACAGGTCTTGGGGGAAACGGCGTTCGCCGATCATTACGCATACCGAGGTGAAGATCTCGAGCGGATACGGACGCAGGTGAGGCGGTCCAACGCGGAGATGGTATTCACCACCGAAAAGGATGCCGGGAAGCTGGCGCCATTGTTACGATCTGACGAGTCCTGGTGGGCCTTGCGGCTGCGAGCCGATGTCCGGCGCGGGCAGGATGCGCTCTATCGCCTGCTGCACGATCTCTCCAGCAAGCCTAAGCCGCAGAGAGATGTCCGTGCGTAACGAATCGCCTGCGCGGATTGTGGTCCGAGCGCCGAATTGGATCGGCGATGCCGTGATGTGCGAGCCCGCGCTGCGCGGGCTGCGCGCGCTGTTCCCCAAGGCGGAGATTACTCTACTCGCCAAGCCGGCGATTGCTGAGCTCTTCATCGCCTATCCAGGCATCGATCGCCGGCTGGTCTACAATGATCGCGGCATTCACGCGGGGCTGTCTGGAAAATGGGCGTTGGCGGGTCTGCTGCGCCGGCATCAGTTCGATCTGGCCGTGCTGTTTCAAAATGCATTCGAGGCGGCGCTGATCGCGTGGCTTGCCGGCATTCGCCGCCGGTACGGCTATGTCACCGACGGGCGCGCGTTCCTGCTGACCGATCCGGTCGCGCGACCCGATCGCGCGACGCTCGTGCACCAAGTTCACTACTATTGGGACCTGTTGAAGCCGCTCGGTTTGACCGGCGCGCCGCCGGTTCCGGCGCTTGCTGTCTCCGTCGATGAAGTTAATGCCATGAACGACCGTTTGGCTGAGGCCGGAGTGGGACGCGAGGACTTGCTTGTTGGCATCAATCCAGGGTCGACGTACGGTGGGGCTAAGCGATGGCTGCCTGAACGGTATGCGGAGGCGGCGCTGCGGGTCTGCCGCCGGATCGAGCAGCAACAGGGACGACCGGTCTCCGTTGTGATTCTCGGCGCCAAGGGAGAAGAGGAGCTCGGCTACTCGGTGGCTGAGCGGCTTACGGTGCGGTCAACGGTATTGTCGGGGCGGACGAATATCCGAGAGCTGATGGCTGTGACAAAGCGCTGCACCATTTTGCTGACCAACGACACCGGGCCGATGCACATGGCGGCGGCGTTCGCGGTGCCGGTTGTGGCGGTATTCGGTCCTACCGATTGGAAGACGACGGCGCCCTATCGGCAGGAGGCCTCGATTGTCCGGCAGCCGGTCGACTGCGCGCCTTGCCTGTTGCGGGAATGTCCGATCGACCATCGTTGTATGACCGGCGTGACGGTTGATATGGTGTATGACGCGGCAGCGAAGCAGTTGGGGCAGGGCGATCAGCCTTCGGCGATCGGACGTCAGCCGACGAAGCCTCATCCTCATGGGCTGTTGCAGGGCGTGACGATCTTTCTCGACCGTGACGGGACGCTGAATCCGGATCCCGGGTATATCGGCTCTCCGGACCAGTTCGAATTATTCCCTGGTGTTGCCGATGCGCTCGCCAAGCTGACGCGCGCGGGAGCTCGATTAGTGGTGGTCACGAATCAATCGGGTGTTGGACGAGGATTATTTTCTTCCGGCGACCTGGACCGGATTCACGAGAAGCTCCGGCGATTGGTGGGTGAAGCCGGCGCGTCGCTGGCCGGTATTTATGTGTGCCCGCATCGCCCGGACGAGCAGTGCCACTGCCGGAAGCCTGAGATCGGCCTGGTTGAACAGGCGGTGCGCGAGCTGGGTGTCGATTTGTCCCGCTCGTATCTCATCGGCGACCATGCCAAAGATATCGAGCTGGCTAGGCGAGTGGGCGCGAAGTCTGTCTGGCTGACGACCAGTGAGCATGGCGCGGGCGCTCGAATGGGTTCGCACAACTCCGCAGCTGCGGTGGCGGCGTCGTTCGATGAGGCGGCGGCATGGATTCTGGCCGATGCCAAGGTGCACGAACAGGGGAAATCCGATGGGCGGGGACATTCATAGATGACCTCGATGGTTGAGCCTCGACGAATTCTTCTCATCAAGCCGAGTTCGCTGGGCGACATTGTGCACGCGATGCCGGTAGTGGCCGCGTTCAAGCAGCGCTGGCCGTCGGCGCATCTGACCTGGCTAGTAAAGCGCCAATGGGCGGAGATCGTGCAGCGAATAGACGGCGTCGATAGGGTGTGGCCGGTCGATCCCACTCTGGCGTCGTGGGTCGGACAGGCGCTGAAGCTTCGGGCGCAACGGTTCGATCTGGTCGTCGATCTTCAGGGGCTGCTGCGGAGCGCGCTGGTGGCCCGGATGACCGGATGCGCGCAGCGGGTGGGGTTTGCCAATGGGCGTGAAGGGAGCTCCTGGTTCTATTCGCAGCGAGTGCCGGTTCTCACCGCTGAGATGCATGCGGTGGACCGGTATCTGTCGGTTGCGAAGGCGCTGGGTGCGCCTGCTGGCGTGGAGCCGCAATTTCGATTCAGACTGCCGTCGCAGGATGTGACGACCTTGCGCGATCTGTTCCGGCGCAAGGACATCGATATGGACGCGCCCTGGGTGGCCATGAATGTGTCCGCGCGCTGGCCGACCAAACGCTGGCCGGCCGTCTCGTTTGCCGCCGTGGCGACGCAGTTGGCGGCTCGCGGCATTGGACCGCTGGTCGTGATCGGCGGTCCGGACGAACGGGAGGCGAGTGGTCTCGTACGAAGTCTGACGACTTGCCCGGTGGTCGATCTGGCCGGAGAGACTCCGATTGGGTTGCTGCCGGCCTTGTTGTCGAAAGCCTGCGCTTTGATCACGAACGATTCCGGGCCGATGCATGTCGCGGCTGCCGTGGGGACGCCGGTGGTGTCTCTGTTTGGACCGACCAGTGCGGTGCGGACCGGGCCCTACGGAGCAGGGCATACGGTCTTGACCCATGATCTTTCTTGCCGGCCCTGTTTCAGTCGAGCCTGCCGCCATGCGGTCCCCATGGAATGTCTCACGGCAATCTCTCCGGAGCAGGTTGTGGCGGCCGTGGTGGCGCAGCAGTCCTGCCGCGCGGTCTCACGATGAATGTGTTGATCGTGCGTCCGGATGGGATCGGCGATTTGGTGCTCTCGCTGCCGGTGGCGGCGCAACTGCGGCAATTGGTGCCTGGCGTCCGTATCGGTGTGCTCGCGAATCCCGTGGCCGCGCCCATCTTAGAGCATCATCCCGACGTGGACTATGTGCGAACGGTCTCGTTGCATGCGTCGATTCCTGACATGATGCAGGCATTTGCGGGTGGGATCGATGCGGTGATTTTTCTCAAGCCGTTTCGCCGTCTGATGTGGGCCGCGTGGCGGATGGGCATTCCACGGCGTGTCGCGACGGGATTTCGGTGGCAGAGCGTGCTGGCGAATCGCTGGATTTATGAACATCGGAGCAGTTTTCAGAAGCATGAGTCTGATTGCAATGTGGAGATGCTCAAGGGGCTTCGGCTGACGCCGTTGCCCGTGATCGCACCGACGCTATACCTCACCGACGCCGAGCGGAATGATGGCGAGCGGCGGTGGAATGGGTCTGCGCTACCGCGGGTCGTGATTCATCCTGGCGGCGTCTCGGCCCGGCACTGGCGGCCGGCGCATTATCGGGATCTCGCCCAGCTATTGGCGCGGCAGGGATATGCGGTGGGATTAACAGGCAGCCCGGTCGAGCGCGATCAATTCCAGCGCGAGGCGCTGGATGGTGTGGTGCTTCATCCAGGAATCGACAATCTCATGGGGCAGCTTTCTGTCCGGGAATTAATGGGCGTGATCGGCGCTGCGCGAGTGGTGGTGTCCGGTGCAACCGGTCCGGCTCATCTGGCTGCTGCTCTTGCGGTGCCGACGGTGAGTTTGTTCGATCCGCGCCGAAACAATTTGCCGATTCGCTGGAAGCCGCTGGGGCGGGGCGTGCTGCTTCGCCCGGATGTGCCGACTTGTGAAAAATGCATCGGCGAGGCCTGTGCATTTTGGGATTGTTTGGATAGGATGGCCGTCAATCGGGTCCTGATGACGGTGGATTCCGTCATCCACGAGGCATCGTCTCTGAAAATTCAGCATGTCTAAGATGATCTCCGCACTCATTCTTCCAGACTGGTCCCTCAGACGAGTGCTCTTGTTTTGGTGGGGCGTTTTTCTCGTCATTCAACAAGCCGAACGGATTTTTCTGATGCATGAGGCTTGGTCGGTTGAAGTTCCGACGGGAAGCCTCTTATTGAAGACGCTCTGGACTGGTCTGCGAGCGGATTTGATTTCCTCGACGGTGGCTCTTTTAATCGTTGCAATCTTTGGCCTGTCCATTGGGGTAATGCTGCGAGTTGTGTCGAGGTTGTGGAGAAGTCACGATACAATCGCTGCGCGGGTAAGATTCGGAATCATTATGGCATCCTGGTTCATGACGGTCTTTGTGATGACCTGCCTTACCATCGACATGGGGTACTATCATTTCAATAAGCAGCATCTGGATTTTGTTTTTTTCGAGTACATAGGCGATTTGATAACGCAATCGAATGAAATCGGCCTCGACGGCGCTCAGGCTGCCCAGCAAACTAATGCCGAGCTTCAGGCCGGAGCACGATGGGGGCCGCGTCTTGCGGCATTCTTTTCTCTTGAGTTCCTTGTGATATTCGCGTGGGGGGTAGGATTTTCCCGAGTCATCCTTCCGCGACTCGACTCTTGGAGACGGCCATCCTGGCTTTCAAATGCCGTGTTTTCGGTGGGACTTATTTTCTGTGTAATGGGGTTTCATCTGAAAGGTCCGGAAGCGATTAGGACTGCATCGATCAGTAGCGGAACCTATTACACGCTTGCTCAGAACCCCATTCTCTACGCCGCCGAGGGGCTGCGAGCTACGATTGAATCTCAGTGGAAGGAAGGGACTCGACTACAGGAGGGCCGAGGGTTGGATAATGACTGGGAGGCCCTCCCTCAGCTTCCCGGAAGAGTGAATTTGCAAGACCAATTCTCCGCAGTTCAGGCAATGTCGCCTGACGAAACGCTTCGCGTCGCGCAGGAAGTCCTCGCCAGGGGGCAAACTTTTCTCTTTCAAAAGTATCCTTTCGTGCGCACCTCCGCCGAGACGTCTGGAGTCAAACTCGACAAGCCGGCGAACGTTCTACTCATCTTTGTTGAAGCGTTGGATCGTCGTTATGTCGGACGAACGGTCGACGGGATTTCGTTGACCCCTTTCATGGACCGCCTGAGAAACGACAGTGTCTATATTGAGAACTTCTTTGCCAATGGAGCCCAGACGGCCAGGGGCTTGTTCTCGACGTTCTGTTCGTACTACCCCAGGCGCGGCGTGTCGGCGATGAAAACCCGCTATACTCATGACTACCTCTGTTTGCCTGAGGTGCTCAAACAGGCCGGGTACCACACTGAAATGGTCATCAGCTCACAGCGTGATATCGATCGACTCCATCTATTTTTCACTCGGAACGGGATGGAGCGCATACTGGACGAGACCGATTTTCCCGCAGGAGTCGAGCGGATCGGGTCGGCTTCAAGCCTTGGCAAACCGGACGGTGCGTTGTTCGACCTCTTGCGAGGCCGTATTGAAGAGTTGCAGCAGGCCGGACAACCCTTTCTTCTTGCGACGAAGACGCTCACCACGCATCATCCGTTTCATGTTCCGAGCGGGAATTCCGATGTCGAATCCTTGCGAGCCAACCCCGACGGCTATCTGGCAGCGCTTCGATATCTCGACGGAGAATTGGAGCGTTTCTTTTCTCGCCTTTGGGACCAGGGACTGCTGCGGAATACTGTTGTGTATATCCTGGGGGATCATGGCCGGCATGAGCACGTGGGCGATACGGCAGTCGAAAAACAGGTGGGCCACTTCATGACCCCCTTGTATATCTGGATGGATAACTCTTTGCGGACTCCAGCCACATATCGCCCGCGAACGGTGTCATCGGTGGCGAGTCAAGTCGACGTGACGCCGACTATCTTGGCGATGAATGGCTTGATGCCTTCAATAGTGCCATTCTTGGGCCAGGACGTGAGTTGCCTCCTTGTGCAGGACTGCTTGTCGGATAATTTTGCCTATCTGATTAGCCCGTACGGAGACGAAGTGGTTGGGCTTGCTGACAGAGACGGGGTTTTGCTCTACGGCCTTCGGACCAAGATGCTGACACATGTGGATCTTAGGTTGGGGGTTTCAGACCTGACCTCGCCGCAGGAGGGTTCCTGGGTGGAGGATCGATATCGGAAACTTCGAAGTTTGTATGCGAGTAGCAATGCCGTGCTCAATCGCAATCAGATTTGGTCAAGGAAAGACCTGGGGGTGCTGCCGTAATGCTGTCGCTTGACGTGGTTCTTAGCGTGAGGAAAATGGGTCCATACTTCCACAAGTGCGCAGAGCAAGAACCTGAGTAAAGCCGAGTCTTCTCTGCCGACCGCATGGAGTCGTGCGCTTCTGTCGGACATCAATTGAATGCGTCTTTCGTTCCTTCGAGAGGATGTCTTAAATCCCTATATCCCCACCTATTGTGGAATTCGTTCTTGACTCCCTCTGCTAATTGTGTTCATATCCTGAACGCTTCCGGAACTCTTTGAAAAAAATATGAATCTTCAAGGCCAACGCAACCTGATTCTGCTCACGGAGTTAGAGCGGGACAGCGCGGTTACGCAACGTTCTCTCGCGATGAAGTTGGGTGTGGCGCTTGGCTTGACGAATCTGTACCTCAAGCGTCTCGCGAGGAAGGGATACGTTAAGGCGACAACTATTCCATCTCACCGGATTCGTTATCTGCTCACACCGCAAGGGTTTGCCGAGAAGTCCCGGCTCACATATCTCTACATGCAGTATTCCCTGTCTCACTATCGCGATATGCGCGCGCGATTGCGTGACACGCTGTCCCGAGCGACTGAGAGCGGCCTGCAGCGTGTCGTGATTTTTGGGACGAGCGAATTCGCTGAAATGGCCTATCTTTCTTTGCGGGAGATGGACATGGAATTAGTCGGGTTTGTCAGTGATGAGATGGTTGGAACGTTTCTTTCTTACCCCGTCTCGCATCCGAGTGTGTTGAAAGACTGGGATTTCGATGCTGTGGTGCTTGCCGATCTCGATCGGTCGCACGAACATGGTGAATTGCTGTCGCAGTATCGGGTTCCGAACGGCAAAGTGCTTGCGCTCGGGCCAACGGTCTGAGACGCGGGCATGTTGAGGCGGTGTTTTCTGTTCACTGTAAGTGAGAGGGCGAAGCTGTGTCCGAGGGGCGTGTGACGGGCGTGACTTGCGAGAAAGGCGAGAAGAGCGAAATACAGATGCTAAGTGCATGACGGTCACACGATTTGAAGACCTCACGGTGTGGCAGGAGGCGGCTTCGTTAGCCGTAGAGATATACCGCGTTTCAAAGCACGAAGGTTTAGTCAAGGATTTCGGTTTGAGAGACCAGCTACAGAGGGCGGCGGTATCGATCGCGTCCAATATCGCAGAAGGCAAGGAACGGGAGACCATCGCTGAATTTATTCGCTATCTGTATATCGCAAAGGGGTCTTCAGGCGAACTCAAGACGCAGCTCATCATCGCTCAACGGATAGGATGCCTCGGTGAGGGGAATGCACAGAGTCTGATTCTGAGCGTTGAGCAAATATCCGCGAAGCTCGGTGCGTTGATACGAACTCTCAAAAGAAAGTAATGTTGGGTTCATGCTTGTGCAATTGACCAGTCGTTCCAGTCGCGCCTGTCTCGCTCGGCATGCACGGGGCCGCGCATGAGCGAAGTCATGCACGAGCCCCGCTGGTATGCGCTTCGTACGAAATCACGTCATGAGAAATTGGTGCGAGATCAGCTGGAAAAGCAGGGGATCGAACCGTTGCTGCCGACGGTGAAGCGGCTGAGCCAGTGGAAGGATCGGAAGAAGGAAATCGAAGTCCCGCTCTTTTCTGGGTATTGCTTCGTTCGATTTTCACAGGAGTCCAGGCTGCCGGTGCAGAAAGTGTCAGGGGTCGTTGAGATTGTCGGGGGCGGGAGCCGTCACGAGCCGATACCGGACGGAGAGATCGACGCATTAAAGACGCTTATGACCAGTGTGTTGCCATACGATCCGCATCCGTATCTCCATGAGGGGATGCGGGTGGAAGTGGTGCGAGGACCGTTGCGAGGTGTGCAGGGTATTCTGTTGCGGAAAGAAAAACGCCATCGCCTGGTCATCGGGGTCCAGCTGATACAGCAGGCGGCGGCAGTGGAGATCGATGTGCGGGATGTGGTGGCGAGTTAGTGCGATGTTGAGCACCTGCAGCCAATATCCTAATTGTATAGTTACGTGTCAGAGAGGCACGTTTGTTCCAACCTCTCCGATTATTTTGAGCCGAAAAGGGAATGTTGTGTGAAGTAGGTATGGATTGCAGGACAGGGTAAGGCCTAACTGGCCGGTCGTATTTTCAAATGCTGAGACAGGAAGGGGCAGAGCGTTTATGGGTTTGACAAAAATGTTGGATGAGGTTGTTGGCTATCCTAGTTGGTTAGATATGTAGTTATGGATTCATGGTGGGTGAAGTTATTGCCAACGGTATTACGGCATCGTTTTGAGGGCCGGATCTCCGTACAGCAAGTAATGACAAATGCCTTTTGGCTTTCCTCTGATCATGTCTATCGATTGGGTATCAGTGTGGTCGTCAGTGTATGGATGATGCGGTATCTTGGGCCTCAGCAATTCGGGCAAATAAGTTTCGCATTAGCTTTTGTTGCTTTGTTTTCTGGTTTCTCCAATCTGGGGCTTGATGGTGTGATAGTTCGTGATCTTGTTAAGACGCCTCACGCTGTGGACGAAATTCTAGGTAGCGCGTGGGTTCTCAAATTTATTGGTTCGGGTGCGGCGCTTGTGTTGGCCGTAGTGGCGATATCATGGTTGCGGCCTGATGATATCCTTGGTATTTGGCTCGTGCTTCTATTTGCCGGCGTATTTCTATTCCAAAGTCTCGACGTCATCGACATGTGGTTTCGTTCTTCTCTTAGGTCTCGGCTCTCTGTGATCCCTAAAACGATCGCAATCACTGTTGCAGCGTTAGGCAAATCTGGGCTTATTCTTGCCGGTGCCCCGCTCATCGTATTTGCATGGATGGGACTTGCCGAAGCCCTGCTAGGTGGTGTTGCTCTGCTGGCAATGTTCATGTGGCTAGGAGGGAATCTAGGAACATGGCGGATCAAAGCCGATCGAATGCGTGCATTAATGAAGGAGGGCTTACCTCTGGCACTGTCCTCCATGGTGGTCATTCTCTACATGAGAGTCGATCAAGTCATGCTCGGAGAAATGCTCGATGACAAGGCTGTCGGGATGTTCACTGCCGCTATCAGAATCTCGGAGATTTTTTATTTCATCCCGAATGCGCTGGTGATGTCGCTTACTCCAGCTCTTGTGCAAGCCAGGGAATCTGGAGGACCAGTTTATTTGGTACGGGTTGAACAGATGTTCTCAAGCATCGCAATTTCCGCGATCTTGATAGCAATATTCATGTCGATGATTGCGAGACCTTTGATCTCCCTCATCCTGGGGGCTGATTTTATATCAGCTGTTCCGATCTTACAGGTGCATATCTGGGGGTTGTTGTTTGTGGCTCTGGGTATTGCGAGTGGTCAATATCTCTTACTGGAGGGGCAAAATAGCATTTCGTTGCAGAGGACTGCCATGGGGGCGGTAGTCAATGTCGGACTCAATTTATTGTGGATACCCCGTTATGGCGCCCTTGGCGCTGCGTGGGCCTCATTAATCGCCTATGGGGTAGCCACGTTTTTTCTGTTTCAGAATGTGGTCTCGCGGAGGTGCTTATATCTGATGCTTAGATCATTGATGTGGCCAAAAACAGTTGCGGTATTGTGGCGATGAAGTCGATAAAGTTCTTTCTTGATAAGGCGTTTCCGTTCCCCGCTCGACTCTCACAGAACTTGAAAATACTTAGTGAGAAATTGGGTCAGCGAAGGAGTATCGGGTATGGGCGTCCGGTTGACGGCGAGGGAAGCTCGATTCCCTGGTATACCTATCCGGCAATTGAATTCTTAAGGCAATTTGATTTTAATGCGTGCTCGGTTTTTGAGTTCGGGGCTGGTAACTCAAGCCGGTTTTGGGCTGGCAGGACCAAGCAAGTCGTGTCAGTAGAAAGTGATCCTGGTTGGTTCGACTCGCTCAAGGGAGATATCGGTTCAAACCAGACACTTATCTTGAGAACCGAAAAAGAGAAGTATGCCCATGCCATTGTTGAGCAAGAAGGGTTATTTGAAATCATCGTGATAGACGGGTTGTGGAGATATGCCTGTGCTGCACAAGCTCGGCCGCTACTGGCTCCAGGAGGGCTCCTGATTCTGGACAACTCTGATTGGTATCCCAACACATCACGATTTCTTCGCGAATCGCAGCTGTTTCAAATCGACTTCAGTGGATTCGGCCCGATCAACGGGTACACGTGGACGACATCAATTTTTTTGTCGGCAGATACGCGCTTGCAGAATCGCTATGGAAATCCATCCCCTGTTGGCGGAATAGGGCAGGTCGCAGATGATGACCGGTAAAGAGAGATTGCGTGCAGGCATTCCTCGTTGGATCCACAAGTCTGTGGCGCGTCTGGATCAGCTCCTGGACCCTTATTTCGTACGGTCGTATTCCCAGGAAGGTGAAGACTTGCTTCTCCGAAGAGTTTTGAACGGACAAACAACTGGATTTTATGTAGATATCGGCGCTCATCACCCGATGAGATTTTCCAATACATACCTCTTTTATAAGCTTGGTTGGCATGGCATCAATGTCGATGCGATGCCTGGCAGCATGGAGCTTTTCCAGAAAGCCCGGCCTAGAGATATAAACATCGAAGCGGCCATATCAGAGACGGAGCAGGTGCTCGAGTATTATATGATGGATGATCCTGCGCTGAATGGGTTCGTCTCTGCCGTTAATCTGGGAATCTACATGAAGTCCGGCCGCAAGCTGCTCGAAACCCGACCGATTCGGACGCAAACCATGCGGACGCTCCTAGAATCGTACCTTCAAGGAGTTCAAGAGATTGATTTTCTATCTGTAGATGTAGAGGGGCTTGACCTGCAAGTGCTTCGGTCTAATGATTGGAATCGATTTCGTCCGAGGTTTATCTTAACCGAGGCGTTTCCGCCTTCGGCGTCCGAGGCACTTCGTCAGTTTCTCGGTGAGCAGGGCTACCGGTGCATTGCAAATACCGTAACCACTTTTCTGTTTTCATCGACATAAGAAAGCGCCTTTTCGGAATCCCATCAAGAAGTTAGTGCAGGCGTAGGGGGGAGGAATATGTGTGGGATTCTAGGGGTCGTCGGAAGGATAGATACTGACTTGGCGCATCGGTGCTTGGCTACAATCCGTCATCGGGGACCTGATGGGGAAGGTCTTTGGCAGGACGCTGGTATCACATTGGGTCATCGGCGCCTTGCGATTCTTGATACTTCAGAAGCGGGTCGGCAACCTATGTCGTATGGAAACCGGCGGTATTGGATTACCTTTAACGGGGAAATCTACAATTTTATAGAGATACGAGCAGAACTCGAGGGGAAAGGGCATCGATTTGGAACAGGGACTGATACCGAAGTGTTACTTGCGGCATTTGTCGAATGGGGTGAATCTTGCTTGACCAGGCTGAACGGCATGTGGGCGTTCGCCATTTGGGATGTCCACCATCAACGCTTGTTTCTGAGTAGAGATCGACTCGGAAAGAAGCCGTTGTTCTATGCTGAAACGCCATTTGGGTTCGCCTTTGCTTCAGAGATGAAGGCGCTGTTCCCGCTGCTCGGGACGGTTGAGGCCAATTCTGATCTCATCCGAGACCGCGCGCGTCTCTTCACCTATGAGACAACCTCCGAGTGCGTCATTCGTGGCATCAGCCGTTTTCCTGCTGGATCGTATGGATGGTTTGAAAAAGGTCGCCTAAGGACCTCCAGATGGTGGTGCACACTGGATTCTCTTCCGCGAGTGCCTGCTCGGTATGAAGACCAAGTCGATTGCCTTCGCGAACTTCTCATTGACTCTTGCCGGATCCGCATGCGCAGCGATGTGCCGATTGGGACTGCTCTCAGCGGGGGGCTCGACTCTAGTTCCGTTATCGCGACAATGAAGGAGGTTGCAAGACGCGGTGGTGGACAACGTGGGGGAAAAGACTGGCAACATGCGTTTGTAGCCTCATTCCCTGGTACCCCTCTTGATGAATCTCACTATGCCAAGGACGTGGCTGAGCACCTGGGTGTCCCGGCAACGTTCATAAAGATGGATCCGGTGGGAGCGATGGGGCGATTGGAGGAGTTCTTTTACCTGTTCGAGGATTTGTACATCACCAGCCCTATCCCGTTCATGCTCACATATGGGGCTGTGAAAAAAGCCGGTATTTCGGTCACACTCGACGGCCATGGTGCTGATGAACTGTTTGGAGGGTACAGTTTCGACTACTTGTTTGCCTTACGGGATGCTGGAGTGTCGGTAGGGCAGGCGCTCGGTATTATTCGCACTTTCTATGATTCATGGCCTAAAAAAACGCAGCAATTTCCTGCTTTGCCTCACCCTCTCCTGTACCTGGGGCGCTGGCATCTCGCTTATCTGAAATCCAAGCTGATCGGGCGTCCAACGGAAGATAGTTCGTCCGATGCTGCGCATGAAAAATGGGACCAGTTAGACCATTTATCGCGGCAGCTTTATCGGTCTACTCACGAAACTGTATTGCCGACCTTGCTGCGGAATTATGATCGATACAGTATGGCCAATGGAGTGGAAATCAGAATGCCATTCTTGGACCATCGTATTCTCACATTCGCATTTGCGCTTCGATGGCAGGCAAAGTTACGCGGGGGGTATTCGAAGGCCATCATACGCGATGCCGTGAAGCCGTTTCTACCGCCTAACATTGTTTGGCGGAAGAGCAAGCTCGGGTTCAACTCCCCGGTCGTCGATTGGTTCAAGGGGCCGCTCCGGGCTATATTTCTGGACATGATTGCCGATAAAGCGTTTCGACAATGTGACCTGATCGATCCGATTGCGGCTTCAGAGGCGGTTCATCATGTCATTGAGTCTCCACTTGCGTCGTTTCAAGACGGGGAACGGGCCTGGACCCTTCTCATGCCGTATCTTTGGGAGCGGGCCGTTGTAAAAAGGAGCGAGGCGGCAGCTTGAACCTCGCACCGATCGCTCTCTTTGCGTACCGGAGGCCGACGCACTTGCAGCGAACGGTAGAGGCGCTTCGTCGTAATCCCCAGGTATCTTCAAGTCAACTCTTCGTTTTTTCAGACGGTCCGAAACAGCCGTCGGATGAAACAGCCGTGAGACAGGTGCGGGAGTATCTGCGAACGCTTTCGGGATTCGGATCTGTGGAAATTGTTGAACGCAATAGGAACTGGGGGCTAGCGAACTCCATCATCGACGGCGTTTCACAAATCTGTCAGAAGTATGGCCGAGTTATCGTCCTGGAAGACGATCTATCGGTATCGCCTCATTTCCTGGAATATATGAACACCGCACTCGATCTATACGAACATGACAATCGAGTCATGCAAATCTCTGGTTATATGTTTCCTCTTGCGGCTGAGCTCGAAGAAGATGCGATCTTCCTTCCGTTCATCACTTCGTGGGGTTGGGCAACGTGGGTGCGCGCTTGGCGTCACTTCGATTCACATTGTGCTGCTTGGCCCGATATCAAGAATGAGAGTGAAGCCTTGAAAGCGTTTGACCTAGGAGGTGCCTATCCTTATTCATCGATGGTCGAAGCCCAGTTTCGCGGGGAGATCGATTCGTGGGCTATCAGGTGGTATGTGAGTGTGTTTGCACACAAAGGATTGGTTCTTTTCCCACGTCAAACATTGGTCAACAATTCTGGCTTGGAGGGAAGCGGTACGCATGGCAAGGGGCCGAGCATATGGAGACTGAATCATCCCTCCGATGACTTCGCTGTGCGAGTATTTCCGAAAAATGTGTTTCCCAGCCAAGCGGTTAAACTCATTACGGCGGCCATAGGTCAGGGGCGCGCAAGTTACTTCAACCGGGCGTGCGGGTGGATACATGGAATTCTGGCGAGAATTCAAAGCAGAGATTAATCGACAGGTATACATTCGTACCGGCCGACGGCCTTGGTCTCGAGGGTATGGCGAACACCGGCAAATGGAAATTCTTCGAGTTTTGGATCAGGGCCAGTTTCACGCTGAGCGGCTTCCTCCTGGCTATGGGTTCCGCCTCGACGAACGTGTGGTGGAATATCCTTGGTTATTTGATCGTCTTCCGGCTGGCGACGAGTCACTTTTGGATGCGGGATCTGTTCTGAATCATCGTTTCCTGCTCGAACGCGCGCAGTTACGAGAGAAGCGCGTGTTCGTTTCCACTCTTGCGCCGGAACCGGTCTCGTTCAATGAGTTGGGCGTATCCTATGTGTACGAGGATCTTCGGGCCAGTTGTTTTCGAAACAATCATTTCGATCGCATCGTCAGTCTCTCCACCTTGGAGCATGTTGGTATGGATAACACGATGCTGTATACCGGCGATGCGTCCAAACGTGAAGATGTACCTCGCGCCTATCTAGATGCGGTACGAGAACTCAAGCGCATCCTGAAGCCTGGCGGGCATTTGTATGTTAGCGTCCCATTCGGGCAGGCCAAGAGCTATGGATGGTTCCAGATATTCGATGCGCCGATGGTCGATGCTCTGATAGGAGAGTTTGTTCCGTCTTCCTACAAAGAATGTCATTATCGATATATGCCGGATGGATGGGTCGTGTCGAATCGAGAGCAGTCCTCGGGAGCGACCTATTTCGATATTCATAAAACGAAGGAATATGATCCTGATTTCGCCGCCGCTTCTCGAGCGGTCGTGTGCCTGGATCTCCAGAAGTCGCTCGAAAAGTAAGAGCACTGTTGGGACATGAAGTTCGTCGACTCAAAGAACGCCTGAGCGGATGGATCTTCAACAAATAAGTCGTCCGGATGAAGTGACCAGGGCAGCCGAAAAGCGAGACTCTGATTTGACGTGGGAAGAGGCTGTGTTATGGCTTCGAGATCAGCCAGACCAAGGGCCGTTGGTATTGGCCTGCTTCTACGACGACCCGTTGCTCGAGGCTGCGAAACGCTATGCCTCGAGTACTGAATGGCAAGCGATACGGTCGTATCTTCCGGCCGTGCGAGGCCGCGCTCTGGACCTTGGCGCGGGACGTGGTATCGCATCGTTCGCATTGGCTCGCGATGGCTGGGCAGTTACGGCAGTAGAGCCCGACCCGAGTGCGATTGTCGGCACCGGCGCGATTCGGCGGCTGGCCGAGGAAGGCGGATTTTCAATCGACGTCGTTGATCAACGAGGAGAGGAGCTTCCGTTTCAAGACGAGTTCTTCGACCTCGTTCATTGTCGTGCGGTCCTGCATCATGCCCGTGATCTGGCTGCGTTGTGTCGAGAGGTTGGCAGAGTCCTGAAGCCAGGCGGAATACTCATTGCGACACGAGAACATGTCATTTCGCGAAAAGAAGATCTAGAGCTGTTTCTGGAGGCGCATCCTCTTCATCGATTATATGGAGGAGAATATGCGTACCTGCTTGCCGAATATCGCGTGGCGATCGAACGCGCAGGGTTGACAATCATGACGGTACTGAATCCGTATGCGTCCGATATCAATCTGTTTCCAGATTCACGCGCGGGCTTGAGGCAGCGGATCGCGACACGATTCCAACTCCCTTCACCAGCATTCGTACCTGGTGTTCTTCTTGACTGGGTCGGTGCATGGTCATCGCAACCGGGGCGACTATATTCCTTCATTGCCGGCAAACTGCTGCATGCCTGATCGCGTTATCATCACAGGAGCCTGCGGGTTCATCGGCCGCCACGTCGCGCGACGGTTTGCCGAGGCCGGCTACTTCGTGGTGGGGGTCGGCCATGGAACCTGGTCTGCAGAGGAGGCTAGTTCCTGGGGTATATCTGAATGGCATGCGATGGATATCTCGTTTGATGCGTTGACGAACTGCGGACCTTCGGTTGACGTCATTGTCCATTGTGCGGGGAGTGGATCGGTCGGATACTCGTTGACGCATCCTTTTCAGGACTTTCAGCGAAGCGCAGGAACGATCGCTGCGACATTGGAGTATATGCGTCTGAGGGCTCCCCATGCGCGCCTCGTCTATCTCTCTAGCGCGGCCGTCTATGGACAGCGTTCAGGGGATATCCTCATTTCTGAGCAAATGCCTATTGAGCCAATGTCTCCCTACGGGCTTCATAAGATGATCGGAGAATCGTTGTGCCGGATGTATGGCGCCCAGTATGGGGTGTCTTCTGTGGTTGTTCGGTTCTTTTCGGTCTATGGATGCGGGCTCAGGAAGCAGCTTCTCTGGGATGCGTGCATAAAAGCATCACGGGGAGAGGTTGAGTTCGGTGGCACAGGGGAGGAGACTCGCGACTGGTTGGATGTGACCGATGCGGCTGAGTTGGTGCTGCAGTCGGTCGAACAGGCCTCTTCCGGCCGGCCTGTGGCTAACGGCGGAACGGGGCAATCGGTATCGATCCGGGCTGTGCTCGAAGAATTGTTCCGTGGCCT
Organism: Nitrospira sp.; assembly: GCA_022226955.1. Lineage (NCBI taxonomy): Bacteria > Pseudomonadati > Nitrospirota > Nitrospiria > Nitrospirales > Nitrospiraceae > Nitrospira > Nitrospira sp. The sequence continues at coordinate 2,777,538 of CP092079.1, forward strand.
GGGGAGGCAAGCGAATCCGGCATTTTCGGGCATCGTGCGAGTCGGTGATCCCAAGCATTACCGAGCCGATATTTCCACGGCGCAGCAGTGGGGCTGGCTGCCAAAGGTTGGATGGCGCGAAGGGGTTCGCGCGTATGCTGAATGGTTTCGGAGGCACGCTCTGTGATTCGGGTTGGATTTGTACTGACTTTCGATGCCACGGGTTGGCTTGGCGGGGTCAGTTATTTCCGGAATCTGCTGAGTGCGCTGGCGTCTCTCCCAAAGCCTCGCATTGCGCCAGTTGTTTTTGCGGGGCAACGCACTGACTCGGGTGTTCTTGCGCAGTTCCCGTCCGTACAGCTCGTCCGCTCCTCGCTGCTTGATTCGGGAAGCGTGCCCTGGCTATTGCGCCGGGCCGTCGCGAAGGTGCTTGGGAGAGATGTTGGACTCGAGCTTTTGCTCAAGAGACACCAAGTTCATGCCCTTTCGCACCAAGGTTTTTTGGGCGGGCTTGGACACATTCCTATCCTTGGCTGGATTCCCGACTTCCAAGAGTGCCATCTGCCGGAATTCTTTTCCCCTGAGGAAATCGCCGCGCGTACTCGCAAACGATGTCTTTTTTGCCGAGCCTGTTCGGTTGTAATCCTGTCGAGCCGTGATGCCACAGAGGATCTGGAGCGTCTGGATGGCTCCTGTGCAAAGCATGCGAAGACGCTCCAGTTTGTGGCGGATGTTGCGATGCCTGCTCAGCTTGACGTCATGGACGTTCTTCGCCGACTGGGCGTGGAGCCACCGTATTTTCATCTGCCCAACCAGTTCTGGCGGCATAAGAATCACGGTGTTGTCGTTGAGGCGCTTCGCGTCCTCAAGGCGCGCGGAGTGATGGCCCGTGTGGTTGCCTCAGGGAACACGGCAGATCATCGGCAGCCTGGATATTTCCAGGCGCTCATGCGCCAGGCCGAAGAGGCTGGCGTCAAGGATCGATTTCTCTCGGTCGGCACCGTGCCCTATGCCGATCTTGTGGCGTTGATGGCAGGCTCTGTGGCGGTGATCAATCCATCGCGTTTCGAAGGATGGAGCACCACCGTGGAAGAAGCCAAATCGTTGGGTAAAACTGTTGTGTTGTCCGATCTTCGCGTCCATCGGGAGCAAGCTCCTCCACGAGGGCAGTATTTTGCCCCCGATGATGTCGATGGGCTTGCAACGGCAATGGAGAACACGCTGCGCGAGTATGATCCGCTTGTTGATCGAACACGCATGCGAGAAGCCCAGGAAGCTCTGCCGAACCGCCGCCAGACATTTGCGAGAACATTTGAAGATATCGTGGTGGAGGCGGTTCCATGAGCGGCGTGGGTGCGGCAACTATTTCGATTGTGACGCCCACGATGAATATGGAGCGCTGGCTTCCCCTGACGATCGAGTCGGTTGTTTCCAACATGCGGCAGGGTGATGAATATTTTGTCATTGATGGGGGATCGACGGATACGAGCGCTGCCATTATCAAACGTTACGAGCGGCACCTTGCCGGCTGGGTAAGCGAGCCGGATAAGGGTTACGCCGATGCTTTGGCCAAGGGATTCGCGCGAGCAACGGGCGACATTTTTTGTTGGATCAATGCTGGAGATGTATTGTTGCCTGGAGCGTTGGATGCGGCGCGCGCGGAGCTGGCGAATACCGATGCGGACATGATTTTTGGCGACGACTTCTACATTGATGAAGATCATCGCGTCATCTTTTTCAGTCGTGGCTACGTGAAGAATTTGCAGCAGGCCATGCTCTATGGCGGGTGGACGCCGTTACAGGATGCCTGTTTCTGGCGGCGTGAATTGTATGAGAAGATTGGAGGGATGAATCGCGATCTGAAATACGCGGCTGATTTCGAGCTGTTTCTTCGGATGGCGCTCCATGGAACCTGCCGATATGTTCCCCTGGCATTCAGTGCGTTTCGACGGCATGCCGGACAGAAGTCGATCTCGGGGTCCGAGGCATATCGGAATGAGCGTGCGGAGGTTCGCCGCCGTGAGTTGGTTTCTGCGGTAGGGGCTTCTCTCTGGAAATCCCTACGACTCCTGTGGAGTTTTCTCACGATTCGGTGGCGTGTCTATGTAATGCAGCGTCAGTGGCGTCGTGCTGATCTTGTGGGGCGTCAAGTCAACGAACTCCGTTGCGGGCAGTATTGGCCTCCTGCCGGCACGGTATGACCGTTCGTCTGAAAGATTTTTTGCGCCGCTGGGTTCTTCCGTTTGTCGATCCTCGCCAACTCGCTTCCCTTGCGTTGCTTCCTCAATATTTCCTGGAGATGAAACGATTCCGGGGATTAGCCCAAGACGAGGCCGTTGCGTTAAGTGAAACCTATCCGTGTCTTTCCGATCGCCTGACCAGAACGCCGTTTGACCCGCACTATTTGTATCAAGGCGCCTGGCTTGCGCGACGCCTTTCGGCAACGAAACCCCAACTTCATGTGGATGTTGGCTCCAGCGTGATGATGCTGAGCGTGCTTTCCGCGAGTGTCCCCATCGCATTTTTGGATTACCGTCCGCTCGCGGTGGAATTGTCTGGATTACATTGCGTGGCGGGGACTGGCACAAGGTTGCCATTTCTCGATGATTCGATTGCCTCTCTTTCTTGTCTGCATGTGATCGAGCATATCGGATTGGGCCGGTATGGCGACCCCCTCGATCCCCAAGGCAGTCGGCAGGCAGCCGGCGAGCTGGCGCGTGTGTTGCGTCCTGGCGGTCGGCTGTTTCTGTCAGTGCCGGTTGGTCGTGAGCGCGTATGTTTTAATGCGCATCGTGTGTTCAGTCCCTCGACTATTCAATCGTTCCTTCCCGAACTACGACTAGAGACATTTTCGCTTGTGAATGATGGCGGGCAATTTAGGGATCGTGCAGCGGTTGAGACTGCAGCAGCTCTTGAATATGGGTGTGGCATGTTTGAGTTTGTGAAGACTCGTGAATAGCCGCTTGCGTAGGCTGCTGGCCGGGAGCGAACTCTTCTCTTTCAACGTAGTCCGGCGCGATCGATGGATTGCGCGGCAGGCAGAGCAGCTGTCGGCTGGGACGAAAGTGTTAGATGTCGGCGCTGGGTCTTGTCCGTATCGCGCACTGTTCTCGCATTGCGAATATCTCACTCAGGACTTGGCGCCGTTGCGTGGGGACCAGCTGCGACACGGCGGCTATGGCCAGCTGGACTATGTGTCGGACCTCGCTGCGATTCCAGTTCCCGATGGGAGCTTCGGCGCGGTGCTATGCACGGAAGTGCTCGAACATCACCCCGAACCCATCAAAGTCGTGCATGAGCTTGCAAGAATTCTTGCGCCAGGGGGGACCTTGATCCTTACCGCGCCTCTTGGATCGGGGATTCATCAAGAGCCTTATCATTACTATGGAGGGTATACGCCCTGGTGGTATCAGCGATTTCTTGGCGAGGCGGGGTTTGACAAGGTCACGGTTGAACCTAACGAAGGATCCCTCCGCTGTTTCGCGCAAGAATCTTTACGGTTCATCCAAACGACAAGGCCGTTTAAATTGCCTCTTCCCTGGTTGGGCCAGTGTGTTTGGATTCCAATGTGGTTGGGGCTCGCGCCCATACTTGGCGGCATGATCCCATGGGCCTGCAAGTATTTGGATCGATTTGATTTTGAGCGGCGATTTACAGTGGGGTATCACGTGACTGCGCGGCGGCGGTAAGCGATGTGTCGTGAATTAATGACTGCATGCTGAAATCGGCCTGGCAAGACATCCTCAAGCAGATCGTTAATCGCGGCTGGGGATTGAGTTGGACCATCTTCGGTCAATTGGCGTATTTCTTGGGTGTGGCAGTGGGAGTCAAGCTGCTGACCTCCTATCTTGGACCGCGGGCATTTGGAGTGATGGCGTTAGGGCTGACTGTGGCTGGGATCGGGAATCTTGTGTTCTACGGCCCTTTCGCACAAGCAGCATTACGATTTTATACAGTTTGTGAAAAAGATGGATGGTTGGACAGGTATTTCTCGACTATTGTTCGATACCTGAGAGTGTCGACTGTCAGCGTTGTTGCTCTGGCTGCAGGTCTCAGTGCGGGAGTCTTCTTACTAATGGGGGAGGAAGGAGCGGGGATTCTGTTCTTTTCGTTGATCTTCCTGGCCGCCAGCGGAGTCAGTGTTGTGCAAGTAGCCATCCACAATGCCTCCGGCAACCATCGTACCGTCGCAGTTATACAGGGAACTGAAGCATGGGCGCGAGTCGTTTTTGCGATGACGGGAATCCTTCTTGTCGGGCCAACAGCAACAGTAGCATTGGCGGGATACGCCACGGCGAGTGTGTGTGTGGCGGTATTTCTTTGGAGGCGGCTGCGTCAAAGCGTTCGAGAGGTTGGGAAAGTTCTCGAAGCGCATGGGGCGGCCAATCAGGTGATAACCCGTCAAATGGTCGGGTATGCGGTTCCATTCATGGCATTTTCGGTTTTCGGAGTTATTACATCGTTCGGTGATCGTTGGATGATTAAACTGTGTTGCGGATTGGTGGAGGTCGGAGTGTATGCCGCGCTCTATCAAGTCGCGTACGCGCCCTTAGTGATCTTGTCAAATGCGATTACTCAGGTTTTTCTTCCCTTAGTCTATAGGCACGCCGGAGATGGCTCTGAGGCAGTGAATTTGCGGAGAGCGCGAAACGCTCATTGGAAAGTGCTAGCGGCGGCTGGATTCTGTCTCCTTGGGTGGGTCGTCGTCACCTATGTCTTGGGTGAACCGCTGCTGAGACTGATCACGACTCCGGAATTTGCGCAAAGCTATGGCCTATTATGGGTGGTGGCAAGCGGAGGCGCGATTTTTTACTTCGGGCAGTTTTTGATTTTTGAAGGTTTATATAAACTGCAGCCTCAACGGTACGTGTTTTCTAAGGCACTGCACGCATGTGTATTTTTTTTGACGTCATGGTGGCTATTGAGCGGAGGGCAAGGAGTGTATGGTGTCGCGATTGCTTCGATTGGGGGAGGGGGGGCGTATGTCGGTGCGATTTTGTACGCAAATGCCTCCTCTCAGACCAGGGATGTTCGATTGCGATTTCCCATTCCCTCACGCTTTGAATCAGGCAAGCAATGAGCCGGTGGAATAGTGGTTTCGTAATCATTGCGTTGGCTGCGTGGATCTTGATTTTTCTGGCAGGGGTGAATTCATATAATGGATCGAAGGGAATGTATTGTGTGTTCTCTCTGATTTTTCTAATGGTGATCAGCTCAGCCTTCCTCGGCGTCGTGTCCTACAGTTATATCTTTACCTGTTGTTTCCTCTTTGTTGGACTTTGGTTCAAGATGAGCCTGCACGCATGGGAAGAGCAGTCCTACGCGGAACCTGTCGGATACTTTGACGGATCGGGTCATGCCTGGGATACCGTGTTGCTTGTCTGTAGTATTGGAGGGGTAGGAGTAATTGGTGCAAGAATACTCTATCAAAGATTCGATTTTATGCTTGCGCGGAGGGTCCGGCCCGAGGTCTCGGGTATGCCTAATGTCCCTGAAGGCTATCGTGTCTGGCGGTTAAGGTTTTGGATGGGGTTAGGGGGCATTGTTATCTTAAGCCTTGCGGCGAACGAGATGTTTGGCTTGCTCAAGCTGGGGCATACCCCTCAATGGTATCTGCCGTGGCCTCTGCATGGAATATATGGATGGCTAATGAGCGTCGGGCTTTCGCTGGTCATTGGCACATTGATGTGGTGGGATGTTTGTGCTGGTTTCGGTGTCCAAGTTGGTGCCCTCTGTCTTTTCTTTGAATCTGTTCTTGTAAGTGTCTCTGCGTTCAGTCGGGGCCTGTATTTCCTTCAGACCCTTCCGTTCTTGGTATTGGTCCTGGCCAATGGACCGAGACTCATTGGGCATGGCTGGAAGCGGCTCGCTGGGTTTGCCGCAGTATGGTTGTTGGGCTTGTTGATTACAATTGCGAGCGCGAACTACTTTCGTCATTACACCGCTGAATCGATCCAGCCGCATTGGCTCAGTCAAGGAAAACCATTGACCACTCAGGGTATCGAGTCCATTGCGGAAGCCGGAGAGCATCTTTTGACAAGGTGGGCAAGGCATCTTGCCGTAGATCGCTGGCCTGGTCTCGAGGGAGTGATGGCAGTGTCCTCATATCCCGAAAAGGGGCTGCGATTGCTATTGCAAGTCGCAACTGTTCGGCGTCATGTAAACAAAGCGGATTTCTATACAGCTGAAGTCGCACGCTCTGGCTTGACGGATGAAGACGCCAAGAAATTCCATTACGCCAGCGTGGCAGGTCCTATTGCGTTTCTTTTCTATTCTGGGTCTCTGTGGTGCGTGTGTATCGGCATGTGCATCCTGACATTTGTTGTCATGGCGTGCGAGCGGGGCCTTGCTGGCCTCACCGGAAATTCTGTTATGTGCGCAGTCTTTGGCGCCTATGCCGCGTTTCTCTTAGTTCAAATTAGTGGTGGGTTGAGCCAGCCCGCCGCGTCGCTTCTCTTTACCATAATGGTTGTCCTGGCCCTGCATTATTGGCGCGTGATTGCTTACGCGAGGCAGTGCATCGCTGCTTGGTCAAATCCCTCCCCGCGAGCATGAATATCCTCTGCGTCTTCGGACAGCACGCCTACGGTGATCCTGCGAGGGGTGAAGGGTATGAGTATGCGAACTTTCTGCCGGCGTTTCGCCGTCTGGGCCACAAGGTCAGTTTCTTTGAATCTTTTGCTCGCGAACCGTATGCGGACTTTGCGGCGCTGAATCGGGAGCTCTTGCGTCGGGTGGAAGAGTTTTCTCCGGACATCGTCTTCTGTGTGTTGATGCAGTACGAGGTTTGGGTCGAATCCATGCGCCTGATTCGCAGGACGGGCGCCCTTTTAGTGAATTGGTCGACGGATGACTCTTGGAAATACTCGATGTTCTCTCGGCTGATCGGAGCGGAGTTCGATCTCTATGTGACGACCTATCCGCATCTGGTTGAGCGGTACCGGAAAGATGGTATTGCAGGTGTATGCCTTTCTCAATGGGCCGCGAATGCGGAAGCCCTTGTCACTCCAGTTTCTGCGGTTGACTGCCGGTATGCCGTGAGTTTCGTTGGCGCTGCATACGGGCATCGGCAGGCCATGGTCGAAGCCTTGCGCCATGCTGGGATCGATGTGGCTTGCTTTGGGCATGGATGGCCTGCAGGGCCGATTGAAACGCAGGAGATTGCCACGATTGTCCGGTCGTCGCAGGTCAGCCTCAACTTTAGCGAGGATTCTCAACAGGGGGTGAAGGGGCCAGCAGGCCGTCAAATCAAGGCACGAGTGTTTGAAGTCCCGGGATATGGCGGGTGTTTGCTCACGGAGGAAGCTCCAAGCCTAGAGCGTTTTTTTATCAAAGGAGAGGAGATTCTGACGTTCGAAGGGCGCAGTGAGTTACTGCGTACCGTTCACTCGCTACTGGTTGACTCTGCGCGGCGAGATGCCATTGCGCGACAGGGTTTCGATCGGGTGAGCAAGGAGCATACTTATGATCGGCGCTTTGCCGATATCTTTGGAAAATTGATAAAGCGGGTTGAGCCGCGTGAACGCCGACCTATCGATTGGCCGGTGTTTGATGCTGTGGCACGCCAGCATGCTTTGGGGATAATGCTTCGCGCACTTAGAACGGTGTTACTGTTCTTCGCCCGACTGGTGTGGGGGAGGCGTCGGGGGGCTCGTGCGGCGCGCCGAATGATATTTGAACTATCTTGGCGCCTTTGCGGAACGCACACTTATTCTGCCGCGGGATGGCCTGGCCGCATGTTCTACAAGGAAAGTTGATTCGTGGCGGATACACTCATCACGGTTGCGATGTCGGTGCATAATGGGGCTAAGACTGTGAAAGCCGCAATCCATTCGGTGCTCTGGCAAACCTATCCTGACTGGGAATTGCTTGTAGTGAACGATGCCTCCACCGATGCTACCGGGCGTATTCTCCGCCAGTTCCAAGACCCCAGGATTCAGGTGATCGATGAACAGCAGCAGAAAGGCCTGGCGGTCAGGCTTAACCACTGTGTCATGCAAGCCCGCGGCCGGTATATTGCCAGGATGGATGCGGACGACATTGCCTATCCCGATCGGTTCGAGCGGCAATTTCGATATCTTGAGTCTCATCCCGAAGTCGATGTGCTCGGTCATGGAGCGGTGTTGTTCACGGACGCAGGGCGGGTGCTCGGAGTTTATCCCACAGCATGCACTCATGAGGAGATTTGTCGGCGCCCATGGTGGGGGTTCCCGCTTGCGCATCCGACGTGGATGGGCAAGCGGCTGTGGTTTACACACTATCGTTACGATGACGCGCTGACGAAAGGACAGGATCAGGACGTACTGCTCCGAAGCTACCGCACCAGCCGATTTGCCGCGCTTTCCGATCCGTTGCTGGGCTATCGAATAGAAGGTATCTCCGCAAGCAAATCATGGCGAGGACGTGTGAACTATTGCCGCCAGCTCGCCAGGCAGACCCACGATGCGTCCTCGGCATTTACGGCCATGCGAGGCATGCTGACGCATAGTCTTGCGTTGGGGCGTGATGTTTTATTGGAGACAACGGGATCATTGAGTCAACGATCTCGGCAATCGTTTCAGCCTGCGAACGACCAGGTGAGGAACCAGTGGCAGGAGATCTGGCGCCGTGCTACTTCCGAGGAGTTGTTGTCGAGTGAGTTGTCTTCTGCGTTAGGCCTGGAATCGTAAGTATGTGCGGGATTGCCGGTGTATTGAATGCTCGAACCGCTGAGCCGAATCGTCTCGTCTCTGAGATGATCGAGGCGATGCGGTATCGGGGGCCGGACGACTCGGGAGCCTGGAGTGAGGCCGCTGTTGGATTAGGGCTCGGCCATGCCCGCTTATCGATTCTCGATCTATCGCCGGAAGGACATCAACCGATGGTGTCGGCCAGCGGGCGATATGTGATGACCTATAACGGCGAGGTCTATAATTTCGCCGAGGTGCGGCACGATCTTGAATCGCACGGATGTCGCTTCCGCGGCCATTCCGATACGGAGGTGATGCTGGCGGCGATCGAACAGTGGGGTCTTCAGGACGCGGTGCCTCGGTTCGTCGGCATGTTCGCGTTTGGATTATGGGATCGGGAAACGCGGCAGCTGAGTTTGGTGCGGGATCGGCTGGGAATCAAGCCGCTCTATTTCGGCTGGGCCGGCGATGCCTTCGTCTTCGCCTCAGAGCTAAAGGGAATTCGATGTGTCAAAGAATTTGATCCTCAGCTAAATCGCGGGTCCTTGGCGTTGTTCCTGCGTCTGGCCTATGTGCCTGCTCCCTTCTCGATATTCCAGCAGGTCTATAAGCTGATGCCGGGCTGCATCCTCACGGTCACGCCGGAGCTGGCGCGTTCGAGAGAAGGATTTTCTCCCTCTCCGGATGACACGAATGCCCGCTGGAAACCTGTTCGCTATTGGTCCGCTGCGGAGGCCGCGGAGCGCGGCGTCGCGTCCCCGTTTCAGGGAACGGAGCGCGAGGCCATTGAGCAGCTCGATGGTTTGCTGCGTCAGGCGATTGGCCTGCGGATGATTGCGGACGTGCCGCTGGGGGCGTTCTTATCTGGAGGCATCGACTCCTCGGTGGTGGTGGCGTTGATGCAGGCGCAGAGTGCCGCGCCGGTCAGGACGTTTTCCATCGGTTTTCAGGAGGCAGGCTACGACGAAGCTGTGCATGCGCAACGAGTGGCTCGGCACCTTGGAACGGACCATACGGAACTCTATGTGACACCGGAAGAAGCCCGGGCGGTCATTCCCAAACTGCCGGGGATGTATGACGAGCCATTCGGCGATTCTTCTCAGATTCCCACCTTCCTGGTGTCCAAACTCGCCAGGCAATACGTAACAGTGGCGCTCTCGGGCGATGGCGGCGACGAGTTGTTCGGCGGGTACAACCGCTATTTTTGGAGCCGCCGGTTGTGGCGCCGATTCGCGCCGATTCCGTATTGGATGCGGGCCGCTGTTGGTTCCTTGACGCAGGCGATCTCTCCGGATCGGTGGGAAACGCTCTATCGAACATTCTCCTTCGCGCTGCCGGCTATTCAACGTCCTGGAGACCAAATCCACAAATTGGCCGGCTTGCTTGGAGCGAAGGATCCTGATGCCATGTACCGGGATATGATCTCACTCTGGAAACAGCCGCTGAACGCGGTTGTCGGCGCAGTCGAGCCGCAGACGACCGTGACCGACCGGTCCTCGTGGGCCAGACTTCCTGAATTCACGATGCGCATGATGTATCTCGATCTGGTGACGTATTTGCCTGACGATATTCTGACAAAAGTGGATCGGGCGAGCATGGTGGTCAGTCTTGAAGCGCGAGTCCCGCTCCTGGATCATCGGTTGGTGGAGTTTGCGTGGACGGTGCCGCTCTCGATGAAAATCAAGGCGGATGGAGAAGGGAAGTGGCTGCTGCGCCGGGTGCTTGATCGTTATGTGCCAAGGGAATTGATCGAGCGGCCGAAAATGGGGTTTGGCGTTCCACTCGATTCCTGGCTCCGCGGCCCGCTTCGAGAGTGGGCCGAATCGCTGCTGGATGCGCGCCGGCTCGATCGAGAGGGATACTTTCATTCCGGCCCGATCCGGCAGCGTTGGGCGGAACATCTGTCGGGCAAGCGGAATTGGCAGCATGCGCTGTGGAATGTGCTGATGTTTCAGGCTTGGAATGAGCGGTAAGGAGATGCGGCCCCGCTTATTATTCCTCGTGACGGAAGACTGGACGTTTTGGGAGATCCGGCGAGACCTCGCGCGCATCGCGCTCGAATCCGGCTATGACGTGATGATTGCCACGCGGGTCAGTGCGTATGCCGAGCGTATTCGGCAGGCGGGATTCACCCTGGTTCCTATCGCCTTGCAGCGGGAGAGCCGGAATCCCCTGAAAGAACTGCGGGCATTCGTGGAGCTGGTCCGGCTCTATCGCCGGGTCCGTCCGCAGATTGTTCAGCAGGTCGCGATGAAACCGGTCCTCTATGGATCGTTCGCGGCCTGGGTGGCACGGATTCCCACGGTCGTCAATGTGTTTGGCGGGCTGGGCTATGCATTTACCGACCGGCCTGAAGAGACCTCCGTTCTTCGCGCGTGGCTTCAGCGAGGGCTCCGGTTGGCGATTGCGCTTAGCCGGTCTGTCGTCGTGGTGCAAAATGCCGACGATCGCGACATGTTGGTTCGGGCGAAGATCGCCGCTCCAGCAAGAATTCGGTTGATTCCTGGATCTGGTGTCGATGTGCAGCGGTTTGTGCCAGTCGATCCGCCAGCTGGCGATCCCATCGTGATGCTAGTGGGGCGAATGCTGTGGGATAAGGGAGTGGGGGAGTTTGTCGAGACGGTGATTCGTTTGAAACAGCAAGGGGTGCGTGCGCGGTTTGTGCTGGTGGGACGGTGCGATCGGGGGAATCCGACGGCGATTGCAGAAGAGCAGCTGCATCAGTGGACTCAGGAGCACGGGATTGAGTGGTGGGGGCATCGCGAAGACTTGCCCGCGGTTCTTGGATCCGCAACGGTCGTGGCGCTTCCGTCTTACCGTGAAGGGCTGCCGAAAGTGTTGCTGGAGGCCGCCGCCTGCGGAAAAGCGATGGTGGCCACCGATGTGCCGGGCTGCCGCGAAGTCGTCCGGCACCGGGAAACGGGCCTCTTAGTGCCGGTGCGGGATGCCCAGGCATTGATCGATGCCATTACCGAATTGCTGAACAACCCAGGGCTGCGCTCAACCTTGGGCGCGCAAGCGCGCGCGCTTGCAGTACAGCAGTATGCCACGGTGCAGATCGGCGAGGCCTTTCTTGCGCTTTACCGAGATCTCGCGGGGACGCCGGCGCAGCAGCCTTCGCGAGCATCGACGCGCGTGACGTCGTGAGAAGGGTTCTTCCCGCGCGATGACAGCCATTTGGATAGTCGCACTTGTGGCCGGAGTACTGGCCTGGTGGTTCACAGGCCAGCTGGCCCGGGATCGATTGGTTCCAGCGGTTCTGGATCGCCCCAATGAACGGTCGCTGCATGTGAAGCCGACACCTCGAACCGGCGGAATTGGTATCTTCACGGGGCTTCTGTTTGTATTCATCCTTGCCGAGTGGTTAGGGTTTTCTCTTGGCAGCTTAAATGGAAAGACTCTTTTCGAATCATCGCTCGCATGGGAAATCGTCTTCCTGACTTATGGGCTCGCACTGGTGTCATTTGTCGATGATCGTGGCGGTATTCCTGTGCCGATTCGATTCGCCGCGCATCTCATGGCGGCCTCGATTCTTGTGATTGGCGGGGGGCTTCAACTGTCGGCGCTGTCGTTTCCTCTGTTGGGCGCGATGGATCTTGGGTGGCTCTCTGTGCCGGTCTCAATCGGATGGCTTGTCTGGATGACGAATCTCTACAACTTTATGGATGGGATGGATGGATTTGCAGGAGGGATGGCGGTTGCAGGGGGAATCGCTCTTGCCGGGTTTGGATGGGGGATGGGTCATACGGTCATGTTTTTAGCAGGGGGAGGGATTGCCGTCTCCTCAGCGGGGTTTCTATTGCACAACTTTCCTCCCGCGAAGATCTTTATGGGAGATGTGGGGAGTGTGCCATTGGGTTTTCTCTTTGGATCGTTGATGCTTCTGGGCGTGCAGGATCGCGTGTTCGATGGATGGGTTCCGCTCATGTTATTTTCCCCGTTTATTGTGGATGCCACGGTGACGCTTGTGCGCCGCCTGGTTCGCGGGGAGCGCATCTGGCAAGCCCATCGGACGCATTACTATCAACGTCTCGTATTGCTGGGCTGGGGGCATACAAGGACGGTGCTTGCGGAGTACGGGTTGATGGCGGTCTGTGGCGCCTTGGCCTGGGGATTTCAGGCGGCCGACGAACGCACGCGCTGCGTCATTCTTGGCTGCTGGGGACTGCTCATGGTTGCGGCCATGAGGGGAGTGTATCTGGCGGAGCGTGCGGTGGCGCCTGGTGAGAGCCAGATGTGAACGTATGGTAATGCGGGCCTGACGCTTATGCAGAACGTATCAACCGATCAAGCCAGAACGACGATGCTCGACGGTATTCTCGTTATCAATCCAAGGAACTTTGTGGAGCGGCGGGAGAGTATGGAACGGCAGCTTCGGCCGCTTGGTCTCCCCTATGAATATGTGCATGCGTTCGACATCGGCGATCTCACAGCGGATGTGACGAACAGGTATTTCGGGAACAGGCTGCTGCATCCTGGGCAGCAATCTTGTGCGCTCAAGCATGTGCAGGCGCTCCGGTTGATGTGTGAGAGGAATTGGCGGCAGGCGCTTATCTTGGAGGATGACGCATTGCTCGATGCTCGATTTACTGAGGGGCTTCGTGCTGCGTTGGCGGAGGCGGCGGAGTTTCCGCAGCCGTATGTCTTGTTTGTTGGGAGCGGGGGGAATCAATATACTCCTCGCCGGATGCGCCGTCCTGGCCAGTGTCTCTATAAAGCTGAGCGGGGACGGCTGGCAGAAGCGTATGTGATTGGCCGTCAGGCCGCCCAGTTGCGGCTTGAATGGATTGACGCGCATGGCATTCCATCGCCGATCGATAATCTCTTTGAGCAAATTGACCGGGAACTCGGCATTGCCATGTACTGGCTGGAACCTCCGATTGTGGAACAGGGCAGCAAGAACGGACGATTCCGGTCGGTGCTGGAGGCCTCGCCTCCAAATGTCATCCGGCGAGTGACCGCCACAATGCAGAAGTTGCGGCGAAAGTACTTGTACTAGTTTCATCGAACCTATGACACCCATGATGTCTCGACAGTTACTCGATGTGGCAAGGATCGCAGCTATCGTGGCTTGCGTTGGGCTTCTCTATTCCCCTTCGGTCGGGACAATCGGTTTGGTCACTGCCTATGTGGCGTTCTTTGCCAGCGGGACAGAGGCGGTGGCTCGTTTCAAGGCCGTCCTCGCGCGGCCACTGGGCTATTGGGGGCTGATCTTTCTCGGCGCGGTGTCTATTGGAATGCTCTATGCTTCGGTGCCATGGCACGATCGATGGATGGACCTGTATAAGTGGCGCACGATATTGTGGCTGCTTGTGATGCTTGCCCTCTTTGATGAGGCGCTCTGGAAAGAACGGTTTCTGGCGGTGTTTCTTGTCGGAACCGGGGTCGCGGTCGTGGCGTCTTCCTTCTCCGTGGTTGCAGGGGTTCCCATTTGGCGTGGCGCGCATGAAGTGCTGCGGAATTCTGGCACGCAGGGCATGGCGTTCGCGTGTGCCGCGCTGGTCTGTGTGTGGATGATCCTCCAGAAATCGCATCGTCGGTATCGATGGGCGGTGTCGGTGCTGGCGGCGCTCTATGTGCTCAATATTGTGTTTATTACCAATTCGAGAAGTGGGTATGCGGTGCTGGGATGTGGCCTCGCGAGTCTGCTGCTGTGGCAGTCGTCATGGAAGCAAGGGTTGGCTATCTCGCTGGCTTTATTTGTGGCAGGCGGACTCGCGTATGCCGCGTCTCCTCGGATGCAGGAGATTGTCATGGCCGGCGTGACGCAGTGGACCACTGCGTCAGAATCGGAAGTCCTGACGAACTTCGGGAGCCGGCGAATCTTCTATCAGAATAGTGTGGAACTTTTACAAAATAGTTGGCTCCTGGGTGTCGGGACCGGAGGCTTCGCACAGGCGTACGGCGATCATGTGTCGAAGAAATACGGCGCATCGGATTGGCGCGCGCTCCATACAACGGATCCGCATAATCAATACTTGTCGGTCTGGATTCAGCAAGGGATCGGAGGCCTGGCGCTCTTTCTTGCGTGGATCGTGGCGATCGTACGTGAGCGGGAGTCGTTCCGGAGCGATCATCGGCTGGCCGTCGCCATTTTGATCGGGTGGTGTGTGTCGAGTCTCTTTAGCTCGCACTTTAGGACGTTTGCCGAGGGGCATATGCTGGCGATGTTTCTGGGGGTGCTTCTGGCTGTCGCCGCTTCGTCTGAAGCGGCGCGGCCGGTGTCGGTGACGTCAACGGAAGCCTAAGGCGCGATATGCAAAAAATATCCGTGTACATCATTGCATTTAACGAGGCCGGAAAAATCGCCACTGCGATCAACAGTGTCTTGTGGGCCGATGAGATCGTATTGGCGGATTCGTCCAGCACGGACGGAACGGACCGGATTGCGGCCGACATGGGCGCGCGCGTGGTCCAGATTCCGTTCGAGGGGTTCGGCCATTTGCGGAATCGGGCCATCGCCGCCTGCACGCATGAATGGATTCTGAGCATCGATACCGATGAACAATGCACCCCGGAGGTCCGGGATGAAGTGTTGTCGTTGCTGGCAGGGAATCCTGCGCATGACGCCTATCTTGTGCCTCGGCGGAATTACTTCATGGGGCAGTGGGTGACGCATTCCGGTTGGTATCCAAATTTCCGGCAGCCGCAGCTGTTTCGGAAGAGCGCGATGAAATATATCGAATCTCCTGTCCATGAAGGGTATGAGTTGCTGACGCCGAAACCGGTGGGGCGTTTGGAGCATGCCATTTGGCAGGTGCCATTCAAAAATTTTGAGGAAGTCGTCAAGAAGGCGAACCGCTATTCCACGCTGGGTGTGCTCAAGCTCGCCGACAAGCGCGTGTCGATGAGCCAGGCCCTGGCGCACGGGGTGTGGTCCTTCATCAAGCATTATGTCTTCAAAAAGGGATTCCTGGATGGCTGGCCGGGGTTTGTGATTGCCTTGGGAAATTTCGAAGGCACCTTCTATCGATACGCGAAGCGCTACGAATCCCAAGAGGCCTGGCCGTTTCCCACGCAGCCGCCCTTGCGCCGACCCGATGGAGTTCCGCTGCCATGAAGACGGCCGTGATCGTCACGACCTATAATCGCCCCGATGCGCTGGCCGCCGTGCTGGCTGGGTATCAGGCCCAGACGGATCAGGATTTTGAGCTGGTGGTCGCCGATGACGGATCGACGAGCGAAACGCTGGCGGTGGTGCAGGAGCATCAGCGCCAGAGCCGATATGCAGTCCGGCACGTGTGGCAGGAGGACCGGGGATTCCGAGCTGCGGCAATCCGCAATCGGGCTATCGCGACGACGACGGCAGAGTATCTCATATTGACCGATGGCGACTGCATTCCGTCCCGGCAGTTCGTGCAGCGGCACAAGCAGCTGGCCGAGCCTGGCTATTTTCTGGGAGCCAATCGGGTGCTGCTGTCGCCGGATGGGACGACACGAGTATTGCAGGAACGAGTGCCGGTTCACGAATGGCGCTGGCCGCAATGGGCTCGGTTGTGGATCAGGCGGGACGTCAACCGGCTTCTGCCCTTATTGACGCTGCCCGACGGAACGTTTCGCACATGGGCATCGGATCAGTGGAAAGGTATCAAGACCTGCAACCTCTCTCTCTGGCGGAGCGACCTTATTCGTGTGAACGGCCTTGACGAGTCCTACGAGGGATGGGGATTGGAGGATTCGGATTTGATCATTCGACTCTTGCGGTCAGGCGTGAAACACAAGACCGCGCGGTACGCGGCGCCGGTATTTCATTTGTGGCACCGAGAACATGATCGAAGTCGGTTGCAGACGAACCGCCAGCGATTAGAGGAGTTGGTGCACTCTCAGCACATCCGCGCAGTGCTTGGGCTGGACCGGCATCTGCCGGGGCTGGCATGAGCAGAGATAAGATCATTTGGAGTGAGGCTGCTGGCGTGACCGGCTTGATGGTGCGGGGAAAGGGCATGACATGCTCGTCTTTCTGAGAAAGGCTTCGGCCTAATCGATGACACAGGGTGCGTCGGGCTCACGCCTGAAAATAGCGGTGTTGATTAAACGGTTTCTCCGCACGGGTGGCGCAGAGAAGTACGCGATGGAGGTCGTTCGGCGATTGGCCATGCATCATGAGGTGCATGTGTTTGCGCATGAGTGGGTATTCGATGGCCCTGAACCCATGACGTTTCACAAGATCCCCAGGATCTGCCACAAACCCGCCTGGCTGAATCAACTCTTCTTTTCCTACTTCTGCCGCCATGCGGTCGCGACGGGATTCGATGTGGTGCATTCTTTTGAAAAGGTCTCGACCTTCGATGTGATGACGGTTCAATCGCCCTGTTTTAAATCTCCCGATCTCAACCGCGCGGGGCGTTGGGCGAAGCGGCTGAGCTGGGCGCGCGCGGCGCTCAGCCCTCGAAAGCTGGCCTGGCGGTGGCTTGAGGCCAAACAGTTTGCCCAGGATGGCGCGCGGGTGATTATTGCCGTGGCTGAAAAAGTGAAACGAAATGTCCAAGATTGCTACGGACTGTCCGATGACTATTTTCGGCTGGCCTATACAGGCGTTGAAGCGTCGACAGTGGAGCGAGAGCCTGCACCGAAGGAGTCGGACGGGATTCGTGCGCAGTTGGGACTGTCTGCTGGCGATGTGGTGATACTCTTTGTCGGAACGGAGTTTAAGCGAAAAGGGTTGGATGCGCTGTTGGAGGGATTCGCGTTGCTTCCGCGCGGAAAGTTCAAGCTGCTCATTGCCGGTGGCGGCGGCGGGAGGCTGGACCATTACAAGAGCCTCGCGGACAAGATGGGGCTAGGGGCGGAGGTGCGGTTTCTCGGTTTGGTGCAGGATATCGAACGGATTTATCCGGTCGCCGACATGTATATTTTGCCTACGCTAGCGGATCCCTGTCCCTTGGCTCCACTGGAGGCAATGGCAGCGGGAGTGGCCACGATCATGAGCGGTGCTGAATTTAATGGAAGCGCCGAATTGGTCAGAGACGGAGAAGCGGTGCTCTTATCAGATCCCCGCAATCCACAGGAAATTGCCGCCGCGCTTATGCATCTTGCAGATAGCCGGGTTCGCCGGGAGCTAGCAGAAAAGGGGCGTCAGTTAGTGCGCCAGTTCACGTGGAATAAAACGGCCGAGGAAACGCTGTCGGCCTATCGAGTGGCGATTGAGCGGAAGCCTGCGCCGCAACAGGAGCATCGCACGCAGCCAGGAGTGTCATGCGAGGGCTAGTCAGCCAACTCTTTCACACGATGGTGGGGAAGTACGGGCAGCTGGTGTTGCGCTTCCGTGCGGGGCTTGTCGTGGCGACGCATCTGGCCCTGATCGTGGCCGCCCATCTGACGGCGTTTGTGTTGCGCTTCGAGGGCGATATCCAGCCGCCGTTCGACCAGATTATGTGGCGGTATATGCCGCTGGTCTTATTGATGTATTGGGGCGGATTATGGGCGTTTGGCATTCAACGCGGGCTGTGGCGTTATGTCGGGCTGCACGATATCAGGCGAATCTTTTGGGCCTCGACGGCTAGTGCGGCGGCGTTTTACGGTCTGGTGCATCTGGCGCTTGGCTGGAGGGAGTATCCTCGTTCCATCATCATTCTGACCGGTCTTTTAAGCGGGTTTTACATTGTCGGCATTCGCCTTGCGGTCCGCTGGTTTCGCGAGTGGCTGCATATCCTCGCGCCGACGGCTCGGCGGGTGCTCATTGTCGGCGCCGGTCATACTGGGGAACTGCTCGCAAGAGACATGCTGTCGGACCCCAGTTTCAACAGCCGCCCGGTGGGATTCATCGACGACGATCCCGTGAAGCGAAAGATGAAGATTCATGGGATTCCCGTGGTTGGAACGATTGCCGACATCAAGCGTGCGGCAGATCGACTGGAGGTTCACGAGATTATTGTGGCTTTGCCGTCTGCCGGGACCGGTACCAAACAGAAGATTCTAGTCGCGTCTGAAGGTTGTACGGCACCGATCAAAATTTTGCCGAATATGAAGCAGCTGCTCGGCGATCCGGTATCCCTTCAGCAAGTGCGGCCGATGAGTCTGGAAGACTTGCTGCAGCGGGAACCGATCCAGACCGACCGGCAGGAGTTACACCCTCTGGTCGAGGGGAAGACGGTCTTGGTCACAGGAGCCGGCGGATCGATCGGATCGGAGCTATGCCGCCAGATTGCAGCCTACCGGCCGGAGTCATTGGTCTTGTTCGAACGGTATGAAAATTCGCTTCATGCGTTGTTGTTAGAGTTGCGCGCGACATTTCCCGCGGTTGGGGTGCTTCCAATCATCGGCGACGTCACGGTTCCGGAACGGGTGGCCGAAGTGTTTTGTCAAACGGGTCCCGATCTCGTCTTTCATGCGGCCGCCCATAAGCATGTGCCGCTAATGGAGCTGAATCCGAAGGAGGCCGTCCGGAACAATGTGCTGGGGACTCGTATCGTCGCCGAAGCGGCCTTGGCGGCGGGTGTCGATCGGTTCGTGTTGATCTCGACGGATAAAGCCGTCAATCCCACGAGTGTCATGGGCGTGACCAAACGCATCGCGGAGCAGGTCATTCAGGGCTTTAATCACCGGGGACAGACGAAATATACCGTGGTGCGCTTTGGGAATGTCTTGGGAAGCAACGGCAGTGTTGTCCCGCTGTTTACGGAGCAGATTCGCAAAGGCGGCCCGGTCACGGTAACGGATCCGGAGATCAAACGGTTCTTTATGACGATTCCCGAAGCCGTTCAGCTGGTCTTGCAGGCGAGCGTGATCGGTCAAGGCGGGGACGTGTTTGTGCTCGATATGGGGGAACAGATCAAGATTGTAGATTTAGCTCGAAACATGATCGTGCTGTCCGGTTTGGTGCCGGGGAAGGACATCGATATTCAGTTCACCGGGTTGCGCCCTGGCGAGAAGCTCTACGAGGAGCTGTTTGACGAAAGCGAACAGACCGAATCCACGGCACATGAAAAAATCAATCGTGCGCTCAGTCCGCTTGCGCAGGCCGGTTTCGACGAGTGGTTAGATCGGCTGGGGACAAATCTCCCGCAGTGGAGTGACGACGATCTCCTGCTGCAACTTCGGCAGCGGATTCCAAGCTTCACTCCGACGGGCCCTCAACGGGTCTCCTGACCAGGTGTCCGTCCCCTCTCCATCGGTGAAATGAAACCAGGTAGGAAAAGCCGCCGCGTCCCTCTATAGTTTAAACGGATAGCAACCGATATAAATGAGGCAGGGGCGGCGAAGATGGCTCAGATTGGGAGGCGCTGGTTGTGAAAGGTGTTGTGCTTGCCGGCGGGCTGGGTACCAGGCTCATGCCCCTCACGAAAGTCACGAATAAGCATCTGCTGCCGATTTACGATCGGCCCATGATCTATTATCCGATCCAGGCCTTGGTCAATGCCGGAATTCGAGACATTATGCTGGTCACCGGTGGGAATAATGCTGGAGATTTTCTCAAATTGTTGGGGAACGGCAGGGAATTCGGACTGAGGCATCTGCACTATACCTATCAGGAAGGGGAGGGCGGCATTGCCGATGCGCTTCGGCTGGCGGAACATTTTGCCGACGGTGAGGCGATCTGCGTGATCTTGGGCGATAATATTATTGAAGGTCATATCGCCAGTGCTGCCGAGGCGTTTCGGCGGCAGAAGATCGGGGCGAAGATTCTCCTGAAGGAAGTGAAAGATCCGCAGCGATTCGGTGTGCCGGTGTTGGAGGGCGAGCGGGTGCTGAAGATCGAGGAAAAGCCGGCCCGTCCACGGTCGGCCTATGCGGTGACGGGATTATATTTTTATGATGCGCAGGTGTTCGACATTATCAAAACATTGAAGCCGTCCGGGCGAGGCGAATTGGAAATTACCGATGTCAATAATGCTTATATCGAAGCAGGGACGCTGACCTGGGAGTTGCTTGAAGGATGGTGGACTGATGCCGGCACCATTGAGTCGCTGCACCTCGCCAATCAATTGGTCAGTCAAACTGGGGCGAACAAGCTTGAGGCTTGAATGAAGATCCTCCTCACCGGCGGCGCCGGATTTATCGGATCTCATCTCGTTCGGCGATTGCTGGCCAGGTCGGAGCATCATGTTGTCAATTTCGACGCCCTTCGGTACTCCGGCAATCTCGCCAACCTCGAATCGGTGCAACAGCATCCCCGCTATCGGTTTATCCAGGGAGATATCTGCGATCAACCGCTCGTGGAATCGGTGATCCGAGACTATCAGATCGACGGGGTCATCAATTGCGCGGCGGAAACGCACGTCGATCGTTCGATTCTCGATCCGGGAAGCTTTGCGCGGACCGATGTGGTCGGGACAGGCGTGTTATTGGAAGCGGCTCGCCAGGCAAGGGTTCGCCGGTTTCTCCAAGTCAGTACCGATGAAGTCTATGGCAGCGTTGAAACCGGGACATCGAGCGAGACCGATCGGCTAGCGCCTCGCAGTCCCTATTCCGCGAGCAAGGCGGGCGGGGAGTTGCTGGCGCTCAGCTATTGGACGACTTATCGGTTCCCCGTCGTTGTGACCAGGGGTAGCAACACCTACGGGTCTCATCAGTATCCAGAGAAATTCATTCCGCTCTTTGTCACCAATGCCATCGATGCGCAGTTGCTTCCACTCTATGGCGATGGCCGCCAGTGCCGCGACTGGCTTGCGGTCGAGGACCATTGTGCGGGGATCGAGCACGCATTCCTCCATGGAGAGCCCGGGACGGCCTACAACATCGGCGGAGGAAATGAGCACGAGAATCTCACCGTGGCTGAGATGATTCTCGACTTTCTTGGGCAACCGAAAAGTTTATTGCGGTATGTCAGTGATCGTCCTGGCCATGACCGCCGCTATGCAGTCGACTGCAGCCGCTTACGGGCGTTAGGCTGGGAGCCGGTCGTGTCGTTTGCCGATGGGCTTTGCGAAACGGTTCGGTGGTATCGAGCGCACGAATCCTGGTGGCGGCCGATCAAGTCGGGCGAGTTCAAACGCTATTACGAAGAGCAGTATCGGCGCCGATTGGAAGAAGGGACGGCATGCGGATCCTGATCACCGGCGCCACCGGACAATTGGGGTGTGAACTGCGCCGCGTCTTCGCTTCCGAGACGCTCATTCTTAAGGATTTGCCTGATTTCGATCTCGCCGGATCGCAGGTGGAAGAGGATGTTGTTGGGGCGCAGCCGGATCTCATTATTCACACCGGCGCCTATACCGATGTCGATGGAGCCGAGCGTGAGTCTGGCCGAGCGATGGCGGTCAATGCATTCGGAACTGCGCGGGTGGCGCGGGCGGCTGTGCGAGCCGGCGCTCGGTTACTGTACATCTCGACCGACTATGTCTTTCCCGGCACGCAGCGACACCCCTACAGCGAAGACGATGTCCCGGCTCCCGTCAATGCGTACGGGTTATCCAAATGGAAAGGCGAACTGGCGGTGACGGAGTCCGGGGCGGATGCCTTGATCGTTCGTACGGCCTGGTTATACGGCTCGATGGGAAAAAACTTCGTCAAGTCGATCATGCGCGCCGCCCAGGCACAGCCCTCTCTTCGAGTGGTCGACGATCAACGGGGGTCTCCTACCTCTGTCGAGGATCTTGCCGCGGTCATCAAGGCTGTCGCGACGGGATCGGCGCAAGGCATTCTGCATGCGACTAATCGAGGAGATTGCACCTGGTGCGAATTTGCCCGGGCGATTGTGGAGGAGATGAACCTCAATATCCCGGTTCTTCCCATCTCGACGGCGGAAGCAGGACGGCTTGCCCCCCGCCCGCCTTATTCGGTGCTTGGGCAGCAGCGGTTAGCGCGGCTGAATCTGGCACCCCGTGGCTGGCGTGAGGCTCTGGCCTTGTTTATCAAGGCTGAACGGGCATTGGTGTCGGTCCATCCATAGCGTCGGCGGCGATCCTTCTTTTCGCCGATCAAATCATTTTTCCTTTGTGTCGAGCAGATGAATCGGTAAGATAGCGCGTACGGTTTCTGCCATCCGTAGCTTTTGCTAGGTGAGAGAACATTCATGTCTGGGAACGGGAACATCATGAAAGAGCAGGCTCCTGAGCGAAGCCGGCTGAGCGACGTTCGCTTGTTTGCGACGGATGTCGATGGGGTGCTGACGGATGCGGGTATGTACTATTCCGAATCGGGCGATGAGTGGAAGAAGTTCAATACGCGCGATGGAATGGGGATCAAGCTGTTGCAAAAGGCCGGCTACGTGACGGCGATTGTCACGCAGGAACGAACGCGAATAGTGGCGCGGCGCGCCGAGAAGCTTGCGATTCCAGAGCTGCATCAGGGAGTGATGGACAAGCTCACGGTGATTCGCGAAATGGCCGGCCGCCACGGGTTGTCATTGAGCCAGGTGGCCTATATTGGCGACGATGTGAATGATCTTGAGGCGCTGCGCGCGGTCGGGTTCTCGGCTGCTCCGGCTGATGGTATGCCTATCGTCTGCGACGCGGTGCATTATGTGTGTCGGAAAAAAGGCGGCGAAGGGGCCGTGCGGGAGATTGCAGAGATGTTACTGAGCGCTCGCGAGGATCGAGCGTAGAATATGCTGCGGCGAGAGGGAGGAGAATAGGCATGAGAGCAGGAAAGCAGAATCTGTATCCGGTGATTATGGCCGGTGGAAGCGGGACCAGGTTTTGGCCGTTGAGCCGGCAATTGTTTCCTAAGCAATTGCTGAAAATCGGAGGAGACCAGACGCTGATTCAACAGACGATGCAGCGGGTGCTGGGGTGTGCGCCGTCGTCTCAGGTGCTCATTTCGACGAATGCGGCTCAGGCGGAGTTGATTCGAGGGCAGTTGGGCGAGTGGAAGAGTGAACTGAAGGATGGGTTTGTTTTGGAGCCGGAGGGGCGTAATACGGCGCCGGCTATCGCATTGGCGGCGCTCGAAGTCCTGCGGCGCGATCCGAACGGACTCATGTTGGTGGTGCCGGCCGATCATGTGGTGTCCGGGCAGCGAGAATTTTCCGCTGCCGTGGCGCTGGCGTCGCAACTGGCCGATGAAGGCTACCTCGTTACATTCGGAATTAAGCCGATCAGGCCGGAGACCGGCTATGGCTATATCAAGCCGAATGGACGAAAGCCGTTGGGTGCGCGGGGAACGCTCAAAGGATATCGTGTCGATAAATTCGTGGAGAAGCCGAATGCCGCCAAGGCCGCGCAGTACCTCAAGGCGGGACAGTATTATTGGAACAGTGGAATGTTTGTCTGGCGCGCCGCGACGATCCTCGAGGAAATTCGGACGCACCAGCCTGCGCTCGGGAAAGTCGTAGATCGCATCGCCCAATTGCAGGCCTCAGGCGCTCCCAAGCAGACGCTCGACGAAGTCTACCGATGGGCGACATCGGTCTCCATCGATAACGGTGTCATGGAGCTCTCGTCCAAGGCGGCTGTCGTTCCGGTGAAATTCCGCTGGTCCGATGTGGGTAGCTGGGGCAGCTTGGATGAAGTGGCTGAGAAGGATAAGACTGGCAATGTGCTGGTTGGGCGGGTAATCGACCTCGAAAGCACCCGCTCGATTGTGTATGCCGACCGGCGGGTGGTGGCGACAATCGGCCTGGAGGACATGGTGGTGGTGGATACGCCCGATGCCACGCTGGTCTGTCCGAAGTCTCGTGCGCAGGACGTTAAAAAGGTGGTGGAGATCCTCAAGCAGCAGAAGGCGCCGGAACACCTGGAGCATTTGACGGTCCATCGTCCCTGGGGCTCCTACACGATTCTCGAAGAAGGCGCCGGGTTCAAGGTGAAACGAGTGACCGTGAATCCCGGTGGACGCCTCTCGCTTCAGCTGCACCACAAGCGGAGCGAGCATTGGGTGGTTATTGCCGGCATCGCGCGGGTCACGAGAGGCGAAGAAGTGTTCGATCTCCAGGTCGGTCAGAGCACCGCTATTCCAGTCGAGACCAAACACCGGCTGGAGAATCACGGGAAAGAGACGGTGCATATTATCGAGGTCCAGAATGGTCCGTACCTTGGGGAAGACGATATCGTGCGATTCAAAGACGATTACGGACGAACCGCTAACGCATAGAAGATAGAGGAGCGGCTATGGGATTGTTTCGCGAATACGACTTGCGCGGCATCGTTGGAAACGAGTTGACCGCAGACATTGCCGAGCTGGTGGGGCGGGCCTATTGTACGCATGTGCGCGGGCGCGGCGCGAAGACGGTCACGGTGGGGCGCGATGGCCGGCTCAGTTCTCCGGAGTTGTATCGCGCGCTGGTCAAGGGGTTGCTTGCCGGCGGCCTCAATGTGATCGATATCGGGATTTGTCCTTCCCCGCTGGTTTATTTTTCGTTGCACACGTTGCCGGTCGATGGCGGGATCATGATTACCGGGAGCCATAATGCCGCCGAGTACAATGGATTCAAGATTTGTGTCGGGAAAGAAGCGATTCACGGCGATGAGATTCAGGCATTGCGGCGAGTGATGGAGCAGGGGCAGTTTGTTTCCGGCCAGGGAACGCTGACGGAGCACCCCATCATTCCCGACTATCTGGCCTATATTAAGAAGAGCTTCGCCGGTGTCGACGCCAAGCGGTTGCACGTCGTCATCGATTGCGGCAGCGGGGTGGCGGCGTTGGTCGCGAAAGATGCGCTGGAACTATTGGGCTGCAAGGTGACGGGTCTGTATTGCGAGTTGGACGGCCGATTCCCGCATCATCACCCGGATCCCACGGTGCTGGAGAATCTTGCAGACTTGATGCAAGCGGTCAAAGCACACAAGGCGGATGTGGGGATTGGCTACGATGGCGACGCGGATCGGATCGGAGCCGTGGATGAGCAGGGGCAGGTGTTGTGGGGCGATCGATTGCTGGTGATCTATTCTCGCGATATTCTGACGGTCAAGCCGGGCAGCACTATCATCTCCGAAGTGAAAGCCTCGCAGAGCTTCTACGACGATATTGCCAAGCGTGGCGGTCGGCCGGTGATGTGGAAGACGGGCCACTCGCTGATCAAGGCAAAGATGAAAGAAGAGAAGGCCGTCTTAGCGGGTGAGATGTCTGGGCATATGTTCTTTGCCGATCGCTATTTTGGCTATGACGATGCGGTCTATGCCTCTTGCCGGCTCGTGGAAATCCTCGCCAAGGGTGTGAAGCCGCTCTCTGCATTAGTTGCCGATCTTCCGGATACGACGGTGACGCCGGAAATTCGCGTAGATCTTCCCGATGCGATTAAGTTCGATGTTGTGAAGCGGGTGCGCGATCGGTTCGAAACGTATGCCCAAACCAAACAGGGGCTCGGCCAGGAACAACGCCGGGTTCGCGAGCTGGTGACGATCGATGGCGTGCGCGCAATTTTCGAAGACGGGTGGGGCTTGATTCGGGCGTCGAATACACAGCCGGCGTTGGTGCTCAGATTTGAAGCCGCGACCCCTGCGAAACTCGATGCGATTCGGGCGATTGTGGAAGGCGAGTTAACCGCTGTCCGTGGGGAACTCGAGCGATAGTGTCAGGGGTACGCGATGCACCTCGACGAACGTTCTTTCCCAAGGTCGCGCATGGTTTAGCTTGGATGCTGTGCTTGTTTGCAGCTGGAGTTCCTTGCCTGGTCCATGCCGATGCGAGCGCACTTTCTCCAGCTCGCCCATTCAGCGTGGGCGAGCGGCTCACCTACGATATTACTTTTTTGAATATTAGCGCGGGAACGGCTGTAATGGAGGTTGGACCAGGCGAGACTGGGAGTGATCGCCCGTTGGGGAAATTTATTACGACGGCCGTGTCGAGCCCAAAGGTCACCAGATTTTTCCCCGTTGATAATCGTGTCGAATCCCTGACGGATTTGACGACGCTGTTGCCGGAACACATGACGTTCCGGAGGCGAGAGGGGAAGAAGAAGGAAGATATCGAGTATGTCTTTCATCGGAAAGATAACACCGTTTCAGCCATCCGAGGCGGGAGCACGGAAGTGCTTCCGATCCCAGCCGATACCCAGGATTTGATTTCCTGTCTGTATTATGTGCGCAGCCTGTTGCCGTTGAAGCAAGGCGCATCCCAGGCGTTGGCGGTCTACCACGATAAGAAGATCCGCCAGATTGAAGTGCGGGTTGAGAAGCTTGAGAGGTTGGAGGGGCCTTGGGGCAATCTTGAAACGGCGCAAGTGTTGGTGATCATGCCGTTCCAGGGGATTTTTCTGAACCAGGGAAATATTCGTGTGTGGTTTACAACCGACGAACGACGGATTCCGTTGCGGATGAAAGCCAAAGTGATCATCGGGTCGATTGTGGCCGATTTGGTGAACGGGATTCCAGAGGTTACCCGCTCGAAGTAAGAGAGCAAACTTTCATTGCCGGGATCGGGCAAACCCGCTATACTGCCTCCACTATGGGCCAATTTCCCCTTACATTAAGCCGCTTTATCATTCGCAGTCAGGCCAGTCACCCGGGAGCGACCGGTGAATTTTCCAGCTTGCTGAGTCAGATCGGACTCGTCGGGAAAATCATCGCGCAGGATCTGCGGCGCGCCGGCCTGATCAATATCCTCGGCACAACTGGCCAAACCAATGTGCAAGGTGAAACCGTCAAGAAGTTGGACGAGATTGCCAATGACACCTTCCTTCGCGCGTTTCAGGGCAACGGTTTGGTCTGTGCGTTAGGTTCCGAAGAAATGGCGCAGATGGTGTTGCTGCCTGAGAATTGGCCTCAGGGGAAGTACATGCTGCTCTTCGATCCTCTTGATGGCTCATCCAATACCGATTGCAATATGCCCCTGGGCTCGGTTTTCTCCGTGCTGAAGCACACGCGGACCGATCGCCCTCCAATGGAGAGCGATTTGCTGAAAAAAGGGACCGAGCAAGTTGCGGCTGGATATCTATTGTTCGGATCCAGTACGATGTTAGTCTATACCACCGGACATGGTGTGCATGGGTTTACGCTCGATCCCGGCATCGGGGAATACTTGCTCTCGCATGAAGGCATTCGGATTCCCGAGCGAGGGAAAGTCTATGCGGTGAATGAGGGTAACAGCCATAAATGGACCTCTGGGGTGCAGAAGTATGTCGAGTTTCTGAAGACTCCAGACAAGGCGGCTGGCCGACCGTATAGCGGCCGTTATTCAGGGTGCCTTGTCGCAGATGTGCATCGCATCCTGCTGGAGGGGGGCGTCTACCTCTATCCGGACGAAGTGGCCAAGCCGGAAGGAAAGCTGCGGCTGCTCTATGAGGCCAATCCCTTGGGCATGGTGGTGGAACAGGCCGGAGGGCGGATCTCTACCGGTGCAACGCGAATTCTTGATATCGAGCCGAAAGAGCTTCACCAGCGGGTCCCCGTGATTATCGGCAGTCGGGATGATGTCGAAACGGCCGAGGCCTTTATTCAGGGCCGGGCGTAACGCGAATTTTTCACGTCATTTTCTCCGGGAGGATTGTGATGGCAGATCGTGTACAGGAAATTCTCAGTTGGTATGAAAGTGATAATGCAGGTACGAAGGCGAATTTGGCGCGCATGTTGCGCCATGGCAAATTGGCCGGGACAGGGAAGCTCGTGATTCTTCCGGTCGATCAGGGATTCGAGCATGGGCCGGCCCGCAGCTTTGCTCCTAACCCCGCCGGGTATAATCCCCACTATCATTTTCAGCTGGGCATCGACGCGGGCTGTAATGCCTATGCCGCGCCCTTGGGGTTTCTGGAAGCGGGCGCCAGCCACTTTGCAGGCCAGATTCCATTAATCCTCAAGTTGAATAATCACGATGTGTTGCACGATGAGAAAGATCCGTTGCCGTCTGTGACGAGCAGCGTCAGAGATGCCTTGCGGTTAGGCTGTGCGGCTGTGGGATTTACGATTTATCCTGGATCGGCTCATTGCAATACCATGTATGAGCAATTGCGCGGCATTACGGAAGAAGCCAAGGCTTCCGGCCTGGCGGTTGTCGTCTGGTCCTATCCGCGCGGCTCCTCGCTCAGCAAAGAGGGGGAAACGGCGATGGATGTCGGCGCCTACGCGGCGCAGATTGCCGCGCAGCTTGGCGCTCATATCATCAAGGTCAAGTTGCCGACGGCCCATCTCGAACAGGCGGCGGCTAAGAAGGTTTATGAATCGACGCAAATCCCGATCAAAACGCTGGCAGAGCGCGTGAGACATGTGGTGCAGTGCTCGTTCGACGGCCGCCGCATCGTCATTTTCTCCGGCGGCGCCAAGAGCGAGGACAAGAACGTGTTCGATGAAGCGCGGGCCATCCGGGACGGCGGCGGGTTCGGCAGCATCATCGGACGGAACTCTTTCCAGCGTCCGAAGGCAGAGGCGGTGAAATTCCTCCACACGATTATGGGAATCTATTCGGGAGAGATTCAGTAACGGCTCTGGTGCGATTTATCGGACGAAAGTAGACGTATCATGGAAACATACAATCAGAGGCCTGGATCGAGCCGCAGCTGGATGGTTGCTGCGGTACTGCTTACGGCTGGGATCATCATCGGGTTTGTGGTGGCCTCCGATCTCGGCTGGTTGTCGAACGGGCATGCCGTTCCGGATAACGGGACGCCGCCACTGGCGCAGCCGGTCTCGACCGCCCCGCAACCTGTGCTGCCGGGAATGGGGAATCAGACGTTCGTCGAGATTGCCAAAGCAGTCAAACCGGCGGTCGTTAACATTTATGCGATCAAAAGCGGCAAAGGGGACGGGGCTCATGCAACACCGTTCGAAGATCCGTTTTTCCGCAAGTTTTTCGGAGATGAATTCTTCCGCCGGTTTGAGCCGCAACAGCCGAAAGAGAAGAAGGAGCGCGGGTTAGGCTCAGGCGTGATCGTCGAGTCGGATGGGTTGATCATCACGAACAATCATGTGGTCGGCAAGGCTGATGAGATTCGAGTGACGCTGTCGGATAAGCGAGAGTTCAAGGCGAAGTTGATCGGGACCGATCCCAAAACCGACATTGCGGTCGTGAAGATCGACGCGGCGAATTTGCCGACGGTCGCGTGGGCCGATTCCGATCAATTGGAGGTCGGCGAGTTTGTGCTGGCGGTGGGCAATCCGTTCGGCCTCACGCAAACGGTCACGCTGGGTATTGTCAGTGCGTTAGGGCGGGCGGCGGGCATCGCCGAGTACGAAGACTTTATTCAAACCGATGCGGCCATCAATCCGGGGAATTCCGGCGGAGCGCTCGTCAATGTGCGCGGCGAGCTGGCGGGGATCAATACCGCGATCTTCAGCCAAAGCGGCGGCAACATGGGAATCGGGTTTTCGGTGCCGAGTAATATGGCCCGCTCCATCATGGAGCAGCTGGTTAAAACTGGGAAGGTGGTCCGCGGCTGGCTGGGGGTCTCGATTCAGGAGTTGACGCCTGAACTCGCGAAGCAGTTCGGCGTCAGCGATACCAAGGGCGTGCTGGTGAGCGATGTCATGGATGACAGTCCGGCCAAGAAGGCTGGGATCGAACGCGCCGATGTCATCACCGAGTACGACGGAAAGCCGATGGACTCTCCCACGCATCTGCGGAATGCGGTCGCGCAGACGCCGGTTGGGAAGAAGGTTTCGGTCAAATTGATCCGTGAGAAGAAGCCGAAAACAATCGATCTGTCCATCGCAGAGCAGCCGAAATCCATGGCGCAATCGGGAGAGGAAGAGTCGGCTGAAGCAGCGGCGCCGACCGGAATTCTGTCGGATTTGGATGTGCGGGAATTGACCGATGAAGTGGCCGGCCGATATGGCATGAAGCCCAGTGAGCGCGGTGTCGTGGTGGTGCGGGTGAAGCCCGGCAGCACCGCCGAGGAGACGGGTGTGCGAGAAGGCGATATGATCATTGAGATCAACCGGCAATCGGTGACATCGATGAAAACATATGAGCGCATCGCGGCCAAGCTGCCGAAAGACGAGGCGGTGCTCATGCTGTTGAAGCGGCAGGGACGGACGATTTATCTGACACTCCGTCCATGACGGCGTGAGCGAGGTCCTCTGCCTTGCCAGTGTTAGTGTGAAAATGGTTGATGAGATAGGGGCGGACGATGCCTCGCACATTCCCGCCCATAAACCGGTGAAAGGGCGCCCGGAGGGGCTCCATGAGGGAGAGGAGGTTCCGGTATGATATCGCGAGCCCTATTCATCCTTCTCAGTGCGCTGGCAGGCATGGTCCTATTCCTACGGGCCGAAAATGCCAGCGG
Source organism: Nitrospira sp. (assembly GCA_022226955.1). Classification (NCBI taxonomy): domain Bacteria; kingdom Pseudomonadati; phylum Nitrospirota; class Nitrospiria; order Nitrospirales; family Nitrospiraceae; genus Nitrospira; species Nitrospira sp. The sequence continues at coordinate 2,808,219 of CP092079.1, forward strand.
TTCGTTCTGGTTATACGGGTTTGGAATCGGGATGGTCACCGGCGGGTTGATCGTCATGGGCGAATATGCGTTACGAACGTTGTCATTCGGTATCATTGTCGGTGCGACGGCGGGGCTGGCAGTTGGGCTGGTGATGACCGGCCTGGTCGAGTGGGTCGGCGGTGAGATCTTCGATGTCCAGACATTCCTGTTTCATATCGGTGGGCTCGTGTTTCTGCTCGGGTTTCCTTATCTTGGGCTGGTGCTAGGGGCGCGGTTCGGGCGGGAGAGGTTTCCGATGCCTCCGGCGCGGCCGTCCGATCTCTCCGCCGGTTCGAATAGTCTCAAAGTGCTCGATACGAGTGTCATTATCGATGGCCGTGTCGCGGATTTGTGTGAGACGGGATTTCTGGAAGGCACCATGTTCGTTCCGCAGTTTATCCTCCATGAGCTGCAGCATATCGCCGATTCGTCGGATTCCTTGAAGCGCGCCCGCGGCCGGCGCGGACTCGATGTGCTCAATAAGATCCAGAAAATGGCGGACATCGATGTGCAGGTTGTAGAAGAGGATTTTCCGAATGTGAAGGAAGTCGATGCGAAGCTGGTCGTCTTTGCCAAGAAGAAGGGCGCGCGCATCATGACGAACGATTTGAATTTGAATAAAGTGGCTGAGTTGCAGGGTGTGCGGGTGCTCAACATCAACGAGTTGTGCAACGCCCTGCGGCCTGTTGTATTACCGGGAGAGACCATCCGCGTCTTTGTCTTGAAGGAAGGCAAAGAGGCCGGTCAGGGGGTCGCCTATCTCGACGACGGGACCATGATTGTCGTGGACAATGCCCGACGGTGCATCGGCCGGAACGTCGATGTGATCGTCACCAGCGTTCTACAGACGACCGCTGGGCGGATGATTTTTACCAGGCTGAAAGAAGAGGCCGAGCGAGAGGAGCTGCAAGTCGCTCGTGGATAGACGTGTGGTCGCGGTCGTGCCCGCCGCCGGCAAAGGGTTGCGGATGGGCGGCTCAGTGCCGAAGCAGTTTCTCGCGTTAGGCGGTGAGCCGCTCGTTGTGCATTCCCTGCGTGTGCTGCAATCCTCGCCTTGCATCGATCAGATCATCCTCGCGGTTCCGCAAGCCGATCTCGACTACTGTCTGAACGATCTGGCGGTGCGGTACGGATTCACGAAAATCACCAAAGTGGTTACGGGTGGGCGCGAACGGCAGGACTCCGTTCGGCATGCGCTCGAACATGTGCCGGATGAAACGGATATCGTTGTCGTACACGATGCGGTTCGGCCGTTTCTGACGGAGAAAATGGTCGCGGAGGTAGTGGCGGCGGCGCGCCAGCATGGCGGCGCCATCATCGCGCTGCCGATGCGCGATACTGTCAAGCAGGTTGGGGCCGAGCATCGCATTGAGCGCACCGTCGATCGTCAGCCCCTATGGCTGGCGCAAACCCCGCAGGCCTTTGAGCGAGTCCGGTTGCAAGCGGCTCACCGCAAGGCTCATGCGGAAGCCGTTCATGCGACGGACGATGCCTTTCTCTTCGAATGGGCCGGGCATCCGGTGGTCGTGGTGGAAGGCAGCGGAGAAAATATCAAAGTCACGCGGCCGGAAGATATGGTGATCGGGGAAGCGATTCTAGGTTCCCGTGCCGCTGCGCGTTCGGGAGGATCGTCATGACAACGAAGATTCGCGTGGGTTGTGGGTACGATGTGCATCCTCTCGGGGCCGGGAGAAAATTGATTCTTGGCGGAATCGAGGTGCCACATACCAAAGGGTTGCTGGGCCATTCCGATTCCGACGTCCTTGTTCATGCGGTGTGCGATGCGCTGTTGGGCGCGATGGGCGAAGGAGATTTGGGGCGCCACTATCCGAGTTCCGATCAGAAGTACAAAGGAATCTCCAGCCTCAAGCTCCTGGAAGACGTGATGGGAAAGTTGACGAAGAAGGGCTATCGGGTCGTCAATGTCGATACCATTATTGTGGCGCAGGCGCCGAAGTTAAGCGCCTTTCTTTCGGCGATGCAGAAACAGATAGCGCAGGCGATGGGAATCGACGCCGATCAGGTAAACGTAAAGGTGAAAAGCGGCGAAGGGCTCGACGCAGTGGGACGGGAAGAGGGGATGCATGCCCATGCCGTCTGTTTGATTGAAGCGGTCTGACCGTCGTAGGATAGACCACGATGCTGAAAGCGATTCGACAGGATCTCCAGGCTGTCTTCGATCGGGATCCGGCCGCCACCAGCCGGCTGGAGGTTGTGCTTACCTATGCTGGCTTTCATGCGCTGCTCATCTACCGCATCGCCCATTGGTTGAAATCGTACGGTGTGCCGTTTGTGCCGCGAGCCTTGTCGCAACTGGCCCGCTGGTTGACCGGCATCGAAATTCATCCGTCCGCCAAGATCGGCAGAGGATTTTTCATCGATCATGGAATGGGTGTTGTGATCGGCGAAACCGCCGAAGTCGGCGACTCTGTGACGCTGTTCCAGGGTGTCACGCTCGGGGGCACTGGGAAAGAGCGCGGGAAGCGGCATCCGACACTGGGCAATCACGTGGTCGTCGGCGCTGGGGCCAAGATTCTCGGCGGCATTAAAATCGGCGACAACGTTAAGATCGGCGCGAACTCCGTTGTCATTAAAAACGTCCCGCCCAATTCCACCGTCATCGGCGTGCCGGCCCGCGTCATCAAGACGCAGGGCGAACGGTTGCCCGATGTCACGATGGATCAAACCAACCTCCCCGATCCCATCAGCGACCGGTTCATCGCGCTTGAACAGGAGTTGATTGAACTCCGCAAGAAACTCGAGGCTCGCGACTCCCAGCTTCCGTTCTAGATGTTTCTCGCAGCGCCTTTTTATTGGTAAAGACCCTTCTGTTGTTTTTCCATTTAATGGAAGGGGAGTGGATGGTTCACTTTTCAGATACAAGGCATGGCAGAGGATCGAGGGATGCTATGACTAAATTCGTCGGTATGCTTGTGCTGATGGCATTCCTTTCTTTCGCATCGCTGCAATCAGTGAGGGCCGATGAACCGGCTCCTCTGCCTGTTCGCGCGTTGCTTGACGCTGCATCTGTTCAAAATACCCACACAGTCATGATTCGAGGAACTGTAAGAAAGGTAAAATCCTTTCCACCGTTTATGACCAAGCTGTGCAATGCTGTGCATGGAAGTTATGAGTTTGTTTTGGAGGACGGAGCAGATGCTATCGCTGTTGAAGTGTTTGGCGTTTGCGGTGCACAGTCTGGAGGAGATCAGATATTCGATGGGCAGAGGGTTCAGGTAGTCGGAAAGTTTTTGATTAGGTCCAAAGGAAATGAAAGTATGCCGATTGTCTATACGGATATCGCGTCGGTGAGTCTAGTTCAAAATTAATTGTGCGATATGACAAGTAAGTAGACACAGTCCTCTGTGCGAAAGAATAAATCATGTATAGATATGAATCAGATTGGATTCCGGCGCGGCGGGAGCCGCGCCGGAGAGTTGTTGCTGGTTCTGCTAGTTTGAGAGACAGGTGCTCATGAATTTCTTCCGCTCGTCGCCTTTCAGTGTTTTCTCGCCCGCCTCTTTGTTGCAGGCCTTCATCTTTTCCTGCTGAGCCGCCTTCGCGTTTTTCACCGGCTTGGCGGAGAGACACTCCTTCATAAAGGCCTTCCGTTCTTCACCCTTCCCTTCACCCAATCCTTTCTCGTTCGCTTCCTTATTGCACGCGGTCATTTTGTTTTGCTGGCCGGCGGCGTCGCTGGGCAGCGGAGCCAGTATGAGCACGGCCAAAAAGAGCGAGAGAGCTACCAGGCTGGCAATCTTCATGGCGATTCTCCTTGTGTGGGTGGGTAAGCGAGTGGCTGCCGCACTATAACAAAGTGCCGCAAAAATTGTCTGTAGGATGCCAACCCATCAGTAATCGACGCGGACGAGGCAGAGCCCCTGTGGTGGAGCGGTTTTACCGGCCGCGCGGCGATCGCGCGCGGCAAGAATGGCTGGAAAGCCGGCAGGATCGCGTTTGCCCTGGCCGGCTTCGACTAAGGTGCCCACGAGGCTGCGGACCATCTGTTTTAAAAAGCGGTCGGCATAGGCATCGATACGGAGTTCGTTGCCCTCGCGAATGACGACGAGGCGTTGGAGGTGGCAGACTGGGTCTTCGTTCTCGGTCGGCTGTGTTTCGAATGAGGAGAAGTCGTGTGAGCCGATGAGATGCATCGCCGCTTGGTTCATCGCCGCATCGTCCAGCGGCTTATAGACATGCCAGAGCAGGTGCCGCTCCAGCGCGGGGCGGGGAGAGCGGTTGAGAATTCGGTATCGGTAGAGCTTGCCTTTCGCGTCGTAGCGGGCATGGAACTCGGCCGGAGGAAGATCGACGGTGCGGACCGAAATGTCTGGGGGAAGATGGGCGTTCAATGCCATGGCCCATTCATAGGCCGTCATCTCCCGGTCGATGCGAAAGCTGACGACTTGTCCCTGCGCATGCACGCCGGCGTCGGTGCGCCCCGCAGCGACGACGGAGATCGTTTGTTGCGTCACACGTGCGATTGCGGTTTCGATGGCCTCTTGGATCGTGGGTCGATTGGGCTGGCGCTGCCAGCCGGCGTACTGCGTCCCTTCATACTCGAGCGTGAGTTTGATAGTCGGCATAGCATGCCTGAGCGGATCGCGCGTTATCGCGCGGTCTGTTTGCCGGCGGCCAGGAACGTGGTCACGCCGTTCAGTAGCGAGTCGGCGACATCGCGGATGAACGGGCTCTTTCGCAGTAAGTCTTCTTCGGACGGATTGGAGATATAGGCAATCTCCGCCAGAATGCTCGGCATGCTGGTGTAGCGGAGGACATAAAACGGCGCGGTCTTCACTCCATGGTCGATGATGTGATAACGGCCGCTCATCTGGGTCACCAGAGATTCTTTTGCGGTCCAGGCCAGTTCCATCGACTCTTCGATCTTCTTCGAAGTGAGCAGGTCCGCGAGCAAGTATTCCACTCCTGCGCCGGTGCTGTTCAACGGCGTTCCGTTCTCGCGCGCCGCCACTTCCAGGGCCCGTTGATCCTTGGCCTCTCCGAAGTGGTAGATCTCGATGCCTTTGATTGCCCGCGAGGGGTGGGAATTGACATGGATGGAGACGAAGAGATCGGCGCCATGGCTGTTAGCGAATTTTGCTCGTTCTTCTAATTCGATGAAAACATCCTGATCGCGCGTCATCAGTACCCGCAGGCCCGGTTGTTTACTCAGCAGGTCGCGGAGCCGCAACGCCACTTTCAGCGTAATGTCCTTTTCCTCCGTGCCGCGCGCACCGCGCGCACCGGGATCTTTCCCGCCGTGGCCTGGGTCGATCACGATCGTCTTGAACGACTTTGCTTGCGGGATGGTTGGCTGCGGCGGAGGTTCGAAGGTGGCCGGAGAGACCGGAGTTGGGTTCGGTGTAGGGGACTCTGGAATGGCAAGACCCGGAATCACGTCGACCACCAGCCGGGCCGGGTTCTCGAGCGAGAACTGTTTATAGCCGCGGATGGCGCGCCCAGGCAAGGTTACGGTGACCGCGCCGTCGGCGGTTTGTGAAACCTGAAACGGGGCGGGAATAATGCCACGGTCGAGCCGGTGTTTGGCCGACTGGCTCATGGCCGCATGAGGGAGCCGAATGACGACCGCATCGGAATCCGCCGATTTGAGCTCGGTGACTTTCGTCTGGCGATCCAGATCGAGCACGAGTCTGGTGCGCTCAGGCGTCGAGAAGATGCGAAAGTTCCTGACCGTGGCCGGCATCATCGCGGCGGGAGTGCCTTTCGTTTTGTTTTTGTGAGGGCGGTGAGAGCGGGTGTCAGAGGCGGCGGCAAACGCATGATCGATGCGTGCGGGCAAGAGACTCAGGGTGAGCGCTAGCAGGCACAGGGATGCAAGAAAAACATGGGATGGGAAAGCCTGCCAGAATCGTAATCGCATGTGTCCATTGAAATTACAGAGGATAAAAACTTTTCTCAGATGTTCCACCGGTTGTCAAGCGCTTGCGCCTGTTCTGCTCCGGCATTGACAGGGGAGAAAGCCCGCCGGTAGCGTAGCTGTTATGGCGATGCACCTGATCATCGATGGCTATAACCTGCTTGGGGCGCAAGCTGCGGGGTTTGCTTCGGCGAAGTCGGAGATGGCTCGCGAGTCGTTACTGCGCGATTTGGCGGCCTATCGGCACCGCAAGGGCCATGCCCTGACGGTGGTGTTCGATGGCTGGCAACAGGGGCATTCGGTTGAACATCGCGAGCATCGAGCCGGTGTTCAGGTAATTTATTCGAGAAAAGGCGAGAAGGCGGATCAAGTCATTCAGCGGCTCGCGCGCGAGTACGGATCGGATTGCGCCGTCGTCAGTTCCGATCACGAGATTGTCGCGACGGCCCGGGCGCATGGCGCAACCGTCATGACCGCGCAGTTGTTTATAAGCAAACTGGCATCGATCGGGTTGTCATCAGGCCCGATCCAGGGCAAAGAACTGGATTTAGGAGAGGATGAGCGGCCCAGCCGAGGACCGGGGAAGAAGGGCAATCCGAAGAAGCTGCCGAAGGCGATGCGGGAACGGAACCGTCAGCTCAAGCGATTCTGACAGGCTCACGCCAGATTGAACAGCCGCTTCGCATTGCGAGTGGTGGCGAGAGCGATCTTCTCAAGTGACATGCCGGGTTCGTCCGTGCGAATCGCTGCTAGCTGTTGCGCGACCTGCGCGACATAGGCCGGTTCATTTCGTTTCCCGCGATAGGGCACCGGTGTCAGATAGGGACAGTCGGTCTCGATCAAGAGCCGGTCTAGCGGAACGGTTTTCGCGATGTCCCGCAGCGCCTGCGCTTTGGGGAAGGTTACGATGCCGGAAAACGACAGGTAGAATCCCAGATCGAGCGCCTCCTTCGCGAGCGCCGCATCTCCGGAAAAGCAGTGAAACACCCCGCCGACCTCTGAGGCCTTCTCTTCTTTCAAAATCGAGACGGTGTCCGCGTCGGCTTCCCGCGTGTGAATGATCACGGGCAGCCGGAGTTCGTGCGCGAGTTGGATCTGTTCGCGAAACCGGTCCCGCTGTTCTTCCGGCGAGGAGTGGTTGTAGTGGTAATCCAGCCCGATCTCGCCATAGGCCACGACTTTCCTGTTCTTGGCGAGCCGGCGGAATTCGTCGTACCAGGTGTCTTGGATGTGTTTCACCTCATGCGGATGCACGCCGATGGCGGCATACACGACATCGTGCCGATCGGCTAGTGCGACGGCGGATTGACTCGTGGCAAGGTCGCAGCCGATGGTGATGAAGCGGTCCACGCCGGCTTCGCGCGCCCGCGCGATCATCGTCTCGCGGTCATCGTTGTAGCGCGCGTCGTCGAGATGGGTGTGGGTGTCGATGAGCATAGGGGGTTCAGATTGGTCAGGAGAATGGGAAAGGGTTCATGGTTGATGAGCAGCGCCAGAGGAACAAGATCGGCCGGATAGATTAGACAAACCCGACCGATCATCCCTGCGCGCTAGGCCGGTTTCTTCGTAATGGACTCGGCCAGCTCGTTCAGCAGCGCGGCGGTTTCATCCCAGCCGAGGCAGGCATCGGTGATGGAGACGCCGTGCGCGAGCGTCACGCCTTGCTTCCAGGACTGTTTGCCCGGGTTGAGATTGCTTTCGAGCATCAACCCCATGATGGACTGGCGCCCTTCGCGGAACTGGCGGAGCACATCGCGGGCGACGAGGCCCTGGCGCTGGTGATCCTTGTTGGAGTTGTCGTGCGAGCAATCGATCATGATCGGACGGGCGATGCCTTCGCCGGCGACCGCCGCTTCGGTCTTGACCACATGCTCCGCTTCATAATTGGTTTTGCCGCCGCCGCCGCGGAGGACGATATGCCGGTCCGGATTGCCAGCGGTTCGGATAATCGACGTCTGTCCCTCGGCATTGATGCCGACGAAATGGTGGGGCGCGCGGGCCGAGGTCATGGCGTTCACGGCGACTTGCAAGCTGCCCTCCGTGCCGTTCTTGAACCCGACTGGCATCGACACGCCGCTGGCCAATTCGCGATGGGTCTGGCTTTCGGTGGTGCGGGCGCCGATGGCGCTCCAGCTGATGAGGTCGGCGATGTATTGCGGGCTGATCGGATCCAGCAGTTCTGTGGCGCAGGGCATCCCGGACTGATTGATCTTCAAGAGAATCGTGCGGGCCAGTTCCATTCCCGTGGCGATATCATAGGTGCCGTCCAGATGGGGGTCGTTGATGAGGCCCTTCCATCCGACGGTGGTGCGTGGTTTTTCGAAATAGGTGCGCATGACGATGAGCAGGCGGTCGCGTAAGGCTTCGGCCAGCCGGTTCAGCTTGGCCGCATACTCGTAGGCGGCTTCAGGGTCGTGAATGGAGCAGGGGCCGACGATAACGAGGAGCCGTTCGCGATCTTGTCCATGCAGAATCTTCCGGATGGCTTCACGGGTGTCGAGCACGAGGCCGGCAGCCTGATCGGTAATCGGCAGCTTCGTTTTGATCGTTCGGGGCGAAGGGAGCGCGTTGATTTCTAAAACATGCTGATTGTCGATAGGTCTGTTCATGGTGTCTGCCCGCGAGCGGATCGCGGCCTTTCCACTCAGGTTAATGGGATCGAGTTGGGATCTATTAGGATATGCGAAAATACAAGGGAAAGTCCATATGGCTTGACAAAAGCGAGAGGCTCTCGCTAGGTTGGCGCGGTTTTTCTGTGTCTTTCTCGATGAGCCTCTCGGGGATGCTGCCTTTTATGACGATGTTCCGTTCGGCCCATTCGCGCGGGTTGCTCCGCCTGGTTGTCTCCTTGGGGATGATCGTCATCCTGCTGGGATTGGCGCCGTTCGCCGTCGCGCAGGATGTCCACCATGAGCTGGCGGCCGCCGATCACGACGGTCACGAGCATTCCGATACCGACCTTTGTCAGTGGGTTCAGCACCATACGGCCGGGTCACTGGATTTCGATGCCCCTCGATTGGCTTTCTGCGAGCTGGTCTGGCATCGCGCGATTCCGGCCGAGTCGGTCGTGCGTTCGTTCGATGTTTCTTTCGTCGGCCCTTCCCGCGCTCCTCCACGCCGCTAGTTCTGCTTCAACCGGTTATGCAGTCGATCGGCTCCATCCGGTGCCGGGCGCTGCTCATTGAACGATTCATCCGTTGAACGTGGAGGAGTCTGTATGCAACGTGCATGGTGTCATGTGTGCGCCGGCCTCATTGCTGGGAGTCTGATCGGGATATGCGTCGAGCCGTCTGCGGTGCGCGCGGCGGAGGAAGAGGCTCGGAATACGATTCGCGGGTCGGTCCAAAATCAAGATCTTCGCCGGGTCGGGCAGGCGGTCGTGGAGGTGAAGGACCAGGAAGGCACGGTCGTCGTCACGGCGGTGTCGAACAATGCCGGGGAGTTTACCGCGGCAGTCCCGGAGAATGGCACGTATTCGGTCAGCGCCGTGCAGGACACCTATCGAAGCGAATATGTGGTGCTGCAGATCGGGGGCGAGGCGCCGGGCCCGGTGATGTTGACGCTGGCGAACACCAGAGAGATCGCACTGGAAGTCGTCTCGCCGCTGGCGCCGATTCAATACAAAGCCTCGAGCGAAACCTATGCGATGAGCCGCAAGGATATCGAAGCCTTGCCGCGTGGGAACAACAACGAGTTGCACGACGTGTTGCTGACGATTCCCGGCGCGACCTATGGGTCGCTCAAGCAGGTGCATATCCGGCAGGACCATGCCAATCTGCAATTGCGGATCGACGGCGTGCCCATTCCCGAGGCGGTCTCGTCCACGTTCTCCGACGTCATTTCGCCGCGGGCGTGGGAACGGGCGGACATCGTGCTCGGCGGCATGGAAGCGAACGTCGGGAACAAAGCGGCGGCGCTGATCGACATCACCACCAAGAGCGGCACGAAGCCCGGCTTCGGCTCGGTGCAGATGTTCGGCGGATCGAACCGGACGGTGAATCCCTCGTTCGAGTACGGCGGGACGGTCGGCGAGAAGGTCCGCTACTACATCCTGAACAGCTACGTCTCGACGAATCGCGGCATCGAGCCACCCACGCTGGGCCATTCGATCTTTCACGGCCAGAGCGAGCGGAATCAGACGATGTTCCGAGGCGACTACCAGCACGACAACACGAACAACTTCACGCTGCTCTTCTTGAACTCCGTCGCGAAGTATCAGATCCCCACGCTGCCGGGCCAAACCCAGAATGCGACCATTGCGGGACTGCTGCCGGGGGGATTCTCAGCCGTGCCGTCGGAACGGGTGGACGAAAATCAGAAAGAGCAGAGTCAGTATGCGCATCTCGTATGGCGGCACGATGTGACGTCGAATCAGTTTTTTAGCCTGGCCGGCTACTTTCGCCATAGCCGCGCGACGTTCAAGACAGACCCGTTCAATGTGCTGGCCTATGTGCCGGATGAAGCCGAACCGTTTTCCGCCGGCAGCCAGGATCGCACGGCCTATTCGGGCGGGCTGCGCCTGGACTACACCTATGTCCATAGTAAGGAACACCTGATCAAGGCGGGGTTTCAATTCGACCGGACGCAAGCGATCAACAAAACCCGGCTCTCGACCTTTCTGGACGACGGCGTGGGGAATCCGACCGGCGGAGTCATCGGCCTGAATGCCGACAACCGCCTGATCGGCTACCGTCAGGAATTCTGGGTGCAGGACCAGTGGAGCCCCAACGACCAATGGACGTTCAATCTCGGGCTGCGGGGGGATGTGATTCAGTATACCCGCGACGAAGCGCAGCTCAGCCCGCGCATTGGGGTAACGTACAAGGCCAATCGATCGAACGTGTTCCATGCGTTCTACGGACGGATGTTCACGCCGCCGAATCTGGAAGCGATTTCCTTCGCGAAGCTGAACACGGTAGGCACGAAAGCCGCGCCGGAGGATACGACGAATATTGCGCCGAAAGCCGAACGGGCGCATTACTTTGAAGTCGGCAGTTACCATGCGCTGTCCAGTTGGGCGACGTTTGAATTGACCGCGTATTACAAGCTGGCCCGCAATCTGTCCGACGCCGGGCAGTTCGGCACCACGCCGCTCTTGAACTACTTCGCCTTCAACTACGGCTGGCAGCGTGGGATCGATGGAGCGCTGAAGTTGCAGGTCATGGACAACCTCACGGCCCGGCTGAACGCCGCCTGGGGGCAGTGCAAAGGCTATGGCCTCCAATCGGGGCATTTTTTGCTGGAGGCGAAAGAGATTGGGGACATCAATTCGCCGGGCGGGGTGTTCTGCGACCATACGCAAATGATCACCAGCTCCGCGCTGGTCAGTTATCGGCTGATGGAGCGGACGACGTTCAGCGGGCAGATGTTGTTCGGATCGGGCTTGCGAACAGCGGCGGACGATGAGGCGAAGACGAATTCGACGCACAGCCAGTCCTATACGGTGTTCAATACGTCGATCACTCATGTGATTCCGCTGCCGTGGGACGGGCAGAAGTTTCTGATCGGCTTCGATGTGGTGAACCTGTTCGATCAGAAGTATTACATTAACCGCGGCGAGGGGAGCATCGGCTTGGGGGTGTCGCATGCGGGGATGCCACGGTCGTTCTTTTTCCGTGCCCAGTGGTTCTTTTAACCGGATGCTGAAATGGGCCATCAACGGCGTTCTCGTCTCGAAACGGTCCTCAACGTACCCCTGAGGGTACGCCTGCGGTCCTTTCTCGCCTGCGGCCTTGTTGACTGGCCCGTTTGAGCATCCGGTGGGGATTTGCACGAATGGTTGCCAGTGTAATGCGGTCTTGCTGGACGACCGTTCTGAACCGCCTGCGATTAGGAATCGTGCGTCTCCGGTGTTGCCGATACCTGCGGCTTTCGGAGAAACGCGCGTCTTGGCGCGCGGGGGTGGGTGGAAGAGTGACTCGTTTGAGCGTCTGTTAATGATGAGGTAGGATGCACATCGATATGAAAACTATTCTGACGTTGTTATTAGGTTTATTGCTCTGTCTCCCGGCTGCCGCGTATGCGGCGGCCGGGGATGAGGCGACGCACGAGACGGATCACCATGATGATATTCTTGAGTTGCCGGAGGTGCATGTTCACGGCTTGTCGCTGAATAAGGATCAGCAACAGGGGCCGGTGGCGAAGTCGACGCCCTGGCCGGGAATTCCGTCGTCGCTCGACGGCAAGGAGCTTGATGACTGGATGAAGGCTCGGGTGCTGGTGTCGAAAGACGCCAAGGTGACGGTGGTGGTGTTAGAGCCGGCCCGGCATCGCGAGTTGACCATGGCGGGGATTGTCGCGCTGAGCAAGTGGACGTTCGATCCGCAAATGAAGGGCGACGAGATTGTCGATGGGGAGCTCACGGTTCGCATCCACTTCCGCACGCGCTGATAGCGCAGGTTGATGTGAATTCAGCGACCACAGCGACTGCGTTCAAGATTGACGAATGACGGTCAACGCCGTATCGTCCTTTCCATGAGCCTCGACGAATCACTCTTTCTCGCCATCAACGGCCTGGCCGGCCGTTCGGAATTCTTCGATCATCTGTTTCTCCGTCTCAGTGCGACCAGCACGCTCTACCTGCCGGTGGCTTTGGCAGCGGGCTATTGGATCATGCGGCGGCGCTGGGAGGCGTTGCTCGGCGGCCCCTTTCTGGCCGGCGCGATCGGGTTGTCCGATTTTCTCGGCGGGCAGCTCAAGTGGGCCTTCGCGCGCGCGCGGCCTTGCCAAGCTATTCATGAAGCCATCGTCGTCGGAGGGGGTGCCTGCGGCCGGCTCTTCAGCTTTCCCTCCAACCATGCGATGAATACGGCGGCCGCCGCTGCATTTCTTCAGGTGCTCTATCCAAGAACCGGTTGGATCAGCTGGCCCATCGTCGCGTTAGTCGGATTTTCACGAGTCTATATCGGCGCGCACTATGTGACGGACGTCTTTGGCGGATGGCTCATGGGCGGGCTCATCGGCGGCAGCATCGCCTGGGCGCTGTTGCAATGGCCAAGGTTTCGCACGGCGGCGCAAGCGCCTGCTGCCCCCTCAGCATAGTGGGTATTGAGCTCCAGTAGCTTATTGTTACGGACGTTAGTCGTAAGTAGGAGTGTGATGTGGGTATCGAAAAGTTTCCTCTAGCGTGGCGTTGGACACAAGAATCTCACGCAATCCTTCCCCAAGAAGTTTTGGCTTCAATGGTGCCACTGCAACCAAATGTGACGGATCGTCTCTATAACCTTGGGGAAGAGCTGTCCCCTCGAAGCTCTGTCGTGCTTGTTACGCATGAGGCTTCTAAAGATTCAGCCGGCACTCGCGTTTGGCTAACTGCTTTGCCAATCCCACTGAGCACTCGCGTACTTGTCGTATGGAATAGGGTAACTGGTCTGGCATTGCCCTGGCAGGCTTTCGTGAGGTACTGGGACGACTTTTGCTATCCATCGAGTGATGATGTCTTTGTATTTCCTGAAGCAGGTACTTGCGTCTTGGCGTGGAATCACTATGAAGTGTTCGACTTGATAGAGAATGTGCCCTTATCAGCTGCCAAGCGCATTCAGGAAGAGATTGCTAGTTCCAGTGAATGAAATATTCTGTCCGATTCCGCTAAGTCAGAGCTCCCGGTTCTTTCAGTCCTATGACTCCACACAACTCAGCAGTGCTGCTTGGAGCTTGTCCACGTCATAGCCCCGTCCGATGAGGACGAGGGCGGGGCTGGGTTCGTCGAGGAGCATGATGGGGGCAATGGTGGGAGATCCGGGCGGCGCGTATTGGAATTCCTGCAACTCCGGCTCGCCGGTGAAGCGAAAGAAGCCTTTGGCGCGTTCGAGTTCTTTGGGAAGGGATTTGCTCCAGATTTCGAAGCGCTGGCGATTCAGCGGCGCGGGTAGTTTCACCGTTGTCGCGATGGGATGGTAGTCCGCCCGCTTGTGCGAGCCGGATGGGCGCGGTTCTCCAAACACCACATTCGTCTGTTTGGGGAGTCGCGGCTGTTGCACTGGCGCTAGGAGCGCGGCGGCATCGATGCGCGCATGGGCAGTTTCCCAGATGCGGGCATAGGGGTTTTGCTTCACGATCCCGCTCTTGAAGCCTTCCCAGTGCCCCGGCACATAGAGGTCTTGTTTATTGAGGATAAGTTCGTCCGCGCAGCGAATCGCTTGAGCGGTCACATACTGGCTGGAATGGCTGGTCTCGCTGGCGATGGGGTGCAGCAGCGCGATTACCCGCTCCAATGTCGCGAGACGGGCGGTATAGAGGTCTGTGACCGCGTCGATCACTTCAGCCGGGTCGGCCAGTCCGGAACATTCGATAATGACGACATCGGACGCCGCGTCGTTCACGAGTTGCGCGATGCCCCACGAGAGATCTTCCTTTGTGTCGCAGCAGACGCAGCCGCCCGCCAGATTCATCACCTGTTCGGCGATTGTCCCCGCGCGCGGGCCGTCGATGCTCACCTCGCCCGCTTCGTTCATCAGCACCCCGGCGCGAAGACCCTGACTCTTCCAATATTCCAGCAGACGCATGAGCAGTGTCGTTTTGCCCGCGCCGAGTGATCCGCACAGAAGATAGAAGGGGACGGGCATAGGTATTCCTGGTTAGCGAGTTGATAACGCGACAATCTCGTCGTGTATTTTACCGGCATCCATAGACTGTGAACAGTAGCATGCTGGTGGGCAATTACTTGGAGGCAGGATGATGCATTGGTGATGGAGGCTTTCTGGGCAATGGTTGATCGCGAGGCTGGGTGCATGGTACAAGGCTGACTGATTGGAGCATAGAGGAGTATCCCCGGTCACATGGCATCGAAGAAGCTGAATATCATCGGGATTCACATGGCGGCGGCGATGATGATCGTCCGCTCCGCCTGATCCCGATTGCACGTCGCGCATCGTCGACACAAGCAAGAAGGCCCCTGGCGGAATCGAGTTCGCCAGGGGTTTTTTATTTTCACGCAGTGAAGGCAGAGACCGGAGAGATTGAATCGAAAGGGGACAGGCATGCTGAATCTTGCCAGTATCGAACGTGCGGCCGATCGTATCAGGCCGTCTATCTACGAATCTCCGCTGGTGCATTCCAAGACCCTGTCCCGGCTCACAGGCAATTCGATCTTTCTCAAGCTCGAAAATTTGCAGATGACTGGGTCGTTCAAGGAGCGCGGCGCGCTGAATCGAATCCTCACGATGACCGAGAGCGAGCGTCGGCAGGGAGTGATTGCGGCTTCGGCGGGCAATCATGGCCAGGGGGTGGCCTATCATGCCGCGCATCGCGGCATCCCGGTCCAGATCTGGATGCCGCGCTCGGCTCCGCTCATCAAGCTCATCGCGACGCGCGGCTATGGCGCGGAGGTCGTCCTCCACGGCGACAACTACGACGAAACCTGCGCGGCGGCTGTCGAACGGAGCATCCAGAAAGCGGCCACATTCATCCATCCCTTCGACGACGACGAGGTCATCGCCGGGCAAGGCACGCTGGGCTTGGAACTGCTCGCGCAGAACCCAAACCTGGACGTCATCGTGGTTCCGGTGGGTGGCGGCGGGTTGATCGGTGGCGTCGGCTGTGCTGTGAAAGAGCGAAACCCAAAGGTCGAGGTCGTGGGCGTGCAAACCGCGCGATTGCCGTCGATGAAAGCGGCGCTGGAGCAGGGTGCCCCGGTCGAGCTGCCCGCGCAGTCGACGCTGGCGGACGGGATTGCTGTTCGGCGGGCAGGCGCGCGCACCATGCCATTGGTCCAATCCTATGTCGATCGGATCGTCACCGTGGATGAAGATGACATTGCCGCGGCGATTCTCATGTTGCTGGAGAACGAGAAGACGCTGGCGGAAGGGGCCGGTGCCATTGCGCTCGCGGCGGTGTTGCGGGCTCGAACCGGCCACAGCGGCAAGAACATTGCGGTCCTGGTGTCCGGCGGCAATCTCGACGTGAACCTGCTGTCGAGAATCATCGAGCAAGGCATGGTGCGAGACGGGAGGCGGCTGCGCCTCCGCGTGCGTCTGACGGATCAGCCTGGGGCATTGGAGCGGCTGGCATCGGTGATCGCGAAAGAAGGGGCGAACATCGTGGAAACATCCTATAACCGCTCGCATTACGGAGTGGGACCGCGCGAAGCGGCGATCGACGTCACCATGGAAACGCGCGGGCGCGAACATGCGACGGCGTTGCTGGCAGCGCTCAAGGTCTCAGGCTACGAATTCAGCCTCGTTGAGTGAGCCGAGGCTCAATGGTGGTGGTGCGTGAGGGCTTCGAGCGGGGAATGCCGGTCGGTGAGCTTGGTCAGGTCGCAGTGGATGTCGTCCGGATCGAGACAATGGGTTTCCAACTGGATCGTCATGTGTTTAATGCCGAAGTCGGCGGCGATCCGGTCGTGGATCGAGCGGAGCAGCGCGTTGGTGAGCGTGGCGTCATCGCCGTTCACCAGCACATGGGCGGTGAGCATGATGAGGCGCGGTTCCACGGCCCAGATATGCAGGTCGTGCACGTTCTTCACGCCGGGCATGGCTTCGATGGTCGAGACGACGCGCGACGCGCTGATCGTCGGCGGGGTGGATTCCAGCAGCACATCGAGGGATTCCTTGAACAGCGGCCAGGCGCCATGGAGAATCGCGCCGACCACAAGGAGACTGATGAGCGGATCGAGCACGGTCCAGCCCGTCAGCATGATCGCGCCGCCGCTGAGCACGACGCCGAGCGAGACCCAGGCATCGCCGAGCATGTGCCAAAAAGCGGCGCGGAGATTCAGGTCGTCCTTCGCGCCCTGTTGCAGCAGCAGCGCCACGCTGAGATTAGCCACAAAGCTCATGGCGGCAATAGCCATGATCCATCCGCCGTCCACCGGCACCGGATGCAGCAATCGCTGGAGCCCCACGAGCGCGATGCCGGCCGCCGTCAGCACCAGGATGAACGAGTTCAGAAATGCGGCGATGACACCGGCGCGATGGTAGCCGAACGTGCGGGTGTCACTGGCCGGCCGCCTGGTGAGGATGTGCGCGTAGAGCGCCAGAAAGAGCGAACCCTGATCGACGAGATTATGTCCCGCGTCGCTCATGAGGCCGACGCTGTCGAGCAGAAAGCCGCCGATGAATTCGGCGGTGATGATCAGGGCATTCAGCGCAAGGGACAGATACAGCCGCGAACGCAGGTGCTCAAATGAAGCCAGGCCAGTCATAGGTGTAGTGTCGCACGGCCATTGAATCCCGGCAAGGGTTGGAGGGATGAGAGGGACGGCTTGCGAGCGGTTTGCAAAAATAAGAATGCATGAGATGGTAAATCAGCAGGGAGAATGATACACAAATCCATGCGCTGGAAACTCCTTTTGGGAACATTGGCACTGGCCTCGTGCGTGCAGGCGGCGTCAGCGCAAGGCGAGAGCCCGCAACGGCTCTCTTTGCCAAGACCAGATCACGTGGTGGTCGTGATCGAAGAGAATCACTCCTACAGCCAGATTATCAATTCGCCCCATGCACCTTACATCAATGACTTGGCCGCCAAGGGCGCGCTGTTCACACAGTCCTTTGGCCTCATCCATCCGAGCCAGCCGAATTATCTCGCGCTGTTTTCAGGGTCGATGCAAGGCGTTACCGACAATTCATGCCCCCATACATTTACGACGCCGAATCTTGGTCATGCATTGCTGGCCGCAGGGCTGACGTTTGTCGGCTATTCGGAAGACCTGCCCGCAGTGGGTTCGTTGACCTGCAAAGAGGGGAGCTATGCCCGCAAGCATAACCCCTGGGCCAATTGGCAGGACAGTGCGACTAATGGAATCTCCGCGGAAAGCAACCGACCGATGACGAGTTTCCCCGCCGATTTTACGACACTTCCCACGGTGAGCATGGTCGTGCCGAATCAGGTGAATGACATGCATCACGGAAAGGACCCCGAGACCATTCAGACGGGCGACCGCTGGCTTAGGGACCACCTGGATAGTTATGTGCAGTGGGCGCAGCAGCACAATAGTCTTCTGATCCTGACATGGGATGAGGATAGCGACAACGCCAAAGAGAACAACCGAATCGTGACACTCTTCGTCGGTCCGATGGTGAAAGCGGGCCGCTACGACCAGCGCATTACCCACTACAACGTCCTGCGCACAATCGAAGACCTCTACGGACTCTCTCACTTCGGCGCCAGCGCCGATGCCGCACCGATCTCCCAGATCTGGAAAATTCCGGCGAATCCGTAATACTGTTGCCGTCGCACGTCTGAAATTTATCCTTGTCGAGCATGTGTCTCTGCTCGCCTCATCCTGTACCCATACCTTGTCTCGAAGCAGTTTGGTGAGTCCTAGCTGCTGATGTCAGCGTCGAATTTGGCTCGGGGGTGAGTGTAGATGCTCAAGGAGACGAGGCTAGTCGTGTATGTCGCTATCGTGGAGGGTAAGTGTGTAAGGAATGAAGGAGGACGCGGTAGAGGAAGCAAGCAGGCCAATACTGGTTTCCAGTATTGGGGATTAGGCCGTTTTCTTCATTCTCTTGTTCGCGTGCAACACCGTGAAGCCAATGACCTCTTCGCCCTCATAGCGGACAATAATGTCGTCATCGGTCATCTCGCTGTCTGTGGCGTGGCTCGGCTTCTTGAAGTTTATGTATAGCGTATCGGCTTCAGCGTCATATGTGAGCCACACAGCGTGTTGTGGCGACCGGTTCACCGCAGGGATTAGCTTCAGGTATTCTTGAATGTCTGCTATGGCCATACCTGTCTCCTCTTTGAAAGCGACCGTGTTCGTCGCGTCACGAAAGCGGTGATGATAAAACCGTCATTCGTCCCTTCCCGATAGACAACCACGAGATGTTTGCCTTGTTCCAGTTCACGGACTGCGATCAGTTCCTCATCTCTTCCGGCCAAAACACGGTCGGGGCGCAGTACTGTCTCCACTACCGCTGCGCGCAATTCGATCAACTCACCGTGCGCTTCGGTGATATGTGCCCAACGCTCAGCAGTGAGCCGAACGGAACAACCGTTTTTTGAAATCGCGAGATCGATCATTGCCGTCTGTGCAGCGACCTCAATGAGCCAGATCTTGCCGCAGCATTTTACACAGGTTGGTGGAGTGAAGGAATAGTGGGCCTAGGAGACAGGTAAAGCTCCATCATTGAGGGATCGGAATGCAGTCCCATCCGGTTAGGTAGTGACGTGGTTCAAGTCAAAGGGCGTTGGCGATCAGACGCGAATCAAAGTGAGTCAATACTCATGCTAGTCCTCAATAGTGACCCTAGAAGCCTCCGGTGGAAAGTCGATTGCAGCATGAGTAAGCAGGCATCTACCTTGACAGGCTGCGTAGTCGCAATGTAATTACACATCGTAAGGCCATTCATTGAGAGGTGTGTGATGAAAACACGTGTCGTTCGAATCGGGAATTCAAAAGGGATCAGGATTCCGAAATCCATCATTGAGCAGTGTCATCTTCACGGAGCCGTCGATCTGGAAATCCAGCAAGGACAGTTGGTCATTCGTTCGGCGGCGAAGCCGCGGGCTGGGTGGGGGCAGGCATTCGAGGAGATGCATCGGCTGGGCGACGACCAACTGGTCGACCAAGAATCCTCCTCGGCTTCCAGGTGGGATCGGAAAGAGTGGACGTGGTAGTCTCCCGCTTCGAGGTGTTCCTTGTGCGGCTCGATCCCACCGAAGGCCGTGAAATCCGCAAGACCCGTCCCTGCCTCGTGATCTCGCCGGACGAAATGAATCAACACATCGATACCGTCATCGTCGCTCCCATGACGACGAAGGGACGTCCGTATCCCACCCGTGTGCCGGTTCGATTCAAGGGCAAGTCTGGCCAGATTGTGTTGGATCAAATCAGGACTGTCGATAAGAGCCGGCTAGTCAAACGCGTAGGCAAAATCGGCGAGCCAAACAGAGGGCTGGTGCTCGCATTGCTCGCTGAATTGTTCGCTCCCTAGCGGTCGTCCGTCGCGTCAGAACCTACATGGAAGCGCACAAGTTCTGAAGGGAGATCGTCGTTCGGTTTAGCTGGCGCCAGCGGATAGTACGCCATCACACTGAATGTGGCGAATATGAAATCAGTTAATACTCATGCTGGCCCCCAATAGCTCCTATTTCTTATGTGGCCCCCTGCGCTGGCCTAGTCGCTGCGATCCAATGTTCGAGACGGCCATGCCTGGCCATTGCTCTAAGGAGCACAGCTCTCCAATGGCTCTTCCCATGAGCGTTCTCTCGATCTGTAGCCTCTTTCTCTAGAAAAGTTCGGACATCTTTCCCATGAGTTTCGAGATAGCTGCGAGAACTTGACAGAATCTCAGCTATTTCGTCATTGCCTAAATTGTTGTAGCGATCTAAAAGACAAAGGCAATCAAAGTGCGATTCGATTAGTTTCCAGTAAATGTTATCGATGCCATCTGGACGAACCAAATTGAATGTAGCTCCTACGACACTATATCCCGGTGACTCGTGTAGTGTGGTAGCAAGGAATGTGTCTTCAGGAGGTAAATCCGTATATGCATGAAGGTATTGCCGGGTTCCCGTGGCATTTAACCAGCTGTCGGATTTAGTTGAATTGCACCGCGCGCAACAGGGAACTAGATTGAGAGGGTGCACAGCAAACTCGGGAAAGCGAGTGGCAGGCATGTAGTGGTCAAATGTACTGTGAACGGTCGTGCCGCACATTGGGCAGTACCTCAGTAACCTAGGCGGTTGCGTGGACTTGATCGCGGTTTTTAGATCCTGAAGGACCTTTGTTGGGCTTTCATAACATGCGCGTAGGGCGTCGCTAATTCCTGCACATGCAGGGTCGGAGGCAAGTGATTCTAGAGTATGCGAAGCTGCTGCTAACTCAAGTGCTTCGTACTGAGTGATAATCTGGTTGTGTGTTTTTAGTAACTTGTTCCGCACTTCATGGTGTTTTCGATCTCTGATCTGAATAAATCGATCGACATAAACGGGATTTGGAGGAAGGGGTGTCAACTTTCTCAACTATTTTTCCTGCCGTATTGTGCGAGCAAGTAAGCCTGTGCACTCAGGCTTAGTCCGCTACTGAATTTTATTAAAACTTCCTCGGCCGACATGTGTCTGGAAAGTTCCTTCAAGGTCTTTCGGTAGAGACTCTCAACCTCAACTGTTTCGAAAACGTGACGTGTAAGTTCAGCGACACTTTCACCAAAGCTTTCAAGGGCTAGGGGTTCTGCCGAAGTAATATTTTCCGCTCGGCGAAAGACGATAACTCGTTTGGAAGGGATTTCCTGAATTACCACAGGGGAGTGAGTTGCAACGACTGCATAGGAATCGTTGTTTTTCAAAATGTCGGTGAGTACCAAGAACAGACTTGCAACAGCGTTTGGATGCAAGTGCGTTTCGGGTTCGTCGAAAAGCACCAATGTATTTGGCTGAATCCAGGCTAAGAGTGCTGTGACAAAGTGGCAGAGAATGGATTGGCCAGAACTTAGAAAAGACAGTGCTTGGTCTTCTTGGTCTGGCACTGAAATTTTATTTTCCGGACTAGTTGCCAGGCTTGCACTTATGTCTCCGAGTATTGTTTGCATATGCCTAGTCCAGTCAGGGCCGCGTTTAAGATTTCGGATGCGCGTTTGATTACGATGATATGCATCAATTAATGTGGATTGTGAAATCGCTCCTCTGTCGTTTCGTATCCCGCAGTAGACATAGCTGTACGAACTGTCAGAAGGTGGGCGTTTAAATTTATCAAAGGCGCTGTAGGAGATGGCTATAATGCGATTGAATAGTGGACGCCCATCTGGAAACCGGCGTTCTCGTTCAGCAATTCCTTCTGCGGAGGTGCGTGAGATCTGGGCGAGGTCTTCACTGAGACTCGATAAAAATCTAGTTTTTCCGACGGCATTTCGCCCTATGATGCCAACGACCCTGCCTGGGATATCATCATTTCCGTCAAGCTCGAATTTAACTTCTATAGGCTGACCAGCGCCGTCAACTCTACCTAAATACCGAAATGAGAGGTGTTCGTTAAAAGACTCTCCTAGCGCCCAAACTCGACCAAATTTTCTTGCCCGGTGTGCGCTGTTGTTTCGCATAAGAGCATTACGGAAGGCGGGCGTAGTTTCAAATGGCTCGGCAAGGGCTGGCTGCCATGCGATATCCTGTAATGCAATAAGCACACCGTCTACATTTTCGGCGAATAGTTTCTGCAGGTTCTTGTAGTAATCGTCTTCTTGCCCAAGGGATACAAATTGATTGTCTAGTTCAGAAAATGTGGTGGGTAATTGCGTAGTAAGTACAACTGTAGCGTGATCAGGATTTGATCTTTCACGCTGAAGTATTTTGACTTGCCCAATCACATGTTTTTTTCCGCTTTCATCGACGAATGTTAGGGCAAAGTTAACCTTGTGACCAAAATCATCCCAGTTGTCAGTCTCAAGGACAAAGACTGAGCGAGGGTTCTCTTTAAGGGCTTGGTTGTGCGGTGTGACGCGAAATGTATGAGGCAACGGCTATCAAGCTCCAGTTAACAAGTATCCAATATGGAAAAGCAGAACCGAGAGCATTCTACTTTTTTATTGCTGTCTGGTCCATGGTCGCAACGGTGCGCTACGCTTCTGCTTTCTCGTCCTATACATGCCTTCTGAGCTAGTTTAACTCAATGGTTTCAAGCTGCTCCAGAGCGGGGTATAGATGTTGTTTCGGGAAGCCGAGATTGCGGAGCGTTCGTCGGGGTAGAAATCGATGATGGCGATGCGCGCATCTGGTTTGAGGCGGGTTTTCTTGAGATAGCCTCAGGCCGATATCAACGGGTCTTTGACGCGCCGGACTTTGATCTTTCCCGCCTGTTTCTCTGCCTGTGCTAGATCGTAGGCGGCCTGCATCCGTAACCAGGTTTCGGCTCCACCCCCGAACGCTTTTTCCAGGCGGATCGCCATCTCTGCTGAAATTCCTGCTTTGCCACTGACCAGATTATTCATGGCCTGCCGTGTCACGCCTAGCGCCGTTGCCCCTTCCGCCACGGAGAGCCCCAGCGGTTCGAGACAGTCCAGGCGTACTGACAGTCCTGGATGGGGAGGGTTCTTCATTCGCATCGTGGACTCCTTAGTGATAGTCAATCAGATCGATATCGTACACGCTGCCATTCTCGAACCGGAAAATGATCCGCCAATTGCCGGACACGGTCACGGACCAGAAACCTGCTAACTCGCCCTTCAAGGGATGGAGCCTGTAGCCAGGCAATCCCATGTCTTGTACCGTCATCGCTTCGTTCAGTCTGGCTAGGATGCGAGCGATCTTGTCGACTTGTGATGCCGGCAGCTTTCGACGATCATCGTCCTCGAAGAGCTTTGCGAGGCCCTTGTGCCTGAATGTTTCAATCACGCTCTCATCCTGCTCGCATATTCCATAGCTGTCAAGTATGACTTTACGGAATGGGCTGGGCCGGCTGATGCAAGCGAAGTTGCAGCGGACGGCGTACGCGACTCTTCCGGTCTGTTGCCGCGGCAAAGCACTGGCTCCATACTTGTGCCCAAGGTCATTGAGGAAGTGGATCGAGGGAACGAGGGCGTCCAGTTTGATGTTCGCGAAATAACGGGCGCGTTCTCAAGCGAGAGATCTTTTTCTGCCGAAGCTGCCGCAATTGCGACAGCTTCGGCACGGATGTTTTCCTTCTTCAATGGGGGAAGTTCTGGCGCAGTTCTTGGGGGTTATCTCTCTCGGCCAAGCTCGCCAGAATGGCGCGGACTGTGACATGTGTGCTTCTCACTGTGCTGTTGGTAGTCCACGGCAAACAAGAAGTGTCAGACAATGTTCTCCAGCGCGTCGCATACGATCATGGCTGAATCCGGTCGTGCTAATGCGACGAGTGTCAAGCCTGCCGCGGTTGCGCGGTCGATGGCCAGGCTTGTTGGCGCGGAGACTGTCACCAGCATCGGGCATCCGGCCTGTACGGTTTTCTCAACTAATTCATAGCTGCAACGGGCGGAGAGCAGAAAGAAGCCGGCTGCTGGGTCGATCCCTTCCATCGCTAATGCGCCGATCAGCTTATCGAGGGCGTTATGCCGCCCGACGTCCTCACGAGCAAGGAGAATTTGCCCATCCGGCGCGCACATCGCCGCGACATGGGCTGCGCCTGTCGCCTGCCCAAGCGGTTGATGGCCGTCCAATGTGGAGAGTGCTCGCGCGATGGCCGCTCGATCGGTTTGAATCCTGGCCGTGACCGGCGGCAATGGGCGAAGAATCTGCTCGATGCTCTCTAGCCCGCACAAGCCGCAACTGCTTTCGGACACGCGCGTGCGCGCCCTCGCACACGCGGTCGCGGTGAGCTCGGAAGGCAGCGCGATCTGAACGACCCACCCTCCGTTGGCCGAAAGAATATTGATGTCGCGGATCTGGTCGGCTCGCTGCACGAGCCGTTCGCTCAAGGCAAAGCCCACGGCGTAGTCGCGAAGATCCGATGGAGTCGCCATCATGACGGCATACTTGATGCCGCACACTTCGATCGCAATAGGGGCTTCGATGGGAACGGCGCGATGGGAGTCACCATCGGTACCCGCTTCCGAAAGCCGCATCTGCCGGATCGCATAGTGACGGGAGGAAGGCTGTAACGAGAGTAATGACATGGTGCGTGCTCCGTATGGAGTGGAGCGTAATAACGTAGGCCATGCTTGTCAAGGCGAAGGAATTGGCGCTGTGTTGGCTGGACAAGAACAAGAGAGTTTCGGATGAAGCCGGCGTGACTTCAGCCGTTCAGTTATGTGACAGTATGCCGTCTGTGGGCCTGGAGAAAGAGGAATTTGCCATGGCGGACGACGCACCTCGGTTTAAGCCATACACGCATCCGGCCGGTGGATGGGGCGCGGCTGCGGCCACGGCTAAGGTCTTGCTGGAACAGAGTGTCCTCACCACTGGGTCTCGTGCCTTGCTCTCCATGAATCAGCCTGGCGGCTTTAAATGCCCGAGTTGCGCGTTTCCCGACCCTGAGTGTCGAAAGACTTTGGAGTTTTGCGAGAATGGCGCCAAGGCCTTGGCTTTCGAGGCGACCAAGCACCGAGTCACGCGCGAGTTCTTTCAGCAACATACGGTGACGGACTTGATGGCGCAGTCCGACCATTGGTTGGAAATGCAGGGACGCCTCACCGAGCCGATGCGTTATGACGCCTCGACGGATCGTTACGTGCCCTGTGCCTGGGATGACGCGTTTGCGCTGATCGGGCGGCATTTGAAAGCACTCGACAGTCCGCACCAGGCTGAGTTTTACACGTCGGGTCGCACTCCCAATGAAGCCGCGTTTCTCTATGCGATCTTTGTCCGAGCCTTCGGGACCAATAATTTTCCCGATTGCTCGAACATGTGCCACGAACCGACGAGTCGCGGCTTGCCGCCCGCGATCGGTGTTGGGAAGGGCACCGTGGTCATGGAGGATTTCGACCATGCGGAGGCGATCTTCGTGGTCGGGCAGAACACGGGCACCAATTCGCCGCGCATGATGACCAACTTGGTCGAGGCGCGCAAACGCGGCGTGCCGATCGTGGCCATCAATCCCATGCCGGAACGCGCGCTGATCCGGTTTACCGCGCCGCAAGATGTCATTCAGATGGCGACCTTTGGATCGACCGAGATCGCGAGTGAATTCGTCCATATCCGCATCGGCGGCGATCTCGCCCTGTTCAAAGGCCTCATGAAGGTTTTGTTCGAACGTGAGACGGCTGGTGAGTCCGTGCTCGACCATGAGTTCATCCGGACGCATACGACCGGATTTGAAGTGATTCGAGAAGAGGCGCTAACTCACGACTGGACTGAGATCGTCGACACGTCCGGGGTCAGTGAAGCGCAGATTCGCAGGATCGCCGAGGTCTATATCCGTTCGCGCGCGACGATGATCTGTTATGGGATGGGCCTCACGCAGCATCAGGAAGGCTCGCGGCTGCTGCAACAGGTGGTGAATCTCCTGTTGCTGCGCGGGAATTTTGGAAAGCCTGGCGCAGGGATCGCGCCGATTCGCGGCCATTCCAATGTGCAAGGCGACCGCACTGTCGGCATCGATGAGCAGCCACCTGAGGCGTATCTAGACCGCGTCCGTGACGTGTTCGGCTTCGAGCCGCCGCGCGCGCCAGGCCACCATACGCTGGCCGCCGTTGAGGCGATGGCGCGGGGCGAGGCCAAGGTGTTCGTCGGCATGGGCGGCAACTTCGTTCGAGCCGTGCCCGACACGGAGAGATCCTATGCGGCGATGCGCAAGCTGGCCCTGACAGTCGGTATCTCGACCAAACTCAACCGCGGGCATCTTGTGCATGGGCGCGACGCCTTGATCTTGCCTGTGATTTCGCGCTCCGAGATCATCCGGACGTCGGCCGGTGAACAGTTCGTGACGATTGAGGATTCGGTGTCCAAGGTGACGGCCTCGCGGGGCGTGCTGGAGCCGGCGAGCCCAGACCTTCGGTCGGAAGTCGAGATCGTCTGCCGCATGGCCATGGCCACTTTGCCGGACAGCCGGATTCCGTGGGAGCGCTACAGTCAGGACTATAATCTGATCCGGGACAAGATCGCGGCAGTGTATCCAGACATTTACGCGGACTTTTCCGGACGGATCAAGGATTCGGCAGGGTTTCACCTCGATGTGCCGCCGAGGCGGCGGGTGTGGCCCACAGAGAACGGCAAGGCGAACTTTCTGCTCTTTCCCGGCCTGGCGGTGAATGCGGCGGTGTCCGATCCATCGATGCTGCGGCTCGCGACGGTCCGTTCGCACGATCAGTTCAACACCACGATCTACAGCATGAATGACCGGTATCGTGGGGTCTACAACAACCGGATGGTGCTCTTTATCAATGCAGAGGACCGCGCCGAACGAGGGTTGGTCGACGGGGCTCAGGTTGCGTTGGAGACCATCAGTGAGGATGGGGTGACCCGGCGTGTAGAGGGACTGACGGTGATCGACTATCCGATGCCACGGGGAGCTGTCGCTGGATATTATCCGGAGCTGAATCCCCTGTTGCCGTTGGAATATTGCGATCGGATCAGCGGGACACCCGCCGCGAAGTCCATTCCTGTTCGCGTAGTGACGGCTCGTGCAGATTCGGCCGACGCAGGCCAGACTTGTCGATGAGATATAGGTGTCTGTATGGGCATGCCCTGCACGCTGTGAATGTTGATGGAGGGACAAGGGTCCTCGTATGAATAGCATGATTGAATCCGAATACTGGGGCGTCGTTCTCAACCTATGGGAGCATGGGTACTGGGGCATCGATGTCCGGCGCGTGGTGCTGGCAGCCGCCATCATGACGCTGGGCATTCTGATCCGAAAGCCCTTCAGCCGGATGCTCCTTCGTCAGTTTCAGTTCGTGCTGATCCATGTCCATCACAAGGGCGATACGAAGATCCTTGAGGCGTTGGCGCCGCCGTTCCGATTGGTCTCTGTCCTCTTGGCGGCGTTTGTCGTCTCAGAGTTCGTCATCGTGCATCCGCAGCTCAAGCTGATTGCGGAAGACGCCAATCGATCGCTGATTGCCTTCACGTTGTTCTGGGCGCTGTTTCAACTGGTGGCTCCGCTCTTGTCCGCGATCAATGAGCGGGATGAAGCCTTCAGCGACGTGATTATGGAGTGGATGGTTCGTGTTCTGCGCACGCTGCTGCTGGCGCTTGGCGTGGCGACTGTTTTGGAAATCTGGGGCATTCGGGTGGGGACGATCCTCGCCGGTCTCGGGCTGGTCGGCGCGGCCGTGGCCCTTGGGGCGCAGGCGCTCTTCAAAAATCTGATCGCCGGCGTTTTTATCATCGCCGAACGGCGGCTTCAGCACGGGGACTGGATTCGCGTAGACGGAGTGGTGGAAGGCACAGTGGAAAGCATCGGCTTGCGCACCACGATGGTGCGTCGCTTCGACCTAGCGCCGGTCTATGTCCCGAACTCGCAGTTGGCCGACACGGCCGTCACGAACTTTTCCCAGATGACGGCCCGGCAGATTTCATGGACCATCGGTCTGGAGTATGGGACGAGCATCGATCAGCTTCGGCGCATTCGTGATGGCATCGAACGCTATATTTTGGACAGCCGGGATTTTATTCAGACCCCCGCCGCGCCGATGTTAGTGCGGATCGACAGTTTCGGCGACTCGGCGATCAACCTCATGGTCTACTGTTTTACGCGGAGCACGGATTGGGCCGAATGGATGAAGATCAAAGAGGCGCTGGCCTATGCGATCAAGACGTTGGTTGCCGAGGCAGGGTCGGGCTTCGCCTTCCCCAGCCAATCGGTGTATGTCGAGACGGTGCCCTCTGGCGCGGAAGTGGCGTCGTTGCAGCGACCGCTAAGCGCTCCCTCAACTCCCGATCCCGCCTCAAGCCGTCCTCCAGCCTAGCGGTGGTAGTCATTGAGTCTAGGTCTCCTTGTGCGCCGGCGTTCCGCGCTGGTGCGCGGAGTCCCTGCTGGGCACAGTGCATAACTACTTTGCCGTGGTGTCATACACAGGGGAAGGTCAGGGTTGGAAGAATGAGCGGGAGACTATTGGCGGCCGTCTGATCGAGCGAGAAGTAGTGCGATCATATAGCGATGCAGGCTCAGGCTAGAGTTAGCCTGTGGTTTGGAACTCGACCTTGCGGGTTTCGGTTACCCGTTTGGATGCATCCAGAATTTCGATTGAGACGAGATTGCCGATAGCATCGTAGTCCAGAATTACGCCAGGCTTGTCCTCATCGCTTTCGGCGATAGGAGTGTTGTCTTTGAGGATCATGCTCAGCGTGTCGGTTTTCTCATCGTAGGAGACCTTCATGTCTTCCTCCAGTATTTGTCTATTTTGCTCGTCCGATAGGCGGTCACCACTTCAGCCGGGTGTCGATCAATATCGACAAAGACTCGCACAAGAAATATCGTTGCCGACTCTTCAAATGGGAGTCGTGATTGCAGTACCGCCCTTCCTGGTCGAACGGCACAACGCTGTTCAGGTGCAGACAGTATTGCATGGATGATCTCTTCGCTCAAGCCGCGGCGAGATAACTCTATTCGTGCATGATCCGTGATGACATAGCTGGCGATGGGGCCAACAGCCATTCGGCAGACATCCTCAATGGCACCGAGAGGTCAGGGAAGTCGTGCTACCACTACGGCATTCTACAGGGGTTGAACGAGTGAAGGAATGATGAGTCTAGGAGGAGTATGGACCAAGGATCGTCGTTAAGGCGATGGAGCACAGTCTCACAGTTCTTAGTCTGCATCGCTGGCGCGCAGGATTTCTGTGTATGCGCTGCCTAGTCGCCTATATCGCGTGTTGAAGGATAAGACCATGGTAGGTCAGATATCTCGGAGTAGGGGAAAGCTTTCTCCAAGCGCGCAGCCCCTCGGCTGCCTGAGCCGAAGACGGCGGTCATCATTCGGCTAGCTCAACAAGCGTTGAAGTGGTTTAAATCCAAAGGCCTTGGCTATCAGACGCGCATCAATGCTCTCCTCAGAGCCTACATGGGAGCGCATAAATCTTTCTGAGATCGAAGGCAGAATTGAAAAAGACTCCCGACACCTTTGTTTTGCCCCAACGGCAAGTTTCGAGATGAATGTCTCAACAGGCATTGGTTTCTGACATTGCAGAAAGCGCAGAGCAAGCAATTCTGTCTCTGTGAAATTCGGGCTTGCACAATCACGTCTGGGTCGTTATTATAACTAAGACTTATTAACTCCTAGTTGTGAACTATGCCGCTCTATAGCTCCAGCGTTGAATACGGACTCCATTGCTTGCTCTATCTGGTGGATGCCTCAGGCGAAACCCAGGCGAGCAGTTTTGATCTGGCCGAGTTTCAGGGAATCTCTCCATCCTACGTCGCCAAGCTGTTCGGCCAGCTCAAGGCTGCCGGCCTGGTGACGGCGGTCGAAGGAGCGCACGGCGGATATCGGCTGGCGCGCCCGGCAAAAGACATTACGGTGCTCGATGTGGTGGAAGCCTTGGAAGGCGGCAACCCGCTGTTTCAGTGCCGGGAGATCCGAAGCAAGTGCGCGCTCTTCGAGGATGTGCCGCCTGCGTGGGCCACAAAAGGCATCTGCGGCATCCATGCCGTCATGCTGGAAGCTGAACGCCAGATGAAACAGAGTTTGGCCAGCCACACGCTGGCCGATCTTTCGCATCAGGTCGCGCGCAAAGCGCCAAAAGGGTTTCCGACTGAACTCAATGTGTGGTTTGCAGATCGCAGGGCTTCGAAATCACGTCGTTCGAAATCTTAAATGGTCTTTAGGAGGGTTGCATGAAACAGCTTGTTATTGTCGGTGGCGGGTTCGCCGGATTGTGGGCTGGACTGACGGCTGCGCGCGAGTTGGAGGGGCATCGTGACGCGGTTCGTATTACGCTCGTGACACGAGACGAATTTCTGACGGTGCGGCCGAGGCTCTACGAAGTCTTTTCCGAGGGTTTGCGGGCGCCGTTACGCCCGGTGCTTGAGCCGCTCGACATTCATCTGCAGCTCGGCACGGTAGAGAAGATTAACCGGCAGCAGCAATCCGTGGACCTCGCTCTCGCCAACGGCGGGCATCTGGCATTGCCCTATGACCGGCTGATTCTCACCGCGGGGAGCGTGCAACGGACGCTGGAGATACCGGGGGCCGTGGAGTTTGCGCTGGATGTCGATACCTTTGCGGCCGCAAAGGCATTCGACCGGCATCTGCAGGAGGTGTTGCGCGAGTGGGATCAGCCGGGCCGGCTGACCTTTACGATCGTGGGCGCTGGGTTTACCGGGATCGAGCTGGCGACGGAAATGCGCACGCGCATCCGCGTGCACAGCAATGAGGCGGTCGCGCGCAAGGCGCGAATCATCCTGCTCGACCGGGGGGCTGTCGTCGGCCAGCATTTGGGGCCGAACCCTCGTCCCGCTATCGATGCGGCATTGCGGGAGGCGCAGGTAGAAGTTTGCCTCGGTACGAGTCTTGAGAAGGTAGAGCGGAACACGGTTGTGCTGACCGACGGCACGCGCATCGAATCCTCGACCGTCGTGATTACGGCGGGGTTGCGCGCGAACCCGCTGGCCGCGCAATTGGGCGCGGCCACAGACGGTCTCGGGCGTGTCATGGTCGATGAGATGCTGCGCGTCGACGGAACTCAGAATCTCTTCGCCGCGGGCGACGCCGCCTGTGCGAAAGCCGATGAACAGCATGCGGCGTTGATGTCCTGTCAGCATGCCATTCCGATGGGCAAGTATGCAGGCTATAACGCGGCGCACGATTTACTGGGGACACCGCTGCGCCCCTATAGCCAGCCGAATTATGTGACCTGTTTGGACTTGGGCGAGTCCGGTGCCTTGTTCACCGTCGGCTGGGAGCGCAAGCCTGAAAAATGGGGTGCCGACGGCAAGCAACTCAAGCAGACGATCAATACGCAATGGATCTATCCCCCATCCGGGAATCGCGAGTCGATTCTGGCCGCGGCGGATTTAGACGGGGTGTGGCCTCCAGCGGTGTAAGGAGGGAGTGCCAATGGAGAAGTTATCGATGTTGTCTGTCTTTAATCAGGAGGATCGTATGAATACACGCGCGTTGGGTTATGCGATGGGTCTCATGGTGGCCGTTGCGGCGCTGCCGATGTCCGCAGGTGCTGAAACAGGTGGAGATCGAGGCGCCAGCGATGTTCAGGTTGTGCCTCTCGCGGTCCGCCCCTTTCCCGAGATTTCCGGAAAGGAAGGGGCGATGCTGACGGTTGAGTTGGCGCCGGGGGCGTCGTCGCTTCCTCATCGGCATCGTGCGCATACATTCGTGTATATGCTGGAGGGTTCCATTGCGATGCAGGTCGAAGGCGGACCGGTCGTGACGCTCACCGCAGGCCAGACCTTTTACGAATCGCCGAACGACATCCATGCCGTCTCGAAAAACATGAGCGCCACTGAGCGCGCAAAGTTTGTGGTGTTCTTTGTGAAAGATGCCGGCCAGCCGTTTGTGCTGCCGGTGCAATAAGCTAGCGGCTGCGTGGCTCTGCTCGTTCATGGTTGCAGAGTCATACAGTATTGCGTGATGGAAGATGCTCCGAGAGAGCGGGCAGTATCACTGTTTCGGCGATTTCGGCGGCAGCCGTTCGCTTAGGACGGGAAATTTGGCTTCGGCGACGCCGAAGTTGCCGCTGGAGGGATCGGCGGCGACGACGCGAAGAGTGATGCCGTCCGGCGCATCTTTCGGAAGCGGGACGAAGAAGGGCGCTTCGAAGCCGGCCTTGTCGCCGCTGTAGAACATTTGCAACCGCTCCATTACCTTCGTGCCGATGAGCAGCTCGCCGTAGATGTGAACCTTTCGTGAATCCCAATCGCCATGGGGTCTGACCAAGGCGCCGGAGAGGGTGCGGACGGACGCGCGCAGCACCACGTCGTCTTTTGCAATGAGGCCATCGCCGGTGGATTTCGGATGGTCGATGTGGACGATATAGCCGTAGAGCGCGAGCACGATGCCGTCGCCGGTGAGGTCATGGCCCGGAATCAACCAGGTACGGGTGGAGACGCGCTGAGCCGCGGTCGGAAAGGCGAGTGGACCTTCTGCGGAAATCTCGACGAGAGTGGGCGCGACCAGATCGAGCGTCGCGGTGAAGGCGGCGGCGGGGCGGCTGCTGTAGTGGGCCTCTTCCATCAGGCGCGGGGTGCGCATGATTTGATTCTGATCGCCGGCGTCGCCCTGCTGTATGCCGGTGGCGAGGATCTGGCCAGTCGCGACATCTGTGATGGTGACGCGCGCGCCGCCAACATCTTTCCCCAGCACCATTGAGCCATGCGCCACGACACGCACGAGGATGGTCGTGGGTTTCGGCTCGTTCAGATGCAGGTCGGGCGGCGCGTCTTCTGGCGCGGGGAGCGCGAGGCAGGGCAGGGGCATCAGGAGGCACGAGAGGAGGAGAAGGCGGAGCCTGATATCCGCTCGGTTCATTTGACTTTGGTGCCCGGTTCCACTTCTTCGAGGATTGTTGCGAGGCCGCGCACTTCGCTGTCGCCGGCGGCGAGGACCATGCCCTGAGACTCGATGCCCATGAGTTTCGCCGGCTTCAAATTCGCCACGATGACAATCATCTTGCCGACGAGCGCTTCCGGCTCATACTTCTTGCCGATGCCCGCCACGATCTGCCGTTGCTCCGTGCCAAGCGAGACCTGAAGTTTCAACAGTTTCTCCGATTTTGGGACGCGCTCCGCGCTGATGACCTTTGCGGTCTTCAGCTGGATCTTCATGAAGTCGTCGATGCTGATCTGTGCGGGCGCGGCCGGTGCGGGGGCTGCTGCAGGAGTCGCCGGGGCTGTCGTTGTCGCGGTCGTGGCGGCTGCGGCAGGAACCGGTTGCGGGGTTGCTGTGGTGTCGCTCACTGGTTTGGCTCCTTTTTTCGATGAATCTTTCGGTGTCTTAGCTGCATCTTTGGGCGTTGTTGTTGAGGCAGCTGCGGCGATCTCAATGCGTGGGAACAGGGGAGCTCCCTTGGCGATAGCAAGATCGGCCACGGGGCTGTTCCACTCATAGGCAGCGGCTGGAATGGCTTTGGAGAAGTCAAAGCGGTAGCCGAGTTGCTGGGCCAGCTGTTCCGTCGTCTGCGGCATGAAGGAATGGAGCGAGACGGCCAGCAGGCGCAGGGCGCGGGCAGAGTAATTCAGAACGGTCCTCAGCTTCGGCGCATCGTCCGGATTCTTGGCCAGCTTCCAGGGCGCGGCCTTGTCGATGTATTCGTCGCAGAGGCTGACGAGTTCGCCGATGACCTGTAGATTGTCGCGGAAGGTCAGTGCGGTGAAGCCTCGTTCTAAAGTAGCCGGCAGCTGTGTGGCGGCCTGGGCGATCTTCTCTTCGAGTTCCGGGAGCGCGGGTGGACCGCTGGCCGGAATCTTTCCGTCGGTGAATCGCTCGATCATCGTAAGGGTGCGGCTGAGGAGGTTGCCGATACCGTTGGCCAGGTCGCTGTTGATGCTAGTGACCATGGCGGTTTGAGAAAAGTCTCCGTCTTGCCCGAAGGGTACTTCGCGTAGGAGGAAATAGCGGAAGGCATCGA
Source organism: Nitrospira sp. (assembly GCA_022226955.1). Lineage (NCBI taxonomy): Bacteria > Pseudomonadati > Nitrospirota > Nitrospiria > Nitrospirales > Nitrospiraceae > Nitrospira > Nitrospira sp. The sequence continues at coordinate 2,841,975 of CP092079.1, forward strand.
TGCCGTAGGTCTCGACCATCTTGTTGGGATCGACGACGTTGCCGCGGCTCTTGGACATCTTCTCGCCATCCACCGTCCACCAGCCATGCGCGAAGATCGTGTCGGGCAGCGGCAGATTGAGCGCCATCAACATCGTCGACCAATAGACCGCATGGGTCGTGAGGATGTCTTTTCCGACGAGATGGACCGACGCCGGCCAGTAGCGGTCGCGCGATGGAGTGGGGCAGAGATAGTCGAGCGCGGATACATAATTCACCAGCGCATCGAACCAGACGTAGGTGACGTACTCCTGATCGAAAGGCAACTCGATGCCCCATGACAAGCGCGACTTGGGTCTGGAGATCGACAGATCGCCGAGTTTCTGGGTGGTCAGGAATCCCAGGACTTCATTGCGGCGGGACTCGGGCCGGATGAACTGTGGGTGTTGCTTGATGTGGTCGATGAGCCGTTCTTGATATTGGCCCATCTTAAAAAAATAGTTGTACTCGCTGAGTTGCTCGACGGGGCGTTTGCAGTCGGGGCAGAGGCCTCCCGCGACATCTTTTTCAGTCCAGAACCGCTCGTCGAACGTGCAGTACCATCCTGTGTACGAATCTTTATAAATCAGTTGTGCGTCGTAGAGTTCTTGAAGGAATAATTGAACGACTTTTTTGTGTGGCGCATCGGTGGTGCGAATGAAGGCGTCGTTTGAAATGTTCAATCGCTTCCAGAGATCTTGAAACTGCGGCGCGAGCTTATCGCAATGGGTCTGCGGATCGATACCGGCCTTGGCAGCGGCCTGCTGCACTTTCTGTCCATGCTCGTCGAGGCCGGTCAAGAACATGACGTCGCGGCCACGCAGACGCCAGTAGCGCGCGAGGACATCGGCGGCGACGGTGGTGTAGGCGTGGCCGATGTGCGGCACATCGTTCACATAGTAAATCGGCGTCGTGATGTAGAACGCATTCTGATCGCGCATGGCGAGTGGGAAGATACCAGGTTGGCGGCTCCGAATTCTAGGCGGGGCTGCCGACCGGCGCGAGCCCGAGCGCATCGCGGAGTTTGAACAGGCAGGATTCCAGCGTCATGTGGAGATTTAAATTGCGAGTGGCGTTCTGTTGCGAGCGCTCGATCTCTTTCACCAGGTCGAGGAGCAGGGTGAGATCGGTGGAAGCGGCATAGTCTCGGAGCTGGTCCACCTGTTCGAGATGGAGAATCTGATCCTGGTCGCCGCCGACGTGGACGATGATGAGATCCCGGATCCAGCGGCTCAGCCAGGTTAAGGTCTCAACGCCGCGATCGGATTTCGCCAGGCTCTCTGACAGAGTCAGAATCGCGCTGATCGACCGGAGTGTGGCGGGTGCGACGATGGCCAGGCATTCCTGTTGCCACTCGCGCAACGCGGCGACATCCTGCGTGAGGGCTTCGCCGATGCGGCCTTCCGTGACGAGCGCCAGGAGCCGCGCATCCGCCGGCGGGAGTTCACGCTTGAGGATCACGGCCGCTTCGACTTGCGTGCGCGCTGGTGTGGAGAAACGGAGTTGCTGGCAGCGCGAACGGATGGTGATGGGGAGCGCGTTGGGCCTGCCGGTAATCAGGAGAAACAGCGCGTGCCCCGGCGGCTCTTCCAGTGTTTTGAGCAGCGCATTGGCGGCGCCGATGGTCATGCGGTCGGCGTCGTCGATCAGGCAGATTTTCCGCTCGCCCATGAGCGGACGATAGACGAACTGCTGTTCGATCTCACGGATTTGCTCGATCTTGATGGCGGGGTTGGCCAGTTCGCGGTCGGGATCGATGGCGATGAAGTCCGGATGGGTCCGCGCGGCGATCTGCAGGCAGGCGCGGCAGGCGCCGCAATTGTCCAACGCATTCGGCGACGGTGGATGCTCGCAGTTCAAAGCTTGAGCGAGATGGATCGCGGTCAGACGTTTTCCGATCGCGTCTTCGCCGTGGAAGAGATAGGCGTGCCCCAGCCGGTTGTGCGCGACGGCGGCTTGCAGGACCGCGATGGGATGTTCATGACCGGTGATGTCTCGAAAGGGCATCGTGCGCCTATGGTCGAATCAGTGCGTTGTGTCGCCGGTGAGTGAGTTGATGCAGGGAACGTCCGGCCGTTCGGATTGTAGGGAGGGGAGGCCGTGGTTGCAAGATCGGAAATTCCGGTGCCGGGTAGTGGTTAAGCGACATGCGGCTCAAGCGTGTCATGTACGAGTCCGAGAAGTTCTTCGATGTTGAACGGTTTCAGCAAATAGGCGATTGCGCCGAGCGACATCGCGTCTTGGGCTGACTGGACGGTGCCGGCTCCACTCATCATGATCACTTTGGCATTTCTGTCGTAGTGGGATTTGAGTTCACTGAGCAGGTCGATTCCGTTTAGGTCGGGCAGGCCAACGTCTTCGATGATGAGATCGACGGGATGTTCTGCAAGGACACGGAGGGCGTTCGTCGCGGTGTCTGCGGTGTAGACTTGATAGTTCCGGCTGAGGAGCGCGACGAGGACTCCGCGTGGACCGGCTTCGTCCTCCACGATCAAAATCCGCGACGCGTTGGGAGAAGGGAAAGCCATACCTCGCTCGGGCTATAGGTGATGGGAGTATGGATGTTGGTGTCTGGTGCGTTGGACGAGTCCTCCTCATTACCAAGGCTAGTATCGATTAGTTGCATCATTTTGACTAGTGATAAACGTGCGGGTTTGTTGAAAAATAAAGGCCCTGAAGAAAGTAGGGCTGCCGGGGCCCTGCCCGGGAGGAAATGCCCGTAGAGATCTTATGAGAAGGCGGCTAGTGTCACCTGCACTCGATTATCCAGCGAGAGGATGGCGCGGTCCATCTGGAAGACTTTGGCGGAGATTTGGGGGTCATGGCAGAGCCCAACGATAAGTGTATGAATATGTGTGATGTATGCCTCCTGGAGCGCGGCTTTTCCCGGTTCATCGATCAGGGGAATCCCGGGAGGCACAATGATGAGTGTGGAGAAGAACCGGTTGGTTTTGTCGATGCAGTGTTGCAGGTAGGCGAGTAGGGCCGGTGAGTTCACCTCGGTTGCGCCCTGGATGTCGGCCAGCGTATAGGCCGCCATGTCTAACGGCGTTCGATCGGTGATGAAGGGCCCGGCCGCCTGATTCCAGACGGTTTCGCCCGCGGTCAGGATGTCCTGTTGGATCGAGAGTCGTGTTTGAAAGGGCAGCGGTTTGGCCGGGTCAAGTCCATGTTTGGCAAAGACCTGGCTGGTGTGCGTTTTGAGAAATGGAATGTTGGCGGCTTGGCTGGCGGCAAGCGCAAGTGTGGTTTTACCGACCCGGTGCGCTCCGCAAATTCCGATGCCTAGTTTCATAGGTTCACGCGTGAATCGGACGCGATCCTATGCCAAGCTCCGGTGAATAGCAAGAAGGTGCAGTCTGTCCGCGATCATCAAATTCTGCATGGATAGTGCGGATTTGCGATCAGCGGCCTTCGAGGACCTCGAGCGATGCCTCATTGCCCGATGCCGGCCTTTTCCCTGAAGGGATGGCATGCCGCTGAACAAGAGAAGGTCTCTCTTAGGAACGGGCGTGGAGAAACTTTTGATTGAGTAGATGCTGCTTCTTGCGGCGTATCGTGTTCTGTTCGTATGGCGAAGCGTCGTAGGGCTGGGACGTCAATCTCGCAATTTGTTTTGATATCCCGGCCGGCGGCGGTTGATTTTTTGCGGCCGATTGTTCCGGCGCGAGAAAGAAGAACTTCATCACCTTCACGTCCCAAGGACTCTGAACAATCGCTGCTCAGTGCCGCATTCATTTTCTTTATCTAACTCATTGAAAATGCCTATAAAAGGATTGCGGCACTGGGTGAATCTCTGTATGATGAGCCACCACAATAGGGTCTCGCTCAAGACCTGACTGACATGTTGAAAACCTCGTTGAAGCGATACTTTCTGACGGGTCTGCTCGTCATTACCCCGATTTGGGGTACGATTCTTATTTTAAAAGCCCTCTTTGTCACCGTGGATGGCATTTTGGGCGAAGCCGTGGCCCGGTGGGTGCCGGAATACTATGTGCCGGGTTTGGGGATTGTGACACTCCTTGTGCTGATCTGTTCGGTCGGGTTGTTTGCCGCAAATTTTATCGGCCGGCAGATTGTGCGGACCTGGGAAGATTGGTTGAACCGTTTGCCGCTGGTTCGCGGGATTTATTCGACACTGAAATCGATGATGGATATCCTCTCGTTTTCCGATCGAGGCTCCTATCACCGGGTGGTGCTCATTCAGTTTCCTAAGAACGGGCACTATTGTTTTGCGTTTGTGACGGGGGTGACGAAATCCGAGACGGCGTCGTTGTCGCAGGAGCCGCTGATTCACGTGTATGTGCCGACGTCGCCGAATCCCACGTCCGGGTACTTTCTCTTGGTGCCGGAACGTGAAGTCATGTCGGTGGATATTTCGGTCGAGGAGGCGATGAAGCTCATCGTTTCAGGAGGGCTCTATACGCCGGCGACCTCAATGGCGTCGGTGTTACAGGCCGATGCGAAGTGGAGTGGCGTAAAGCAACCGGACGCGGGGGTGACCATCGGATGATGCCGCATACACAGGACATGGCTATGGATGGGTTGGGCGTGGTGGTGATGGCGGCCGGGCGCGGCACGCGGATGCGGTCGGAGCAGGCGAAAGTGCTGCATCGAATCGTCGGGCGTCCGATGATTCGGTATGCGCTCGATGCCGCGCGCGCGGTTGCGGGCCATTCGGTCGCGGTCGTCGTGGGGCATCAGGCTGCGCAGGTTCGGACAGTGCTGGAATCCGCGCTCAAGGAACAGACAAGCGGCGCGGCGGTGCATATCGTCGAGCAGGTGCAGCAATTGGGGACGGGGCATGCCGTCTTGCAAACGCGCCCGGTGTTTGTCTCCGGCAAGGGCAAGGCGCCTGCGGCCTATCTCATCCTCAACGGCGATACTCCGCTGTTGCAAGAGTCGACTTTGCGCGCGCTGTTGCAGACGCATCGGGCAGCCGGCGCGACAGTCACCCTTCTGACAGCGATTCTGGATAATCCGGGAGGCTATGGCCGGGTGGTACGCCGCGCCGAGACGGGCGCGTCCGGTACAGTCCATGCGTCCGCCGATGTGGTGAAAATTGTCGAAGATCGGGATGCGTCTCCGGAAGAGCGAGCGATCCGCGAAATCAATGTCGGGACCTATGTCGTCGATGGCGCGTTTCTCTTTGCCGCGCTGGACAAGGTACAGCCGCACAATGCGCAAGGCGAATATTATTTGACGGATATTGTCGATATGGCGGTCACTCAGGGGCATCGGGTTGCGGCGCTGCCGCTGACGAATCCGGATGAAGGGCTGGGGGTCAATACGCGGTTGCAGCTGGCGGAGGCCGAGCAGGTGATTCGCCAGCAGATCCGGCGGCGTTGGATGGAAGCCGGTGTGACGATGATCGACCCGGCCTCCACATGGATCGACGCCGAGGTGGTGATTGGGAGAGACACCGTTTTGCATCCGAACGTGACGCTGGAAGGCAAGACGGTCATCGGCGAGGGTTGTGAAATTCGTTCTTTCACGCGGCTCACGAATTGCGCGGTCGGGTTTCAGGTGACGATTCTTGATCATTGCGTGTGCGCCGACTCGCAGATCGACGAGCAGGCTGCGCTCGGTCCGTTCGTGCATTTGCGCCCCGGTGTACGGGTGCGTAAGAAGGCGAAGGTCGGTAACTTTGTCGAGATGAAGAAGACGGATCTGGGCGAAGGCGCCAAGGCCAATCACCTCAGCTATCTCGGGGACGCGACGATCGGCAAGGGTGTCAATATCGGCGCCGGGACGATTACCTGTAACTATGACGGGGTGCATAAGCACCAGACGGTCGTGGGCGATCATGTGTTTTTAGGGAGCGATACGCAGCTGATCGCTCCGGTGACGGTGGGAGCGGGGGCGGTGATTGCGGCCGGTACGACAGTGACGCAGAATGTGCCGGCGGATGCATTGGCGATTGGCCGATCGGCGCAAGTCAATCGAGCTGGATGGGCTGCCAGGAGGCGCGCGCTACTGGCGAATGAGAAGCCGGAGCCGGTGAAGCCGGCCGGTAAACGAACGGCGGCCACTGTGGCGTCCAGCAAGAAAAAGCGGAGGTAGACGATCGATGTGTGGAATTGTTGGATATGTCGGCAATCAAGAGGCGGTTCCAATTCTGATCGGCGGGCTGGCCAAGCTGGAGTATCGCGGGTACGATTCCGCGGGCGTCGCCATTCAGCAGGGGCAGAAAATCGATGTGCGGCGCAGTGTCGGCAAGCTGGTGAATCTTCAGAAGTCGCTGCAAGAGAAAGCGCTGAGCGGCATGGTGGGCATCGGGCATACCCGCTGGGCCACGCACGGCAAGCCATCCGAACAGAACGCCCATCCGCATCGGTCGAAGGGTTGTGTCCTGGTGCACAACGGCATCATCGAAAATTATCAGCAACTGAAGCAGCAATTGGAAAAAGAAGGCTACAAGTTTCAGTCGGAAACCGACACGGAAGTCCTGGCCCATTTGATCGATAAGTATCTCCAGCAGGGGCAGGGATTGGCTGATGCGGTTCGCTCGACGACGAGGGATGTGCGCGGGAGCTATGCACTGGCGGTGATCTCCGAGAAGGAGCCGGGAACCTTAATCGCCGCGCGGTCCGGTTGTCCGTTGGTCGTTGGCCGCACGAAGCAGGCGTCGTTTGTCGCCTCCGATGTGATGGCCATGCTGGCGCACACGCGGGATGTGACTTACCTGGAAGAGGGCGACGTTGCGGTGGTAACGCAGCACGAGATGCATCTGACGAATACGGATGGGCAGCCGGTTTCTCGGAAGGCGACGAAAATCACGTGGGATGCCTCAGCCGCGGAGAAAAGCGGGTATCCGCATTTCATGCTGAAGGAGATTCACGAGCAGCCGCAGACGATTCTCGATACGATGCGTGGGCGGTATTCCTATGAAACCGGAGAAGCCGACCTGCCGGATATTGGATTGACGGCGAAAGAATTCGCCTCGGTAGAACGGATCTGGATCGTGGCCTGCGGGACCTCCTGGCATTCCGGGCTTGTGGGGAAGTATCTGTTTGAGGAAATGGTCCGCACCCCTGTGCAAGTCGATATCGGGAGCGAGTTCCGGTATCGCGACCCGCTCGTTGGGAAGAACGATCTGTTCATTACGATTTCCCAATCGGGAGAAACGGCCGATACGCTGGCGGCGGCGCGGGAGGCGAAGGAGAAGGGCGCGCGCGTCGTATCCATTGTAAACGTGGTCGGCAGCACGCTGGCGCGGGAGTCGGACGGCGTGCTCTATACCCATTGCGGGCCGGAGATCGGCGTAGCCTCGACCAAGGCCTTTACGGCACAGCTCACGGCGCTCTATCTGCTGTCGCTTCACCTGGCGCGTGTGCGCAACGCGATGACGGTGGCCGACGGAAAAGCCTGGCTGGACAGGCTGGTGCAATTACCCTCTCTCGTTGAGCAGGTGTTGGGCCGGGAAGCGGAAGTGGTCGCGATTGCGAAACGCTACCACAAGAAGCGAAACTTCCTGTTCCTGGGGCGCGGGATCAACTATCCGATTGCGCTGGAAGGCTCGTTGAAGCTCAAGGAGATTTCGTATATCCATGCCGAAGGCTATCCGGCGGGCGAGATGAAGCATGGGCCGATTGCGCTGATCGACAAGGATATGCCGGTGGTGGTCTTGGCGCCGCGCGACCGTTTGTATGAGAAAACGGTGAGCAATTTGATGGAAGTGAAGGCGCGGCATGCGCCGGTGATCGCGTTTGTGGCTGAAGGCGAGCGTGAGCTTGGAAAGACCGCGGATGCAGTGTTGACGATTCCGGACACGCACCCGTTGCTGTCGCCGATTTTGTTCACGATTCCGTTGCAGTTGCTGGCGTATCATATTGCCGTGTTGCGCGGGGCGGATGTGGATCAGCCGAGGAATCTCGCGAAGAGCGTGACGGTGGAGTGATGGGCGACGGTAGATCCCCATGCTCGCTCAACGCGCGGTCTCGAAAGACCCTCGTTGAATGCGCGCAGGAGGGGACTCTACCGTCGCCCCTCTAAGAGAAATAAGAAGAAGGGAACTGACGAGTGGAGATTACCAAGCAGGAAGTTGAGAAGGTGGCGAAGCTGGCTCGGTTGCAAGTGACGGAGAGCGAGGTGGCGGTCTTCACCAAGCAGTTGAGCCAGATTCTGACGCATGTCGAGACGCTCAAGAAATACGATACCGACGGGGTTCAGCCGACGGCGACGGTCTTGGGCCAGGTGAATGTGTTTCGCGACGATGCAGTGCGGCCGTCGCTGTCGGTGGAGCAGGCGCTGGCCAATGCGCCGGAGCGTGAAGCGGACGGATTCTGCGTGCCGAAGATTATCGATTAAGATCCGCGCCATGGCGGGGATCGCGTCATAGAAGGAGTCACATGTTTCGACAGATGTTGCGATCGAAAATTCACCGTGCGACCGTGACCGGCGCGCATTTGGAGTATGAAGGGAGCCTGACGGTTGATGAGGAGCTGCTTGAGGCGGCCGGCATTCTTCCGTATGAGGCCGTCGTCTGCTCGAATCTCAATAACGGCGAACGGTTCATGACCTACGCGATCACCGGCAAGCGGGGTGGCGGAGAAATCATCTTGAACGGGCCGACGGCACGGAAGGGGGCTGCAGGCGATCAAATCATCATCTTCTGCTACGAATACTATAGCGAAGAAGAGATCAAGCGGCACGCGCCCAAGATCGTGCGTGTGGATGGGAAAAACCGCATCATTGATGCAGCGGCGAAACGCCCATGAGCCTGCACAAGCTGACGCTCTGCGAATTGCAGCGGAAATTCACGGCCGGAGAAGTCACGGCCAAGGAAATTGCGCGCGCCTATTTTCTGCGGATTGGGCAGGTCGAGCCGAAGGTCAGGGCCTATGTGACCATGCAGAAAGAGCAGGCGATGGCCCAGGCGGCGGCGGTGGACGATTCGTTGAAAGGCTGGCGGAAAACCCAGCCGATGATGGCGATGCCGCTGGCGATCAAGGACAACCTCTGCACCGAGGGTGTGACGACCACCTGTAGCTCACGGATGTTGCAGAATTTTGTTCCGCCCTACGATGCGACGGTGATCGCTACGTTGCGGGCGCAGGGATATTTGCTATTGGGGAAGACCAATCTCGATGAGTTCGCGATGGGGTCCTCGACGGAAAACTCGGCGTTCGGCCCCAGTCGCAATCCTTGGAATGTGCAGTGCGTGCCGGGCGGATCGAGTGGCGGATCGGCGGCGGCGGTGGCGGCGGACGAGTGCGTGGCGGCGCTGGGGTCGGATACCGGCGGATCGATTCGGCAGCCGGCGGCGTTTTGCGGCGTGGTCGGCCTGAAACCAACCTATGGGCGGGTGTCGCGCTACGGGCTGATTGCCTTCGCGTCATCCCTCGATCAGATCGGTCCCATCACGAAAGACGTGGCGGATGCCGCATTCCTGCTGGGTGTTATCGCCGGCCACGATCCGATGGATTCGACGTCGGCGGATGTGCCGGTGCCGGATTACACGAAGGCGCTCAAGAAGAAGGACCTGAAAAAATTGAAGGTCGGGATCCCGGCGGAGTTTTTTGCCGAAGGGCTCGATCCGGAAGTCGAAGCGGCGGTCCGCGCTGCGATCGAAGAATTGAAGAGTCTGGGCGGCGAGATTAAAGAAATTCAGCTGCCGAGAACCGATGCAGCGGTGGCGGTGTATTACGTAATTGCGACCGCGGAAGCGAGTTCGAATCTGGCTCGCTTCGATGGAGTGAAGTTCGGCCTTCGTGCGAAGGATACCAAGGATCTGCTGGATCTCTATACCAAGACCAGGCAGGAGGGCTTCGGGCCTGAGGTAAAGCGCCGGATTATGCTGGGGACCTATGCGCTGAGCTCCGGCTACTACGATGCCTATTATGGGAAGGCGCAAGCGGTGCGGACATTGATCCGGCAGGATTTCGATGCGGCCTTCAAAGAAGTCGATCTCATCGTGACGCCGGTCACGCCGACACCGGCCTTCAAGCTGGGTGAAAAGAGTGACGATCCATTGCAGATGTATTTGTCGGATATTTTCACGATCTCCGTCAATTTGGCCGGCCTGCCGGCGATCGCGCTGCCCTGCGGGTTCAGCAAGGCCGGCTTGCCGATCGGCATGCAGCTCATCGGCCGGGCGTTTCAAGAGGACACGTTGTTGCGCGCGGCGCATGCGTATGAGCAGTCCACACAGTGGCGGGCCAAGAAACCGGCGATCCGGTAAGGGATCGAGAAGAAGCGAGGAGGTCTCATGACCATCATTGAAGTTGTTGCTATCGTGATTGCCATTGCGTGCGCGGTGCTGGTGGGCTATCTCGTTCCGGTGCTGATTCAGGTTCGGAAGACTGTGGCTGAGACCGAACAGCTGTTGGCGAAAATAAACGCCGATATCCCGCCGCTCGTGGTCGATCTGCGCAGCATGAGCCAGAATTTGAACGATCTGGCGGATCAGGCCCGTGGCGGGGTCGAACATGCGGCGGTGTTGCTGCATGCCATGGGCGAAGTCGGCGAATCGGTGCAGCAGGTGCATAATGCCGTGCGTGGGACGCCCGGCGTCTTGCTGGCCAATGCAGCCAGCCTAGTCGCAGGATTCAAGGCCGCCACGCAAGTCGTACGCGAGCGGACGAGGCAGGACGGAGAAACCCATCATGATAAAGGAGGGCACTACAATGGCGGATGAAAGAGGATCTTCGGCAACCGTATTGGTAGCGTTTTTGAGCGGCGCCGCATTAGGCGCGGTCGCGGCCTTGTTGTTGGCGCCGCAATCGGGCCGTGAGTCCCGCGAGCAGCTTCGGGGATATGCGCGCCGTGCGGAGGATAACTTGCGGGATTTTGCCGGTCGCGCCGAAGACAATCTACGCGACTTGGCCGGCCGGGCCGGTGAGACGTTCGATGAGGTGGTCGAGCAGGGCAAGGAATATGTCGACGCGAAAAAGTCGGTGCTGCGGGAGGCTTTCGAGGCCGGCCGGGATGCGATGAAGCGCGAGCGCGACCGTATCCGTGGAGAGGAACAGGCCTGAGGATGATCTACGAAGTGGTGATCGGGGTCGAGGTGCATGCGCAGTTGCGCACGAAGACCAAGATGTTCTGCGGATGCAGCACGACGTTTGGCCGTTCGCCGAACAGCCAGACCTGTCCGGTCTGTCTGGGGCTGCCGGGCACCTTGCCGGTCATCAATCGCGCCGCCGTTGAAATGGCCGTGCGAGCGGGGCTGGCCTTGAACTGCACGATCGGCGCGAATAATCAATTCGACCGGAAGAACTATTTCTATCCCGATCTTCCCAAGGGCTATCAAATTTCCCAGTACGAGTCGCCGATTTGCGAACATGGCTGGATTGAGGTCGCCGTCGGCGACGGCAAAAAGCGCGTCAAGATCCGGCGTGCCCATCTGGAAGAGGATGCCGGAAAGAACGTGCATGAGACCGGCACCAGCGGCAGCCGCGTCGATTTGAATCGCGCCGGGACGCCGCTATTGGAAATCGTGACGGAGCCGGACATGCGGTCGGCCGACGAAGTCGTCGCCTACTTGAAAGGCTTGCGGGATATTCTGATGTATCTCGATGTCTGCGACGGCAATATGGACGAAGGCAGTTTTCGGTGCGAACCGAATCTGTCGCTTCGTCCGTTGGGCCAGAAAGAATTCGGCACGAAGGTCGAGCTGAAGAATATCAATTCGTTCAAGTTCGTGAAGGATGCCGTGGAATACGAGATCAAGCGGCAAACCAAGGTGCTGAGCGAGGGTGGAAAGATATTTCAGGAGACGCGCCTCTGGAATCTCGAACGGGGAGAAACGGCGGTGATGCGCTCGAAAGAAGAGGCGCACGACTACCGCTACTTCCCCGATCCGGATCTGGTGCCGTTGAAGCTTGAGAAGGAATGGATCGAAGGATTTCGTGGCAGCGTGCCGGAGTTACCGGCTGCGCGGGTCGGCCGATTCGTTCGCGAGTATGGGCTGCCCGAATACGATGCGGCGGTGCTGACGGTGTCCAAAGGCATTGCCGATTATTTTGAAGCCTGCGTGACGCTCTTCCATCAGCCCAAGACAGTCAGCAATTGGGTGATGGGCGAGCTGACGCGGGAATTGAATCTCTCGGGAACCGATATCGCGGCATCCCCTGTGACGCCTGAACGATTGGTCGATTTACTGCAGCTGGTGGAGAAGGGGACGGTCAGCTTGAAGGTCGCGCGCGAGATTTTCCCCGAACTGTATCGCAGCGGGAAAACGCCGGAGCAGATCGTTCAGGACAAAGGATTGACGCAGGTGTCCGACGAAGGCGCGCTCGACGCAATCATCGCCGACGTGCTGGCCAAGAATCCGGCGCAGGTGGCGCAGCTCAAGGAAGGGAAGCAGCAAGTGCTGGGCTTCCTGGTCGGGCAGGTGATGAAGGCCAGTGGCGGCAAGGCGAATCCCGGCAAGGTAAATGAGTTGTTGAAGAAGAAGTTCAGCAGTTAGGACGCGATACTAACCGAGGAGCGTAGAGACGTATGAGCGCGATCAGAGAAATAAAGGGCAGGCAGATTGTCGATTCCCGCGGCAACCCGACGGTGGAAGCGGAAGTGATGCTGGAGAGCGGCGCGATCGGCCGTGCGGCGGTGCCGTCGGGCGCGTCCACTGGCGAGAAGGAAGCGATCGAGTTGCGGGATGGCGACAAGAAGCGCTGGATGGGCAAGGGCGTCTCCAAAGCGGTGGCCAATATTACAAAAGTACTCGCGCCGGAGTTGCTCGGGTGCGAGGCGCTCGATCAGGCCAACATTGATCACGCCATGATCGCGTTGGATGGGACGAAGACCAAAGCCAAACTGGGAGCCAACGCTATTCTCGGCGTGTCGCTTGCGGTGGCGAAGGCGGCGGCGAATGAAACCGGCCAGCCGCTCTATCGTTATCTCGGGGGCACGAATGCGCGAGTGTTGCCGGTGCCGCTGATGAATATCATCAATGGCGGCGCGCATGCCGACAACCGGCTGGACCTTCAAGAGTTTATGATTATGCCGGTCGGCGCCAAGACGTTCAGCGACGCGCTTCGCATGGCGACGGAAGTATTTCACACGCTCAAAGCCCTATTGAAGAAGAAGGGCCTCAACACGGCGGTGGGCGATGAAGGCGGATTCGCGCCAGATCTACAGTCGAACGAAGAGGCGCTCAGCTTAATCTCGCAGGCCATCGAAGGTGCTGGTTACAAGACCGGCCGGGACATTGCGCTGGCGCTGGATTGCGCCGCGAGCGAGCTCTATCAAAAGGGCCGTTATATTCTTGAAGCAGAGAAGAACCCTGAGCGGTCGTCCGAGGAAATGGTCGCGTATTACGGCAAGTTGCTGGACCGGTATCCGATCCTTTCCATTGAAGATGGCTTGAGCGAGTTGGACTGGAAGGGCTGGAAGCTGCTGACGGAGAAGCTGGGCAAACGGGTTCAACTGGTCGGCGACGATGTTTTTGTGACCAATGTGGAAATCTTTGCCAAAGGGATCAAGGAAGGCATTGGCAATTCGATTCTGATCAAGTTGAATCAGATCGGGACGCTGACCGAGACGCTGGATGCGATTGAGCTGGCGAAGCGGTCCGGCTATACGGCGATCATTTCGCACCGGTCCGGTGAGACCGAGGATACGACGATTGCGGATGTGGCGGTCGCGATGAACACCGGCTTGATCAAGACCGGGTCGCTGTCGCGGACCGATCGAATTGCAAAATACAACCAGCTGTTGCGCATCGAGGAAGAGCTGGGCAGTGCGGCCGTGTATTTTGGCCGCGATGCAGTGCCGGGCCGTGCGTAGCGACAGTTGACGCAGGATGATCATTAAACAAAATCGCGGGAGAGTGTGGCTCGATTGGCAACGGCGCATGGGCACGGTGGGCCAGGTCGCCGGTGTCGGAGCGTGCCTGTGGCTGCTGGTTGCCTTTTGCTTTGGAGAGATGGGATTGCCGCGGTATCTGGCGATGCGCGAGCAGGTGGCTCAATTGGATCGGGATCTGCTGGCGCTGCGCCGAGACAACGGTGGGCTGCGCGGAGAAATCGCCCGGTTGCAACATGATCCGGCCAAGATTGAGCAACTCGCTCGCGAGCGATTGGGCTATGTGCGCAAGGGAGAAACGGTATATCAGCTGTCTCCCGACCCTGCGAAGGATCGATCGCGCCAGGAGACACCATGAAATTCGGGACCGTTGCGATTATTGGCCGCTCCAATGTGGGGAAGTCCACGTTGCTGAACCGGTTGCTCGGAGAAAAGGTCGCGATTGTTTCGAATAAACCGCAGACGACCCGCACGCGCATTCTTGGGGTGGCGCATGTGCCGGGCGCGCAGATTGCGTTTTTGGATACGCCGGGGCTGCATAAGCCGGATCACTTGCTGAACCGGCGGATGGTGCGGACGACGGTGGAAGCGCTGGACGATGCCGATTTGCTGTATGTGATTATGGAATCGCTTCATCTGCCCGGGCCCGGCGACTTGGCCGCGGTGACCCATGTGAAAACGGCAGTGGCCAAACACCCTCGACCGGTCATTTTGGTAGTCACGAAGGTGGATGCGATCAACAAGATTAAGCTGCTGCCGGTGCTGGAGGCCTATGGAAGGCTGTTCCCCTGGACTGAAGTGGTGCCGGTGTCTGCGGAGGACGGGGATAATATCGATCGTTTGCTAGAGGTGACGGTCGCCCATTTGCCTGAGGGCGAAGGCGTGTATAACGAGGACATGCTCACGGACCAGTCCATGCGCACGCTGGCGGCGGAATTGATTCGCGAGAAAATTCTTGCGGCAACGGAGCAGGAGGTGCCCTATTCCGTTGCGGTCGAGATCGAAGAGTTTGTCGAGGAGAGCAAGATTACGCGGATCCGGGCGACGATTCTGGTCGAGTGGGACACTCAGAAAGGGATTGTGATCGGCAAGCATGGCGAGCGCTTGAAGCTGATTAGCACGCAGGCGCGCCAGGATATGGAACGTCTGTTCGACATGAAGGTGTTTTTGGAAGTCTGGGTCAAGGTCCGGGAAGACTGGCGCGAAGACGAGCGCACCCTCGTGGAGCTCGGGTACTAAGGATTCAACGATATTGCCTACGGAACAATCAACCGATCCGCAATCGCCCGATGCTCGTCTGCGCGCGTCCGAGCGAGATGTGTTGCGGGATGCGCTTCGGGACCAGTCGGAACGTGGGCAGACGAAGTCTGATATTATTTTGCTCTCCGTGCAGCGCCTGTTGCGACGCGGGGCGATCACGAACCTGTCGAAGATGCTCGGCCGGATGCATCCGGCCGACGCCGCCAGAGTCATCACGCACCTAAGTTCTCCCAAAGAAAAGCGCGAAGTGTTTGAGCTCGTTCGCGGCGAAGCCAAGCGCGGCCAGGTCTTGAGCGAGCTGGACGGCGATAGCATTCAGCAGGTCTTGGCCGATCTGCTGCATTCCGATATCGCCTGGCTGTTGAAAGATCTGGGGCCTGACGACGTCGCCTATATTTTGGGGTTCCTCCCGGAAGAGCGGGGCAAAGACATTCTTGCGCTGATGAAGACGGAGGACTCGACGGAAGTCGCCGATATTCTCAAGTATCCCAAGGATACGGCCGGCGGCATCATGACGACGGAGTTCTTTTCGCTGCCTGAAGATGCGACGGCGCAAGAGGCCATCCGCCGGTTGCAGCAGGCCACCGATGCGGAAATGGTGTTCTATATTTATGTGACCGACAAGGATGAGCATCTGGTCGGAGTTCTGTCGCTTCGGCAGCTCTTGACGGTTCCCCCGAGCACGCCGCTGAAAAATATTATGACGCGCGATGTGATGAATGTCGCGGTCGATATGGACCAGGAGGAAGTGGCCCGCCAGGTCGCGAGTTATAACCTGCTGGCGATTCCCGTAGTGGAGAAAGATGGGAAGCTCGCGGGGATCATCACGGTCGATGACGTGGTGGACGTCATTCGCGAAGAGGCCACGGAAGACATGCTGAAAATGGCCGGCGCGATCGAGGAGGACTCGGTCTCGAAGTCGTCCAGTTTCGGCGCGGCAAAACTGCGGCTGCCCTGGCTGTTTACCAATTTGATCGGCAGTCTCTTGTCCGGCGCGATTCTTTGGTATTTTAGAATGACGCTGCAAGAGGTGGTGGCAATCGTCAGCTTTATTCCGGTCATTGCGGCGATGGGCGGGAATGTGGGATTGCAGTCGTCGACGCTGATCATTCGCGGCATGGCGACAGGCGTGGTCGAATTGTCGGACGTGCGCACGGTGTTTTTTCGTGAGGTCAAGGTTGGGCTCTTGATGGGTTTGGCCTGCGGTGTGATGCTGACATTGGTCGGATGGGTCTGGCATCAGGCCTTTCTAGGCATGGTGGTCGGGGTATCGCTGGTGATCGCATTCCTGGTTTCGACGAGTCTGGCGACGATTATGCCGGTCGTGTTGAAGCGCATGGGTGTCGATCCTGCTGTCGCCGCCGGGCCCTTTGTGACGACGGCCAACGATATTACGGGCATCACCATCTATCTCTCGTTGGCCACGCTGTTTTTAGACCATCTGCGGTAAGCCGTATCGCCGTGGATGAAACCGCGGTTGTGCCGTGCGAAAAGGGCTTGGGCGATGCCTCTCGTAAAAACGTCTGCGATTATCCTCAAAAGCCGCCGGTGGGGTGAAGCCGACCGGATTGTGACGCTCTACTCGAAAGAGTTGGGGAAAATTCGTGGCGTTGCGCGCGGGGCTCGACGATTCAAAAGTCCTTTCGGGGCTACGCTTGAGCCGTTTACCCGCTGCCATCTGGATTTATTCGAGAAACCGGGTGATTCTCTCTATCGGATTTCTCATGTCGATCTGATCGAATCCTTTCAGCCGCTTCGCGAGGAATTGCTGCTGATGGCTTGTGCGGCGCGGATGGTCAATGTGGTGGGAGCGGTTACGCCGGACGGCGATCCGGATGCGAGACTCTTTGAGACGTTAGGCCAGGGGTTGAGGCTATTGAAGGGAAGCCGAGACCCGGCTTTGCTGGCATTGCTGTTTCAGATTCGCTTGCTGGGGCTGACGGGGTTTCGTCCGCAGACCGATCACTGTGCGGCTTGTGGGAAAATCGGTGTCACAGCGGATCCGCAGTTTTCTCCGCAGGCGGGCGGATTTGTCTGTTTCCTCTGTGCGACGCGACAACTAAGCCGTTGTGTGGCGATGTCTCGCGGGAGTTTGTCGTTTCTGCAGCAGGCCATTCGGTTGAATCCTGAACTGGTTGTCCGGCTGTCGGCGACGGGCCAGGTGCGAACTGAAGTCGAGCGGGCGATCGAGGGCTATGTAACAGTGGTGGCTGGCCGCCGGTTGCCGCCGGTCGATTTCTTGGCGTCGATGTCTTCGGTCTGAGTCAACGATGTATGAAGGGGGCGACTATGGCCGCGGCATTGGTTCCCATCGATATGCAATGGTTGGAGAAGGGGGTCTTGGGTATCGAGTGGAGCGATGGCCACAAGGGGGTCTATCCCGTTCGTGCGCTCAGATTGCATTGCCCTTGCGCCGCCTGTGTCGATGAGTGGACGGGTGTGCGCCGGTTGAAGCCCGACGATGTGCCGATGTTTATTATGGCGCAGGACATTCAGCCGGTCGGGCGGTATGCGCTTCAATTTTCTTGGAGCGATGGGCATGACAGCGGCATTTATTCCTATGGGTTGCTGCGGCAGTTGTGCCAGTGCGATGTCTGTGTGCCCGTGAAGCCGGCCGAGCAGAAAAGTCGGCGTCTTTTATGATGGAGAGAAAGGGGCTGGCATCCATGGAGCATTGCAGGCATAGGGCAAGAGGCGTTTCTGTGAACATGTTGTATGCAGTTGGAAGCCTGGTGTGTGCGCTTGCGATAGCGGGCTGCCAGAGTATGCCGCCATTAGGAGAGCAGGAGCGCTTGGTAGAGAAGAAGCAGCTCACGGTCCATCAGATTTCTCCCAAAGCGTTTGTGAATGTTTGGGGCAAGCCAGTCTATCACCATAGTGAGTTTACGCAGTTCTTTGTGATGCCGGATAAATCGATGATTCCCCGTTCACGGGTGCCCATCGGTGAAGCGCCGGAAGGTTGGGAAGCAAGCTTCGAGGCCGGGGAAGGGGTATTTCTTGGCTACCCCGAGCAAGGCTGGATGTTAGTGTTTTTAGATGATCGACTGGTCTATCGAGAAGAGTTGAAGCCAGAAAAAGTCCACGCACTTGGGAAGACGTGGCAGTTTGACGACCGGTTTAAGACGAGCCTGGAAGGAGCGCCGCTTCGCTAGGATTAGCGAAGTCTTTACATCATGGAGAGATCTCGTGACATTGATTCATTGAATATTGTGATGGCGGCTTCCGAGGCGGTTCCCTACATCAAGACCGGCGGGCTGGCCGACGTCGCAGGCGCGCTTCCAGTAGAACTTGCCAAGCTGGGGCATAGGGTAACCTTGATCGTGCCTCACTATCGCGGCTTTCAGACGGATGGAAGATCGCTACGGGAGATTGGGACGATTCGCGTCAAGACGGCTACGGGGCTTGTCGATGCGACGCTTGAGGAAGATCTAATTCCTGTGGGGAAGAGCGGACGATCAGTTCGAGTGGTGGCGGTGCGATACGGTCCCTATTTTGACCGGGCTGGATTGTATCAAGGCCCGGACGGGGATTTCAGCGACAATCTTGCTCGGTTTGCTTTTTTTAGCCGGGCGATCATTGAAGTGCTTGGATTTCTCGGTAGTCGCCGTCATGAGACGATCTCCATTTTGCATTTGCATGATTGGCAGACGGCTCTTGCGGCGGTGTATCTCAAAACCACCGAGTATGATCGGGCAACCATCGGCGATATCAGGACGCTGCTAACCCTTCATAATGTCGGGTATCAAGGGATTTTTCCTGGTTCTCAGTTTTCTGAGACCGGCCTGTCCGTAGATCTTTTTACCCCTGCTGGGTTGGAGTTCTACGGGTCGGTGAATTTGCTCAAGGGAGGGATTCTCTTTGCGGATAAGGTGTCGACGGTGAGCCCGACTTACGCAAAAGAAATTATGAGTTCTGATGGTGGATTTGGCTTAGAAGGTGTGCTGGCAGGCCGTCGGGATGGTGTGGTCGGGATTATCAATGGCATCGATGTTGTCTCCTGGAATCCCAAGACGGACAGGTATCTTGCGGCTAACTATTCACGGACCGACCTATCGGGCAAAGCGGTTTGTAAAAGGGCGATTCAGCTCGAACTGGGTTTGTCGAATTATGATGCTCCGCTCATTGGAGTGATCGGACGATTGACCCCACAGAAAGGGTTTGACCTGCTGGCGGAGATTATCCCGGAGTTGATGGCGGAGGGGGCTCAGGTTGCGATTTTAGGCACGGGGGATCGATCTCTTGAAGATCGGTTTCAATCGTTGAAAGGACAATACCCACAGCAAATCGGTATATCGCTGAAATTCGATGAAGGACGAGCGCATCGAATTGAGGCGGGGGCTGATATGTTGGTCATGCCATCGCGATACGAGCCCTGCGGGCTGACTCAGCTCTATAGCTTGCGGTATGGCACAATCCCTATTGTACGAAAGACAGGGGGATTGGCGGATACGGTGATTCCATATCGGCCATCAACGGCGCTGGAAGGACGTGCGACAGGTTTTCAGTTTTCTGAAGCTTCAGGGGACTCTTTGTTGTCGGCAATGCTGCTGGCCCTGAAGATGTATAGAGATGGGGAGATCTGGATGGCAATTCAGCAAGCCGGCATGAACGTAGACTACTCCTGGAGACATTCAGCTACGCTGTATGTTGAAGAGTATAAAAGGTTGCAAGCGAAATAGTAATTTAAGGTGTTCGAAGCGATATCTGAAGCCCGTTGTCCATTTCAGCCAGTAGCTTGTGGGCTTGTGCGAGATAGTAGGTCGGTTTCTGGTCTTCCTTGTGAAGCGTGACGATCTTCGTGAGAGCTGCGCGGGCCAAATCAATTCTTCCAGAGTTAAAGGCGACTTGCCCTGCATGGAGTGAGCAGGAGGCCGCCATCGCGTGAATATCGACGGCAAGACGGCTGGCCGGTGTCGAGACAAACTGCTCAATCTGCTGTGGCATTGGGAGTACAAAGCCATCATGCCTCTCGTTGGCTTGAGTGGCCATACTCAGTGTTCCCATATCTTGCTGGGTCTCGCCAAGATCTGAAGTAGACTTACAGTGTGTATATGTTTCCCAAAGGGTCATGAATCCAGGATTGTCGAGGCTCGTTGTCTTAAGCGATGTGCTGGTTTGGCATCCTGAAATGACGAGTGCCATACATAGTAGGCTGCTGATGGATAGATTGGAGAAGGGCTGTTTCAAGTCTATATTCTCCTGATGAAAGATTCATATGCGTCAGTCGCAGGAGACGTTGTGCAATCAGTAGACCTGAATCGCGAAATGTCAAGTTATTGAATTTATTGATATAAAATAGATTAAGTGAGGCTTGGATGTTGTGAAGATCGCTCAGTGTGGTGTCTTTACAACAGGGGGGCTTGGCAGCTTAGGAATTGAAGATTTGGACTAGAATGCCTGTGCGGGTTGTCGCTGTCGTTTTTCTCATGATGTGTTTGATGTGCTCTTTAACGGTTTGTTCCGTAATGAGGAGCGCATTGGCAATTTCTTTGTTGGTCCACCCTTTAGCCAAATTCTCCACCACGGCTTGTTCGCGATTTGTGAGTTGGAATTTTTCGCGGGCATGATCGGTATTGAGATTCTGTCTTCGTCCGAGTTCTTCCAAGGTGACCACTAGACGAGCGTGGTCCACACCATTGCGATCAGGCAGTCCAAAGCCTCGAAGTAAAATAGGCTGACTCGGGTCCCCACTCACCCGCTTAAGCTCAAATTGCTCCCAGTCTTTTGCTTCGGTACGAACGTGGAGGGCTTTAATAATTTCTCCGCAGAGCTCAGTCAGAGCAGTTGGCAAAACACCGTGGGCCGAGCGGGCAGCCGACCCAGCCTGTTCTGCGGCATTGATTTTTTTAGCCAGCTCTGTTGCTTGACGATTCATATGGAGCAGTTGCATAGCGGCCGTTAACACCACGATGCCTGATCCCGCACGTTGGTCGGCAAGGCCATCTGATTGATCGGCGTACTGAGTTGATTCAACCATGGATTCTTTTTACGATAGATGTGGCAGTATTGCTAGACAATTGAACAAACTCTGATAGAGTGCAGCGACGCTAGAAAGAGTACCTAACCCTTTAGGGGGAGTCAACACCTACGTTAGAGGATATTGGCCTACATCATCGGTATTGTTCGCCTCTGAGGCATTCCCTATAGTCTTGCATGATTGGAAATGAGAGTAGTGCAGGTTGGTCAGCTACCTCTGTGAATCCAATTTTCAAATTGTGGCTAGGGGAGCGAGAGAATCAATTTTAAGAGGGGAGGCATGATGTGGGGCAGATAAGCTGGGAATGGCCGATGACTGATTGTGGGGAAAGTCATCGAGATCGAGTTGCAATGCTACGACCCATCCCGTATCAATTGACGAGACCTGCGGATGAACCTGCTCTATCCGGTCGTGATGGCAGGGCCCTCTCTTTAAACATCAGCAGCGGGGGCATGCTCGTATTAATGGAGCAGGCTCCTCCCGTTGACCAGGTGCTGAAGGTCTTTGTGCCGACTCCGGTTGCTGTGGCGGATACTCCTACTCTTGCTGAAGTTCGTTGGACCAGGCGGATTCCATTCGGAAAGGGATCTGGACCATATTTGGTAGGTCTCAAGTTTATATTTTGAGCGAATAAGCGCATCAAGCGAGAGTAATAAATCTCAGAGATATTGATTGTGCTAGGGAGACTAGACGGTTCTTGGTAAAGTACCGCCTAGGTTGGTATTGGGGCTTGAGAAGAAGAAAGACGGAAGAATGCAGACGAGGTATGCAGCAACGACTAAGTCTTTCCATGAGCAGGTCTCGATCACTTTCTTGATCTGCGTTGAATGAAACATATTTCCCCCAGTCCGTGAGTGCTTCTTGATGAGAGGAATGTGCTTTGGGGGACGCGATCTCTTCTTCAATATTTTTCTCGGGTTTGGCTATGAGTGGGATCAGCGCACAATCACTGATTGTAGAAAAGTTCAAAAGATAGTAGCGTTCGGAAACTTTCCGCTGAAGTCGATCCGGTTCTGCTTGGAGAAATTCAAGAAAATATCCGGTCGGGAAGAAAATGTACAGGTTCCAAGCTTCAGAAAGCGTGACGCGAGTTTGATCAATCCTTTGAGCCTGTAACGGGTGGTTCACTATATGTAGATTAGGTGGTCGAGTAGGTTGTTGTGTGTGGTGACCTGGAAATGAAGCTCTCTGGGATGGCGATGGCTCGCTGGTGCTGCCTCTCTTTTAGAGGAGTCTAGAATATGCGGATTATGAAATGCCTGATAATGAGCGTGGGGCTGGCAGTGAGTGTTTCCCTAGGACCTGCGTTGGCACTGCCTCAAGAGATTGATGCCAAACGAGGGCTTTCTCAATCTATGAAAGCCCCTGTCAGTACATCAGATAAATCTTTGTTGATTGTGACGCCGGAATACATTATCGGTCCAGAGGACATTTTAGAGATCACGGTGTGGAAGAACGCAGATCTGTCAAAGCAGGTTCAGGTAAGACCCGATGGCCGAATTTCCCTTCCCTTGCTTGGGGACATTTCTGCTGTTGCGAAGACTCCTGTTCAATTGACTGAGGAGATTTCTGTTGGTCTCAGAGCGTACATGGAAAATCCAACCATCTCGATTTTAGTAAAAGAGGTCAATAGTTATCAGATTTATGTGCTAGGGGAAGTCAATAAGCCAGGAAAGTATCCTCTCAAGAGTAAGACCACGCTGTTGCAAGGAATTACGGTGGCCGGTGGGTTTACGCCGATGGCAGCGAGGAATAAGATTGTGATCTTCCGGTTTTCTAAAGATGGGGAAGGACTGACCAAGCTTAAGGCGAGTTATGACGATATTGTTGTTCGCGATGGCTCGATTCAGAATATGGAATTGAAGCCTGGCGATCAAATTGTTGTGCCGTCAGAGACGATGGTGGTGCTGCCGAGTCGTTAAGCCTGTGTGCATATGTCTTTGGGTGCTCCCAATGGCAGGGAAACTTTTAAAAGTGGCGAGCAAAGGCATGGGTTGAAAGTGATGATGGGGAGAGGCAAGAAGACGATGATCGTTCAGATATGGGAGTGGTCGCGAAGCTGTGTGATTGCTGGCGTACTGATCTGTACCTTTGGTGTGGTAGCGGGCTGTTCTTCGCAGAATGTTCAATACCCAGGAATGTTTCTTCCTCCCACCGAGTTTCTTATCGGGCCTGAAGATGTTTTGTTGGTTACCGTCTGGCGTAATCAAGAATTGTCGAAAGAGGTAATTGTGAGGCCAGATGGAAAGATCTCATTGCCTCTTATCGGAGATATCATGGCTGCGGGTTTGTCGGCGCAGGCTCTCTCAAAACACGTGGCGGATGCTTTAGCTGAGTTTATGTCTACTCCGACGGTATCGGTTCAAGTAAAAGAGATCAATAGTTACCATATTTTTGCGGTCGGGGAGGTTGGGAAGCCCGGAAAGATTCCGCTTAAGTCGTTTACAAGTGTAGTACAAGGGATCTCATATGCGGGAGGGTTTACGACATTTGCCTCCCGTAACAATGTTCATGTGCTTCGCATGGTGAAGAATGCACAAGGTGAGACTAAACAAATCATGATTCCTGTGCCATACATGGACATTGTGCAAGGGAAGAATTTGGAGGCGAATTTTATTCTAAAGGCTGGTGACGTCATTGTTGTACCGTGATGCCAGCTGGCGAATAACTAAAGCTATTCTATTGGTAGGACTGGTTGCCTGGTGGGTGATGGGAGGGGCTGTGTTGGCCCAAACAATTGTCATCCCAACATTGTCAGTCTCAGAGACCTATGATTCAAACGTGTTCTACACTCCAAAAACATTATTAGGGCCAGGTCTCAAAGCAGAAGATTTTATGACCAGGGTGATACCACAGATTAATTTCGCTCACGCAGGCCCCCGCGTGAATGGCAGCTTTTCCGTGGGTGCTAATATTACAAGGTATGTGAATAATCCTGATCTCGACTACACCGGTATCAACGCTGCAGGTCAGTTGGATTTGAAGCGATGGGCTAATAGTTTTTCTCAGCGTATTTCGGCGTTATCAGTTCGAGGGGCCTATCAGTTTACGCCTTCATTGAATGGTTTCGGAGCAACAACTGGTGGGGCATTTGGAACTGGTTTCGGGGCAACCGGTGTCAGTTCTCCAATTGATACTGGTCTGATTACAAATCGTGTGTCGATGCACAATTTCAGCCTTGGAGCTACTGGCGGATATGACCTTACTAGGAATACGAAGTTTACAGCCGGTTATATCTATACAAAGTTAACTTTTGGAAACCAATCAGGTGGAATCAATAACAGACTGTTTGATACGGATGGTCATACAACAATGACCGCGCTAACTACGAGGGTATCACCGACGGATACGGTGGGGACTACCGCAACCATGTCTCATTTTATTCAGGGGGGATCTTCGGGTGGAGGATCAGGTTCGTTTACAACCATTTCAGGAACAATGAACTGGGCAAAGCTCTGGACAAAGCAGCTGAGTACAACTCTGACGGGCGGCGGAATCTTTACTCTTCCGATAGAGTCAACTGTTCCGGGGCAATCGATCCAGTCTACATTCGCGCCGACAGGGACAGTCGCAATGACCTACCGTTCATTTTCAGAAGGACTGCGGGATGCGGGAGCGGCACCAGGGCCATTTGACAATTTGCCGAGGGTGCCCGGAAGCTTGGCCCCAGGAGGGGTCATTGCACCAGGAGCCTTCACGACATCTCTGAGCTATAACTTTAGCATCTTTCCAAGTTACGCCCTTAACGCTGGGCCAATGAAGACCCATGTTGTTGGGCTTAATACCAGCGTAGGCGTTACATCTAAGCTTACTGCTCAGGCGGGAATGAATTTTTCGCATGGGAGCACGAGTGCACCTGCCTCGAATTTTGACACGCTTGGAGTGACTGCAGGAGCTAGCTATCTCTTGGGGCCGGTATTAGTCAATCTCAACTATAACTGGCTGTATTTTTCTAGTTCGATGAATCAATCCGCTCAGGCGCAAAGTGAGTACGCTTTCTCGAAAAAAATGGTCATGTTATCACTATCGTATGCTTTTACAAGCCAGTCGTTCTTTCGAATGGGTGGATTAGAAAGTTCCGTATTCCACGACACTGGAGAGGGCACAGTTGCTCCAGCAGGTGCGGGAGCCGGTAACAGTTCGGTCGGATCCGGCGTATTAAAGAAGGAGTAGGGAATTGTTTACTGGACTAAGTACTCCCGAAGAATACTTCAGGGCGATTAAAAATCATAAGTGGCTGATTATTGTCCCAATTGTAGTGTGTGTCGGCGTGGCCGCGTTGATTTGCTATTGGTTGCCCAAGAGCTATCGGTCAAGTACGCTCCTTTATTTTCAAGAACAGAAGGTCCGGGGTGTCAAAGGTGTTGATGCTCCGGAATCGGGTGGCGAAACCCAACGGCCTGACGTCGCAATGGGAACGCGGATTGATGCATTGAGGGAGGTTCTCTACAAGCGGGAATTATTGACGCAGGTAGCCGACGAGTTTCATTTGTACGGCTATGATAAAGATAATGCCGCTCCTGCTCTTGATAACAGTGTTTCATCACGCCTTCGGAGTTTAGTCACAATAGAGCCACAAGGCAGTGGGTTGCTGAAGGTCTCTTTTGCAGATGTAGAGCCTACGATTGCCAAAGCCGTAACTGCAAGATTAGCGGATCTCTTTGTCCGAGAAAACACAAAATCTCGAACGGCAATTGCTGAAAGCTCTACGGAGTTTCTTCAGCATGAAATGGATTCTTTGAAAGGACAGCTAGAGTCAAAAGAACAGGCCATTGCACGGTTTAAGCAATCTCATCTCGGTCAGTTGCCCGAGCAAATGGATTCTAATATGCGCGCGATTGATCGCTTGGAAAGTGAAGTTTCGGCGCAGCAGGAGATGGAAAAGACGCTGAGCCTTCGTGTCGAGTCTGTGGATAAGGCGCTTCGGGAATATGAGGATCCTTCAAGCGATGTGAGTCCTCGCCGTGCCGAAAAAGACCCTCGATTGGTAAAGATTCGTGAGCTTGAGCGTACGCTGGCCGGCTTTCGTTCCATGTACAAAGAGACCTATCCTGATGTGGCTCGTGTCAAGAATGAGCTGAATCAATTGCAGTCAATGACGACCGAGGAATATATCGCGCTGTACATAGAGCCTGAGGCCCCCGAGATCGACGGGCCGAAGAAAGCAAGACGTAAGCAAATTGATCCGTACAAAGCAGAACTGTTGAAACAGCGGGAAGATTTATTGCGAGAGGTTGAGCTGGTTCATCGCCGGCAAGCTCGTATTGCGGAAGATATTAGAAAGTATGAATCGAGGATCCAAGGCACCACCGTGCATCAGCAGGAACTCATGTCGATTCAGCGCGACTATGAAAACCTCCAGAGGAACTATCAGTCATTACTTGAAAAGAAGTTGGCTGTTGGAATGGCGGGTAACCTTGAACAGAAGCAACAAGGGACCCAAATGCGAATCGTCGAGCCCGCCGGTATGCCGTCATGGCCAGAAAAGCCTAATCTGATGGTCGTTATGTTGGGTGGATTGGCCGTGGGGTGTGCGCTTGGATTTGGGAGTGCTTTTGGCATCGAGATGTTGCGGCGGGGTTTTGTTTCTGCCGAAGAAATCGAAGTCACGCTGGGGGTGCCGGTCTTTGCGACAATTTCTCACTTTGAATCGGCTTGGCCGGGGGGAGTGAAGCTGACGGCAGAAGCAGCCCGCCATAAGGATCGGTTACTGGCGCTTCCAGGGTTTCGGAAAGAGGGGTTGCTGGTTGCAAACGGTGGGTCCACCGCTGGGTGTGGTCAAGTGTCAGTAGGGCCGGAACTCGTAGCGATGTGGTATCCAAGGTCTCCGGTGGCCGAGCAGTATCGAGTCGCGGCAACGAGAATTGGATTGATGGCAGGTCAACAGGAAAGCACTGTCATCGTAATGGCGAGCGCGTTGATGGGAGAGGGAAAGACATCTACTGCACTCAATCTTGCCCACGTCCTTGCCCGAGACCTCAATAAGAAAACGGTGTTAGTGGACTGCGATCTGAAGCGCCCGATGGTTCATGCGTATGCTGGAATGGAGCTGGGTGTTGGGCTGAGTGAAGTGCTGCTCGGAGAAAAGCAATTCGAGGAATGTCTTGAGTATCATGAACAGCTAGGAATCTGGATTCTTCCTGCCGGAATTATTCAATCTGGCATTGCGGCGTTAACACATGTTGATAGGCTGTCCAAGCTTATTAGTAATTTGCGTGAAAAATTTGAATGTATTGTACTTGATGCGCCGCCGTTGTTACCCGTCGCCGAGTCTCTCTTAATTGTAAGAATGGCAGATGTCGTGGCGCAGGTAATTCGAGCTCGAACCACTCCTCGGGACGCCGTCATGAATGCCATGAAAATGGTGGGGCAAGAGCGGGCGATGGGAGTGATACTGAACGGAGTGGAAGAGCAAGATTCGCCGTACTCATATTATAGCTATGGCAACAAGGCCTATGAACCTCACCGTACCCAACTCAGATAGATCACGCACGGAGAAGCTGGTGATCCTGCCCGTCGACCATGCCCCCAAGGCAATCTTTAGGGTGCCAGGGGCGCGGCGGAGGATTCTGATTTTAGGGGTGGGGTCGCTGGCTAACAATCTGTGCTCGGTGCTGGTCTCGAGGAGCAGAGTATTTACCGACGTCATCGGCTTTCTTGCCAAGGAAAACATACAAGTCGGTACAGAGTTGTCAGGTGTGAAGATTCTTGGGACGATAGACCAACTCCTTTCGGTTGTTGAGCGTGACCGAGTTGATACCATTGCGGTGTGTTTGGAGGATCGACGGGCCGTACTGCCCGTTCAGGTATTGCTTGATTTGAAGGGGATGGGAGTCGATATCTGGGATGGAAACCATCTCTACGAAGAAGAGTCCGGCCGGCTTTCAATCGATGACTTGAAGCCCAGCGCAATCATCTTTTCAAGGGAGTTCAAACGAGGCATTGTTGTCAGAACGATAAAACGGTCGTTTGATCTACTCATTGCGCTGGTGGGGCTGGCAATTATTCTTCCCCTCTTGGCTGTAATTGGAATAATTATCAAGCTGGATTCTCCTGGGCCAATCTTCTATCGTCAGGTTCGAGTCGGGCTTCGCGCACAGCCCTATATGATATGGAAATTTCGCTCCATGTTCACGGATGCGGAAAAAGGGGGTGCCCGGTGGACGTCAGAGAGAGATCCCAGGATCTCACGGGTCGGGTGGTATCTGAGAAAGTGGAGGCTTGATGAAGTCCCGCAACTTATTAATGTAATTTATGGAGAGATGAGTCTGGTTGGACCGCGCCCAGAACGGCCTGTCTTTGTTCAGGAATTGCGATCGGTCATTCCATTTTATGATCTTCGGCATGTCGTTCGCCCGGGGATTACCGGATGGGCTCAAACTCAATTTCGATACGGAGCCTCGGCAGAGGATTCGCACGTGAAATTACAGTACGACCTCTATTATGTGAAGTACCTCTCGCTGCGCCTAGATCTTCGCATTTTGATTGAAACGATACGCGTCATCCTGCGAGGGGAAGGCGCTCGATGAGTACGGCAGAGGAGAAACCTATTCACTGTCTTTCCTTCGACGTGGAAGAACACTTTCAGGTCTCGGCGTTCTGGTCTGAGGCAAGAAGGCAGCAATGGGATCAGTATGAAAGCCGGGTTGAGAGAAATACGCAATTGCTGGTCGAGCAGCTAGGCAAGCATGGAATCAAGGCCACATTTTTTATCCTGGGATGGGTTGCGGAACGGCATCCAGAGCTAGTTAAGCTGTTGTCGGCTCAGGGGCATGAGGTTGCTTCCCATGGATATGGGCACGAATTAGTGACCACTCAGTCGCCTGAACGGTTCCGTCAAGACGTGAGAGTTGCGAAAAGAATCTTGGAGGACCTAACGGGAGGTTCAGTGGTCGGTTATCGAGCTCCGAGTTTTTCTATCACGTCCGAGACAGCCTGGGCGCTCTCGATATTGGTCGAAGAAGGTTATACGTACGATTCCAGTATTTACGATCGGTTTCGTCGGACAGAGAGAGGAAAACGACCTGCGTGCGGCTTTGAAATTGCCACTTCAGCTGGAGGAATATGGGAAGTACCTCCCTCAACGTTGCAAATGCTTGGGCTTCAAATCCCGGTGGCTGGTGGCGGGTATTTTCGTCTATTCCCCTATGCAGCATCGAAAAGCTTCTTGCGGCGCCTTGAAAGTGAAGGGGCCAAGCTTGTGATGTACCTTCATCCCTGGGAGTTTGATCCCGACCAGCCTCGTATGGACGGGTCGTGGTTATCACAGTTTCGACACTATTTGAATCTCGAGAAGACTCAGGGGCGGTTAAATCGGTTGCTTGAGGACTTCAATTTTGGACCAATCCGAGATGTTGTTGCTTCCCAGGGAGGAGTGGAGAGAGCAACGTATTCTACGCCATCATCCGGTGTAATTCATGGTTGACGCGAGGTGTCTGGATGTATGGGTTTCACTCTTTGAATGGTAGCGGTGATAGTAAATGAGGACCTCAACAGTGCCATTGTGCTGTAGAGATGCCTTCTGCCATGCATAGGCTCAAGTTTTCCGTGAGCTGATTCCAACCCATAGTGCGTAACCAGTGAGGTGCATGCCGTGAGACATAGCTCATCTCTCGTTGTCATCGAGCCAAACAAGAGTTGGTTTGACCTCAAGTTGGGGTCGTTTTGGGATTATCGTGAGCTGCTCTATTTCTTGGCGTGGCGAGATCTCAAAGCTCGGTACTCGCAGACTGTTATGGGGTTGGCTTGGGCAGTGGTGCAGCCGTTGTTCATGATGCTCGTGTTTACCGTCGTCTTCAGTAAGATTGCACAATTGCCATCAGATGGAATCCCGTACCCATTATTTGCGTATGCGGCATTGGTGCCATGGACCTATTTCGCGAAGAGCCTTGATCGAAGCGGGTTCAGTGTTGTGGCCGAATCAAACTTGATTACGAAAATATACTTTCCTCGGCTGATCATCCCTCTTTCCGCTACCCTTGGCGGGTTGCTTGATTTTGTAATCGCTTTTCTCCTGCTGGTTGCCATGATGCTTTGGTTCGGAGTGTTTCCAACCTGGAAGTTGGTAACGATTCCGTTGTTCTTGGCCCTGACGGTCCTAGCTTCACTATCCGTGAGTTTATGGCTATCCGCATTTTTTGTGAAATATCGAGATGTTGCGGCGCTGATTCCACTCCTCACTCAGGTCTGGATGTTCGGTTCTCCAGTTGCATACTCAGCCAGCCTGGTTCCTCAAGGATGGCTGACATTCTACAATCTCAATCCGATGGTCGGTGTGATTGGTGGGTTCCGATGGGCACTATTGGGAACTCCTGCACCGGATCCAATATTTCTCGCGGTGAACATTGTGACTATCTCAGTTTCCCTGCTTTTAGGAATGGCATATTTCAATCGAATGGCGAATACGTTCGCTGATGTGATTTAGCTACTCAAAATCCGGTCTCAACGCTAGGATGTGGCGAATAGGTAAGTCTCGGTATGTAATGGGGATGAAGACACCATGGGCAATGTTGCGATCAGGGTAGAGCAGCTCTCTAAGAGGTACGAGATTCAGATTGGGAGAAACCGAGGGGAGTCAGGCCTTGCTGAACGATTTACGCAAGGCGTCCAACGGATGCTGCGAATGAAGGGTGTCCCTGCATTGTCGTCATCGAGGCGAGAGGAAGTGTGGCCGATTCGCGATGTATCCTTTGAGGTAGAGGCCGGAGATGTCGTCGGGATTATCGGGCGGAACGGAGCGGGGAAAAGCACTCTCCTGAAGCTCTTGTCAAGAATCACGGAACCAACGAGTGGTCGTGCGCAAATGTTTGGAAGGGTTGGGACACTGCTTGAGGTCGGAACAGGGTTCCATCCCGAACTGACAGGGCGCGACAACATTTATCTCAGCGGTATCATTCTCGGGATGAAGAAAGCGGAGATCGACAAGAAGTTTGATGAAATTGTCGAGTTTTCTGGGATCGATAAATATATCGATACTCCGGTAAAGCGCTATTCTAGTGGGATGTATGTCCGTCTTGCGTTTGCAGTCGGTGCTTATCTGGATCCAGAAATCTTAATTGTGGATGAAGTGCTGGCCGTCGGAGACTCGCAGTTTCAGCAGAAGTGTATGAACAAAATGCATGACATTGGAGAGAAGGGGCGAACCGTAATCTTTGTCTCCCACAACATGTCCGCCGTCGCACGATTATGCAATAAAGCCATTTTTCTCCAGGGCGGACGTCTTGTGAAACAGGGGCCCACACACGAAATTGTCGGTGAGTATTTGTACAATTCTGGGGCGCTCACGGGCTGCCGGGAATGGCTAGATCCAGCAAAAGCCCCGCAAGATGATATTGCGCGTTTGTGTGCGGTGCGGGTGCGGACCGAAAAAGGGCTTGTTACCGATACCGTTGACATTGGAGAAGCCGTTGGGGTCGAGCTTGAATATGAAGTACTTCAGCCAGGCCATCTTCTAGTGCCAAATTTCGGCTTCAAAAGCGACGAAGGTGAGACGCTCTTTGTGTCCAATGATCGGGATCCAGCGTGGCTGCGTCGCCCCCGTCCTGTGGGACGGTACTCGAGCACCGTATGGGTGCCGGGACATTTTTTTGGTGAGGGAACGGTGATTGTGGGAGGCGGACTCGTCCGAGAGGCTCCATTCCATGAGCATTGTGACTATCCGGAGGCCGTGGCATTTCATGTCACTGAGAGCAATGAAGGAATTACGGCTCGTGGTGATTACACTGGAGATATTCCCGGGAAGATTCGACCTCTCCTAAAGTGGACCACCAATTACAATTCTTCCGAGGATAGCCCATAGCATCGCCGGTAATTTTTTCAGTTCGTGGAGATTCCATTCCCGCAGGCGAACTGCAGCGGGGCGTTTTTGTCGCCTGAATATCGATTTCACGAGTGGGTGAATGTGATTTTATGACGGGTGAGGTTTGGCGCGGCCTTGCGTTGAGGCATGATCGGGAGAGAACAATGTGCTGCCTTGGACGCATTAAGCGAAGTCCTAGATCCAGGTAGCGGGTATTCAACGAAGGAGGCAAGTTATGAAGGCAGTGATCCTTGCAGGTGGTTTGGGGACCAGGCTATCCGAGGAAACCACGCTGCGCCCGAAGCCCATGGTCGAGATTGGCGGAAAGCCAATCCTTTGGCACATCATGAAGCTGTACTCAGTCCATGGGGTCAAGGAGTTCATCATTGCCTTGGGATACAAGAGCGAAATGATCAAAGAGTATTTTTTAAACTTCTACGCATATAACAACGATATTTCTGTCGATCTGAAAACAGGTGCCACAACGATTCATGATGGGAAGAAGCACGAAGACTGGAAAGTGCATTTGGTGGACACAGGACTCCATACCCAAACTGGCGGCCGGCTCAGTCGGGTCAAGCCGTGGTTGAAGGGCGATGAGACGTTCTGTTTTACATACGGCGATGGCGTCGGCGATATAGATATTCAAAGCCTCATCAAGTTTCACGAAGCTCACGGTAAGTTGGCCACGCTGACCTCCGTTCGTATGCCCGCGCGATTCGGGCGGCTGGGATTTGAAAGCCGAGAGAGCGATCGGATCAGTGAGTTCGTGGAAAAGCCGAGTACCGGGGAAGGATGGGTTAATGGCGGGTTCTACGTATTGAATCAGCGAGTGATCGACTATATCTCAGGGGATGATATCGTGTGGGAGCGAGAGCCGATTGAACGAATTACTCAGGAAAAACAACTGATGGCTTATCGCCACAACCGGTTCTGGTCTTGTATGGATACTCTTCGCGAAAAGAATCAGCTTGAAGAGCTTTGGCAATCGGGCAAGGCGCCTTGGAAAATATGGTAGGGCGTGCAGGGCAATCGATTGCACCCTGGTCTTGGTTAGGGGATAGGGGAAGG
The DNA here is from genome assembly GCA_022226955.1 of Nitrospira sp. NCBI lineage: Bacteria > Pseudomonadati > Nitrospirota > Nitrospiria > Nitrospirales > Nitrospiraceae > Nitrospira > Nitrospira sp. The sequence continues at coordinate 2,874,847 of CP092079.1, forward strand.
ACGCCGGCATCCCATTGAGCAGCCCATTGAGGTACGTGCGAACGAATCGACGAAGCGTAGAATTGAGGGGGCAACCATGAAAATTCTCGTCACGGGAAATATGGGGTATGTGGGGCCTCTGGTGTTGCGTCGCCTGAGAGCGTCGTATCCAGATGCTGAGATTGCCGGGTATGACGCTGGGTACTTTGCGCACTGCCTTACCGGCGCAGCTCGTTTTCCTGAGAGCCGGGCGGATGTCCAGTACTTTGGGGACATTCGGTCCGTTGCGCCGGATCTTCTTCGAGGCGTGGACGCAGTCGTTCACCTCTGTGCGATCTCCAATGATCCGATGGGCGCCGCGTTTGAGGAGGTGACCCTCGACATCAATTATCGAGCCAGCGTGGATCTTGCCCAAAAGGCAAAGCGGGCCGGCGTGAAAAAATTTGTCTTCGCATCGAGCTGTAGCGTCTATGGTTTTGCCGAGGGGGGGCCTCGGCAGGAAGAGGACGCCGTCAATCCGCTTACGGCCTATGCCAAGTCAAAAGTATCTACTGAAAAGGATCTTGCGGCGCTGGCATCGGACACATTTACCGCTACGTGCCTGCGTTTCGCCACGGCTTGCGGAATGAGTGACCGCCTTCGACTGGATCTTGTGCTGAACGATTTCGTAGCCGGGGCGCTTGCTTCCACGCAGATTAATATTTTGAGTGACGGCACTCCGTGGCGCCCCCTGATCCATGTCAAAGACATGGCGCGAGCAATCGATTGGGCCGTGCAGCGCGACCACCGAAACGGAGGGGCGTGTTTGACCGTGAACGTGGGAAGTGACGCGTGGAATTACCAGGTGAAAGACCTTGCCGCGGCAGTGGCCAAGCTTGTCCCGGGAGTAGAGGTGTCGATCAACAAGGATGCACAGCCGGATAAGCGCTCCTACCGGGTTAACTTCGACAAGTTTACCAAGCTGGCGCAAGGGTTTCTCCCTGCTGTCGACCTTCAGGACGCTGTCGTCGATCTCCGGGATGGGCTGGCGGCCATGCAGTTCCAGGATCGCAACTTTCGCACGGGCGAATTCATGAGGCTTGTGACCTTGAAGCGGTTGCGTGAGGGCGGGCATCTCTCCGATTCGCTCGCGTGGATAAATCGGTGAAACGATGAACCGCCGTCGCGTTGTGCGTGATGGGTTGTTGGTACAAGGTTCTGGTCGAAGAAGTGCGGATAAGGGAGGCATTTGATGGGGCAATCACAGTGTCGGTCATGCGGAACAGTGTTGGCGCACACCTTTGTGGATCTCGGCATGTCTCCGCTGGCCAATTCCTATATCAAACCGGAACAGCGCAGCCGTATGGAACCGTTTTACCCGCTGCATGTGTATGTATGTTCCGCATGTTTGCTGGTGCAGCTGGAACAGTTTTCGTCGCCGCACGATATCTTTTCCGACTACGCCTATTTCTCCTCATTTTCTGACTCCTGGTTGACTCATGCCAAGCGGTATGTCGACATGATTGCGGATCGCTTCCAGTTGGGGCGGGACTCGAAAGTGGTCGAGATCGCCAGCAATGATGGATACCTGCTGCAAAACTTTGTGACTCGCGGAGTGCCTGTCCTGGGGGTGGAGCCGGCGGCCAATGTGGCTGAAGTGGCGAAGCAGAAAGGCGTCAACACCACGGTGGCCTTCTTCGGGGAAAAGACGGCCAGTGGCCTTGTTGCGGACGGATGGGCAGCGGATCTGATCATCGGAAACAATGTGCTCGCCCATGTTCCTGACCTGAATGACTTTGTCAAAGGATTGAGCCTGCTCTTGAAGCCGACGGGGGTGATCACGATGGAGTTCCCCCATTTGGTTCAGCTGATGGAGCAGAATCAGTTTGATACCATTTACCATGAACATTTCTCCTATTTTTCCTTCCTTGCCGTAGAAAAAGTGTTTGCCCGCCACGGGATGACTTTGTTTGATGTGGAGGAACTTCCCACCCATGGAGGTTCGCTCCGAATCTATGCGCGCCATGCACGCGATGAGTCGAAGCCGATCGGTACCCGTGCGCGCGATCTGAAGGCACGGGAGGAGAAGGCCGGGTTTGGTCGGCTTGATCACTATCTTTCATTCGGGCCACAGGTCGAGGCGACGAAAAGAAAGCTGCTATCCTTTTTGATTGCCGCCAAGCAGGAAGGGAAGCGTGTCGTAGGATACGGAGCGCCAGCGAAAGGGAATACGTTGCTCAACTATTGTGGCGTCCGAACGGATTTCATCGATTATACGGTGGACCGGAGCCCCCACAAGCAGAGCCAGTTTCTTCCCGGCGTTCACATCCCCATCCATGCGCCCGAAAAAGTCCGTGAGACTCGCCCCGATTATCTGCTCATCCTGCCATGGAATCTTCGTGAAGAAGTGATGGAGCAGATGGCGTTTATCCGCGACTGGGGTGGGAAGTTTGTGGTGCCGATCCCAGAGGTTAAGGTTTATCCGTGATTTTCCGCGAGACCGCCCTAAAGGGCGCCTTCGTGATTGAACCGGAGCGGAAAGAAGATGACCGCGGGTTTTTTGCGCGAACCTGGTGCCGGGATGAATTTGCGTCTCATGGGCTCAGCACGACACTCGCGCAATGCAATATTTCCTACAATTATAAAAAAGGCACGCTGCGGGGCATGCATTTTCAGAAGACCCCGCATGCTGAGGCCAAGCTAGTTCGCTGCACGGCGGGAGCAATATTCGATGTGATCATCGATCTTCGCCCAGCCTCGCCTACCTATGCGGAACATGTCAGTGTCGTGCTTTCACGTGAGAATCGGCACATGCTCTATATTCCCGAAGGCATGGCGCATGGCTTTCAAACGTTGGAAGATAGCACGGAAGTGTTTTATCAAATGTCCCATCGGTATGATGCGCCGAGCGCGGCAGGCGTCCGGTGGAATGACCCACAATTCGGGATCGCATGGCCGCCGGATGCTCGGATCATTGCCGAACGGGACCAGCAGTATCCTGATTTCATTCCAGAAAAGGGATTGCGGTGAATCCTCAAAGAGACAAAAGCAAAGCAGCCTCGACACCGGTCGGGAGCGAGATGCATCGATGGGTGGCCGAGCTGTTTCCCATCTGCCGGAGTATCACGGGAAACGGTGTGCGGGAGACACTTCAGCAGATCGGAAAACGGATTTCTCTCACGGTTCATGAGGTTCCAAGCGGCACACAAGTTTTTGACTGGAAGGTTCCTTTAGAATGGAACATCCGGGATGCCTACATTAAGAATCTGCGTGGAGAGCGCCTCGTCGATTTTCAGAAATCGAACTTGCATGTTGTCAGCTATAGCCAGCCGGTCAAGCAGCGGATGGCACTCTCCGAGCTCAAAGAACATCTGCACAGTCTTCCGGATCGTCCAGATTGGATTCCCTATCGCACCTCTTATTACAAGGAGAGTTGGGGGTTCTGCCTGAGTCATAACCAGTTGCTCGCATTGACAGAGCGTGAATATGACGTGTGTATCGACGCATCGATGACCGAGGGAAGCCTGACTTACGGGGAATGCCTTCTTCCGGGGCAATCTCAAGAGGAAGTGCTCATTTCAACTCATACCTGCCATCCCTCACTGGGGAACGACAATTTGTCGGGTATTGCTGTGGCCACGTTCTTGGCTGAATGGCTTCAGACGCGTCCTTGCCGTTACTCCTATCGTTTCCTTTTTATTCCAGGAACGATTGGGTCCATTACCTGGTTGAGTCAACATCAAAAAGATGCGCCGCGCATCAAGCACGGGTTAGTCCTGACGGGAGTCGGCGACGCCGGCCCGGTCACCTATAAAAAGAGTCGCCGAGGAGATGCCGATATTGACCGTGCCCTGGCCCACCTGCTGAAACATAGTGGGGCGCCCTATTCAATCAGCGACTTTATTCCCTATGGGTACGATGAGCGGCAGTACTGCTCTCCGGGTTTCAATCTCGCCGTTGGCTGTCTCAGTAGGACGCCGCACAGTCAATACCCCGAGTATCATACGTCTGCCGACAACCTGGAGTTCCTCCAGCCGCAGGCTCTTGCGGAATCATTGGGCTTGTGTCAGTCCGCGATAGAGATCCTCGAAGGCAACAGGACCTACCTCAACCAGAATCCGCATTGCGAGCCGCAGTTGGGAAAGCGCGGATTGTATCGGGCGATCGGTGGGCAGGCCGGAGAGAAATCGATGGAGATGGCCATGCTCTGGGTGCTCAATCTCTCGGACGGCTGCCATACGCTTCTCGATATTGCCGAACGGTCGCAACTCCCCTTTGCGGCGGTGGCCCGCGCAGCGTCCGATTTGATTGCGCACGCGCTCCTGGAGCCGGTGCCAGAGCGATCGCCCGCGTATGAATAACGTTACCGATGCGATCAGGTCGGCCGCTCCGCAAGTGATCAAAAAACCGCTGCGGGAGGTTCTCGCCACATGCCGGAAGGTGCCGGGCATGCTCCGGTGGTTGGATCAAGGGTGTATCAGGCCGGCAATGAGTGTAGGATCCTGGAAGGTTCGGTTTTATACCAGGTATTTCGAAAACGGGTGCAAAGCAAAAACGATCCTCACCTTGCCCCACAAGCCTGAACCGAGCTCTGTGCTGTATAAGATATGCCATGAGCTGGGCCTTCAAATCACCGATAGGGTTGGAACGCCGGCTAATCTGGTGGTCAACTGGGAGGACTGCACCATCCGTCGCCGCCTGGACGTCTTGGAAGAATTGAGCGTGAGGCAGCCAGTGCTGAACCTTCGATGCGTGGATATTTCGAAGCGCACAGTGGAAGCCGTGCATCAGGCGGTATTCGGCTATGGCTTGGCGGTGAATCCCCTGGAGTTTGTCGGCCAATGCGTGAAGAAATCGAACACCAACGCCATGCATGATGGCAGGATCATCCAGTGTCCCGTGACGCAGATCGATGAACAGGCGGTCTATCAAAGAGTCGTCAATAATTCGCGTGACGGGCGGTTCATTGAAGACATTCGCGTGCCGGTATGTGGTGATGTGATTCCATTCTGCTACCGGAAAATTCGATCGATAGAGCGGAGATTCGGATTGGGCGCTGATAATATCTCGGCGCAAGTCTGCGACGTGTCAGATCTGCTATCGGCCAGCGAGGTCGGCCTGCTCTTACGGTTGTGCAAGGAAATCGGTTTGGATTACGGTGAACTGGATGTCTTGAGAAACGTCGATGATGGGAAGGTATACGTCGTCGATGTTAACACCACGCCGGACGGTCCAACCAAATGTATGGACCGTCGAAGCGCTGCGCTGGCGATCGAGAGGCTTTCGGAAGCGTTTGCGGCTTCTTTTAGGCTTAATAGTTGAAAACGCATCAATACGGCATTCTGAAAGGGGGCCTGTTGTGTTGTTAGGTGTTAACCCCGTCAATCATGGATCGGGCGTGATCGTCAGAGCTGCCAGCCTGGTCTTGGGCATGTCCGCCGGACTCTGTTTCGGCCTGTTTCTGCTTATGATCGTGCGGCACGGGTGGACGTGGCATTACCTCCTGGTTCTCGCGCTTGCCGGCATCTTGGCTGGCAGTCTCAGACTCTCCGGTTCCATTAGGGTCAATCTGGCATTGATGCTTTGTTCGCTGGTGGTGTGCGGGTATCTAGCAGAGGCTGTGCTGGCGCTCAATCCAGTATCGCGGCAACTCTCGTTCTTTGGTGCGGGGTGGTTGCCAAAGGCCTTTGGCGAGAATGCCGGCGCGACGAAAATGCAGGCCGAGGCCGCACGGAAACAGCAGGTGAAGTTCGATGTCAGAAGCAGGCTCTCCGTTATTATGGACCTTCGTCGGGATGGGCGGGATGCGTGGCCGAGCATACCGGCAACCGCTTTGGATAAGGACGGACCTCTCGACCCGTCGATGGCTGCTCTCACGATAGAGGGTGTCAGTGTCATGCCGCTCGGTGGTATTGCCAACAAACTCACCGTGTATTGTAATGAGAATGGCGCCTACACGATTTATGACACAGATGAACATGGCTTTCATAACCCCAGCGGACAATGGGTGGCGGCCCAGCTTAGCATCGCAGCAGTCGGAGACTCGTTTGTTCAAGGGGCTTGCGTGCCGACTGACAAAAATTTTGTTGCGTTGTTGCGACAGCGTTATCCCAAGACGCTGAACGTTGGCAGAGCAGCCAATGGACCGCTCAGTGAATTAGCCTCGATCAAAGAGTATGTGAGCATCGTCAAGCCCTCAATGGTGTTTTGGTTTTATTTTGAAGAAAACGATCTCATTGAAGATCTTTCGAGGGAAATGCGGAGCCCGATCTTGCGCGAGTATTTGAGGGAGGGATTTAGCCAGGGATTGATCGGCAAACAAGCCGCGATCGACCAAGCCCTAACGGCTCACATTCACGCAGCTCAGAAATCTCAGGGCGTTATGGGTCGAATGTGGAGCAGCCTTTCCGAGCCGCGTTCGTTCGAAGAGGTCATCGAGCAGCTGGAGTATCGAGTGAAGCTCACCAGTCTTCGCGAGACCGTTGCGCGGGCGTTCCGGCAAGCGGCTGGCCAGCCCGGTGAGCACGACCTGCAAGCGCATCCTCCCGCGTCGGAGGAAACGGTTCGCCTCTTCCGAACCGTGCTGGAGGAAGCGCGGCGGTCGATCCAATCCTGGGGTGGTACGATGGTGTTTGTCTATCTTCCGCAGTGGGAGCGGTATGCCGATGAGGAATACGCCAGTAAGGATCGGGATACCGTGCTTACGCTTGTCCATTCGATGGGCCTGCCGGTCATCGACATGCATCTCGCATTTGCCGCACACTCAGATCCCGTGAGCCTCTTTCCGCTCCGCTGGCGCGGGCATTACACAGAAGAGGGGCATCGGATAGTGGCGGAAGAATTGATCCGTTTCGCATCGCAGCAGGTGGGACTCCTCCTGTAAATATCCTAGCTAAAGAGCCCGTCGCCGGCTTTGCCGTGCGATGAAGAAAGGGCGGATGCCGAGGATTTGAATCTGAGTCCTATCGCTCGAACTAATCTTGAGAGAACATGTCTAATACGTCCTGGTCGCAACAAAAAGTACTGGTCACCGGTGGAAGCGGGTTTCTCGGAAACCACCTCTGTCGCCGGCTCGTGGACAGCGGGGCGGAGGTGCATGCCACCTCGCGAGTTGAGCGGGCGCAGCGCGACGCCGAGCCGCACTGGTGGCAGGCGGATCTGGCGGAGATGGATGTGGCTCGCCGGTTCGTATCGGAGATACGGCCGGATATCATCTATCATCTCGCCGGCTCTGTGACGGCGGTGCCGGGCAAAGAATTCGTGCTTCCCACTTTCCACAGTTTGCTGACGAGCACCGTCAATTTGCTTGTTGCAGCCACGGAGATCGATTGCCGTCGCGTGATTTTGTGTGGGTCCCTCAATGAGCCTCAGGCCCAGCAAGGGGAGGTGACGCCCAGTTCCCCCTATGCGGCGGCCAAGTGGGCGGCGAGCGGCTATGGTCGAATGTTTCAGGCGCTCTATGGAACACCGACGGTGATTCTGCGCACATACATGACGTACGGCCCGGGACAGGATGCTCGAAAACTCATCCCGTCGGTCATTGGATCGTTGCTAAACGGAGTGCCGCCGCGATTGTCCAGCGGAGCGTGGAGCGCCGATTGGATTTATGTTGACGATGTCATCGAGGGATTTCTTTCTGCAGCCCACCGACCGAATATTGAAGGGGCAACTCTCGATTTGGGGTCAGGACAGTTGCGAACGGTTCGGTCAATCGTTGAGCAGATAGCGACGACAATGCATTCCTCCATCCAGCCTCAATTGGGCGTGCTTCCAGATAGGCCGTTTGCTCCGCAATGTCTTGCGAATACGGGCGAGTCCCTTGAGAAATTAGGCTGGCAGCCCGCGACGTCATTCGAAACCGGGCTGCGTCAAACGGTTGAGTGGTATCGTGCCAACCGCACGGCCTTTCATTCGAATACGTAACAGGAATCTTCATGGTGCATAGGCTCATTCCCGTCAAGCGCATGGTATCTCGGATTTCTCGCTATGCGAATTCCATTTCTTCAGAGTCGGAAGAAGTTCAGTGGTATCATCTCTGGTCGATTGGCATCTATACCGGTTCATCGCCTGTGGCGCTGGCGCCAGCCCTCGGCATCAAGAATCCGGTCCTGACACGCGACGATGTGACTGACGTGTGCGCATTGATGGTGGCCGATCCGTTTATGATCCGTGTTGCGAGCACGTGGTACATGTTTTTTGAACTGTATAACCGGCGCAGTCATGGCGAGATCGGGTGCGCGACCAGTCCGGACGGATTCAGGTGGACGTACCAGCGCGTTGTGCTGGCCGAGCCGTATCATCTCTCCTATCCCTACGTGTTTGAATGGCAGGGGGAGTACTATATGGTGCCGGAATCGGTGCGGGCCAATGAAGTGCGGTTGTACCGGGCGCGCCGGTTTCCGGATCAATGGGACTACATCGGCCCCGTGCTTAAAGGGCACGGGTATGCCGATTGTTCGTTCCTGCGCCACGACGACCGGTGGTGGATGTGGGCGGAATCGAGTCAGGGACGCTGCGATACCTTGCGGCTGTTTTCCGCGACCGATTTGCTGGGGCCGTGGGAAGAGCATCCGCGCAGCCCCCTCATCGAGTGGAATCCCCATCTCGCGCGCCCAGCCGGTCGTATGGTAAGCGTCGACGGCCGCCTCGTCCGGTTTGCGCAGAATGGGTTTCCGGACTATGGAACGGAAGTACGCGCGGTTGAGATTACGGAGTTAAGCCAGGCAACCTATGCAGAGCGGCCGCTGGGGCAGGATGCCATTCTGACTCCCAGTGGCGTCGGATGGAATCAACATGGCATGCATCATGTCGATGCCCATCGATTGGACAATGGGCAATGGATTGCCTCGGTCGACGGGTGGAGAAAAATCGCTAGTTTGCTTAATGACATAGATCCGTCAAAAATGCAGCTTGCAAAACAGTCAAAGGAACATCAATGACACACCTCATACGCCTGGCCGATTGGATCCTGTCTGGGATCGGGGCCGGTATAATTCTATTCGTGGCATATCTTGTGGCCGCTCATGGGATGGCTCCGCACTATCTTGGCGTGGCTGTCATTGGGTTGGGGTTCGTCGCGACCCGGTGGTTGAATCCTGTCGCGAAGGTCAATCTTGCGCTCGTCGTGTTGTGTTCGTTGTTCTCGCTCTATGCCGGTGAGCTGCTGCTGGCCTTCACGGCCTCGGCCCGCGCCAATTTCGAGCAGAACCGATGGCTTACGTTTCCCATGGACACCACTCCGGAATCGACCCAAGCGCGTTTGAATGAAGCTTCCACCGTCGAGCCTGCATTTGACCGCCGTGACAAATTGCAGGTGATCGCTGACCTCGAGCGTCAGGGGCATACCGTGTATCCGGCTGTTGTCCCTCACGCTCTTCTGACATGGGACAACGCCGATTCCATGCAGACTCTTCGAGCCCTGTCCATTGAGGGTGAGGAAATCTTGCCGCTCAGCGGCGTTGCCAATGTGCTCACCGTGTTTTGCAATGAAAGCGGAGAGTATGTGACGTATGACAGCGGCGAGCATGGATTTAACAATCCACCGGAGGTATGGCGTGCTCAAGAGGCTGCAGTCGTCGCGGTAGGAGATTCATTCACGCACGGTGCCTGTGTGCCCACGGAGGACAGTTTCGTCGGAGTGATCCGGGCCCGCCATCCAGGGCTCATCAATCTCGGCATGGATGCCAATGGCCCGCTTATGATGCTGGCATCCTTGAAAGAGTATGGGGCTCGTGTCCGGCCGAAAACGGTCTTGTGGTTCTACTATGAAGGCAATGATCTCAAAGATCTGGAGCATGAGCGGCATAGTCCTCTGCTCATGCGCTATTTGACGGAAGAATACACCCAGTCCCTGTGGGATCGAAGGGACAAGATCGATCGGGCGCTGAAGGCCCACATCGAACAAGCCCGGCAGGGGTTGAGCCTGACAATCGGATTTGAAGAGACGGTCAAATTGCAGCAGATCCGGCAGTTATTTACCCGCTGGCTGGCGGGACGGCAGGAGGTCGATGCCCGCCGTGCGAGTGAGCTGTATTTCTCTGCCGAAGTATCGGATGAAGAGATGACGCAGTTTCGCGATGTGCTGGTCGAGGCGATGGCCACGGTGCATGGATGGGGAGGGGAGATGTACTTCGTCTATCTGCCCGAGTGGGCTCGTTATGCCAAGCCGGAGGTTGCCAACAAGAACCGAGAGCGGGTGCTTCAATTGGTTGCTGATCTGACGCTGCCACTAGTGGATCTTCATCCGGACTTCGAGGCTCATCCGGATCCCGTCGGATTGTTTCCGTTCCGGCGATCGAATCACTACAATGCCGACGGGCATCGCCTAGTGGGAGACGCGGTGCTGTGCGCGTTACAAAAGACCGAAGGGTGTGCCCAGCAGAGCCGTCCTCAATCGTCAATCGGTGGTTCTCTGTATGACCGCGCATCGCTCTAGACGAAGAGGTCAGCATGTTTTCTTCTCTAAGACGCCGTTTCAGCAGGTTCAAGGGCTATCGGGTTGCGAGAGCGATCTATTGGCGGCTGCCGCAGATTGTCGAGGAAGTGGAACGGGGGGACCGTGAGGTTACGTCTCTTCTCCCTGATGGACCACCTCGCGGGGCCGTGCTGCTATCGCACATCAGGGGCGATTTTTTGAATCACCCTGACCTGCCCGTTCCTAATACGCATACGAACTTCTGGACGTCCCTCGACATCTCCAAGACATTTTTAGAGCTGGGTTACTGCGTGGATGTCATCAGTTTCGGGAATCACGATTTCCTTCCGAAGACGAGCTACGATGTGATGATCGACACGCGATACAATCTTCAACGGCTTGCTCCGTTGCTCGGCCGCGACTGCCTGAGGATTCTGCACATCGATACGGCCCACATGTTGTTTCAAAACTCCGCGGAAGCCGCTCGATTGCTGGACTTACAGCGGCGGAGAGGGGTTACGCTTCAACCGGTCAGGTATGAACGGCCCAATCTCGCTATTGAACATGCCGATTGCGCGACTGTCTGCGCCAACGACTTCACCATCGGAACCTTTCGTTATGCTGGCAAACCAATCTATCGAATCCCAATCCCTGCCGCCAGGCTCTGTTCGTGGCCGTCTGGGAAGAATTTTGCGGCCGCCCGAACACATTTCCTTTTCTTCGCCAGTCATGGAATGGTCCACAAGGGCCTGGATCTTGTGCTGGAAGCATTTGCCGGGATGCCGGAATATCGTCTGACGATTTGCGGTCCGGTTGAACGGGAGCCGGCTTTCGTGGCGGCCTATCGCAAGGAACTGTTCGAGACTCCCAATATTCATCTACGCGGATGGCTTGATATCGATAGCCAGGATTTCATCGATCTTGCCGAGCAATGTATTGCGCACGTGTTTACCTCCTGCTCTGAAGGCGGTGCCGCCTGTGTCATCGAGACCATGCATACGGGGCTCATCCCAATCGTCAATCGCGAATCTAGTGTTGATGTGCACGATTTCGGCGTGCTTCTCAAGGGCGTTTCAGTGGAGGATATTCGAGAGGGCGTGCGAAGCATTGCCGAGATGCCCGCGTCGATGCTGGAAGGGCGCGCGCGCTGTGCCTGGGAGCATGTCCAGGCACAGCATACCCGCGAACACTTTTCTCGTGTCTACCGCCAAACTATTCGAGAGATCTTACGGGAACATGGGCACCCCTGCTAGAGACAGATGTGTATGGATTATGGTATTGGGGCGCACGGTTCAGTTTGATTGGTCAACGGGCTTGACTGTTGCGCGTTGTTCGGGCTAACAGAGGCGCGAAGGCTGGCTATTCCCATCGATTCGAAACGTAGTCCCAATGAGATGATGCGGTATTTTGAGGGTGCAGATATGGAGAGTTCGACGCCGCGGAGAAGCTTGTCCCGCGTGCTGCAGTGGTTGCGGGACACCTTTTCCCGCCAGGCTCATGTTCCTAGGGCCGGCATGCAGGAGGGGGCGATCAGCATGCTGGCTGGGCCGTCTCTACTGGATTTGAATCAGGAGGGATTGGCCAACCCGGTGCTCATGGCGCAGGACATCAGGGATTGCGTGGCTGCGTCGGTCAGGGCGCCTTTTATGCTGGAAGTCGCAGGGCGCTGGCACATGTTATTCGAAGTGCGCAATCGCGACTCGGAAAAAAATGAGATCGGCTGGGCGACCAGCGACGACGCTATGCGCTGGACCTATCGCCAGATTGTGCTGGCAACACCGTATCCTCTGTCGTACCCCTACGTATTTGAGTGGAATGGCGGGTACTACATGCTTCCCCAAAGTGTCGAGGCCGGGATGCTGCGCCTCTACAAGGCGTTTGAGTTTCCCGTGCGCTGGGCGCTGGCTGGAATTTTGTTGCGAGGGAAGTTTTCGACTCCTTCGATCGTTCGCCATGAAGACCAGTGGTGGCTCTTTACGGTGTCTGATGCAGAGGATGCGGCCGCGGCTCTTCGGCTCTATCGGGCGGATGAATTGCTGGGGCCATGGAGCGAACATCCACAGAGCCCGATCGGTTTTGTGGGACCCGTTGGCCTGAAGCTAGCCGGAAGAGTCGTGGCGCATGAGGGCCGGTTGGTGCGTTTTGAGCAAGCCCGGGAGCCTGGCCATGGATCCATTGTCCGGGCATTTTCAATTACGGAGTTGACGCCGACGCAATATAGTGAGGCCCCTTATCCAGGCTCCTTTTTCTCCGCGAAGGATAAGGACCAGAATCAGAACCATTCAAGTCTGTCTCACATTGATGCCCATTGCTTGGGCGATGGGCGATGGATGGCCTGTGTGGACAGGGCGCCTCGCCTCGGAGTGGAGGGGTAGGACGTATGCCCTTCTTGCAACGTCCAATTCAGAGCGCGAGTCTGATTTCTGCGATGAAATCATCCCGGCTCTATATCCTGGGGAGTGCGATCAAGGCTGCGGCGTTGCAGGCCCGGGAGAATTTAGACCAGGAGATTCTCAACCGAAGGCTGGTGTCTCTCGAGCCAAAAGGGACACCGAAAGGCTATGTGTTGCTCTCGCACGTGGTGAAGGCCTTCTTGTTGCCTCCGGGGCAGCCGATTCCGAGAGACCATCATCACTATTGGGTGGCGCTTCAGATGGCGCAAACATTCTTGGATCTAGGGTACGGTGTCGATGTCATTAATTTTCATAACAACACCTTTTGGCCCAAGCGTGATTACGCCATGATGGTCGATACCCGATGGAATCTTGAACGGCTGGCTCCTGTCCTGAATGCCGACTGTATCAAAGTGTTGCATATTGACACGGCCCATCCGCTGTTTCAGAACGCGGCGGAGGCTCGCCGCTTGCTCGAATTGCAGCAACGCCGTGGTGTGACGCTAAAACCCTGGCGATTTGAGATGCCGCATCTCGGGATCGAACATGCCGACTACGCGACAATGAATGGGAACCGGTTCAGCCTAGAGACGTTTCGCTATGCCGGCAAACAGATCTTTCCTGTGCCGGTGGCTGCGCCTGTGTTGTATCCATGGCCTGCTTCCAAAGACTGGGTCGGCTGTCGCAATCAGTTCTTGTGGATCAACAGCGGAGGGCTTGTTCTCAAGGGGCTCGACTTGATTCTGGAAGCCTTTGCGGACATGCCGGACTGTCACCTGACGGTGTGTGGCCCGATCAAGGGCGAAAAGGCGTTTGAACGGGCCTATTTCAGAGAGCTGTATGAGATGCCTAATATTCATACCGAGGGATGGATGGATCTCAGCAGCGACCGGTTTTTGGAGTTAGCTGAACGTTGTGTGGGAATTCTTTCCGCGTCCGCATCGGAAGCCAGAAGCGGGTCGGTGATCGGAGGCATGCATGCGGGACTGATTCCAATCATCAGTTATGAGAGCGGAGTCGATGTGGATGGATGTGGCGTCGTGTTGCCGAATTGTTCGGTGGACGAGATTAAACGGGCCGTGCGAAGTGTTGCCGGCTTTCCCGGAACGACACTGCAGCGGATGTCCAGGTGTGCCTGGGATTTGGCTCGGTCGCACCATACTCGCGAACGATGGACAGAGGTTTATCGTTCTGCGATCGACAGAATTTTTTCGCTCCATGCCAACAAGACTGGGTCGGACCTTCTTGCGCAGTCGCCTGATGCCATTCCTTCTTCCGCCGGCAAGGTGCGCTAGGCACCCGATCGTCTTTCTGATGGAGACAGTAGAGCCGGCGGCAGTGCGGTGTCACGGCGTCGCTTCCTATAATTGAGCAAGCATGGTGAGACTCAACAGCGCACCGCGTTCTGGCAGGCCTGTAGGGACATGATGAAACAATACGATCTTATGAAAGACTTGTGCCGGCAAATCCATGAAGATTGGATCGCCAATAATAAAGACTGGACTGAGCCGGGGTTTCGAGCGGTTGCCGTGCATCGATTGGGGTTTTGGGGATGGGAGCGAAGCGAGGGGCTGCTTCGCTCGAGCGTGTTGCTGCTCTACCGGGTGCTCTGGCGGTATGTGAGAAATCATTACGGCATCGAGATTCCCCGGAGCACAGTGATCGGACGCCGGTTTCGGATTGCGCATCAAAGCGGAATCGTCCTCCATCCCTATGGCCAGATCGGAGACGACTGCATTATCCGGCAAAATGTCACGATCGGTGCGGTGACCTGGGAGCGGTTTCAGGACGGACCCAAGATCGGCCACCGGGTGGATATCGGCGCCGGGGCAGTCATTCTTGGCAAGGTCGCTATCGGGGATGGCGCCAAGATTGGCCCCAACACTGTCATTACGACCAATGTTCCGGCCGGCGCGACGGTATTTGTGGAGGCCCCTCGCATGATCCAGATGAAGAAATGCTAGGTCAAGAAAGACCATCGTAGTACTCTTTACCCCATGAGGAGGCCGCAAGTCTGCGGCGCAGATGACGCCTATCATGTCTGACTATTTATCTGATCGAACACGTGACGTGACTGCACTTGTGGCTCGCGCCGATGAACTGCGGAAGTCAGGCAAGATTGAGGATGCCATTCCGCTCTATCTCAAAGCGCTCTCCGATCCGCCTCAGGCGGGGCTTTGCCTGAAGCTTGCGCGCAGTTACGAGGAGTTGGGCAATATTCCAGAGGCCTGCCGGTGGGCGTTGGCGGTGGTGGACGCCGAAGACGATTTTACCTCGTGGCAGACGGCGAGCCGATTGGTCCAGCGCTATGCGCATCGATCTGGGAGGCCGCTTCGTTCCGCTAAACTGGCGTTGCTTGGAAGTTATACAACGGCTCAACTGAGCCAGTTGTTGACGCTGGCGGCCGGTCGGCGTGGGATGCAACTGGAAATATTCGAGAGTCAGTACGGTCAGTACGAGCAGGATATCATCGACCCGAACAGCCGCCTCTATGCGTTCGATCCGGATTTTATCGTGCTAGCGGTGCATGAGGGGGATCTGCGGCTTCCGGAGTACAGCGCGGCGCCGCAGGAATCGATTCGCGCGGAAGTTGCGCGCTGGACCTCGCTCTGGCGAACCGTGAAGGCGCGTTCCCGAGCGAGGATCGTTCAACACAACTTTGCGCTGCCATGCGACGTGCCGATGGGCCATCTTGCGGCGCGTCTTTCGGGGTCGCGTTATATGATGACGCAGGCTGTCAATACTAGGCTTGGAGAAGAGGCCGGGACTGCGGTGTCGATCGTCGACTGCGAGCGGCTGGCTTCGTTTGTGGGGAAAGCGCGATGGTTCGATCCCCGCTTCTGGCATCTGGCGAAACAAGCGGTTGCGCTGCAAGCGGTTCCGGCGCTCGCCCGCCATACGGCGGCGGTCATCGGCGCCGATCTGGGATTGAGCCGAAAATGTCTTGTCCTGGATCTCGACAATACGTTGTGGGGAGGCGTCATCGCGGAGGATGGGCTTGCCGGCATCAAATTGGGGAATGGCGTCGATGGTGAAGCGTTTGTCGCCTTTCAAGAGTACATTCTCAAGTTGAAGCGCAAGGGCGTGATTCTAGCGGTCTGCTCGAAAAACAATCATGCCGATGCGATGCAGCCATTTGAAAAACATCCTGAGATGCGTTTGAAACGTGACGATATTGCGGTGTTTGTTGCCAACTGGGAACCAAAACCTCAGAATATCCGCAAGATTGCACAAGAGCTTGGGATAGGGCTGGATGCGTTGGTTTTCGTAGATGATAACCCGGTTGAACGTGAAGCGATGAGGCAGTTTGTTCCTGAGGTCGAGGTTGTTCCGCTGCCTGACGACGCGTCGTACTATGTCAGAGCGCTGGCGCAGTGCTTGTCGCTCGAAACCAGTTCGTATACGCAGGAAGACGCCGCACGGGCCGAGCAATACCAGGCCCGGGCGCAGATTCGAGCGCTTGAAGCGACAGCGGGATCCATTGAGGAGTTTTATCAGAGCCTTCACATGCAGGCGATCATTGCTCCCTTCGATGCCTTGCATTTGCCCAGGGTCGCGCAGCTGATCGGGAAAACGAATCAGTTCAATCTCACAACGAAGCGCCATGGGATGCCGCAGTTGGAAAGCTTTGTCAGCGATCCAACGTGCGTGCACCTGTATCTGCGGCTGCGGGATCGCTTTGCCGACCATGGTCTGGTGGCGCTTATCATTGCCTTGCGGAAGGGGACGGTGCTGGATATCGATACATGGTTGATGAGTTGTCGAGTGATTGGCCGCACCGTCGAAGCGACGATTATGGAGCGCGTGTGCCGACAGGCCGAAGCGCTGGGCTGTACGTCGTTGCGGGGAACCTATGTTCCCAGCGAGAAGAATGCAATGGCGGAAGATGCGTATGCCAAACTGGGCTTCACTCTGGTGAGCCAAGCCGCTGGGCAGGTGACGTGGTCGTACGATTTATTGGCCAAAGGGCCAATCTCGAACAGGTTTGTTAAGACTGTAGATGAGTGGGAGGTAGCGGATGGAGGTGCATGAACAGCTCGAAGGCCTGTTTCGCGAAGTCTTCGACGACGAGAAGCTGGTGCTGACCGATGAGACGACTGCGCGCGATATTCCGAAGTGGGATTCACTGGCCCATATCAATCTCATGTTCAGTATTGAGCAAGCCTTTGGGGTGCGGTTTAAAGGGAATGAGCTGGCTGAGATGAAGAATATTGGAGAGTTGAAAACGTTTCTTGCCAAAGGGCGGTAACGAGTCGATGTTCGCCTGGACGGCGATGGGACCTTCGGCGGACGCTCGATGAATTGGTCGTAACGGCGTGGAGTGATATCAGCTGGCCAATGTGTTGGAGCGAGTGTGTGCGATGGGAGTGAGGGCATGATTCCTCGGGTGACCATAGGTATACCGATTTACAAGCGGCTGGAGTTTATCCCGCAGGCTCTCCGCGTTGTGTTTGCCCAGGACTACCCGGAGATTGAATGCATCGTGTCCGATAACGGTATGAATGGGAGCAAGGTGGCCGACCTCGTTGCCCGCCACTATCCTCGACCGTACCGATTTCGCCAGAACCCGGAAACGGTGATCGTCAGCGAGCATTTCAATCAGATCGTGCAGGAGGCCACAGGCAAGTATTTCATCCTGTTTCAAGACGATGACGACATGAGTCCGAATTTCGTGTCCAACCTTGTTGCGCTTCTTGAGCGGCATCCTTCTGCTGCTGTCGCCATCTCCAGGCAGGAGGCGGTCGATCCCAGCGGGCGGGTGCTTCGCGGATCGGCGGAGACGGTTCCTGAACTCTTGTCTGGCGAGGACTTTGTCTCTGCCTGGTGCCACTACCGGTATAAGTTTGAGACTTTTGCGACGGTTGTGTCTCGCACTGACGAGGTCAAGGCCTGTGGAGGCTATCCATTTTTCCCGACCGGAAACGGAATCGACGATGCCTTGTTGTTGAAGTTATGCCTAGGGCGAGCGGTCGCTCTTAGCTCGGGATGCCTATTTCGAAAACGTACCTATGAGTCAAGCATGGGATTCTCGTGCAACTACCGGGCGTTGGTCGAGGGAAGCCGGCGGTTTTTGACTTTTCTCGAATCCGACGCCGTTCTTCTTCAGTATGCCAGCAGCCATCCGGATCAGTATCGTGAGGTCAAACGGCTCATCGTGAAGATGATCTGGCAGACCAATTTCGACAGATGGAATACGATGTATCGGGAGCGGGAATCGTCCGCCGAATGGGTGCGGTCAGCTTTCGCGATGCCATTTGTTCCAGACTACTATCGGCGCGTCCTATCGACGCTGGGCTATGCGTTGAAGGCCTCCGTGTTGGATAAGGCGAAGCGCGTGTTCCCGTGGGCGCATCGCATCTATCGTTCGCGTAAACACAACATGAGCTAGGCTCGGTTGCTTTAAGCCGAGATCCGGCGACAGCGCTTCGTTCCGGCTGTCTAAGCATCCTGTCGGAAGTCTGGTCCGGTACAGCCCGTCCGCGACGTCCATGTTTTCGGAAGGAAATTTTTTATGTGTGGGATTGTCGGTGTCGCAGGTTCGCACCAGGCGGCATGGGTTAAGGAGATGAACGACAGGATCGTTCATCGTGGCCCTGATGATCAGGGAATTTATACCAGCCCAGACGAGATGGTTTCTCTTGCCATGCGTCGGCTGAGCATCCTTGATCTTGAGGGCGGTCATCAGCCGATGAGCAGCCAGGACCGGTCTGTTTGGATCGTTTTCAACGGTGAGATCTACAATGCGCCCCAGTTAAGAGTGGAGCTTGAGTCCCGCGGCCATACGTTTGTCACTGCCCATTCTGATACGGAGGTACTGCTTCACCTCTACGACGAGAAGGGTGATCGGATGGTCGATGACTTGAACGGCATGTTCGCGTTCGTCATTCATGACCAGCGTCGCAACCGGCTGTTCGGCGCCCGCGATCGCATGGGGATTAAGCCATTGTATTACACGCGGGAGAAGACAGCCTTTGCATTTGCGTCGGAGTTGAAGAGTCTGCTGGTAGCCCCCTCGATTTCCTCGCGGCGTGTGAATCAGCAGGCTCTTAGCCACTATGCAACTTTGTTGTATGTGCCAGGTCCAGAAACCATTGTCGATGATGTGCTGCGGGTTCCTCCGGGACATTCGTTTGTGTACGATCTGACGCAGCATCGGTTTACGCTCAGTCGGTACTGGCGGATCGATGGCACACAGTTCGAGGACCATGATCTCCAGGAATGGACGGAGCGACTGCGCTCGGAACTCCGGGCGGCGGTGAGTCGCTGGACATTGAGCGACGTTCCCATTGCTTGCTCGCTGTCGGGAGGCATTGATTCTTCAGCCATTATCGGGCTGTTGGCCGAGCAGGGATTTCCTCAGGTGCGAACGTACTCTCTTGGGTTTGCCGGCGAGGAAGAACAGGCGTGGAACGAATTGCATCTGGCGCGTCAGGTCGCTGAGCGATGGGGGACGCATCACCATGAGCTCATTCTCAATCCCGAGGACCTTCTCAACGATTTGGTCGAGATGGTGTGGTATTTGGATGAGCCGTATGGAGGCGGGCTCCCTGCCTGGTATGTCTATCGGGAGATGAGCAAGGATGTGAAGGTTGGGCTCAATGGGATGGGCGGCGATGAGTTATTTGGCAACTATCAAAAATTTCTCCGCTACGAAGAAGATCCAGTTGTCTATGCAGCGGTAACTCTCCGCCAGCATTTCCAGACAGGAACATCGGCCTTGGCGGCATGCGCCCAGCCACTGGCTTCCATTAGTAACGGTCTCCCCGCTTCGATTCCCTTGGCTGGAAGAGGCCGGTTGCTGTCGAAGTTGCCGGAGCTGCTGCGGACCCCTTTCGGCGCGTACTACCAGGCCAACCAGGATTTTTCCTCCAGTGGGGACAAGCATCGGTTTGTACTCCAGGACGATAGGAGGGGCTATTGCCAAGAGACAGCTGAGTATTTGCAGGAGATATTTGATCATTCGAACACGACGGATCTTCGGACCGGTCTCGCAGTGGTGGATTTTCAGACGCAATTGGCTGAAGAGTTTCTGTTCATGACCGATCGGTTTTCTATGGCCCACAGTCTTGAGGCCAGGACTCCGTTTCTAGATCATCATCTGGTGGAGTTTGTGTTTCGAATTCCTCCCTCGGTGCGGACGAAGCCGCGCGACCCTAAGCATCTGCTCAAGCGGGCCGTCAGCGACTTACTCCCCATCGATCTGTTGACGGCCAGGAAGCGTGGATTCTCCATTCCAATCGGACCGTGGTTGCGTGGGCCGCTTCGCCCTTTAGCCGAACGGCTGCTATCGCCGGATCGACTGGACAAGCAGGGCCTGTTTAAGCGGGAGTTTTATCAGCGGTATGTCGTCCCGCATTTGGAGGGGAAGGCGGATTGTGCGTTGCACATTTGGTCTGCACTGATGTTTCAGCTCTGGCATCTGGTCTATATCGAAGAGGCCTGCACGAGGAAGCCTGCGTTCACCTGGAAAGACTTGTGTTGACCAAGGTTGTTGGATGAAGACAGTGTCTGAGGGGAGTATGAAAGTCGTCCATGTGAGCACGGAAGACATCAGCGGCGGCGCTGCGCGCGCTGCCTACCGGCTTCATACCGGCCTCAGGATGATGGGGCACGATTCGTCGATGTTGGTGGTGAACAGGCGGAGCAAGGACCCACACGTCACGGCGTTTGATGCGTCGATGGATTGGGCTAGCCGCATCAGGCGGAAAATCCGCCGCGAACAGGTCAGGCGTGATTTTGCGCGCTACGCTGCGTCGCGGCCCGCGGGAATCGAAATCTTCAGCGATGATCGCAGCGAGTTCGGCAGTGACGTGGCGAAGCATTTGCCGCATTGCGATGTGCTGAACCTGCACTGGGTGGCCCGGTATGTGGACTACGAGGGGTTTTTCTCGACAGTGCCGGAGCGGACACCGGTGGTGTGGCGCATCGCCGATATGAATCCCATTACGGGCGGGTGTCATGTCGATGAAGGGTGCGGTCGGTTTCTCAGCGGGTGCGGTGCGTGCCCTCAGCTTGGGTCTGTTCAGACAGATGACCTTTCTTCCCAAGTGTGGAGGCGCAAGCGGAAAACGTTTGATGCCGTCGATGCGCGTCGGTTGCATCTTGTCGCGCTCAATCGGTGGATGCAGGGGAATCTGGCTGGTCACCCGTTCTTGCGGAAGTTTCCCGTTACGATCATCCCCAACGGTGTCGATACGGACATGTTTGCACCGAGGGATCGCCGGTTTGCCCGGGAGATGCTTGGTCTTCCGCAAAATGCGACGATCTTGCTTTTCGTCGCAGTGATGACGGAAATGCCCTATAAAGGGTTCACCATGCTGGCGCAAGCTCTGGCCGGACTCTCTGGCGTCGAGAACCTGCGTGTCGTGTCTGTCGGGATTGGGAAGCCTGAGCTCGGGACCCCTATTCCGCACGTTCATTTGGGATATGTGACGGATGATCGCGTCCTCGTGCTTGCGTACAATGCTGCGGACGTCTTTGTGGTTCCGGCTTTATACGATAACTCGCCGAATACCATTCTTGAAGCGATGGCCTGCGGCATTCCGGTTGCCGCATTTGCAACTGGGGGAATTCCGGATATGGTGCGCGAGGGACTGACGGGATCACTGTCGCCACGGTACGACGTGGAAGCGCTCCGTGCTGCGATCAAAGATCTGCTCGTCCGTCCTGACAAGCGGCGGGAGATGGGGGCTCGCAGCCGAGAGGTTGCGCTGCAAGACTATACCCTCCCGCTTCAAACGAGCCGATATACTGATTTGTACCGGTCTCTTTTATAGCTACGTAGGCTGAGTACAGATAATGTTTTCAGGCAGTACAAGTCCGACAAACCGGCCGGATCTGGAGTCCTCGACATGAAACTGCTTTTCATCTCAGCGGCGTTTCCTCCGATGCGGGCAGGCGAGTCGGAGCATGCGTACCACCAATGCACCAGGCTCGCGAAACGTGGGGTGGACGTGCATCTGTTGACGGGGGAAGCCAATGCGGGCTCTCTTCCAGTTCCTTTTACGGTTCATCCACTGATGAAAGATTGGTCGTGGAGCGATCTGCCGAGACTTGTGCGAGTCCTGCGCGCGCTCAAGCCCGATGCCGTCATGCTGATGTATAGCGGCTGGATTTACAGTGCCCATCCGATGATTACCTTTGCGCCGTCGATCGTTCGGTGGGTATTGCCGGGAATTCCGTTTGTAACGCAAATGGAAATCGAAGCCGGGGAAACATGGCGATCTCCCGGAGTGCGGTTCACTCGGAAGCTTGCGCAATATCTTGTCGGGGCGTCGAATGTCGACTACTCATTCGGCACCTTGTTGCGGGACAGTACAAAAGTCATTTCTTTGAGCGAACATCATCAGACAAAGCATGCGGCTCTTCTACCGGGTTTGCTGGAGAAGAGCCTCGTTATCCCGCCCCCGCCGTTGTTGAATATGTGCGCGGATGGTCCGATGGCTGCCAGAGAAAGAGGCCGAAAGGCTCTTGGCTTGCAATCCGACGAGCTGCTCGCGGTGTTTTTTGGATACGCCGATAAGAACAAAGGGATTGAGACGCTGTTCAAAGCTCTGCAGATGGTTAGAAAGAAGCCCTCACGTATCAAGCTGGCTATGATCGGAGGTGGGCGTGGCTCGACTACGCAGACTGAGGACGATCGGGCCCGTAGTATTTCTAGTTATGAGAAGGGGATATTGGCGCTTCCAGACCAATTGGGAATTGCCGATGCCGTGCGTTGGCTAAGCGGATACGATTCCAACAGTGATGCGGCCTCAATGTACCTGTATGCTGCGGATGTCTGCGTGCTGCCATTTGATCAAGGTGTGACGCTCAGTCGTAGTTCGCTGGCCGCAGCACTGGGGCACGGGCTTCCTGTAATCACGACAAGAGGTGAATCGTTGGAGTCGCCCTTTCTCCATGGGGAGAATGTGTATCTGTGCTCTCCAAAGGACCCTGAGGCGCTGGCCGCGGCGCTCGCCGCGCTCGAGGCGTCCACGGTGCTTCGTGCGAAATTAGGGCAGGGGGCTGCTCAGCTGTCACAAGCATGGTTTTCATGGGATACCGCGGTAGATCGGCTCCTGGAGACCTGTCAATTGTCTGTCGGGAAGGCCTGAAAGAGCGGTGTTCGAGGCATCAGTATTCGGTACGCCCGATGTTCTAACTTTGCTCAATGCCTCAAGTCGTGCGTCTGGATATCATGGTAGCGAGGGGTATGGGTATGCTTAAGAAGAGAACGTCTCTCGGGCCTACGGACGTGGGAGAGGGATTGTCAGGGGACGAGGTTGATGTGCCGACAAAGGCCGTATCCTTGGGTATGCCTCAAGGCGAAGAAGAGACTTTGCCGGGGAATGGAGTCGACACGCGGCTGTTAGCGGCGCTCTATCTCATGGAGCTGTCGGCTCTGTCGATCTTGTTTACGGCTTATATAATTGACAGAAAGCCAAATTTTTTATCCTTTCTCCTGAGTCGCCCGGGATATCTTTTCATGGCTGGCGTGTGCGGGTTGGTTGGAGCCGGTACGGTGGTCTTTTCTCGGTATGCGAAGAATAGCCGGGCCGGATCGAAGACGTTTAGGCTGACTCTGGGGATGAATCTTGTCTCGGTGGTCCTGTTTTTTATGGCCGGAGAGGGAACGATTCGCGCGATTTATGTCGAGACGACTATGGGCGACATGTGGGGAACGTCGTATCTGTTGCCGCGGGAGTGGAGTAAGGTTGTTGGCCATTTTCAGGAATCGTTTCGAAGCAAGCTCGGCAAGCCTTCATACATGACGTTTAATGAGACTCTTGGGTGGACGATTGGATCCGGCCGGAGTCAGAACGACCAGGGAGTGAGCTATTTCAGCAGTGTCGAAGGACTCAGGAGTTCGAGCCCTGAGATCGCTTTTGCCGATCGGCATTCCAGCATCCGAATCGCCCTTATTGGGGATTCCTTTACATTTGGAGATGAGGTAGCCTACGAGGATACCTGGGGGCATCAACTGGAGAAGCTCTTAGGGCCGGATGTTCAGGTGCTCAACTTCGGCGTCAATGCGTACGGGACCGGACAGGCATATCTGCGGTATCTGCACGATGTGCGTGCGTGGCATCCAGATATGGTGATCTTCGGATTCGTTGATCATAATTTGGTACGGACGATGTCCGTGTACTCCTCGCTTACGTTTCCAACAGCGACTATTCCATACGCCGCGCCTCGTTTTGTGATCCGTGATCGGCAGCTCAGGCTATTGAATACCCCGCTGTCTCCTCCAGAACAGATTTTCTCAGCAAAGTCCATTGAGGAGTTACCCTATATTGAATGGGACCGTTCCTATGTGAAAGAAGAATGGGACCGTCCAGCTTGGACTATACCTACCCGATCGTATCTATTTCGATGGCTTGAAACCTGGTTCCCGCGGAGCGACGATCTGCGAGCGGATGTGTCAAATGCCGCGATGCGTGAGGTGAACGGTGCAATCTTTCAGGCATTTGCGACGCAAGTGAAGGCGGACGGGGCGATTCCTGTCCTGGTTCATTTTCCCAGCTGGATGACGGACTCCGATGCTATTGAGCCCACGCCTCTCGGGATAAAGATCCTGCGAGACGCGGGATTGGAGTATCTCGATCCCACCGACTGTCTTACGCCGATTCCTTTTTCTGATCGTGTCATGCCTCGTCGCCACTATGCTCCTAAGGGAAATTTAGCTGTTGCGCAATGTTTTCGCGGGCCGGTGGCAGAACAGCTCGCCAAGCGGAGCAAGTGAGCGTGCTCATTGAAGAGAAGGGATCTCTGTCCATAGGGGCGCGCAAGGAATCGTCGTTCTCGTAGAGTATGATCTGAGCTGTCATTCTGTGAGGTGGGTTTCTGATTGAAGCGATGCTTCCATCCAACCATGGTGTTTTCAGCGGAGCTCGGCCTGCTCGAGTCGGGATTTTCGATCATGTCTCCCTTCGTCTCGGTGGGAGCCAGCTGGTCGTCGCCGCTATGGCGGCGCAGTTATCGAATGACTATTCGGTCGATGTGGTCCATAGTGGGAAGGGGTACTCGCTGGCGAGTTTGGCCGAAGCCTTCGGATACGACGTGAGTCGGGTCAATGAACGGATCGTTCCGAATTCGTTGGGAACATTCTCGCTGCCAGGGCTCACTCCCAGTTATGTGCGGGAAAGATTGGAGCTTGATCGCCGGCTCACTGAACCGTACGACTTGTTCATTTATTCAGGACATGGAATTCCGCCATTCTGTGCCGCCAGGCATGGGATGGTCTACTGTCATTTTCCTTTTGAGTGGCATCCGAGCCAAGAACTCTCTCGTACGGAGGGCTGGGATGCCCGAAGCGCGATTAGCCGCTTGATTCGAATGCAGAGCTATACGGCTCTCTGGCATTGGCGCATGCGAGGTTATCGTACGGTGATTGGCAATTCCAAGTTCACTTCGTCGTGGATTGAGAAGCGCTGGAAACGCGCAGCCGAGGTGATCTACCCCCCGGTTGCTGTCACAGCGACTTCTTTACCGAAAGAAAATACTATTGTGTCGCTTGGGCGGTTTATTGTGACTGATGGGAAGAACCATGCGTTGCAATTGGAAACGTTCCGGAAGTTTGTGTCCATGAATGGAAGAGATTGGCGATTATGCTTAATCGGGTTTTGTACCGATCTGCCGCAGGATCGGGCCTATCTCGACAAGCTTAAAGCCCTTGCCGCAGACCTTCCGGTGAGTTTTGTTGTTAACGCCTCTCGGGATACGGTTTGGAGGCATCTGGAGGCGGCCAAGCTCTATTGGCATGCGACGGCGCTGAGCAGTGAATCTGATATTTCCCCCGAACGGATGGAGCACTTCGGAATTGCCACCGTTGAGGCCATGGGGGTGGGCTGTGTCCCTCTCGTGCCGATGAGTGGGGGGCAGCCGGAGATTGTTGAACATGGAGTGAGCGGGTTTCTCTGCAAGGATGCGGAATCATTGCTTCAGCATACGAATTGCGTTGCCAGCAGTGAGTCGCTGTGCCAAAACATGGGGCAAGCGGCCCGTGAGCGGAGTGCGGCATTCCGTCCAGAAATATTCAACCAACGATTAAGCCAATTGGCGGTGGAGTTGTTACAGGGTGGTCGGCCCATGTCCCAGCTCGGAGCTAACGCGGGTAGGCCAGGCGTGACTTCCGTATCTCGAGGTTGAGAGTGGCATGAAGATCCTGATGGTCAGCAATTTCTATCCTCCGCATTATCGAGGAGGATATGAAGTGCGGTGCAAACAGGTAGCGGAGACCATGCAACGACGTGGTCATGAGGTTCGTGTGCTCACGAGCGTGTATGGCTTGCCGATGGATTCCTCGGGGGAATTCCCGCGGCCGACCGAGGAAATCGAGGGGGTCCGCGTCGATCGCTGGCTTGATATCTATGCGTACGGGCCGCAATCTCCTGGTCGTCCCTGGACCTTGGTGCATGCCAAGCGTCAATTGGAAGACGCCCGTCGGTTTCTTCAGCTTCTGAGAGCGTTCAAGCCAGACCTTGTGAACTGGTGGAGCATGAACGGCCTTTCCCTGAATGTTCTACCGATCCCCAGAGCGCTGCAAATCCCGGATATTCATTGGATCGAGCATCCGTGGATGGTCAATGAGTATGGAGCGGACGGCGAAAAGGTGGCGCCATTTTGGGAGAGTGTGTGGGACGGGAGCTGGGGACCCAAGCCGATTCAGCCCATTTTGAAGTGGTGGGGACGAAGATGGGAACGACAGGTTGCTTCCGAAGGCATTCCAACCAGACGGTTCCCGAACCGGCCGCGTCACATGGTGTTTGTCAGCGAATTTCTCCGGACGTTGTATCGCGATGCTGGCCTCGCCTTTCCTTCCTCTGAAATCATCTTCGGTGGGGTTCCGGCCGAGCGCTTTTGGGCCCCTGTGCGCCCTCATGGCATGGAAAGTCGGCTGCGACTTCTCTATGCAGGGCAAATTACTCCAGACCGTGGGTTGCATACGGCGGTGGAAGCTCTTGGACAAATTCCATTGCCGCTTCGTTCTCGCCTGACGCTTTCAGTTGCCGGGGATAACCCTGGTGAATATCTTGACGGTATCCGAAGGCGTGTTCAGGAATTGGGTTTGGCCGAGGCCGTCACATTTCTTGGGAAGGTTCCGCATGACCGCATGCCCGATGTGTATAAGGAGCACGATATTCTTCTTTTTATGAGTACCAGAGAGGAAGGTCTTCCCCTTGTGATGGTTGAAGCCATGCTGGCCGGCTGTGCCGTGATTACGACAGGAAGCGGCGGTGCCATTGAAGTTGCCGAGATTGCCGGCTTGCCTCTTATTCCCAAGCACGACGCCGTGGCGCTTACAAATTGGCTTGCAGATCTTGTGATACACCCGGAAAAGTTGGACAGCATTGCTCTGCGTGGGCAAGAAATCGCAGGGAAAGAGTTTAGTTCGGATGTCATGATACGCCGGTGGGAAGCAACAATTGCGCAAGTCTTAGCGTCGCACTGGCAGGTAGCGTCTTGATGAGCGTGTCGACGAGGGCTTTCTGGGGTCAGGAGTTCGAAGAGGTAGCTTCGTTGTCTGAGATATTGCATGCTCATCGGAACAGAGAGGTCGTGTTCAGTGGTGCCACCGCCAGCATACGAAAAAGTCGCTACAGCAAGGCCCTCTTATGGTGACACCCGTCAAATCGCTCCTTATTAGCAGCACCTACTATCCTCCCGATGTGGGAGGAATTTCTCGTTTCATGTCATCTCTGGTCTCTGCCCTAGGGCCCGAACGAGTGTGCTGTCTGACAGGCATTCGAGCCAGCAACAGGGGAGGATCGGGAGAGCGTGTGTATCGACGCCCGCTTGCATTCGCAGAGCCGAAGCTAATCCAAGCAGTCGGATGGGGAGCTGCCGTGGCAGAGATTTTCCTTCGAGAACGGCCTCAAGCCGTTCAGCTTGCTACGCTATATGATGGGTACTTGGGGATGTGGCTGAAGCGATGGCTGGGGCTCCCGTTCGTGATCTATGCCCATGGGAATGAAGTGTTGGATGCTATGCAAGGCAGTTGGAACGGACATCGCCAGGCCGTGAGAGCTGCGGATTGCGTATTGGCGAATAGCCGCTTTACCGTTGAATTGCTCAAACAAGCGGGAGTGTCGAGTGCCAGAATCGAACTCGTTCACCCTGGTTGCGATATCGAACGTTTCCACGCTGCTCCGGTTTTGACCGATACGCGGCGGTCTATTCTTGGGTCACACGCATCGAAACAAGTGATTCTCACGGTCGGTCGCTTGGTCCCTCGCAAAGGACACGACCTCATGATTCGCGCGCTTCCGCTGGTGCTGAAACGGCATCCCGACACGATCTACCTCATCGTCGGAAGCGGACCGGCCAAGCCGATGCTCGAGCAATTGGCTGATGAGATGGGGGTGCGAGACAGTGTGTTGATTCGTGAAAACGTCGCGGACGCCGATCTGCCTACCGTTTATAATCTCTGCGACGTGTTCGTGATGCCGAGTCGCGAAGTGCTAGGCAGTTGCGATGTGGAAGGGTTTGGGATCGTGTTTCTGGAGGCCAATGCTTGCGGGAAGCCTGTCGTGGCTGGACGGTCCGGAGGCATTGCCGATGCCGTGGTCGATGGAGAGACGGGTCTGTTGGTTCCGCCGGATAGTCCTGAAGTGCTGGCGGAGTCGATCTCTCGCATTCTATCCGATAAAGGCTATGCCTGTGAGCTCGGACGGCGCGGTCGTCAGCGAGCGGTACAGAAATTCAGTTGGGATGTCGTCGCAGGGCGAGTCGATGACGTCGTCACGAGCATCGTTGTGAAAAACTGACAAGGCGACGCGGGACACAAGGGGAGCGCATATATGAATATAATTGGGATATCCGCCTACTATCATGACAGCGCCGCGTGTCTGGTGCGTGACGGAGAGATTGTCGCCGCAGCACAAGAAGAGCGATTTACCAGGAAGAAGCATGACCCTGGATTCCCTCACCGTGCGATCGACTATTGCTTACAGGCCGGCGGAATCCGGTTCAAGGACGTTGACCGGCTGGTGTTCTACGACAAGCCGCTGGTGAAATTCGAGCGCTTGTTGGAAACCTATTTGGCCTTCGCTCCGAGCGGCCTCCAGTCCTTTCTCGCCGCGATGCCGGTGTGGATGAAAGAAAAGCTGTTGCTGAAGACTCTTCTGCGGGACGAATTTTTGAAGCATGGGGAAGGGATGGCTAAGGGCGATTTGCCTTCGTTGCTATTCTCTGAACATCATGAATCCCATGCGGCGTCCGCGTTTTTTGCGTCCCCCTATGACTCGGCCGTGGTGCTGTGCATGGATGGGGTGGGGGAATGGGCGACGACATCCGCCTGGCAGGGCCAAGGCAATACACTGAATCCATTATGGGAGATCCCGTTCCCGCATTCCTTAGGCCTGCTGTACTCCGCATTCACGTATTACACAGGGTTTAAGGTTAATTCAGGTGAATACAAGGTCATGGGGTTGGCCCCGTACGGCGAGCCGAAATACGTCAAGGCCATCTACGAGCACCTGATTGATGTGAAGCCTGACGGTACGTTTCGGTTGAACATGGAGTATTTCAACTATTGCACCGGGCTCACGATGACGAGCCGGAAGTTCGACCATGTGTTTGGCGGTCCCCCGCGCACGCCTGAAGCCAAGTTGGGGCAGCGTGAGATGGATTTGGCGCGATCCGTTCAAGAGGTGACGGAAGAGGTCATGCTGCGTTTGGCTCGGACACTGCATCGTGAGACGGGTGTGGAGAATTTGTGTCTAGCCGGAGGGGTTGCGCTCAACTGTGTGGGGAATGGTCGAATCTTGCGGGAGGGGCCGCATAAGGGACTCTGGATTCAGCCTGCAGCTGGTGATGCGGGCGGAGCTCTTGGGGCGGCCTTATCCGTCTGGCATCAGTTTGAAGGCAAGCCGCGCCTGTCTGATAACCAGCACGATAAGATGAAGGGGACTTATCTAGGGCCAGCATTCAGCAATGCCGAAATCGAATCGTTCTTGCGATCGAAGGAAGCCCCCTATATTCGTCTTGATGATTCGGCGTTATTCACGCAGGTCGCCAAAGACCTCGCGGCTGAAAAAGTGGTGGGGTGGCTGCAGGGACGCATGGAATTCGGGCCGCGATCTCTCGGCGGACGAAGTATTCTGGGGGATGCGCGAAGCACCAAGATGCAGTCGGTGATGAACCTTAAAATTAAGTATCGCGAATCATTCAGGCCCTTTGCCCCTTCAGTTCTCAGAGAGCGAGTCTCCGACTACTTTGATTTGCATTCCGATAGCCCCTACATGCTCATCGTGGCCCCAGTCATCGAACGGCGGCGCTGTCCCAAGACGGCCGCGCAAAAGGATTTATGGGGCATCGATCTGTTGAATGTGCAACGATCAGATATTCCCTCTGTGACTCATCTGGATTATTCGGCAAGAGTTCAAACGGTTCACGAAAAGACCAACCCTCGCTACTATAATCTGCTGAAGGCCTTTGAGGCGCAAACGGGGTATGCTGTA
The DNA here is from genome assembly GCA_022226955.1 of Nitrospira sp. NCBI lineage: Bacteria > Pseudomonadati > Nitrospirota > Nitrospiria > Nitrospirales > Nitrospiraceae > Nitrospira > Nitrospira sp. The sequence goes on from CP092079.1 coordinate 2,905,056, forward strand.
TTAGTGAATACGTCTTTCAATGTGCGTGGCGAGCCGATTGTGCATACCCCCGAAGATGCGTATCGCTGCTTTATGCGGACGGAGATGGATGTGCTTGTGCTAGAGAACTGTGTGTTGTACAAGACAGATCAGAAGCCGCTTGAAGGGGATTCTGATTGGAAAAATGAGTTTGAGCTTGACTAGGGTATCGTGCAGGGAAAGGTGTAGGCGTCTCTTGTTAAGGCTAAGACTTCAGCAGAGTTTTTATCGCCTTGCTTCTATAGGCAGCAAGCTGGAAGTGATAGATTCTAAATCTGTTGGCTCTATTTCTGAAATCCCATCATTAAAGGGTGTTCGCACATAGCGTGTGAGAATCGGGCGAGTTCCCAAAAATACGGAATAGAATGGTGCCGTGACTACTACGCGTGTACATTAGTTCACGAGCACGTGCTGGTCATGAACGATGACGTTTCCGGAAGAAGGGGTGTAGAGCCATGCGCATACTGATTACGGGCGGAGCAGGATTTCTCGGCAGCCATTTGAGCGATTTGTTAATTGGGAAAGGCCACGAAATTGTGGCCATGGACAATCTGATTACCGGGCGTGTTGAAAACATCGCGCATTTAATGGGGAATCCCCAATTCAGTTTTATTAAGTACAACGTCTGCGACTATATTCATATCGACGGTAAGTTGGACGCTATCTTGCACTTTGCGTCTCCTGCGAGCCCGCAAGATTATCTGGAGATGCCGATTGCCACGCTCAAAGTCGGAGCATTAGGGACGCACAAGGCGCTGGGTCTGGCAAAGGCGAAAGGAGCCCGGCTTCTTTTGGCCAGTACGTCCGAAGTCTATGGCGATCCCTTGCTCAATCCACAGCCGGAATCCTATTGGGGGAATGTGAATCCTATTGGGGCCCGCGGTGTCTACGACGAAGCAAAGCGGTTTGCTGAGGCCATGACGATGGCCTATCACCGCTACCATGGCGTCGATACTCGGATCGTGCGGATTTTTAACACCTATGGCCCCCGCATGCGCCCGCATGATGGGCGAGTCGTTTCGAACTTTGTTGTTCAAGCGCTTCAAGGGAAAGCATTGACCATTTTCGGCGATGGCAATCAGACGCGCAGCTTCTGTTATGTTGAGGATCTTGTGCGTGGCATTACAGAACTTCTGCTGATCGATTCAGATAAGTCTGTGGCTGAACGGACCGACCGATCCAGTTTTCTTACAAAGTCAGACCTGCCACTGAAGGAAACGATGCACGACCCTGTCAATATCGGGAATCCGCGAGAGTTGACCGTCAAGCAGATTGCAGAGTTGGTGCTCAAGCTTACGGGTTCGAAGAGCAAGATCGAACATCTGCCTTTGCCGGTGGACGATCCGAAAGTGCGGCGGCCGGATATACGCCGTGCCAAGGAATTTCTCGGATGGGAACCGAAGGTTGAGTTGGAGGACGGCCTGCGAAAGACGATCGAGTATTTCCGCCAGGTGATCTGACCGCACAGGGCCGGCGTGGTGAACCGAAGGTGTGAGTGAGAGTAAGGAGAAGGTGATGGCGATGAAAATCAGTGTCTTCGGTCTGGGGTATGTGGGAACCGTTTCGGCGGGTTGTCTTGCCTCCAGCGGCCATACGGTCTGGGGCGTCGATGTCAATGCCGACAAGGTGGCCTCGATCAATTCAGGGGCCGCTCCGATCGTTGAGCCCGACATCTCGGAGTTTATCGCCAAGGCGCAGAAGCAGGGATTGCTCAAAGCGACGGTGTCATCTGCCGAAGGCATTCAGAACACCGATGTGTCTTTCATTTGCGTGGGGACCCCAAGTCAAGCCAATGGCAGTCTCGATCTCACCCATATGAAGCGGGTGTGTGAAGATATCGGCTTGGCCCTGCGCGAGAAAAAGACGCCGCATACCGTCGTATTTCGCAGCACGACCCTGCCTGGAACAACAGAGGATGTGGCGATTCCAATTTTAGAAAAACATTCCGGCAAGACGGTCGGGAATGGATTGTTTGTTTGCTACAACCCTGAGTTTCTTCGGGAAGGCACGTCAGTGAAGGATTATTACCACCCTCCGAAGATTGTGATCGGCGAGCGGCAGGCCGGCGAGGGCGATGTGGTCGAGGAGATTTATGCTGGGATTGCCGCGCCGACAATTCGGACGTCGATCCGGGCGGCAGAGATGGTGAAATACTCGGATAATGCGTTTCATGCGCTGAAAGTGACGTTTGCGAACGAGATCGGGAATATCTGTAAACGACTTGGCATCGATAGCCATGCGGTCATGGATATCTTTTGCCAGGATACGAAGTTGAATTTGTCGAAAGTGTATTTGAAGCCGGGGTTTGCGTTCGGAGGATCCTGCTTGCCGAAAGATCTTCGAGCCCTTTCATACCAGGCAAAACGAACGGACGTCGATGTGCCGGTGTTGAATGCCATTCTTCAGAGTAACGTCGTGCATATCAAAGGCGTGATTCAGAGGATTGTGGGCCTGGGAAAAAAACGAGTGGGATTTCTTGGAATGACGTTCAAGCCGGATACCGACGATCTGCGTGAAAGCCCCTTGGTTGAAGTGATCGAGACGTTGCTCGGTAAAGGCTTTCAGGTGAAAATCTACGATAAGAATGTTGCGACCAGCCGCTTGATCGGCGCGAATAAGCGGTTTATCGAAGAGCATATTCCCCATCTCTCTTCATTGCTGGTGGAACAGGCGGCAGATCTCGTGGATACGGCTCAAGTTGTGGTTGTCGGCTATGCCTCGGCCGAGTTTCTTCCGGCGCTGAAGCGGATGCGCCCCGACCAGCTAATTATCGATTTGGCAAGAATTGAAGGGCGTGAAGGTTTGACCGCGTCTTACGATGGTATTTGTTGGTGATGAAACGAGGATTGCGCGTCACCCGATGTGTAGCTTGCGATGAAAATACTAGTGTTGGCTCCAGATATTCCGGCAACGTCAAAGATGCCTGGGTCTCCGAGGCTATTCAATCTCTGTCGGGAACTATCCCGGCAGCATGAGCTGTTTCTTCTCACCTATTGCTCTTCCGACGAGCGGCGCCAGTCTTTCCTGAACGATCCAACGGCTGCGAAAATATTTTCGTCGGTTGAAGTCTTGCCAAATCCTCCTGCCATAACGTGGTGGGGGCAGCAGTGGCATCGACTGCATTTAGCCGCCAGCTTTGAAACGCGCTTCCGGTTCCCGGAGTATCATCGAGCAATTCGCAGCAGAGTTCGTGAGGTGTGTGTACAGAATCGCTGCGATCTGACGTATGTCGATTTGCTCCCAATGGGGCAGTATGTCGATCCCGGACTCGATGTCCCTGCGATTATCGACCTGCATGATTCGATGACGCTCATGGCCAGGAGAGTGCTCAAAACGGCCAGAGGATGGCGGCAGCGTCTCGCAATCTATAGCCACTTAATGCGAATACAGCAGCTTGAAGCCGCGCTTGGGCGGACGTTCAGCCTTGTCGTCACCAACTCTTCTGTCGATGAGCGAGTCATTAGTGAAATCTCGACAGGAATTAACACCGTCACAATTACGAATGGTGTCGATATGGGGTACTTTTCCCCAGACCATTCGCGCGTCGATGCCGACAAGATTGTTTTTACCGGTGTGATGGGGTATGGCCCCAATGAAGATGCGGCCCTATTTTTTGCGCGTGAAATTTTTCCTCTGATTCTTGAGCAACGCCCCAAGGCGCAGTTCTGGATTGTCGGCAGCGATCCAACGGATCCAGTCAAAGATCTTGGGCGAACTCCTGGCGTTCATGTGACTGGGAAAGTTGAGGATGTGCGACCCTACCTCAGTCAGGCAGGGGTGTTCGTGTGTCCGTTGAGATATGGGACCGGGGTCAAGAACAAGATTCTCGCCGCCATGGCCATGCAGAAACCGATCGTGGCGACATCGCTGAGCATCGATGGATTGGACCTTGCCGACAACCGCGAGGTGTTGCTGGCCGACGAGCCTCGGGCATTTGCCGAGAAAGTTGTCGGGTTGCTTTCTGATCCGAACGCTGTGGACCGGCTTGCGGGCAATGGATTGGCTCGTGTTCAAAGTCAGTATTCCTGGGCTGCGATGGGCCAGGCATTGGAAAAATCCATTCAAGCTGCCATAGAGCCCTGTAGGCGGCAGGCGGTATAGCGCTTCCTTCACGTTTTGAATGCGCGACAAGGTAGGACACCGTGAACATCGTGCTTCTCCAGGATTCCTATGATGAAGCCTTGTGGGATCAGTACGTACTGAATCATCCTCAGGCCTCTGGCTATCATTTGCTGGCCTGGCGGGGTGTCATTCGAAAAGTATTTGGCCATTCGACGCCCTACTTGATGGCAAAGGACGGCGAGGGGAGAGTGCGAGGCGTTCTTCCCCTTGTCTTTACTAAAAGCCCGATGTTCGGGCAATTTCTTACGTCAATGGCATTCTTTAACTATGGCGGAGTTTTGGCTGATGGCGCGGAAGCGGCCCAGGCATTACTGAATGCCGCAGCGGGCACCGCTCAAGAGGTTGGCGCGGCGCATATCGAGTTGAGGCAGGAAGAGCTCCTTGAAACCGAGTGGCCTGTCCGATCAAAAAAAGTATCGATGCGCCTGGCGCTTCCTTCCGACTACGATGCCTTGCTCAAAGCGTTTCCTTCCAAGTTGCGCAGCCAGGTTCGACGGGCTCAGAAGGAAGGGATGGATGTCAGGGTTGGTGGCACGGAGCTGCTAGGGGACTATTATCGGGTTTTTTCTCGGTGTATGCGGGATCTCGGTACGCCGGTGTACGAGAAGAGGTTTTTTGAAACTATTCTCGAGACCTTTCCCAAAGAAGCGCGACTATGTGTCGTCTCTCTCAATGGGGCTCCGCTTGCGTCAGGGTTTCTGTATGGCTTTCGGAATAGGCTGGAAATCCCCTGGGCTGCGTCCGATAAACGATTCAGCCGATTATCGCCCAATATGTTCTTGTATGGGGCTGTTTTAGAGTTTGCTTGCCGGGAAGGATTCAAGGAGTTTGATTTTGGCCGATCCTCCGTCGATAGCGGAACCTATCGATTCAAGGCGCAATGGGGCGCGCAGCCGCACCAGTTGTACTGGTATTATTGGCTTTCCGAGGGGCGCGCGATTCCGGAGTTGAATCCAGACAACCCCAAGTTCAAAGCGGCGATTGCAGTGTGGCAGCGCCTGCCGTTGCCAATCGCCAATCTGATTGGCCCACACCTGGTGAAGTACCTGCCATGAAGCTTCAGCGAACCATCCCGCCGACGGCAGCGCCGCTTTCTTTCGGAGATCTTGTGTGGTCTGTCAGCGGCCTTTTGGGTGGGCAGCGGCAGCGAGCAAAGCGGATTCTAGAATTGAAGACCCATTATGGTGCAGGTGCGGCTTTTCTTGTCTCGTCAGGAAAAGCGGCGCTGACGGTCATTCTCACATCGCTGGCTCGTGCAAGTCGCCGGAGGCAGGTGATCATTCCCGCCTACACCTGTTTTTCCGTTCCGTCCGCAGTTGTGAAGGCCGGGCTTGAGGTGGTGCTTTGCGACGTGGACCCGAACACGCTCGATTTCAAGTTTGCCGAGCTTGAGGGTTTGCTCAATGACCAGGTGCTCTGCGTCGTCTCAACCCATCTGTTTGGCCGCCCCGCGGATACGGTACGGGTGAAACATTTATGTGAAGGGAAAGGCATCTTCGTGGTTGAAGATGCCGCGCAGGCGATGGGAGGCCAGGTAGACAGCCGTCTCCTTGGGATGATTGGGGATGTCGGATTTTATAGCCTGGGCCGGGGCAAGAATATGACGTGCGGCACAGGTGGAATCATTCTAACCAGCTCTGCTCCACTCGCGGAAGCGATCGAAGCGGAATACGCGAGTTTGCCTGAAGCCCCTTGGCTTCACGTTGTTCGCAATTGGCTCGAGCTTTTCGTGATGTGCATTTTTATTCATCCGGCGTTGTACTGGTTTCCCGCGGGACTGCCTTTTCTCGGGTTGGGGGAAACCAAGTTTTATACGGACTTTCAGATGTTTCGAATGGATGATGTGCGGGCGCGTTTGCTCAATGGCTGGCAGCGGAAATTGATGCAAGCTAATCAGGGACGGTCTGCCCGTGCGCGTCGGCTGGTTGAAGGGCTGGATCTCATTCGGAAGGGTATTCAACCGATTATGGGAGAGGGCTCGCTCTTTCTCCGGCTGCCTGTGCTGGTGAGTAGCCGAGAAGCGAAAGAGGCGGTTTGCCGGCTGAGCCGCGAGCAGGGGGCTGGGCTGAGCCCGAACTATCCGGCTACCGTTCAAGCAATACCGGAATTGGCTGGACGCTTGGAAGGCCGAAGGTATCCCGGCGCTCAGGCAATCGTCGATCGATTAGTCACCGTGCCTACGCATCAGTTTGTGTCGGAGCAGGACCGTCGAAAGATAGAATGTGTCTTGGCTACTCAGGGAGAGTGCTCTGTTCAAGGGAATGCCGCGGCCGGAGATCCATCCACCAGGGGGACCGGTCATCGTCACGCCCAGGCCAGAAACTAGCGAGATAAGGCTCATGTCACTCTCTAATTGCATGCTCTCGATATTCTGGGTATCGGTCGTATTTGTCTTCTATGCCTATATAGGGTATCCGCTGCTGTTGATGACAATTGGAATTCTGCGTAATCGTCCGGTGAGGAAAGCTTCGAACCATCCGGCGGTTGCATTGATCATCACTGCCTACAATGAAGAAAAACGAATTCGTGAAAAGTTGGAGAATACGCTTCGTCAAGACTATCCCCGCGAGCGGCTCGACATCGTCGTCGCGTCCGATTGCTCCACCGATGGGACCGATGATTTGGTCCGCTCGTATGGGCCGTCAGGAGTTCGATTAGTTCGGTCGACCGCGAAGGGCGGGAAGGAGGCGGCGCAGAAGCTTGCCGTCGAGTCGACGACCGGAGAGATTCTGGTATTTTCCGATACCGCCACAATGCTTAATCCCCAGGCCATTTCCACGATTGTACGGAACTTTGCCGATCCAACGGTCGGCTGCGTCAGCAGCGTTGACCGGTTTATCGACGTGGATGGAGCGGTGAGTGGAGAAGGCGCCTACGTTCGTTACGAGATGTTTCTTCGGAACCTCGAAACGCGGGTCAACACGCTGGTCGGGTTGAGCGGGTCCTTCTTCGCCGCCCGTCGAGCGGTATGCCAGAACTGGGCTCCGGACCTTCAGAGCGATTTCAATACGCTGCTCAATAGTGTCAGACTAGGGCTTCGCGGAGTCGCCGACCCGGAGAGCGTCGGATTCTATAAGAATCTGGCCGATCCAAAAAAAGAGTACGATCGTAAGGTCCGAACCATTGTTCGAGGGATTTCGGTGTTTATGAAGAGCTTAGCTCTTCTCAATCCATTTCGGTATCACCTATTCGCCTGGCAGCTGATTAGCCACAAGCTCTGTCGCTGGCTCGTGCCGTTCGCAATGATTGGAGCGCTGGGGGCCAACCTTATGCTCGCGCCATCAGCTTTCTTTTATCAAGGAACGTTGATGATTCAAGTGGGATTTTATACTGTGGCGTTGGCGTATCTTGTCACCACGCGCTTGCCGAGTATCGGGATGCTGCGAATCCCCTCATTTTTCGTCATGGTGAACATTTCGATTCTCGATGCTTGGGTCCGCTATTGCCGCGGTGAGCGGATCGTGTCGTGGACTCCTTCTAAGCGATAGCACGTTTGAGCTGTACAGAAAGGGAACGCCGATGGAAAATGTTGAGGTAACAAACAAAACACTTCGCCAGTTTGGTCTTATGGTCGGCGGAGTCTTTCTTGTGATTGGGCTATGGCCGTTTCTTTGGCGGCAGGAGGTCATGCGGGAGTGGGCGGTCGCGCTTGGCGCGCTCTTGTCTGTGGCTGGGCTTGCTGTTCCGGTCAGCTTGAAATATTTGTACCAAGGATGGATGTGGATCGGACATGTCATGGGATGGATCAATACCCGAATTATTTTGGGGGTTCTATTCTATGGGATTGTCACGCCGATGGGTTTGGTGATGAAGTTGGCGGGGCGTGACCCCATGTGCCGGGGATTTGACCCCAGCGCTTCAACGTACCGGGTGATTCGTACCCCTCGACCGGCGTCTCATATGAAGAATATGTTCTGAGCGAGTCTATTTTTAGGAGGATGGCAGATGGGCGATTTTATTCAAGAGTTGTGGGCATTCATGAAAGAGCGGAAAAAGTTCTGGCTCCTGCCGATTATTCTCGTACTTGTTCTGCTCGGCAGTCTGATTGTCTTGACTCAGGGGTCGGCCGTCGCGCCCTTTATCTATACGCTGTTTTAGTAAGGCGGTTTGCCAGGACGATCTAGATGATGTCTTAGGGTGATGGTGTGATCGCACGTCTCAAGGCCGCAACGTGGAGGACATTAGGCGGACTCTACTCAGGCTCCGGACTCTCACAGTTCCGGCATCAGGGGCGTGTGATCGTGCTGACCTACCACCGGGTTGTGCCTCAGACGGTGGTTGAGCGTCAGCACATTCAGCCGGGCATGTATATGCTGGAGGAGTCGTTCGCCGCGCATATCGCCTATCTCCGTGAGCGATTTACGATTCTTGCCTTGGACGATCTGCTGGACCTTTGGCGGACGAATCAGTTCAAGCGAGACCAGTCCTACTGCGTCATCACCTTTGATGATGGATGGAGAGATAACTATCAGTTCGCCTTTCCTATCCTGAGAAGGCATGTGGTCCCAGCGACAATCTTTCTTGCGACCGATTTTATTGGCACCACTCGATGGTTTTGGCCGGATCGAATGATGTTGGTGTTGGAGCGGGCTAGGGCACAGAGGAGTGATTCGATTACCCGTGATGAAGTTTCGGCAATGTTGGTCGATACGGTCGGAGTTCGTCAGACCACTGATGGGAGTTTCATGTCCGTGAAATCAGGTATGTCGATCGACTCTAGTGCGATCGTTGAACTCTGTAAGGAAGTAGCGGTCGATGAGATTGAAGCGCTCATAGACCGTCTTGGTCGTGCCCTTGATCTGAACGTTTCTTCAGAGCGGGTTCTTCTTGATTGGACTGAGGTGCGCGAGATGGCTGCCCAGGGGGTGTCATTCGGATCGCATTCCTGCTCACATCGGATTTTGACGAATATTCCCTTGTCAGAGGTCAGTCATGAGTTAATCGAGTCTCGGAATGCGATGCTTCAACAGGGGATCGCTCCATCCTCGGCATTCTGTTACCCCAATGGAAACTTCAATTCCGATATTCAAAAGTTGGTCGAGGGGGGCGGGTACCGTGCAGCGGTTGGATGCGAAATAGGATTGGAAGGCGATTGCCCGGACGATCTGTATGCGCTGAAAAGAGTCAGTCTTCATGAGGACAGCAGCTCATCGTATTCACTGCTCGCATTAGCGTTGTCTGGTCTTCGGTAACCGATGGTCGCGCAACGAATGCATAGAGGACCGAACTTGTGATGGAGCCGAAGGCCTGCGTGCTCGTAACAGATGGCCAGGAGCGTGCCGCGCTCGCGATTACCCGAAGCTTGGGGCAAGCGGGTCTTCGGGTGATCGTTGGCGCGGAAACCTCGCAGTCTCTGGCAGGTGCTTCGAAATACTGTAGCCGGACCTGGCAGTATCCGTCGCCGCAGAAAGATCCTTCCCGGTTTGTGTCTAGTTTGAGCGATGCCGTCGACCAATTGGGCCTTACCGCGATTATGCCAGTGACGGATGCTACGACGCAGTTGCTCGCGGCGCGAAGAGGCCAATTTCAGACTGCTGTTTTGGATACTCTTCCTTCGCTGGAAAGTTATGAGCTGGTATCCGACAAGTACCGGTTGATGAAAGTTGCTCAGGATCTTGGCGTGCCGATTCCCACAACGGTCTATGTCTCCGATGGAGATCTCGCATCCGTGCTTGACCGGGTGACCACATTCCCCGTTGTGGTCAAGCCCGGACGATCACTGCAAATGGTCGACGGTAGATGGACTAAGACCAGCGTGCATTTTGTATCCTCGATCGAAGAATTGACGGAGTTGTATCGAAGCGTCCCCTATTTGAAGAATCCCTCGCTCATTCAGCAGCGGGTTGAGGGGGAGGGCCAGGGAGTCTTCGGGCTTTTTGATCAGGGCCGGCCTTGTGCGCTGTTTGCGCATCGGCGCATTCGAGAGAAACCGCCTGCCGGAGGAGTGAGTGTATTGAGAGAAAGCATCGAGCTTCCCAAGCTCATGACTGATTACGCGGTCAAGTTGCTGGAACATGTGAAATGGCATGGTGTGGCGATGGTTGAGTTTAAGGTTGATCCAATGTCGAAGATCCCAAAACTGATGGAGATCAATGGGCGGTTCTGGGGGTCATTGCAGCTGGCGATCGATGCAGGACTCAACATGCCCTACCTCCTCCATCGGGTCGCAAGCGGATTGCCTGTGGCTGTGCCGAATAATGCCTATCAAGTCGGGACGCGATCCCGCTGGCTTCTTGGAGATCTCGACCATCTGTTACTGCGATTGACAAGGTCGAATGCAGCGCTCCACTTGGGGCCGGAGGCTCCGTCTCGATGGCGCTGTTTGGTGGATTTTTCGAAGTTGTTTCAGCGGAGGTTGCATTATGAAGTGGAGTCGCTGAGCGATCCTCGCCCGGCATTGATGGAGTATCGTGCGTGGATTAGCCAGTTAGTGGGAGGAGCGCGATGAGTACGAGCGACACCCCAAGTGTAGGCGCGCATTGCTGGACGTTTTTTCGAGCGCTCCGTGCGACAGCGGGATACATTGTTGGAAAACTGAATTTCGTTCGCCATCCGTATGAGCGGTGGTCGACCGTCCGATTGCCGGACTCCGTTCAGTCTGTTCTCTTTGTCTGCAAGGGTAATATCTGCAGGAGCCCTTTAGGCGAAGTGTGTTTTCGATCTCTTGCCGTACAGGCAGGACGGCCGCTGACAATTAGTTCAGCCGGACTTGAAACAACCCCAGGAAAGCCAGCCCATCTCAAGGCTCAGGCCACGGCGATCGAGCAGGGCCTGTCGCTGGAGAAACATACGACGACTCAAGTGCATGAAGAATTGCTGGATCGATCAGATCTGATCGTCGTGATGGAAGTGGCTCAAAAAGATCGGATTCATGGGCTGTATCCTAAAACGATTGGGAAGGTGGTGTTGTTGGGGCGCTTTGATTCTACTGGTCCTCTTGAAATTGCAGATCCCTACAGCGGCACGAGTGACGATTTCCGTTCCTGCTACCAGCAAGTGAAACGATGCTGCCAAGGCCTGGCCGTCCGACTGGATATGAGCATCGATGATCAGAAGGTGCGTCCGTTATTTCCGAGTTCTCCAGCAGCCAAATGACAGCGAGTGAATCGAAGACGACCGTGTTGCATCTGTCGACCAGCAGTGGCCCAGGCGGAGCAGAGCGAATGATCAGCACGCTTGCGGCGGCCCTGAATCACAGCCACGCACGAGTCATTGTCGGACTGTTTCGGCCTGGTTGGCTGCAAACGGAATGTGAACGCCTTGGAGTGAGCGTGATGGTCATCCCGCTCACAGGAGTCTTTGGCCTGCACTGGTTCTTGAAGTCTTGGCGCTTGATCCGCAAAGAACGGGTGGCGCTCATTCATGCTCATGAATTTAGTGCGATTGTCTGCGGCTGGATTTTAGCTAAGATTGCCGGGGTGCCGCTCGTTGCGACGGTGCACGGGAAAAATTATTTTTGGGAGAAGTGGCGGCGACGGATAGCCTATCGACTTGTCAGCCGATATGGCAACCTGATCGCAGTGTCAGAAGACTTGAAGCGGTTTATCTGTGACAAGGTTGGTGTGGCTGCGAGGCAGGTTCAGGTGATCTATAACGGTGTTGCTCCGGCACAAATAATTGCGGCTGATGAGACTCAAGCGTGCAAGGCCGAGCTTGAGATTGTTGGACGTTACCCCGTGCTGGGGGTTGTCGGCAGTCTGTATCCGGTCAAGGGGCATCGGTTCCTTATTTCGGCAATGCCGGAGCTCATTCGACGGTGGCCAGATGCAGTTTTGTTGGTGATTGGGCGGGGCGAGCTTGAAGCCTCGCTCAAGGCGCAAGTAGAACAGCTAGGAATAGCAGCGAATGTTCGCTTCTTGGGGATGAGGCAAGATGTTCCGAGACTGCTGTCGGTCTTAGATGTGTTTGTCTTGCCGTCATTGTCGGAAGGACTTTCCCTGGCACTGCTTGAGGCGATGGCATCTGGGAAACCGGTGGTGGCGACATCTGTCGGTGGAAATCCTGAATTAGTCGATCAGGGCCAGACGGGATTGCTGGTTCCTTCCGAAGATGCTGGAAGCCTGGCCGACAGATTGGTCGAACTTATACAGGACTTTCCCCTGATGCAACGCTTCTCAGTCCAGGGGACAACTCGAGCTCATGAACGCTTTAGTCTTGAGCATATGACCGTTCAGTATCGTGGACTGTACGCACGGCTTTTGTCAGACGGAGATGAGAGCGCGGTATGATGAGGCCAGATGTTGGCAGGGCACAGCTCGCTGCAACGTCTAAATTGAAGCTGGGGAGCCTTGCGCCGTTGCGCCAAGCTCCCGAGAGCAAGGCCGGATTTTACCTGGTGCTGGCATACCTTCTGTTCGAATTCGGCCGTCCGCAGGAAATTGTTCCCGGTCTTAGAGCCATTCCATTTGGAACAGGTCTCTCGGTCTTGATTCTCTTAAATGTTCTGATGTCAGGGAAGTTGGATTTTTCCAGGACTCAGACGAAATTGTGGATCCCGCTCTTTGCTGTCATGGCGGTTCACGTGCCGCTGGCGGTGAATAACTTTTGGGCGCTGATGACGTTTAAGGATATGTTTCTCTTGTTTTGTGTGTATCTTGGCATTGTGGTTTTCGTCAATTCTCTCGAAAGAATGATGACGCTGATGAAACTGTGGATGGGGGTCCATGGATTTCTCGCTGTCATGGGTGTCGTCAAAGGAGGGGTTGGCATCGGAGCGTGGATGGGAGACGAGAACGACTTTTGTATGGTCATGGATATGGCCGCGCCGTTCGGCTACTTTCTGTTTTTCGGCGCAACGGGGATGACGCAGAAGTTGAAGTATCTGGGGATGCTGGGGACATTTATTCTTGGCGCGATGGCCAGCCTGTCTCGCGGTGGTTTTATCGGCTTGGCGTCGGTGGGAGTCTATTGCTGGTACCGGTCCCCGAAAAAGCTCAATGCCTTTCTCCTAGTTGTTGTTGCAGTTGTATTTATGGTGATCCTGGCTCCGGACAGGTACTGGGATGAAATTGCCTCGTCAACTAGCGCGGAGACCATGGGGCAGGATGGCACTGGAGGGGCTAGGCTGTATACCTGGGGCATTGGCATGAATATGTTTTTCTCTAATCCAATTATTGGAATTGGGCAGAGTAATTTCCCCTGGACTTTCTCTATTTATGAGGCCGGGCAGACATTTAACGAAAGATCGTTCGGAGGACGGCAGGCTCATTCTGCGTGGGTGACTCTTATCGCTGAATTAGGTCTGGTAGGGATTGCAATCGTTGGCGCCATGCTGTTCCAAAGTTACAGGGATTTGAAGTTTGTGAGAACAACGTTCGCGCCTCCATCGGCGAGACAAACACATGGCCAAACGGTTCGTGCCAAAGAAGATATCCGTGTGTACCTCGCCATGGCGATGGAGGGGAGTTTGATTGGCTACATTGTCAGTAGCGTGTTTATTTCTACGCTGTGGTACCCCAGTCTATGGATTATGATGGCCTTTGTGGTGGCCCTCAGAAATATTTCAGAGGGGCAGAGTGCTGAGGTTTCTGCAAAGACGGTACAAAGCAAATATCCCTGGGGCAGTTCTCTCCAACAGGCAGGCGAGAGGCCGAGCTCTCGTTTCTAAACCGCAGCGCGATATTGTTCGCTTCTCCGGTTGAAAAGGCACTGATTTCATCGAAGTTGAGTGGTTATCCTGAAGCTGTGAGGCTCTGTGTGAGTTCGTGTCAAGAATTCAGCAAGGAGAGTTGTAATGCCTTCAAGGGGCTTCGCTGCTTCTCCTGAAAAAGCCATTTCAATCTGTCATGTAGCGGTAGGAGATCTCTGGGCGGGAGCGGAGGTCCAACTCAAGGTCTTGCTCTCGAAGCTTGTGCTGAGACCGGAGTTTAACCTATCTGTCATCCTATTCAATGGCGGAAGGTTGAGTGAAGAAATTGAGAAGCTGAACATTCCCGTTGCCGTGTTCCCTGAGGCAGAATGGGGAAATGGCAAGATGTTTCTTGAGTTGGTCCGCAAGTTTAGGCAGTCGGGTACGAAGATCGTTCACACGCACAAGTACAAGGATACGATTCTTGCCGCATCGGCCGCGAAGTTGTGTGGCGTTCCCTACGTTGTTCGAACTGTGCATGGTCTCCGTGAACCGTTTGGCGGTATGCAAGCATTCAAGATGAATGTCTATGAGTCGGTTGAGCGCACGGTTCATCGACGGTGCGTGAATGCCATCATCGGTGTGTCATCGCAAATCGAACGCCAGTACAGGGCGGAAGGGGTCGTTCCCAGGGTTGTCTGTATTCGAAACGGCATCGACCTCGACGGGCGGTCCACTCAAATCGACCGGAACCGCATACGCCGGGATTTGGGTGTCGATACGGGGACCTGTCTCATCGGCACAGTTGGCCGGCTGACGCCAGTGAAAGGCCTCTCGTATCTGTTGCAAGCGCTGTCTATTCTTCTGCTACAGCGAGTGAATGTGAAATTGTTGATTGTGGGGGATGGCGCAATCCGCAAGGAGCTAGAGGCACAGGCGCGCGACTTGGGAATTAGCGGAAACGTTGTTTTTTTAGGGCATCGAGAGGATACTGATGAACTACTGCAGGCCGTGGATATTTTTGCCCTTCCCTCTTTGAATGAGGGGATTCCCATGGCGCTTCTCGAGGCCATGGCGGCATCCCGGGCTGTTGTGGCCAGTCGAGTGGGAGGGATTCCTGAAATTGTGGAGGATGGGGTCGAGGGAATGTTGGTCGAGCCGATGAATGCGGATCGACTCGCCAAACACTGTGGACGATTGATCGAATCCCCTGAGATTGCAATGGCAATGGGTGAGCAGGCTCGTGAAAAAGTGGTGCGGGAGTTTTCTGCGGCCGCTATGGCGGACCGAGTTGCTGGGCTCTATAAAGAGTTAGTGGTGTCTCGATGAGAGTGATAGCTGACCCTATGGGTGTGTGGAACCAGCGCGCCGGTCTGAACCGCACGTTGACCGAGTTCTCTTTTCATCGGATAGGTATCGCGTGACATCTTCTAATCCTGCATCGTCGTCGTCAAAGGTCCTGCGCATCGCGCTGTTCGGCGCCGGCCGCCATGCGCAGCACCATGCCCGTGCCATCTTGAGATGCGTCGATGCCGAACTGGTGGCAGTGGCCGATCCTTCAGATCTCGCTCAGACGGCGATGCGAAGCATTGTTCCAGGAGTCAAGAGTTATGGCACTCCAGAGGAGTTACTGGCGGCGGAGCGGCCTGATGTGGTGCATATCTGCACCCCTCCGGCTTCCCATGGGCCACTCGCACTCTCAGCGTTGAAATCCGGCAGCCATATCTACGTGGAGAAACCGTTTACGGAGCGAGTCGAGGATGCGCAACAAATCCTGGATGAAGCCCGAGCAAAGAATCTTCTGGTCTGCGCCGGTCACCAGTTGCTCTACGAGTCTCCGACGGCGGTCCTTGCCCAATACTTGCCTTCCATCGGTCGGGTTATTCATGTTGAGAGTTATTTCTCCTTTCGCACAGTTCGACACGCGCCTGGCGGGCGCACCGTCCTGCGTGCGGATCATCAGTTGCTCGATATCTTGCCTCATCCGGTCTATCTACTGTTGCGGGTTCTTGAACAGTCTGGCGAGGGGCGCATTGAGCTGGTTTCTCTTGAAGTGAGTCAAGCTGGGACGGTGCACGCACTTGTCCGACGCGGTGGCGTGACCGGGACCTTGGTTGTGACGCTGGAAGGCCGCCCTGTCGAAAGCTATCTGCGGGTGATTGGGAAAAACGGTTCATTGTTCGCTGACTACGTTCGGAGCACGACACAGCGGGCTATTGGTCCAGGCTCATCGGGCATCGACAAGCTCTTGGCTCCCTATCGACAAGCCTGGCAACTGTTGACTGGGACGACGTCGGCCATGGCACGGCGGTTTCTCAAAAGCCAGCGCAGCTATCCAGGGCTTACTGAACTTTTCACGGTGTTCTACGAGTCTATACGGACAAACACCCCTTCCCCGCTTTCTCCTGAAAGTCTGCTTGAAACCGTCCGCATTTGTGAGCGGGTGGCAGAGGCGCTCAAGGGAGGAGAAGCAAAGGCACTGGCGTTGGCCGCTCCAAGGCCTGTCGATAGCCGCGGTGTGCTGGTGACAGGCGGAACCGGATTTCTGGGGAAGGAGATTGTTCGTGCCTTGCTGAGTCGCGGTCGTCCGGTTCGTGTTGTGGCGCGCCGTGAGCCTTCGCCATGGGAGCGAATTGCGGGGGCTGAGTATGTCGTAGCGGATGTGGCGGCAGGCGCCGGCGCGCATTTGTTCAAAGGCGTCGATACGGTTATTCATGCAGCGGCGGAGACTGCCGGCGGGTGGCCGGAGCATCAGCGAAATTCGCTCGATGCGACCTCTCATATGGTTAGGGGAGCGGCGACCGCTGGCATCGCGCAGTTTATCCATGTGAGCAGTCTGGCGGTGTTGGCTCAAGCTCAGGGGGGACCGATCGGCGACCATCACCCGTTGGAGTCGAACAGCAAGGGGTCGGGGCCTTATGTATGGGGCAAGCTTGAATCGGAACGGCGTGCCGTCGAATTGGGCGAGGAGCTTGGACTGTCGGTCAAGGTGATTCGTCCCGGTGCGTTAGTGGACTATCGGGATTTCGATCCCCCGGGCCGTCTCGGCAAGCGGCTGGGAAATTTCTTTGTGGCGGTTGGCTCTCCGCGCGATAGACTGGGTGTTGTGGATGTGGGATTTTCAGGCCGATTCTTGGCCTGGATGACCGATATGTGGGAGAGTGTGCCAGGTCCGTTGAATCTGCTCGACCCTGTCTCGCCGACCAAACGCGAGTTGTTGGATCATCTTCGACGCGGGAACCCGGACCTCACGGTCATCTGGCTTCCAACTTTTGTGCTGGTGCCGCTCTCATGGATGGCGACCGTGTTACAAAAGCTCCTTCGTCCAGGCAAGCCCGCGATGAATGTGGCTAAAGTGTTCAGCGTGTTGCCCTATGACACCTCAGCGATCGCACTACTGGCAAAGCGGATGGACGACGAGACGAACAGGCTCTCCGACTCTCAGTTTCGGTAACAATATAGTTCATGGCAACCATCATTGGAATATTGGTTCTGCTGGTATTGCTCCCTCTCACGCTGCTGGTGCTGTATCAATGGTTCCTGGCTGTGAGCTCTTTTTTCTATCGTCCTTCCGCATGTCAATCTGGAAGCAGCCAGGCGCGATTTCTCATATTGATTCCTGCTCACAACGAAGAGGTGGGAATCGCGAGTACGCTGGAAAGCCTGCGTACGCTGAATTATCCAGACTCACACTATCAAATACTGGTTGTGGCCGATCGCTGTTCCGACGAGACCGCCGCTGTTGCCAAACGGTGGAGAGCGGAGTGTTTTGAGCGATCCGATGGGCAGCCTGGAAAAGGAGCAGCGCTGGCCTGGGGTATCCAGCAAGCGCGGAGCGCTCGGATTGCATTTGACGCGGTGGTCATTGTCGATGCCGATACCCTTGCGGATCGAGACCTTCTCGTGGCGTTTAACGCGGAACTTCAGGCTGGCCGACAGGTGCAGCAGGGGTATAACTACATTTCTAATCCCTGGGCCAGCCCATTTACCAGAATTATTGCGGTAACGGGTGTGCTGCGAAATGGCCGCTATTATGCAGGGAAGACGGTCCTTGGTCTTCAGGGGATGCTGACCGGCACGGGGATGTGCTTGAGCGCTGGAGTGCTTGAACGGCGTGGGTGGACGGCGTTTTCAGTCGGAGAAGACTGGGAGTTTTCCGTTGAGCTTTTGCTGGGTGGGGACAAGATCTACTTTAATCCGATGGCGAGGACCTTTGCGAAAGAATCGCAGTCTTTCAAGCAAGCGTCCCATCAACGCTTGCGGTGGGCCAGCGGTCGGTATGCCGTTATGGGCGGCAAGATTTGGTCGTTGATTACGCAGGGGATCGCTGCAAAATCATTTTCGTTGCTCGATTCCGCTGTGACGCTGGTCGCTCCGAATTATTCAAGCCAGGCGTCGCTCGCGTTACTGTGTCTGGTGGCAAGCGTTGCCACTGTGGGCGATCCGGTCTGGGGCTTTTCCTTCTACTGGGCTGCGGGGCTTCTTGCTGCCATCACGGGCTATTTTTTGCTGGGAGTATTTTCAACAGAATCGCCGGGAAAAGCGCTGGCGGGGTTGGCGCTGGTTCCGGTGTTTTTGCCGTGGCGTTTGGCCATCGAGGTGTTGGGAATGTTAGGGTATGGTCGGCGATCGTGGGGGCGAAGCGCCCGCGCCGCTGATTCTTCCCAGCGCGTCAATCGCTGAGGAGTTGCGCATGTGTGGCATCGTCGGCAGTGTTCATGCAGAGGCTGGACGGATCGATCAGCAATTGGTCCGTCGGATGTGCGGGTTGATCCGTCGGCGTGGTCCTGACGACGACGGATTCTTCTTCAGTGAACAGGTCGGACTGGGCATGCGCCGCCTGGCGATCATCGATGTCAATAGCGGACGACAACCGGTCTTTAATGAGGACCGCACCGTAGCGGTTGTCTTCAACGGAGAGATTTATAATTACAAAGAACTCCGCGAGGGCCTCTTAAAACGTGGGCATATCCTGACCAGTCACTCGGATACGGAATGCATTGTCCATCTGTATGAAGACTTCGGTGAAGATTATGTCACGCATTTGCGTGGGATGTTTGCGATCGCTCTGTGGGATTTGCGCCAGAAAAAGCTCTTGCTCGCCAGAGATCGTTTCGGGATCAAGCCGCTGTATTATTGGCAAGACGGGCGAGACCTCTATTTCGGGTCTGAGCTGAAGTGCCTGCTCGCAGTCGATCGCTACGAACGGCAGATGGATCTGCAGTCGGTCTCGGATTTCTTCACCTTCAAGTATGTGCCGGGACCGCGAACGATTTATAGGGGGATTGCGGAGTTGCCGCCCGGGCACACCGCGGTGTGGAGGAATGGGGAACTGACAACTCGGCGATACTGGCAGCTTAAATTCTCCACAGATCAGAATAAATCAGTCGACTATTATCGCGAAGGCCTGTTGCACCATCTCGAAGAAGCGGTGCGATTGCATTTAGTGAGCGAGGTGCCGCTCGGCTCATTTTTAAGCGGTGGCATCGATTCCAGCGCCATTGTGGCATTGATGGCCAAGATCTGCCCTGGAAATGTGAAGACCTTTACGGTGGGGTTCGGAGAAGGGCAGCCGGGGGCCGATGAGCGCCCCTATGCGAGAACGGTTGCCGAGCTGTTCAAGACGGACCATTCAGAGTGTGTCTATGACAATCCTCTGGCGCAAGTGGAGTCGATTCTCCCGTTGATGCTTGAGGCGTTTGATGAGCCGTTTGCGGACTCGTCGATGATCCCCAACTATCTTGTGTGTCAGGCCGCCAGGCAGTGGGTAACAGTTGCGATGTCTGGGATCGGAGGGGATGAGCTATTTGCTGGATACGAGCGATACCGCGGTGCTCTTGCGGCGAATTCTTATCAACGATTGCCTGGAATGGTTAGGCATAGTCTCCGCGCCTTAATTCACTTGTTGCCGCAGTGGGATATAGCAGGGCTCTGGATTGATCGGATGAAGCGATTTGTCGATGGCGCGGCTCTGCCTTTCCCCCAACGGTACCAACAGTATCTCTCGGCGTTTACGGAGTCGGACAAGGCGGGTCTTTTCAGTCAAGATTTCTTGAGTGAGCTGAGAAAATCCAATGTAACGGCTACAGAGCTTGCAATGCATAAGGTCGAGCAATGCCGGGATCCACTTGAATGGATTTTACTTGCGGACATGGAGACCTATCTGCCCGATGATGAATTGCGGAAGGCAGATCGACTCAGCATGTGGCACTCATTGGAAGTCAGGGTTCCATTTCTGGATCACAAGTTGGTGGAATTTGCCGCCACGATTCCCTCCCAGTTGAAGCTGAAGGGGTGGGAGAAGAAGCATGTCTTGATCAAGTCCATGGAGGGGATTCTTCCTGATACTATTTTGCATCGTCGAAAACAGGGCTTCTCAATTCCGCTTGGGTCGTGGCTACGCGGCCCGTTGCGGGATCTTGTCTATAGCCAGCTAGCGGCACCGCGCCTGCGGAAGCTGGGTATGTTTGACGAACAGGCGATTATGCGGATGCTTGATGAGCACTCTCGTGGGCAGCGGAATCATGAAACGCAGA
This sequence comes from Nitrospira sp., assembly GCA_022226955.1. NCBI lineage: Bacteria > Pseudomonadati > Nitrospirota > Nitrospiria > Nitrospirales > Nitrospiraceae > Nitrospira > Nitrospira sp. The sequence goes on from CP092079.1 coordinate 2,925,300, forward strand.
TATGGACCCTCTTTTCGTTCATGCTGTGGGAATCTCGGTATATAGGCAGCGCTCGTGAGCAGTGAAGTAAGGAGTTCCCTATGACGCGACAAACCGTACGTGTTCTTTCAGGCCTCCCCCGTTTTGATGGTATCAGCACGGATCAGTACAGTATCCAGGCCGAGTACATCCACGAGGACGATACATTCACAAACGGTATGCGATTGTTTTTCCGGGCGAGCGGATTTGATCTTGTCCTAATGAATAGCAGTACACGAGGCTTGTTTGGTCTCTGCTTAATGCGGTGGCTATGGCCGTTTCATCAGTGGCGGCTGGTGTCGCTTGATGTTCATTTGAACGAGCCGGTTGGGTGGAAGCAGCGGATTGCGACGGTGCTCAAACGCGTTCTCCTCAAAAAAGTGGATTTGCATATCCTATTCTTTACTGATTTGTCGGGGTATGCTCGCTGGTTTGGAATTACTGATGCTAAAGCTGTATTTGTTCCCTTCAAGGTCAACTCCTGGGAAATCATTTCTCATGAAAAAGCCATGGGAGATGAGGGGGAATATGTGTTCTGTGGCGGCAGAAGCCTTCGGGATCTTGAGACCTTCAAGCGTGCGATGGCACAGGTGTCATGTCCGGGCTTGTTGTTGTACCAACAGGATCCGTCATTTATGGCCATGCATGGAACACCCGTCGATCTCAGCGGGTTGCCGTCGAATGTGCGTCCAGAGCGACATGATGGGAATAACGATACATGGATTGACTATATCCGGAGAGCAAAGATCGTCGTGATTCCCGCGTTCGCGAATAGTATTTATGCTCCCGGCCTGAGTTTGTATTTGCTTGCGATGGCTCTTCGTCGGTGCGTCATCATTTCAGAAGGACCGCAAACTCGTGGCCTCTTAGACAAGGAAGCCGTCATCGTGCCTCCTGAAGATCCTGGCGCGTTGGCTCGAGCTATTGGTAAAGTCTGGGAGGACAAGGCTTTCAGAAACCAAGTTGCTGACGCTGGCCGCAAATATGCTGAGCGATGCGCAGGAGAGGATCGAATGCTTTTGGATATTGCGAATGCATGCGGAAATTTGTTGAAGGCATCGGTGAAAGAGGGCACGGTATGAGTATGGGTGAAAGATTGAAGGGGATGCGGAGCCGTTTCCGCCGGTATGGTGCTGCCTATGGCATGAGGAAAGGGGTATATACTCTTGCGAGGGCAGTCTGTGGGCATGGGCTTGTTTTGATCCCATTACCGGGCAGCAGGGACAGTATCTTTTTACGCCGACACACTACAGATATTGCCGCATTTGAACAAGTATTTATTGGTCGGGAGTACGATCTTCCTACTGGTGAAATGAGTCCTAAATTTATTATTGATGGTGGAGCCAATGTTGGCTGCGCAAGCATGTTCTTTGCGCAGAAATTCCCACAGGCAGCAATATGGGCTTTTGAACCAGAGGGTTCAAACTATGAGGTTCTCCAACAGAACGGGAAGCGATTCAATAACATTACCACGATGAAGGCTGCAATTTGGAGCTCTGATACCCATGTGGAAATAGGGAACCCGAGTGATGAAAAGTGGGCATTTAGGGTTCAACAAGCCGCCGGGGACGCATCCTCTAGGATACAGGCGTTAAGTATACCTAGTATTATGAAGTTGGCCGGCGCCGACCGCGTGGATATCTTGAAGCTTGATATTGAGGGTGCTGAAAAGGAGCTTTTTAGTAGAGAGTGTGCGCAATGGATTGATCGGGTAGGGGTGATTATTATTGAGCTCCATGATTGGATATTGCCTGGTTGTAGCGAGGCACTCTCAAATGCAACTAGGGGTCTTAGATGGATCCGTTCACAGATTGGCGAGAATACGATTTTGATTAGAGAATAACTCATTCCCAGGGAATGACAGCACCCTGGCGGTCAAAGCGGTGTTGAGTGCGTCGAAGACAGATTATGCGTCGTCATGCTGGTGGATGTAGTCTCAGGCGATTCGGTTCGACGATAGCTTCCGAGCGCGAGATTCGGTTGTGGTACACCCGATCAGGCAAGTTTGATGAGAACGCCTTCATCAAGCACCGACATCCCCCGTCTTGAGTAGCAGCTACGATTAGAGTCCATGTGCTACTGTAACTGGTTTGCTGGCCAATTGCCTCGCATAGGCGGCGGGCGTCAGTCCGCCCAATCATTTTTTCGGTCGATCCTCGTTATATTCGCGTCGCCATGATTCAATGACAGCTTGTGCATGGGCGAGGTTCAGGCGTAAGCTCCCCGTAAATTGAGGCAGGCAAACGGAGAACGTTCTGGCACAATCGTCCCGTAAGCTCCCCGCAACTGTAGACAGCCATCAGGAGAACTTTCTGGCAAAATAGTCCCCCTAGCCAGGAGGTTTCCATGCGTCAATCGACGTTCACCGAGATCCAAATCGTGTCGATCCTGAAAGAAGCCGATGCCGGCCGGCCGGTCAATGAGATCTGGCGGCACTACGGGATTAGCTCCGCGACGTACTATAAGTGGAAAGCCAAATACGGCGGGCTAGAGGCGTCGGATGTGAAGCGACTCAAGGAGTTGGAACACGAGAACGGCCGCCTGAAGCGGCTATATGCGGACTTGTCGCTGGAGAACGCCGCGCTGAAAGATGTCATCGCAAAAAAGCTCTAAGGCCTGCTGAGCGGCGGGAGGTCGCCACCTATCTAGTCACGGTGAATGGTCTCCCGATTCAGCGGGCCTGTCGCGCAGTTGGACTTGGGCGAACGTACTATCGACCACGGATCGATTGGGCACGGCGCGACGCCCCAGTCATTGCGGCGCTCACAACCCTGGTCGCAGCCAAGAGTCGCTGGGGCTTCTGGAAATGTGCGGACCGACTCCGGTTAGATGGGCATCCCTGGAATCCGAAACGGTTGTGGCGCGTGTACTGCCAGCTGCGGCTCAACTTGCCGCGGCGAACCAAGAAGCGGCTCCCGCTTCGCCTGCGTCAGCCGCTCGTAGTGGTGCCTCACCTAATGTGGTGTGGGCGGTAGATTTCATGAGCGATACACTGTACGGCGGACGACGATTCCGGACTCTGAATAGTCTGGACGAAGGGGTTCGCGAAGGCTTGGCCATCGAGATCGATACGTCGCTCTCAGCCGAGCGGGTCATCCGTGTGCTGGAGCAAGTGGTCAGCTGGCGCGGGCAGCCCCAGGCGATTCGGCTCGACAATGGCCCGAAATTCATCGCTGAGCAGTTCAGCCGCTGGTGTGAAGAACGGGCTCAGTTGTGGCATATCCAACCAGGCAAGCCAGATCAGAATGCCTTGATCGAGCGCTATAACCGAACGTATCGAACCGACGTGCTGAATGCCTATGTATTTGAGTCGTTGGAGCAGGTGCGTGAGATCAGTGCGGAATAGTTGCAGCGTGACAACGAAGAACGGCCCCATGATGCGTTGGCGGGCCTGCCCCCCCCCCGCCATGCATCGGGCCCAACTGGAAATCGGAAGTTCTCCGCTAACACTGTCTCGTTGACAGGGGTGCTTACGCGAGCTTCTGGGGACTATCTTGCCGTAAATCCAGATGGAGTGGCTGGTGGAGTAGTGTCGGTCGGTGTGGTTGTACCGCCACACCCAATTCGCGCGTCCCGGCTCACCGCATAGTCATCATAGAAGATCGTCCCGACTCCATCTTGGGTGTAGGTGCGGACGCCACGGAATACGCTCTGCTGACCGGCGCGGTCCATCCACACGTTCGTCCGATTGGTTACCTGCGTACCATTGATCCACGCTTGCACCACCCCGTTTTGCTGCCCTGGCGTGGCATAGGTCAGGCGAGTCTCCAAACACACCCACTGATTTTGCGGGATATTGGGTCCATAAATATTCTCGACCGAATCGCTCGTGCCCGGCGGGGTCCAATTTTTCTGGATAGACACCGAGAAGTTCGGACTTCCGAACATCATGACCCACCACATCGTTGTGAAGGCGTCGCCGTTATACGAGGGGTGGAGGGTGATCTTGCTTGTGGTTTCATCGACCGTGAAATTGTCCATGTACATCCAGAATCGCGTATAGAGCGTGCCCGTGGTCGGTGCGGCGAGCAGACGGTCTTTGTAGCAACTTTGGTAGCCTGGGGTGATGCCCTGGTGGCCTCGAAAGGTCAGCTCCAGTGACTTGCTGCCTGTCCGTGGGCGCGTCCCTGTGGGGCGAATAACCCCATCATTGCCGGGGCACGATGACGACCATACGGTATCCATCGTCGCGTTTGAAGCATACTCAAACCCTTCATCCCAATCGATCGTGGCATGGGCGACTACTGGCAGAATGGCGTTTGCCAGAATAACTACCAATGATGTTAGGAGTAGTCTGACCGTATTTTTTGAATGGGCATGCCATTTTCTCATATTTGTGACCTCATACTGGTGGTTTCTGCCGTGAGAAAAACGTGGCCTCTTCAGTGAAAAGCTTCCTTACTGAACCCTATCTGATAAATAGCCCGCTTGGTGTTGGTGGTGGCATCAGGCTTGGCTGTGGTGTTGGTTCCGGTTTTGTTTGAGGTGGTGGTGTTGGTTCCGGTACTGCTGGAGCCGGTGGTGTTGGTTGCGAAGGGGCTTCGCTTTGTGGCGGGGCTCCGGAACATCCGATTCGCTGATTGCCGACCGCCAGCTTGTCATAGTACAGATCGCCCTGTCCGTATTGCACATAAAGCTGATTAAAGGTGAATTTTGCAGTAGGGCTGTTTTTCCCATTGGCCGTTGCGTCCCGCATAGGGAGATCATATCGCGCAATCACTTGATTGCCATCGATCCATGCCTCAATGATTCCGTTTCGGACTCCAGGACCGCTCATTCTTATGTGTGTTTCAATGCAGGCCCATCGATTTTGGGGAATGTTAGCGCCAGAGATATTGAGAGTCTCTGTCCCTCCGTTAATACCTTGTACTGCGACTGTGAGAGTAGTTTGACCGAAAGGCATAATCCACCAAAAGCTTGGGTAGCAACAGGCTTCTCCCTGCAGCATCATCTTTGTTCCGACTTGGGCATCGGGGATAAAATTGTCCAGGTAAATGTAGTAGCGAGACCAAAGATCTTCCGTCGAGGTTCCAAAGTAGCGCTCTATATACGTGCCGCTTTGACTATGGTTTCCTATGAAGTGCTCTTTCAAAGAGTGTGTTCCCGAATAAACAGGGCTGGTTGCGTAGGACATTCCTCCAACGAGAGGATATCCCGTATTCCCTGGCTCTAGTTCATCTTCCCAAAATACAGCGGCATTTGCCCACGGGGATAAAAACGCTATACAACTGAGGGCTATGCAGGTGGCTTTTACAATAGCTACAACTCCTTTGTTACGAACACTTTCCAGGCGCATGCGGTTTCCCTTTTCTTGCAGAGCTTGTCCGAGCATTGCCAGAGACATGGAAGACTCTGCCACATCTAACCTGGGTTCTCAGAACGGTTATTATTAATTAATAGACGCTTTTACTTTTTTCACTTGAGTAGGGGCTTTCATTTCCTGCCTGGTCATAGGCCGTGATCACGAAGAAGTATGTGAATCCTTTTGTCAGACCGCTTGATACGTATTGAGTTGTTCCCGCTGTAAGAGTTGCAACGGGCGCTCCATATCCTCCCGAGGCGGTTGCGCGATATACCTTATACCCCGCGAGATCTGACTCGCCATTGGCGTTCCAGGATAGTGTCACCGATCCTGTTGTCGGTTGTGACGCCGCCGCGATGGTCAGTGTCACTGGTACTGTTCGTGGAGTATTTGTAGCACCTGATGAGCTTACTGTAATGACGCCACTATAGCTTCCTACTGCCAGTCCTGCAATATTAACGCTTGCCACCACCGAGTTGCCTGATTGGGTTGCTGTTAGCCAGCTGGCGTTATCGGTAACAGTCCATGTTAGCGTTCCTGTGCCGGTATTGGTTATAACGACATTCTGCGTTGAGGGATTGCTCCCGTCTGCAGTGGCATTAAATGTAAGGCTTGTGGGGCTCATGCCGATAGTTGGTTGGACTGCTGGTGCGGTTATTGTGAGGGTGATTGGCACGGTGACTGTTGCGGATCCCGTAGCGTAGAGAGTGACGATGCCGTTGTAGGTGCCTGCAGTGAGGCCTGTGGTGATGGGGCTAATCGTCACTACGCCGCCTCCGGTCCCAGATGTCGGGGAGTGCGATAGCCATGCCGCGCTATTGCTAACAGTCCATGTTAACGTGCCACTGCCGGTGTTTCTGATGGTCACTGACTGAGGCGTTGGATTTCCGCCTCCCTGTTGCGCTGTAAAGGTCAAGCTTCCAGGGGTTGCCCCTATTGCCGGAGGAGCAGGAGCTGCTGTGATCGTAAGCGAAACGGTCACAGTTTGAGGTGTGTTTGTAGCCCCGGAAGCGGCAATCGTGATGGGAGCGGTGACTGTCCCAACGGATAAACCAGTTGTATTGACCGCAACCGATATCGTTCCGGCTCCGGTTCCCGAAGCAGGGCTCAGGCTGAGCCAGTTTGAGCTTTCAGTTGCCGTCCAGTTTAATGTGCCGCTTCCAGAGTTAGAAACAGAGATTGTTTTGTTTGTCGGGTTGCTACTTCCCTGAACGGCCGAGAACGATAAGGTTGTTGCGCTTAGGCCGATGGTGGGAGTGGGAGCTGCGGTGACGTCAAAGCTTACTGCGACCACCTGCGGCGAGTTGGCTGCGCTAGCCCCGACGATAGTAATCAGGCCGCTATGTGTTCCAACTGAAAGACCAGCGGGATTTACTCGTACGCTTATCGAGCCGAGGTTAGTGCCTGAGGCTGAGGAAGCATTATTTAATATCAGCCAAGGGTTAGTAGAGGATGCTGTCCATGTTAACGTCCCTGGCCCTGTGTTGGCTATGGTGAGAGCCTGAGCCGCCGGACTAGGCCCATTCTGAACCGCAGAAAATGATAAGACGCTTGGATTACGGGTGAGCGTGGGAAGCCCCACGGTTGGGTCAGGGTCTTCCTCTTGATAGGTCACGATTTGTGCTGTCCCTGGCAGTTCAGATAGAAGGCGCTGCATTCGGCCTGGCGGGTTTGGTCCACGTGCTCGGGATGGAGCTGCTGCGGCAACTCGCGTTGATGGCTGTGCGCTTCCCATCAGTGCGGAGGGAACTGCGGCGGCGGTTACCGGCGCAGTCGGTATGAGGGTCAGTGGCGCTGCAAAGCTCACCGCAGGAGACTGCTTGTCTGGGACAACCTCTTTGCTAGAGGTTGTCCCTGGCTCTGAGGCCATTATCTTTGCAGTGGCTGTATTGACAGTAGGTGTCAGTGGGGCTTGATTCATGGGTGCCGCACTGATTGTCTCGGTCTGGCTGCTGCCTGAGGGGGATGGTCGACGGACTAGACGATGTGATTTCCGCGCCGCTGACGATGAAGATTTTGTGGTAGGCGAGAGAGTTTTAGTTGGAGATGTATCGGTCTGCAATGACGAGTTCTCTCGAGTCGTCTCAGCTGCGCTGATGATTGCTGGCATTTGAATACCCAGTGAGATCAAGCTGGTCAGAGCCATGCCTAGTAGTATCCGTTGCGAAGTCTTGACGCTCAAAATAATCATTAAAAAATACATGGTTAAGGGCCTCCGTGTTGCTTGACCGCCCTGCGTGCTGGCATCTACCTCATGGCAGATGACTGGCCACGGATTTTAAAAAAGCAAGATCAGTGCCCTGCTGGGTTGCTAAAGGTGTAGTGCAATGACCAGCATGTCTTTGCTGGCTTTCCAATCAGTTAAATTGTTGTTATCCTAGGAGGCTGCAATTACAAACGTGCACACGGATGAGCAGAATTGTAGGAAGGAGAGAACAGGTAGAGTCTCTTAGGTCATTGCTAATCTTTGTTACGCGTATCCTGCTCCCTTTGAAATTGAGACCATCGTCAAGACATGGTCTTGGCATGAACCGAGGAGGTGGCAAGATGGCAGCAGAAGCACTTGAACCGATTGAGCGGTGGATGGCCAAACGACGCGTCGTGCTGGGCGTGAGTATTCTGGGCTGCTACCGGTTTGATTGACCTACCCTACGCTAATTCGGCCTGCCGTTCGAGCTCCATCGGACTGAGATACCTCAACGTGGAGTGCCGCCGCCAGGGATTGTAAAAGCGCTCAATGTAATCGAACACGTCGGCTTTCGCTTGGGCTTGCGTGCGGTACCGCGTCCGCGCGGTCTTCAGCGAGGAGAGGAAGCTTTCCATCGCAGCGTTGTCCTAGCAGTTGCCGGAGCGGCTCACTGGTGTACAGGCTGCCTCAATCCGAGTATTAATACACCTAACTCGATGTCTTTGAAACCGGCAGCAGCCCATTAAAGGCATTTGAATCTGCCGTTTCTCATGAAGGTGAATTTCTCCTAATCCACATAGTCCAGTCAATCTTTGCGACTCTTGTCTGCGCCTAGCTAAGAATTTTTGGAGCGAAGCCATCGCTAAAAATTAATGCAGAACCGCGTACTTTCTTGACTGATTCTAGGGCTTCTGCCATGGTGCTTGAGTAGATTTTGGGAGGATGTATGGGTAAAGAACGGATTCGGTCAATTGCTGTCGTAGGGCTGGGTTATGTAGGTCTTCCTATCGCTGTGGCATTTGGCAAGCAAGGCCCGGTGGTTGGTTTCGATATCAATAAAGCCAAAATTGAGGAGCTACGTCGAGGGGTTGATCGAACGGGTGAAGTATCAACTGCTGATCTCAAGGCTTCACAGGTGCAGTATACGTGGGAGCCGAAGGAACTCAAGGCGGCTGATTTCATTATTGTCGCGGTCCCGACGCCTATTAACGAAGCGCTGCAGCCTGATTTTACAGCCTTGCAGAAGTCCTCTGAATTGATCGGTGCGAATTTAGCTCCGGGCACCATTGTTGTTTATGAGTCGACGGTCTATCCCGGGGCTACGGAAGAAGTGTGTTTGCCCATCCTTGAAAAAGTATCAGGGATGAAGGCCGGGGTTGATTTCAAGATCGGATATTCTCCGGAGCGTATCAATCCTGGGGACAAGGAACATACGCTTGAAAGAATTATCAAGGTTGTTTCAGCGCAAGACGCTGAATCCCTGGAAATTGTTGCGAAGACCTATGAGTTGGTGGTGAAAGCTGGTATCCACCGTGCGTCGAGTATCAAGGTGGCTGAAGCGGCCAAGGTGATCGAAAATACGCAGCGCGATCTCAATATCGCGTTGATGAATGAGTTGGCGCTGATTTTCCACCGCTTGGGAATCGACACGAAGTCTGTTTTAGATGCCGCAGGTACGAAGTGGAACTTCCTGAGATTTTCACCTGGTCTCGTTGGTGGCCATTGCATCGGGGTTGATCCGTATTACCTGACGGCGAAAGCTGAGTCGGTGGGGTACCACCCCCAGGTGATTCTTTCAGGCCGCCGGATCAACAATGGTATGGGAAAGTTCGTCGCTGAACAGACGATGAAACTCCTGTGTCAGCTTCCACGGCCTGTTAATGAACTTAAGATTGCGGTACTCGGATTGACCTTCAAAGAGAATGTGCCCGACCTTCGCAATAGTAAGGTGCCGGATATTATCAACGAGCTTCTCGAGTATGGTGTGCAAGTGGTGGTACACGACCCGATTGCTGAACCGGAAGAAGCTGTGCATGAGTACGGGATCGAATTGGTTGATTTGAAACAGATCAAGGATGTTGACGGTGTGATCGTGGCTGTAGCTCATCGGAGCTTCCTTGAGGTCGGAGTCAGTGAGCTGTTAAAGCCCTTGCGTGACCAGAAGAGTGGAGTTTTGATCGATGTGAAAAGTGTTTTTGACCCTTCAAAAGTCCCTTCCTCTATAAAATATTGGCGGCTCTAGTTTGGTGGGGGACTGTGCAGTATTTAGTTGGCTTCGTCCCTCTCAATTCAATCAAGTGGGGACGGGCCTATAGGTTCAAGCCTTCATGATGTTCCTCAAGATACTGCCCATTGACAAGATTTTTCCGAGCTTCTCAATATATAGTACAATTACATTAGTGTTCCTGGTATTGAGCTTTCATCCTTCCGGGCTGTTCTTCTGATGGTCTAAAGAAAGGCTGCTGGCGCCGTGATGTGGAGTCTGCCGATTCGGGTGCATAAACTTTCCGCGCGCTCAGGACAAGTCGCTTTGTCGGTTCTGTCTCTTATGCTTTTCTCTGGTTGTCTCGCTTCCCAGGATGCGAAGCGCGGCGATCAGCACCTGGCAGCCGGGAATTGGGAGGAAGCCAGCCTCGCCTACAAAGAAGCCTTGAAGAATGATCCATTTGACTCTGGTCTCACCAGTAAATACGCGCTGGCGCGAGAACGGGCTGCGGGCCTCTATCATGATCGCGGGGAGGCATTCCTTAAAGAACGACAAATGGATTTGGCGATTGAACAGTTCAAGCGGGCGCTGACGATTGAGCCTGCCAACCTTGCTCATCAGGCCAGCCTGGCAGAGGCAACCCGATTGAAAGAGGCTCGCTCGCATTTCCGCGAAGCCGAACGGCTGGCCCAGCTTGGCCGAACAGAGGAGGCGATGGGGGGCTACACCAGGGCTGCGGAGCTTGATCCTACTTTTAAAGATCCCCTTGAAAGCATCAGCCGATTAACGGAAGAGCAGCAAGCGGCCATGCGCGGCGACCGCCTGAAGCAGCCGGTGACGATGCGATTCAAGAACGCAGGAATCAAAGAGGTCTTGGAGGGAGTGGCGAAGGTTGGCGGGTTCACGCTGATTTTCGACAAAGATGTTCGGAACGATCCGATTTCCATCGGGGTCCAGGATACGCCATTTGAAGATGCGCTGAATTTGATCTTGAACAGTAATAGCCTCTTTTCAAGGCAGGTCTCGTCCGGGGTTCTTATCATCAGCCCGAATACCAAGCAGAAGCAGGAGCAGTATCAGGATCTGATGATCCGGACATTTTATCTTTCGACGGCTAAGGCTAAGGATATGCTGGTGCTGCTCAAAAGCATGCTGGACTCCAAGCGGATGCATGCGAATGAACAGCTCAATGCCATCGTCATCCGCGATCAGCCGGAGAAGCTGGATTTAGCGGAGCGGATCATTCTTTCCAACGACCGGCAAGAACCGGAAGTGCTGTTCGATCTCGAAGTGCTGGAGGTCAATCGCACCAAGAATCAGACGTACGGATTGAATTATCCCAAACAAGCCGGCGCCGGACTTATTCCACCTGGATTTACCGGAACCCTGGCCGCAGATCCTATCCAGATGACCTATCGCCAACTGACGAGTCTTGGGCCGGATAGTTATCTGTTTCGTCTTCCCACAAGCGTCTTGCTCGATTTCTTCAAGCAAGAATCCGACGCCAAGACGCTGGCTGCACCAAAAGTGCGGGTCGTGAACAATAAAAAGGCCGAGATCAACATTGGAGATAAACAGCCGATCCTCTTGTCGACGACTAATGTATTGCCTGGCCAGGCGGCAACTGGGGCTGTGCCGACGACTTCAACCGTCACATCGATTGAGTTTCGAGATACCGGAGTCAAGCTTACAGTAGAGCCGTCCATTCGATTGGGTAACGAACTCTCCTTGAAGATGAAAGTGGAAGTGATTCGCATCGGCGACCAGGTGACCTTGCAGGCCTCTCCGCCGATCCAGCAATTCCGTTTCGGCAATCGGTCGGCCGAAACGACCCTTAACATGCGCGACGGCGAAACGATTGTTCTTGGTGGACTTATCCAAGAAGAAGATCGCCGGACTCGTGTGACAATGCCGTGGATCGGGGATCTTCCTCTTATCGGGAACTGGCTCAGTTCATTTAAAACGGAGCGTGTGACGACGGAAGTCATCTTAACGATTACGCCTCGCATCATGCAGTCCCCGTTGGCTCCAGGAGCGGCCAACCAGGCATTCTGGTCCGGAACGGAGACGAGTTATGCGACCGTGCCACTGTTCTCGAGTGCCCCCAAAAAGACGCTCGCTCATCTTGCCGGCAGTCAGACTGGACTGGGATCGCGTTCTTCCGCTGAGATGAGGGCTAAGGGCGATAAAGCGTCAGCTGCTGCGTTGCTGAAGGCTGCTGTCAGTGGTCCGATACTGTCCATCCAGCCTGGCGATACGGCGGTCCAAGTCGGAAAGGAAATTAAGCTGTCGATTATAGATGGACGTCTTCAGGCCTCGGCTGATGGGGTGTTTCAGCTCGAGTACGATCCGCAGGTGTTGCACTTCAAGCGCCTCAGCGACGCGGAACTGCTCGATGCGGCGGCTTCTGAAAACGATGGTGGGAGTGAGGACTCAGGAAAGGTAACGTTTCGTTTATCTAAAGCGGATAGCCGCGCGCCTCGCTCGGTGACCGTGACGTTTGCGGCGGCCGCTGTCGGTGTTTCTCCGGTGAGGGTCGAGCTTGCTGCGGCCGATCGAGATGGTGTGGCGCAAGCGGGCGAAGTGGGGACAGGGGTTGTGAGGGTGCGGTGAAAGAGTCGGGAGTCACGCTTCTCGAACTTCTTGTCACCATGACGATCGTTGTGATCCTTGCGTCGATTGCGATGCCGTTGAGCAAGGTCACGACGCAACGGCGGCAGGAAATCGAATTGCGCCAGCAATTGCGGACAATCCGAGCGGCGATCGATACCTTCAAGTTGGAGTGGAATCGAGATGGCGATGTGCTGATCGGGCCTGTCTGTTTGAAGAACAGGTTGGCCTGTAAAGATATCACCAGCATCTATGGGTACCCCAAGACTCTGGACGCGCTTCTCGGGGTCACGCTGACGGGTGAGGAAGCGGTGGTTCGCGGGACGACCCTGCGGCGGTACTTGCGAGGGATGCCTGTGGATCCGCTTACCGGGAAGGCCGATTGGATACTGCGTTGCTATAAAGACAGTCCGAAGCCCTCTAGCTGGTGCGGTGAAGATGTCTATGATGTGGTGACTCAAAGCGAGGCTGTGGCATTGGATGGAACGAAGTACCGAGAGTGGTAGGCACGGCGCACGCAACGCAAGCGGGTTTACCCTGATTGAGTTGATGATCGTGGTTTCGATTATTGGAATTCTCGCCACCTTGGCAATGCCGTCGTATCAGTCTTCGTTGATCAAGGCGAGGGAAACGGTCTTGCGGCAGGATCTGTTTACGATGCGGGAACTCTTGGATCATCATCGGGCCGACCGTGGGAAATATCCGCCTGGCTTGGCGGGCCTCGTCGAAGCGGGGTATTTGCGCGCAATCCCGAAGGATCCGTTCACGAATTCTTCAACGACATGGCAGGAGATCATTGAGCCTACGGAGGGTGGCATCTTCGATGTCTATTCCGGGTCTGATCTTGTCGGAACAACTGGGACCGCCTACAATCAATGGTGATGCTGTCTATGCATATCGATTCTGTTCATGAGCTGCTTCCTAGAAGCCCTCGCCGGACATTCCAGAGAAGGCTGAGTGTGTGGTCTATCTGGTTTTTGCTGGCGGGGGTCGGCCTTGCTGGGTGTGGACCGCTTGAACCGATCGTTGAGCAAGAGGTATCCGATCTTCAGTTGACGGTAGATACACTGAAGACCTCGCTTCGCGATTCCCAGCGCACGATTGCGGAACTTCGCTCGGAGCTTGAGTTCAGGCGGCAAGAGCTGGCGGATTCCCAAATTGCCCGCGCGCAAATGGAAGGCCGCATTCGGGAAGCGGAACGACGGCTGACGGAGGCGCGGCATATTATCGATCTTCAGCGCGAGGAACTGACGTCATCCCGGACAGAGCGGCAACGAGTGTCCCAGGCTGGTGCAGCGTTGCAGGGCCAGCTCAAACAACTCCAGAAGCAGCTGGCAAAGATGGGGAAACAGTTTGAGCGCGGCGGCGACACCGGTGCTGCTCCAGCCAACCTGTCGTCGGCCAATACCCGTCCATCTACAGTGCGTCCCGTCACGATGGATTCATCTCCTCATGACGTTGAGGCGTCGCGTCCGGCGGTGGCGCCGGTTGAGGCGCTGTCATCTAACATGAGCAGTAATAGCGGAGAGGGCTCGCTGGTGCCCGCCAACCATCCTGCCAGTCTCTCGGTAAAGCCAGGGGATACATTGTGGAGTATTGCCCAGCGATTTCATACCACGGTACAGGAGCTCATGGCCGTGAATGAATTGGCTAATACTCGAATTCTCATCGGACAAGCCATTCGACTCCCTCGTCACGTCGCATCCGGGGCCGCTCCACTCGATAAGGCTGAGTAATTGTAGGCCCCGTTTCTCGGGGGCTCAGGTACCGATCATGGCCATCTTCACCTACAGAGTTGCTCGATCCGACGGCTCAACCCTTGACGGGCAGATCGAAGGGGTCGAGGAAGCCGCGGTGCGCAGCAAGCTGGAGTCTCAAGGGCTCTTGGTGTTCACTCTCCGTCAGCGAAGCGGGGGAGCCTCTAGTCGTGCGGCCGCGAGCCGATCCTGGGGAAAGCTCCCTTTGGGAGAATTTCTGATTTTCAATCAGGAGTTTTTGGCTTTGGTCAAGTCGGGTTTACCGGTATTGAGAGTGTGGGAGTTGCTGATCGAGCGGGCTCAGCACACGGGCTTTCAAGAGGCCTTACGGGATATACGACAGGATATTCGGGGAGGAACGGCATCGTCCGACGCCTTAGCCAAGCATTCAGCCTATTTCCCCGATTTGTATATCGCGACCGTCAAGGCGGGGGAGCAATCGGGCAATCTTCCCGAGGTGCTGCAACGATACATCGGGTATCTGAAGCTGATGATAGGGTTGCGTCAAAAGGTGACGAAGGCCCTGTCCTACCCGCTGTTTTTAGTGCTCATTGGAGTGGGAGTCATTGCCTTCTTGCTGACCTATGTGATGCCGACCTTCGTATCCGTCTATGGAGAAAATGCGAAGCAGCTTCCATGGGCAACGCAATTGCTGATGGATGTCGTGCAGCACAGCGAAACGCAGGTCATTCCGGTGTTAATCCTGGCCGGTATCAGTGTGCTGGGCTTGCGGGCGTACTATGCGACTCCAGTCGGGCGGTTAACGATGGATCGCCTCTTGCTCGCGCTCCCGTTGATCGGGCCGATCATGGTGAAGCATCACACGGTGCAGCTGACCAGAACCTTGGGGACTATTCTGGCCGGGGGTACGCCTCTGGTGGAGGCGCTGCGCATCGCGCGCGGCGCGGTGTCCAATCGCTGGATGAGGTCAGGTCTGAGTGAAGCGGAAAGCGAGGTCCGCGAAGGGGCCACACTGGCGACGGCGCTTGAGCGTCCGCATATCTTGCCGAAACTGGCCATTGAGATGGTATCGGTCGGTGAGGAAACCGGTTCATTGGAAAGCATGCTGCGAGATGTCGGGGATTTTTATGAAGCCGATCTCGATACGCGGTTATCGCAATTGACCACCTGGATTGAACCGATCTTGTTGCTGGTGATGGGGGTGCTCGTTGGAGCCATCGTCATCATCATGTATTTGCCGGTGTTTCAGATGGCGGGTACGATTGGATAGGGCGTCATGAAGATTGTTTTTTAAGGAGCGATGAACGGCGTCTTTTAGAGTGAGGTGTGTCGTGGCTCGTAGTGTGGCTCGTCCGACATTGGTGGAGGTCTTGGTGCGTCAGGGCCTTGCTCGGGAGCCGCTTGAGCAGGCGCTTCGCCGCTTGAGTGGAGTGCCCCTGGCGCTTGGACAAACGCTCGTGGACGAGGGGACGCTTTCGGAAGAGCAGCTTGCCAAGGCGTTGGCCGAACAATACGGACTTCCCTACGAACCGCTCGCCGATTATCGGGTCGATCAGCAATTCTATGCGTCGATTTCTGTGAAGCTGATGCAGCGCCATCCATTTGTGCCAATGGGAGAGCAGGCCGGTGTGCTGACCATTGCCATTGCGGATCCGCAGAATGGACTGGGATTCGATGAGTTGGAATTGTTGATCGGCAAGCCGCTGGCTCGTGTGGTGAGTTCACGGAGCGCGATTCTGTCCGCGCTTGAGCGAAGCGAAGGATCGAGCCAGGCGTTGCGGGAATTGGAAGCGGAATATCGGTCTGTGTTAGTCAAAGAAGACGACCGCGGCGAAGAAGTGTTCACCGTCAATCATGTGGCCGAAGATCAAAGCCCGGCGGTCAAACTGTTGGATTCGATCTTGCTCAGTGCGATGCAGCGCCGTGCGAGCGATATTCACATCGAAGCCTCGGATCGAGCCACCAGCGTCAAATTGCGTGTGGACGGCATTCTCGTCCCAGCCATGGAACCGTTGGATCTCCGTCTGCATGCGCCGTTGGTGTCTCGGCTGAAGGTCATGTCTGAATTAGACATTGCGGAGCGGCGGGTGCCGCAGGACGGTAGTTTCCGCATGCGGCTGGATCGCAAGACCGTCGATTTTCGTGTGTCTATTCTTCCCAGCGTATTCGGTGAATCTGTCGTGGTCCGTATTCTCGACCGGGAGGCGATTACCACGGGAGTCTCGGCTCTCCGACTAGAGCGGTTGGGGTTTAACCCCGAAGATTTGAAGCGGTTCCGCCGGGCGATTGTTCGACCGTACGGGATGGTGCTGGTGACCGGGCCAACCGGAAGCGGAAAGACGACTACGTTATATGCCGCGATTACGGAAATGAATACGGCAGAAGACAAGCTGATTACCATCGAAGATCCCGTTGAGTATCAGCTGGCCGGCGTTGTGCAAATTCCGGTCAATGAAAAAAAAGGACTGACTTTTGCGCGCGGACTTCGATCCATCCTTCGTCATGATCCGGACAAAATTATGGTCGGAGAAATTCGCGACGCGGAGACCGCGCAAATTGCGATTCAGTCGGCGCTGACGGGGCATTTGGTGCTGACGACAGTCCATGCGAACAATGTGTTCGATGTCATCGGCCGGTTCGCCTCTATGGGTATTGACGCGTACAATTTTCTCGCGGCCCTGAATTGCGTCTTGGCGCAACGGCTGGTGCGGATACTCTGTCCCTCATGCCGGGTGCAGGTTGCGGCCGATCAATTGCTCTTGGAAGATTCGGGCCTCGACTACGAACAGTATAAAGATACCCCCTTCTATCAAGGGAAAGGTTGCGCGAATTGCATGGGGACCGGGTATCGCGGACGGAAGTGTATTACGGAATTTCTGGACCTGACGGATGAGATTAAGGAGATGATTTTGGCGGATCGGCCCTTGTCGGAAATCCGGTATCGCGCCGTGACGGATGGGATGATTACATTGCGTCAATCCGCGATCAAGAAAGTTTTGCAGGGAGAGACCTCGCTGCGTGAGGTTAATCGCGTGACCTTCAGTGAGGAGGGGTGAGGGATGTGGGGATGGATGAGCGGCCGCCCGCGACAGTGCCTCAAGATCGGTGTGGAGTCAGTGGCCTGGGCGGAGGCGCAGCCCAATTGGCGTAGTAGACATGGGCATCGGTGCGTGACTTCCCTGCTTCCTGAGGGAGCGGTCAAGCCCTCGCCGGCCGAACCGAATCTTGTTCAGCGGACTGTTGTGGAAGCGAAGATTCAGGCCTTGGTCGATCCTCCTCATAATATTCGGATTCTGGGCCACAGGGTGATGGCCAATTACCCTCGTCCCGTGACGTTGCTTCTGCCGGATGCGGCGGTGCGCGCCGTGGTGTTGCATGTGGACCAACTGCCCGCTCGTGCCGATGAGCGCGAGGCATTGATTCGTTGGCGGTTCGGCCAAGAACAGCTGTTCCCGCTCACCGGCACGACGATGCTCTCGCAAGTATTTAGCGGGTCGTCACGCGCCACTGGCGCAGCGCAGTCGGTCTTAGCTGTGGCGGTCCATCAATCAGTCTTGCGCCAGTATGAATCAGTCTGTGAAAGCGCCGGGTTGGTTCCTCGCGATGTGGGGCTGACGAGCCTGCGTCTCTTCGATCTCTGGGACAAGATGGCCGGGCGGCCTGCATGGAAAAACGACGATCTTCTCTGGGTCAGCTTAGTCGATCGAGCTTTGACCGCCATGGTGTTTCAGCAGGGGCGGCTGGTGTTCTACCGCTGCAAGTTATTGACGGCAGCGGCGCTGAGCGGCGCCAACGCTGGTTTGCAGAAAATTGCGGAGGAATGCGCGGCGTCGCTGGAAATGTGTCAGCAGCGTCATTCGGATGTGTCGGTGAAGCGAGCGGTGCTCTGCGCCGACGATATGGCGCCGCTGCATGAAAAACTCGAAGAGCATCTGGCGCTGTCCGTCGAGTCTTTGGGGTGGGAAGATATTGAATCGCGTGGATGGGGGAGCGGAGACCCTCGGCAAGGGGTCAATTCCCTTGCGGCGCTAGCGGGAGTGTTGTCATGATGATGACCCTTCAAAATGGCATGAGCCGGGTCGTCGATCGCGTTGCGCGTATGATGGGGCTCCATCGATATTTTCAGGTTTCTCTCGCCACTCGATTTAGGTGGTATCTGCGGCCGCTTCAGCTTGGGCTCATGGCGTGCTGTCTGGGACTTTGCGCGGCGATCGCGTGGAGCATCGCCCAGACGGTTCTCGGGTACCAAGATGTCCAGCAAATGAGCGCCGAGTTGGAGCAGGTGCGACAGCAGGACCAGCAGCTCATGGTCGAGGCGGCTCAAGAAGGAATCGATCTGTCCGAGCGGGCGCTGCAACAGTTGCCAGCGGAAGTTGCATTGGCGAATCGACTACTTGAGAAGCGGCTCTTTTCGTGGACGGCGTTTTTGGCGGGCTTAGAGCAAGCGATTCCGCCGCGTTTGGCGCTCACCAGTGTTCGTCTGGATTCCGGTGGCTCGCTCGTTCATTTGACTGGATCGGCGACAAGCTTGGAAGATCTCACGTCATTTACTGTTGGGTTGCAAGACCATCCTAAATTCAAAGATCCGGTGTTAGCGCAGCATCGAGTCGGGACGAGCGGATTGGTGGAGTTCGATGTAACCGTGCGCTATCGACGGGAGGGCGCATAAGTGACCGACCGGTTGCAGCGCATGTTATCCGAACCCTATGCCCCACTGTTGCCGTGGGTTGGGCTGACTGCATTATTGTTGGTCGGGTTGCTGGTGGTGAATGCGGTTGGTGTTCGGGGAGTTGCCGATCGCCGGGCCCAGATTGAAAAAGAGTGGGGGGCCGCGCGCCAAGTGCTGGTTCAACATCGGGAAGCCAGAAAAGCGCGCAAGGATGTGAGCCAGGTATGGGCGGTTCTGCCGGTCGAGCGAGACTTTGCTCCACTGGCTTTAGGGATATCCGAAGAGGCCAAGCGCGATCATGTGACCTTGCCGGCGCTATCCTATAAGACCGAGTCGACGGCGGTGGCGAATACCAGCAAAGGGGTGCTTCAAGGTTCCATGACTGGGCGGTATGAGGATTTGAGGCGGTTCATCTATGATCTTGAAACCGCTGAGGAGCTGCTGTTTATTGAAGATATGGAGCTCGCTAGTTCCTCTAGCCCACGCGATAAGCAGTTAACTTTTAATATTAAGATCGTGACTTATCTTCGAGGAGAATCAGCTGAGCATGCATTGGAAGGCAAGCAATAGATGGATGCCAAACGGAAAGCGCTCATTGCAATAGGTCTTCTGGTGCTCTGGGGAGGAATAGCCTATCGACAGTGGGGTGCGCTGCCTGATCCGGCTCGTCTCCCGTTGGTCAATACCTCTGGCCCGGTTTCATCACTGACCGCCTCGACTTCCAGAGTAGGCGGATTGCGAGTCCATCTGGAGCAGTTGGCGTCCGCGCGGACCCAGCGCGAGGCAATGTTTACGGCCCCGAGAAATATCTTTGCGGCACCTGGCTCAGATGGAACGTCGTCTGCAGTTAGTGACGGCTTGGACGGCGGTCAACCGGCTCAAGTTTCCGAGCAGGCGCTGCAGTCGCAAGCGGGATCTCCGGAATTGGAGCACTATCGGTATCTGGGATTTGTTCGGATGAGCGAGTCGCCCACGAGCATCGGCAATACGGCCGTGCTGAGCAAGGATGAAGAGGTGGTTATTGGTCGAATTGGCCAGCGCTTGGAGCAGCATCTTGTCGTGAAAGCCATCACTCCTGAAAGCGTGACGCTTCGAGATACGCAGACGCGTCTCGACTATACGGTTCTTCTCATGGAGGAGGCGGCAGAGGGAGAGCCGCAACCATAGACTATGAGCGGAGCCGTATTCATTAACCGAGAAACCGAGCGTGGCTTCTCGTATGTCGTCTTGATGTTCGCCATCGTGCTCATCGGTCTCGGCATGACGGTGGCGGCGCGACAGTGGAAAGTGATGGTCCAGCGCGAGCTGGAAGCGGATCTTATATCCAAAGGCATTGAAATTCAAAATGCGTTGGCGTTCTATTCGGCTACGATGAAGGCCGGACGGGTGACGCCAGGAGAAGTGTATCCGCAAACACTGGCCGAGCTGACTCGATTACCGAAACCGTTTCTCCGCAAGGTCTATGGAGACCCCCTTGGGCATGGCGACTGGGAGCTAGTGCGCGCTCCCACCGGAGGAATTATGGGGGTCCGGAGTAAAAGCAAGGGCAAGCCGATTTGGCAGCGTGACTTCCCTCCTGCGGTCAGGCACTTCGATGGGCGCAAATCGCACTCCGAGTGGGTGTTTCAACACCCAAATCCTTCGATGGCATTGATGGGGATGCCTGGGATGGGAGCTACGGTTCCAGGATCAGCCGGGCAGCCGGGTAGTGTGTCAGGAATGGTTCCGATGTCCCTTCAGAATCCTGTCAGTCCAGTCCCGCCTCAGGTAGAACTTCCAATAGCTCCAACAAGCCCCTAAATTTGGACAGCGAGGCCTTGACAGTCTTCCGCTAACCCCTTAAGCGGGTGGCCTCGGATTCTCGATGGCGCAGGCGATGGTGTAGGATGGCGTCTTGACCCTCCTCAAACCCGCGCGGTATTCTGTCGTCTGTTCACTTTTTTACAGAGAAGGCAATGCGCATGATTTCCGACGAGGAACAGCAGGAGTTAGCTGCCATTGAGTCTCCTGAGGCGAAGGACGTCCAAGAGGTTCCGCCGCTCTCTATCCCCGACTATGTGCATGAACTGGTGACCAAAGCCAGGCAAGCTGCCGGCCGCTTGTCCTCACTGTCTACGGTGGTGAAAAACAACGCGCTGATCGCGATGGCCGATGCGCTGGATGAAAAACAGGCTCTCCTCATCGAAGCCAATGATAAAGATGTCGAGGCGTTCGGTGCCGAACCGGACAAGGCCGCGATGGCCGATCGCTTGCGGCTTACGGAGCAGCGGATCGCCGACATGTCGGCTGGAATCCGAGAAGTCGCGAAACTGCCGGATCCGCTAGGCGACATGCCGAAGATGTGGACCAGGCCGAACGGCATGCAAGTGGGCCGGGTGCGCGTGCCCATCGGGGTGATCGGCATCATCTACGAATCCCGTCCGAACGTCACGGCCGATTCCGCCGCGCTCTGTCTGAAGTCCGGCAATGTTTGCGTGCTGCGCGGGGGCAGTGAAGCGATTCACTCGAATACGGCCATTGCCGCGGTGCTGGCCGAAGCGGCGGAGAAGGCCGGGATTCCTCCCGGAGCCATCAGTTTTGTCGATCGCCCGGATCGGGAGCTTGTGCCGGTGTTGCTGAAGCAAGATCGCTATATCGATCTGATTATTCCGCGCGGCGGACCGTCGCTTATGAAGACGATTGCCGAACATGCCACCATTCCGGTCGTGAAGCACGATGCGGGGGTCTGCCATATTTATGTGGACGCGGATGCCGACCAGGCCATGGCCGAGGCGATTTGTGTAAATGCCAAAGCTCAACGGCCCTCGACCTGTAATGCCATGGAGACGCTACTCGTCCATCAAACGATTGCCCGGACGTTTCTCCCGCGTCTCATGGAAAAGCTTCAAGCGGCCAAGGTGGAAGTGCGCGGTTGCCCCAGGGCCTGCCAATTGTTGCCTGAAGCTAAGCCGGCGGCCGAGGATGATTTTGGAAAAGAGTTCTTAGGATTGATCCTGGCGGTCAAGGTCGTCAAGAACATGGACGAAGCGATGGAGCATATCGCCAAGTACGGCTCGCAGCATACCGAAGCCATCGTGACGGCCAATTATCAGCGGGCCATGCGGTTCTTGCGCGAAGTCGATGCGGGGGCGGTCCTGGTGAATGCGTCCACCCGCCTCAATGACGGCTATCAGTTTGGGCTTGGTGCCGAGATCGGGATCAGCACCTCCCGCATCCACGCCCGTGGTCCGATGGGATTGGAAGAGCTGACCTGTTCAAAGTTCATCGTCATGGGGAGCGGCCAGATCCGCGAGTAAATGGCTGGCGACTCTGTTCGTACCGCACTAACAACGTCCGACTCGCTCCGGTTTCCCGCTAATCAGTCGCTCGCCCGTCAATTCGATCAGTCCGGCGGAACAGTCGTTCGCCAATCCACCGGCCATCTGGTTTTCTATCGGCCCGACGGCCGGCGATTTCTCGCAACCGATCCTGATGGCCATCCCTTGCATGAATGCGACTGGGGCCTGGACGCTCGCGGACGCACGGTGCTGCTGCGCGCACGCCTGTGGCTGGATTGGGGACGGTGGGTCGGGTTGAAGCCCGGAGGACTCGTCAATGAAACTCGCCTCAATCTGGCGACAAAGCCGGGGTGGCAACGCTTGAAGGCAGAAGATCTTCGGCAGATGGCGGCGCAGGCGATGCGCGTGCCGATTGAAGAAGTCCGCTTTTTCTACGGCGACGAAGATCTGGTCATCGATGCGCATGGACAGGCGACGATCCGGCACCGAAAAGACGCGTTCTACGTATTGGAAGACGGCACGTTCGAGTCGGCGCGTTTTATGTCCTGCATGGGCGCGATGCATTGGGAGCAGATCGATTTTCTGCCCGTCGTTGAGCTGTTTAAATCGTTGCTCCCAGGCACCGGGTCGGCGGCCTTTGAATTGATTCGCGGGCTCTACGACGATCAGAACGAGGGACAGGCTGCTCCACGGTCCTTGCGTTATCGCGGCATTCCGACCTATCCATCAGAAGCGGCCTTTCGATTGTTCAGCAGTTTTTTTACAGGGCAGGCTCCTTCAGGGGGAGATCCCATCGCGCTCTTCATGGATCCCTCCCGCTCGCATCAGATCGCGTGGCTGCCGGCGCCAGCGCCTCCGGTGCGCTATGTCGATGCGGCACATCGCCTGTGTGTGACGGTGCAGGGGAATGTGCTGCTGAAGGCGACCTGCGCCGACGACTCTATGGGCCTGTCGTACGTGAATCCCAAAGGGAGGCGATTAGCGCCCTGGGATCGATCCGCGGTTATCGTCGATGGGCGGTTGCAACTGACTGATCGTGACAGCCGAAAAGAGTTCCCGCTTTCACCGGAATTGGCAAAGGTTGCTTCATCTCCGGGAGTCCCCTCATCGAGCCCGGTCGATTGGCGATCGGTCTTTGCGCCAGCGGCGCCCGTTGTCCAATCCGGAGAAGTGTTCGGCGCGGTGCTGTTGTATCCGCAGAATGAGACTCCGGTGGGAGAATTGGCCGCGCAACCGTTTGTGGCCGACTATCTGCAAGATCTGGCCGAACAGGATCGCGAGATCGGACAGATATTGATGCGGGCGGAGCGCATCCTGATCGACAACGGCGATGCCGTCATCTCGACCTGCGTGCCGTTCGATCGCCCGCGCGCGGTTGTCGCGCAGGTCCTGCATCCGGTCTTTGCGGTCAAACAAGCGCAGCAGCTCTGGACGGTGTGCGCCGAATTGAATCGGTGGGAGTGGTTGCAGCGAACTCAGTTCAGACTCTCGTCTGCACCGGTTCAATCCGAGTCCTATGATCTTCTGTATGCCTGGATCCCGTATGACGAATTCGAACAGGCCAGTGCCATGGCTGCCCGGATTCGCACTCTCGTTCAGCGCCTCAAGCCGGGTGGCAATGCATTTATCGTGGGGCCGGCGCGGGCGGGTGAGAGCCTCAACCAGGCAAGCGCGCAGCTCTGTTGGGAGGAAGCGGTTGAGCGGCTCCCCACATTTGCAATGCATAAGACGATTCTGCCGAAAGCCAAATTGCGGAGCGGACTGACGCTCTTTCATGTGCGGCGTTCTTAGCCCTCTTGCGCCGGTCCGTCTTCTTCGATTACTGTCAACCCCATGAGTGAGCCAACCACAGAGCAGAAGCCAGCCGAGGAGTCCGGCGACAAGATCGTCATCTATTGGGAGCGGGAATATTCGACCGCGTTTCCACCGGAGCGGCTCAAGCTGGATTTCAACCCCCATCGCCCGATGCTGAACAATATGACCTTGGACGAGCAGCGGGCGCTGGCGGCCAGCGGATACAAAGTCGTTCCGGACGATTGCGGGCCGGTTCGCACGGTGGGCAGCTACGGCTGGCTGATCCGGTGCCCAGCGGATGTCCGCTTGCGCCGCACGGCCGAAGGTGTGAAGTGGCAATCTCCGCCCATCTTGCCGGAAGAGCGGCTGCTCGGCTTCAAGACGTTTTCGGGTATGTACGTCGACTTGATTCTCAACAGCGGCTATCCCAAGCTCTGCTGCGGCATTCGCTTCTATTACCCCAAGCATGTCGGGCTAATGATGAAGGATCTTCCCAACCCCTTCTTTCATGCCCCCGACCGGACCTTTTCCATCTGGGAAGGGATCAAGACACAGGAATATAAACGGACCCCCAATCAATACGACTGGCTGCCGGATTATGAAGCCTTCACGGCGAATTTTCTGCTCCAGCTCCATAAGCCGACGACGATCAAACGTGGCGACCCCATCGGAATTGTCCTGCCCGTGATGCTGCCGAAGCAGTTCTCGCTCGAAGAAATCAAGCGCCCCTAGCGGTTCGACGCGGGGTGCTTCCTCAAGACTGTTCTCCACAAGCCGATACAGGTAGTGGTTCGGTACGCCAGCAGAGGGGAGCATCCATGCGAAAAGTGGTACTCGTCGACGATATGCCGGAAGTCTTGCGCATGCTGAAGCGCACGCTCGATCCGATCAAAGGCGAGTGGGATATGCGGTTTGTCGGAAGCGCGTCGGAGGCGTTGGCCGCGTTAGCGCAGGATGCCGTCGATGTTTTGGCGACGGACTTGATGATGCCGGAGATGGATGGGTTTCAACT
Source organism: Nitrospira sp. (assembly GCA_022226955.1). NCBI lineage: Bacteria > Pseudomonadati > Nitrospirota > Nitrospiria > Nitrospirales > Nitrospiraceae > Nitrospira > Nitrospira sp. The sequence continues at coordinate 2,950,095 of CP092079.1, forward strand.
CCTCAAAGAAGCCAAAGCCCGCTACCCCATGATGGTTCGCATCGCGTTTTCCGGGCAGCCAGGGCAGGGGCAGGGGCTGGGCCTGCGGTCCACCGATCTGGCCCATCAATTTCTTGAAAAGCCGATCGATGCGGAGCGGCTCCGCTCGATCATGACGCGCGCTTGCGAACTGCGGGCGCTACTGGCCGACGATCAGCTCCGCACCGTTGTGACCAATCTCAAAAACCTGCCCAGCCTTCCGGCGCTCTACCAAGAGTTGATGGATGAAATTCACTCGCGCGAGGCGTCGCTGAAGAAAGTCGCCAAGATCATCTCCAAAGACATGGCGATGGTTACGAAGATTCTCCAGTTGGTGAACTCCGCGTTTTTCGGCTTGCGGACAACCGTCTCGAATCCTGAGCAGGCGGTGGCGCTGTTGGGGAGCGATACGATCCGGGCGTTGGTGCTATCGATGCAGGCGTTTTCGAAATTCGACGGCGCGGCGCTGCCGGGGTTTTCGCTGGATGCGCTTTGGCAGCATGGGCTCAAGACCAGCGGCTTCGCTAAAGCCATTGCGCAACAGGAGCACGTTCCCCAGGCCATGGTGGATGATGCCTTCACCGCCGGGTTGCTGCACGACATCGGCCTGTTGTTATTGGCGAGCAATAAACCGGAAGACTACAAGCGAGTGCTGGCGTTACAGAAAGACAGCGCTCTGCCGGACTGGCAAGCCGAGCGGGAGATCTTCGGCGTGACGCATGCCGAAGTCGGGGCGTATTTGTTAGGACTGTGGGGAGTCGGCGAAGCCATCGTCGAAGCCGTCGCCTATCATCACCGGCCTTCCGCCTGCGGCGACCAGGCTTTCAGCCCCCTCACCGCCGTGCATGTCGCCAATGCTATCGCCGAGAGCGAACTCTCTGCCAGTAGTGCAAGCCTGCCAATCAAAATTGACGAAGCCTACCTGAGGAAGTTGGGGAAGCTGGACCGGCTTGCAGCATGGAAAGAAGCTTGTCGGGCGGATGAGTAGGATATTACAGGTGGGGCAACGAGAAGATATGATGGCGTCTTACTGTAGAGCTTACCTTCGGAATCTCCGTTGTAGTGCAAAGAGGAGCAGCGCGACTTGTCCGGCAACGAGCACTTGCTCGACGATTTCTATGACCCGGCCAGCCGAAGTGGTGGGGAGATAGAGGGTGTTCCTCTGTAAGGCGGCGACTTCAAGTGAGTGAACCAACCCTCCGCAGAACGCTCCTATCGAGTTTGATAGGCTACAGGTAGAGATTGCGCTAGATGTAACAGGTTGGATACTCACCGCCGTCGAGAACAGCACGCCAAACCAGACAAGCAAGAGGGCAAGCACCAGGAGCGCACGATGATAACTTGTCCCGTAGATACTGGCGAATCGATAGAGACCGACGACTGACACTTGTTCCCCAATCCATCGTCGAAGCAGCGGAAATTTGTTGTAGATCGCGCTTAATGCGCGAGTGAATGGAAAGCGGTTCGGGTCCCGACGTTTCATTTCGAATTCGCCAATCGTGCAGTCCTCGACAAGGTCGTAGGCCCGTGCTTTTTCAAAATTCTTAATCAAACGTCGATAGGCAATAGCTACCAGCTCATAGCTGGTGTTACCCAGGTGCTCGAGCACGTCTAACTCATCCTGCAGGACCATCCGGCCGTCTCGTTGATACCACCGTACTGCGTCAAACCGGACGTCCTCAACTTGGCAATCCATGAACCGGGCACGCAATCCCAATATTGTCGTTTCATTGATTTCGGCAAAATGGACCATTTCAGGTTTTAGAAATTGAACATGGTGAAATTCCGCGATGGGTAATTTTTCATCGCCCACCGCAACGTAATCTATACTAGGTCCAAACGATGTATGAGAAAAGATCACTGCTTTGTAAAAAGTTGCCCTGTGGAAGATGGCCTCCTGGAGGAAGGTCGCCCTGCTGAAGTCGGCATCCTGGATGAAGAGGGCTAGGCTGAAGTCGGCCCTCTGGGTGAAGGTCACCCCGAAGAAAGTGCCCTCCTGGGTGAAGGTCGCCATGCTGAAGTCGGTTGTCTGGGTGAAGGTTGCCATGCTGAAGTCGGTTGCCTGGGTGAAGGTTGCCATGCTGAAGTCGGCCCCCTGGGTGAAGGTCGCCTCGCGGAAGTCTGATTGGCAAAAAACAAACCTGCAAAAGTCATAGATGTTGCTGGGGCGATGATATGAGGAAGAGCCTGCAAGGATCGCCTGGATTTCTGTGTCGAAGTGATCCTGGGACTTATCTGGATCGCGGGAATGCATGAGACAGACGGGTGTCTTATCGTATTCAGGCGAAGCAGAGTGGATTGGCCGCCCACAGGGTGCGTTATCGGACATAATAAGTGGACAGCTATCGGACGGCATGGCAGACGATTCTAGCAAAGCTTCATGATGACTGCTAAGGGGAAGAGTTCAAAATATTTGTGCGGTTGGTTGTTGCTTGACAGCCAAATCCCTGCCTCAGGTAGAGCCAACTGTCTTTAACGCGCATCCTGCGGGTGAGTATGGAACTTCTTATGGCCGCAATCTCCGGTTCTGACCGGTTCCTACAATCGAGCCTTCTTGCTGACAAATGCGACGAAAAGGTTTTTTTATGCCGCTCAGCTGCTGAGAAATCCCACCAGCTTCGTTCTCGCAGTACTCAATGACTCGCCGTACGTGCCAGAGTACGACTTGCCTTTCGCTTGCGCGGCCTTATCTGGGCAAGAGCGCGTCCTGCCCGGCGCCATATACATGCATACGTATGGGGTAAGAAACGCCGTGTCGTCCAAGTTCAGACGCGAGTCAGTTTTGGCGCCTCCCGGTTCAATGCCTCGTGGGGCATCGCATCGACAGCAACCGTCTCTTTGAGCAAGGTTTCTGGAGCAATATCCTGTTCGTGTCACCAGGCGACAGCCTCGACACTACCCTGTGTGAATATAATTCCCATGCTGGCCAGGATCGCCAATTCAGCGTCAGCTCACCTGGACGCTACCTTCTTTGCTTTGGCGATTCCCTTCTCCGCGACTCTGTTTGTGAAGCTTGCCAAGTTTAAGCGTGCGTGACGGTTCGAGCTGGTGCTGATTAGGAGGAGAGGGACGGCCGATGGTGCGATCAGGTTATAGGAATAAGGGCAGGTCCTCCTCAGGCTCTGGATAATACAGCGCGCCGTTCTCCACTCTGGCAAACCGCGTGAGCTGATGCCGATCCGCTTTCGTCTCCGTCATGATATGTCGAACTTCCCAGTCTCTCGTCACTAGCGCGTCTGCAATCAGCGATCGATGGCAGCGCCAAGGAACCGCTTCCGCGCACATAATGGCTGTCTGGGGTGAGCGGCCGGCCGCGATTAAGTCGTCCAGGGCTCTCCAGAACTCGCTTGTTTGCATATAATCCGCGTAGCCGCGAAAACTTTTATTTCGCCATCCGAGATTGATCGAATCCTTTTGGGGTTTGCGCAGTCCACCGAGCTGGGTGGCATGGTGGTAGGCGATGGCCGTGTCGGCCAAGGAGGTTGCCAGCGTCTCACGATTGAACTGCGGATTGTACCGTGAACGTGGAATCGTACGCACGTCGATCAGTTGCTGAATGCCATATGCATTCAGTAACGATAAAAATGCTTCCAGCGGTCTTGTTGAATGGCCGATGGTCCACAGAACATACGTCATGATGACCTCATCTCGCGATTCCTTCCACTGCCCACTGGGGCAAGGGTACGACGGTCTTCACATCCCAGTACATACGGCACCTCATAGGGGGCAATCTTGCAAGGGCGTTTGTATTGATGGCTAACTGCCAGTCGGCTACCAATTCATTGCGATGTAGCTCAGTCCATGCTTGAACTACGCGCCGCTATTCTCGCGATGCCACCGCTTGTTCTCTTCTTCTACGAAATATTTGACAAGATCTGCGTACAGCTTCTCAATGACGTTTGGGTTGAGGTTGTGCTCCTGCGCCCAGAGACGACGCTGCTGCAGCATGGCACGCACTCGCTCTGGAGCTCGGACCGCCTGTTTACTGGTTTTGAATGCGGCGGCAGCCTGGACGTATTGAGCACGAAGGCCAATCACACCGATCACGGCTCGATCCAGACGATCGATCTCGGCTCGGATGTCTTCCAGGCTATGGCATTCAGCAGGAGATTTCTTGGGCTCGATGTGGGTCGGTTTCATCTCGATCACTCCACCGTCAATGTAATTCGGTCAGTCTATCAGTACGGATAGGCCATTTGTGTGGCGATCCGTGCCCGTGCTTCTGGCCCGGCCAAACGCTCAACGATGTGCAGGCCGAGATCGATGGAGGAGGCGACCCCACCGGCGGTCACCACATTCCCCTCGTCGACGATGCGGTCCTGCACCACGGTGGCACAATATGGCGTGAGCTCGTTTAGCGCCGTGGCATGCGTCGTTGCCCGCTTCCCCTCCAGGAACCCCGCCGCTCCCAGCAGCAATGCGTCCGTACATACGGGAGGTGGCCAACTGCGTGGAGGGAAACGAGCGGAGCCATTCGAGAAAGGCGGCATCGGTTTGCAATGCACGCGTACCGATTCCGCCTGGGACGAAAAGCAGATCATAGGCTGCTAACGATTCTCCGACGCTGTCGGCCACAAACGTGAGTCCACGATCGTCGGTGACAGTTGGCGTCCGTGCGCAGATTGTCCACCTAAACTGAGGCATGATCTCCATGCGCTTCAGTCTCGTGACGGGATCGTAAAACCCCACGAAGTCCAATGCAGTCATGCTATTGAACACAATCAGGGCAGCATTCATTTGACCTCTCTCGACCGTTTCTCCTGCCTCTCTCATTTTCTTGCCAGCGCAATTGCTCATCGCACCACACGGTCATCTTCGCGTGACCTCTCGACGACCAGTAGATCCGATTGGCCCTACTGAAAGAGGGCTGCGCATGGTAGTAGTCGGCCCTATACCCTTTCATAGAGATTGCAGGAAAGCGATGGATAATCGCAAGTCGATACGCATGCCAGACCTCATAGGTGCTGATCAACTACAGTCAAAAACCTAAGTGGTATTCGAGACATTCAGACGGCGAATTTGAGCGAGACGTCAGAGCTCCCGTAAGAACATGAAACTTTCTTAAAAACCTACGGAGGCTTATTTATGAATAGAACGATGCTTGCCTGTGCTCTGATAGTGCTTCCTCTCTTACTTGGGGCGGCTCAGCAAAAGGAGTTACTGATAGAGAATCGCACGGGGTATCCCGTGGATGTGCTCTACATCGTCGAGGGTAAAACCGGCTATACGAAGCACGCGACGATTGAGGCGGGCGCCATCATGGCGCAACCGGTCACGTCGAACCGCACGTGGTATTTCAGAGTGCTGACGGATGGAATCATCGGCCAATACACCACCAGCGCCGATGAAAAACAGCGGGTGATACTCGACCAGGACGTCCTGGATGCCGCCGGTATCCCCGCAGCCCCTCAACTGCGGCAGGACACAAGCGGCATCACCGGCAGTCTCACGCCGCAACCCATGTCAGCCCCGACCTTTACCAAGCCGTCCGTTGAGCCGACACCGCTGCCTCCCAAGTCAGAACCGGTGGCTCAGAAAGCGCCTCCGCGTGGAGCATTGGTGGCCTGGTACGACGGCGCGCCGCCGGAGGCGCGGGCCATCACCACGAACAAGACGACATTTCTGAACGTCGGCGAGAATGGGCTGGTCAGTGAGGTGTCCTCCTCGAAAGGCAACGAGGCGAAAACCACCGCCGCCTTTATGCTCAAAAGCGTCCCGGGCAAAAAAGATACGTATCGCCTGCAAAATGTCTATTACCTGGACAGCTACCTCTACCTCGATCCCCATGCCACGGAACATGCCCCGGTCCGTTGCGGCCCGGAAGGCGAGACCTTGCCTACCGGCGAATGGCGTGTCGAAAAGGGCCAATATTTTTACCACATCGTGAATGCCGCAATCCCGGGCCTACGCATCGGGGTGCGAAACGGATCGGCTGTGGCCAGCGCGAAAACGTACGGCATGGACATTCCTCCTCAACTCGCCAACGCGGACCTTTCGGATGCGGAGAAGAAAAAACTAGCGTTCGATATGGCCGACACCACGGCGTATAACGCGGGCGATGCTTTTGTCCTGTTTGATGTCAAGAGCTTCCGGTCACTGCTCCAGTTGGTGCCGGCATTGGAGCAATGGGGCAAGAACCTGGAGGCCTTCGAGAAAGAACGCAAGACCAGTCTCGAGGCGGCCAAAAAAGCGGAGGCGGAGGCCAAAGCGCGCGACAAGGAACGTCGCCGGCTTGCTGCCGATCCGCAAGTCATGCATCCCTTTGGATCGGATAGCGTGGCGATTCGCCCAGGTATTGGGCCCGTTTTGGAGACGAAGGAAGGGTATAAGGTGATCAAGTATAAATTTGCGCCAGATCACAGCACCCCCTACCTGACTGCGGATCTTCGAACATCCTCTAACCCAAGCCAAAACCAGAAAATGAATTTGTACATTCATCCTGAAATCGCGGCCTGGGTTCAGGATGGGGAACTCTACATCGGCATCGACACGAGTAATGAAACCAGAATCGACCTGCGGTACGGCTCCAAACCCAGCACCGATATGGCCACCGATGGCAACTTTTACGTCGGGAATGTGCGGATGAACATTATGCCGTTGGAAGCCAAGGAAGTGATGATGTACCCCGCGACAGAGAACAGAGAGGTCAGCGCGGGGTCAAGTTCGGACTTGAGCAAATCGATCAATGTCTCGGCGGAAGAAATCTTGGGCGCCGATATCTCCGAGTCCAAGGGATCCAACTTCAACTTTCAGGCACGGGAATACGAGGTGAGCGGCGGGCGCGGCCCCGCGGACGACGAATCCTTCGGTTCCATACAATACGACTGGCATGGGTGTGGCCTCGCCGATAAAACCAAGACGACCAAGAACTGCACGTATGCAACGCCCGTCGATCTCTTCGATAAGGAAACCCTCAGCCTGCGAGAGATTCCGAAGATTGCCCAGTCTATGAGCGGGCTTCAGACGCGGACGGTGCTGAAGACCCGGATACCCGTGGAGGGGCTCAGTGATCGCCAGTTTATAAGCATCGATGTGGCCGTTCAACTCCACATGGCGAAAGTGGTCCGCAGTACCAAGAAAAACACGAAAAACAAGGGTTGGAACGATTTTAAGGCTGGCTTCACGTACCTCTTTAGGCCGGACCTCTGGGACTTTGACAAGTCCTTTGAGGACCAGCAGATCATCAAGGAAGCCTTATATAAGCCAGTTGGCTTTACGTATGACACCACTCTCAAGCTTCAGCTCTGGATCCAGATCGAAGACCTGAAGCCGTTCATGAAAAAATAAGTGGAGATTCGCGCCATGAAATTCACCACGCTTCGCAATGTGACCCTGGCGCTTCTGTTCGCATTGCTGGCTGATGCAGCCTATGCCGGCAGCAGCGGCCCGTCCCCCGCGCAGCGAGAAAACCGCCGGGACAATAACGACGACCAAGAGCAGCAGGGTCGGCCAACGCCTCGAGGTGGCGTCCAGGTATTGCCTCAGGAGCATGGCGGGGTCGACCTCGATCAGTTCAACCGACGCCCAGGGAATCAGCAGAATCGAAATGAGGCGGATGCCGACACTCGGAATAATCAGGGAGCCAGGCCTACGATTCCGACGGATGGCGATCCTGCCGCCGGTCTTGTGCCAAACGCAGGTCCAGCAGCTGGAAATACCAACGGTCCTGCGGCTCAGCCCAATCAAGGGAAGGTGCGGCAGCTGCAACAGCAGCTGAATCTAGAGCAGAAAGTGGGGAAAACCCCGCAAGCTCAACCTCGGCAACTGGGCGACGCCAATCAGCAGGCAGCGCCGCCTCCGCAGAATCGGAATGAGGGGAATGTAGACACTCGGAATAATCCGGTCGCCGGGTCTGCGGTCCAACCCCATCAAGGGCAGGGGCAGCAGCAGAGAATTCAGCAACTGCCGAACGCCAATCAGCCGCCTACCCCTCAAGGACTGGGTGTTGGTAATCAGGGGGCAACGCCACAGAACCTGCAGGATCGAAATAGGGCGAATGCCGACGCGCGGAATCATCCGATAGGCGGGCCTGCGGCTCAGCCACCGAATGCGACACCGGCTCAAGTTTCTACAGACATCTTCGATCCGTATACCAAACCAACAATTCAATACGAAGGCGACGTGTTGTTTGACGAGAACGAACCGTATCTCGCCGAGGATGGTACGCTCAATGGGAGACTAGTCGGAGAATACCTTGCCGGGGGAGCCACTTCCAGAGTGCATAAAAGCAGTGACCCTAAACTCGTGAAGAAAATCATCAGCCTGAATTGGGCGAATGCTGAAAAGGCCGGCGCCACCATCACAGAGCAGAACGTTGGTCGCACGATGCTTCAGGGGCTCCAACTCGCTACACACTCTACGCTCTTTCGTGTTGCCGAACGGCACGAGCAAGCGGTTATTTCCGCCAGGAATGACAAGAAAGAATACCGTTTTGTGTTCAATCGCGAGGACAACATCGCGTCCGAGGTGTATGAGAGATATGCTGGCGAGAGCAACCCTAAGGGCAAAGCTCCCCTTCCAATTAAGGACGCCTCCGGTCAGCCAATAACAGTCAGCAATGCCGAGAAGCGCGCAGAGAAACGCGATCAAGCAAGGAAGGGAAAAAATGAAAACGATGATGCTTCGCCGCTGACCGATCTTGAGGAACTGACCATTAATCTCATCATCCGCACGCTGAACGATAACGGTCTTGTCTGGACTGACCATAAGTTGGCAAACCTGGACATCGTTCGCAACGAGCACTCGCCTACAGGGTATCAGGTGGTTTTCTTCGATTTCGACGGATTCAGGCGGGTGAAAGGCAGCACCGAAGCAGTGCAGGCCGAGGCAGCCCGTGACATCCAGAAAGCCTTCGATAATCCAGCACTACCTAATCTCAATATACCGAGGGATCGAGGTTGGAACATGATGGATAATCGTGTGAAGCAAGCCTACCGGAAGCATTACTCTGATGAGTGTAAAGAGATCGAAGCGAAAGGAGGCAATATCCCTCTTGATCTGGGCTTTAACAAAACCGCCTTCCAGGGCCAGCCCGTGAGGACGTTAGCCTCCCCTCCCGCCAATTTGAATCGCAGCAATTACCTCTACTTTAACGGTCTTAGCGAACAAGCATTCAAAGATACTGTCGCCACAATTAACGACAGATATAAGCTCAAGATTGAATTCAGTCCCAATAATCCAATCAAGTCCATAACCATCCCAACCCTGCGCGATGTGCAACCCTGAAACCGGCGCGGTACGCGGATGATCGATTGCTGGTTCCCAATCACCCACGTTTGCGGTGGCATTGAAGCGGTCGGATACCGATTGCGGTCACACGGATTTTTAGCATAGGACGGCAGCATCAACTGGGCCCACGTTTGTTTGCGCTTGAGCGTGTGTCGACACCATAGCCATCTTCTACTTCCTAGAGAGGAGCCCCCGATGTTTGATCGTCTGCGTGCTCATCTTGCCCAAACCGGTTCGACTTTCTATGAGTTGCATGACTGCCGATGGCGACGTGGCCAATTCTGCCGGAGTACGGATATCGATGTGCGACCTGTGCCCATGCGACAGCTCTGCTCAGACCTCCTTGCCGGCATCCGGATGATCGGGCTCCTCATGCCGCTGCTCGTTCTAACATCAGCGGTGAGTGTCCAGGCTGGGACGGCAGAGGGGAACGTCGCGGCCGGCTCATCGGCGATCACTGGTCTCACGGCGACGGTGGTGACGTATGCGGGAGGAGAATTCAAACGCCAAGTTGAACCTGGGGTCGTCAAATGGATCGAGACGACCACCGACGGGCGTGAGTTTCAGTTCAACGAGACGGGGCGGGACGAACACTACATTAATCTTCGAGACGACTCACGCCAGTATACCGTGCAGCTTCATTTGCAGAAACGTCAAATTTTCATCGCGGCAGGGAAACGCCCGCTGTTCGAAGATCTCAAATTTTTGTACACCATCACGGACGTCTCCGCGTTGGTGGTCGATGGTCTCACGGTCACGGAGGTGACGTACAAGGAGGGGAAATTTCAACGTCGGAGCCGGATCATCTCGTTGGGAGTGGTGCCTTCGATATCAGTGCCAATCTGGGTCGAGACGACCACCAGCGGGCGCGAGTTTCAGTTCGACGAGACGGGGCGGAACGAACACTACATTACGCTGCGAGACGACTCACGTCAGTATACCGTGCAGTTCCATCTTCAGAAACGCCAGATTTTGATCGCACGTGAGAAAAACCCAAGCCCTGAAAACCTCAAATTCTTATACGAGATTACGAACACCTCGGCCATCGTTTCTCCCCCAGCAGGATTGAGACTCGCACAGTATATTATCGCTCACCGTTGCAACGAGGGCGATTGGGTGAAGAACGTTGTGAATGAACATGGTGTCAATGGAATCGAGGCGGATTTCAGGTATGCCCACAATGAGTGGAATCTTGCGCACGACAACATTGCCGGTACGTTCCTTCCATTAGATACGTGGCTGGCTGACGCCAGCACGGTTGCTTCAAAGCTTGCCCTCCTGCACGTTGATATTAAATCGCCTGAGGGTCCGTTGGACAACTTGTATGATCGACTTCGAGCCAAATTTCCAGGCGTCGGTCTGATTTTTGATTTCGGAGCGGTGAGCAATGGACAGTATCTTGACAAGATTGAAGAGAGAATTTTGAGTGATCCCCTGGCTGTGGCGGCCTTTGGGTTCGATGATTCGCCGACCAAAGTGATGGAGTTTTTTAGAAAGAGAGGCTTCCCGCTGCATAAATATTGGTACGAAATTGGCCTGGCGGCTGGATTTGTCGGAAGTCAGACAGAGGCGGACTGGGCGAAACAGACCATTCTCATGCGCAAGGCTGGTTTTGGCCCGAGGGTGGTGGTTTGGACGTATGAAAAAGAAGCGAGTGTCAAAGCATGGCTTGACGATGAGGTGGATGCCATTCTGGTCAACTCAAGTTCTTGTTACGGACGTACCAGCGCACTTGTTTCAGATGCCGATGTGCATGTGAAGAATGCCAAAGCAAAAGGAAAGTACGGCAAACCCGGTGAGAATCCATTCCAATGATCGAGCGTCTAGCAGTGGTTAGTGGACAGCCATGCACCGACGGTTGACTAGCCCTCTTCGTCGCATTGAGATTGTAATAAAGAGGTCGGGATGAGCTGTCCCGGGTTTGACGAACACCTCAAATGGAGGCACGATGTGTCTCCATTTGAGGCGCGACATGGCCCAGCGACGACGGTTCACCCCTGAGTTCAAACAACAAGCGGTGCAGCTGCTTGAATGCCGGGCAACGCCCGGCGGTCGAGCTGGCCCGCCTCACGCGGGAACTGGCGCAGGTCACTGAGGAGCGCGATATTTTAAAAAAAGCCGCCCGGTACTTCGCGAGGGAGTCCACGTGAGATACGCATTTATTCGGACGTAGGAACGGACGTATCGAGTCACGCGGTTGTGCGCGGCGTTGGCGGTCAGTCTTAGTGGCTACTATGCGTGGCGGGAGCGCCCAGTGAGTGCCTGATCGCCGACGATCAGCGGCTGCTCCCCGTCTTGCGCAATCTCCTATCTCCAATTTACGGTCTTAGTGAACAAGCATTCAAAAAGACAGTCGCTGACAAGAACAAACAGTATGGACTCACTATTGAATTCGACCCCAAGTATCCAATCAACCTCAAAACCATCCCAACTCTGCGCAATATGCAACCCTGAAACCGGAGCGGTACGCGGATGATCGATTGCTGGTTCCCAAGCACCCACCTGTGCGGTGGCATTGAAGCGGTTGGATACCAATTATGGTCATCCGAGTCATCGCGATACGTGTCATTCAGGCGAGAGGCTCTACCTCTGTGACATGAGGCGCCGTGATCATCTCCGCGCGTGTTGCCATCTGTGTGTGTGATCGGCACGGTCTGTATCCGCAACCGGGGCCGGGCATCTCGCGTGACCATCACGTCTTCTTTCCTTCCATTGACAGGTTGGTTACTCAGGACTAGCCTGTCGCTGTTTTGTTGATCGGCGAGGAACACTCTCCTGTTGAATCTCTTGATCGGCTCGCCGGTGCAATCCTTCTGAAAGACAGGTCGTCTGGATGGCTGAACAAAAAAATGAAAAACCCACGCTGCCGCTGACGGGCTTAGTGGCCTTGTTGTTGGCGCTTGTGAGCGGCCTCGTCATTTCTCAGGTGCCGCTCAAGACGTCGCGGCCAATCGACAAGGAAGCAGAGAAGGCGGGGTCTGCCGGGATGGATCGTGTGCAGGCGCGGCTCTGGCAGGATCCCTTCGAAGCGGTCGCGACGCATCGACAGAAAGAAGCCGTGCAAGCACGCGGTGAGCATGCCGGGGGCGCGCATCATGCCGCATTGGATGTGGTCGCGTCGATCGAGCGAAGTGAATCGATCTCGAATGCGCTAGTGTTGCCGGTTTTTGTGGACGGCAGTCCCTATGCCAGCGGTGCCGAGTCGAGGTTGCGCGATCGGTATGCCCTCGTGTCGGCCTTAGGAGCGGCGGGGTATCAACCGGAGTCCGGGGAGTCCATCAGGTACTTTGAGTGGGTCCGGCAGGGGAACAGGCCGCTTGCCGTCCCCGTCGAAAAATTCCTCGGGAGGTCCACATCGGCTGATCTGAAGCAGCCTTCGGTGGTGTTGGTACTGTGGCTGAAAGAGCAAGACTTCAGCCCGAAGCCGCTTCTATTGCTCAGCACGCTGATGGGAGAGATGCACCAGGCGTTCAACGGACACACGGTGTCCTACCGTGTGGTGGGCCCACGTTCCTCCGGTTCCTTAGGCGCCATGGTTGGAGAACTCCAGTCGCGATACGGTGCCAGTCGGACTACCGGCCAACCTCCCAGGCCGGCGACGAGTGCATCCCAGAATCAGTGGGATCGGTTGAAGGGCATCCAATTCTATTCATCCTGGGCCACGGCGGCGGACCCGGTGCTTTTGGGTGAGCACCAGGAGGCTGATGCGGCATGGGGCGTGGAGCAATGGTTTGAGGCGGGTGGGATGACGCTGATCCGGACCATCGGCACAGATGCTCTGTTGGCTGAACAGTTGGTGGCGGAACTCACACGCCGCCATATTGACCTGACGATGCCGCGAAGTGAGGTCGGGCCGTGCAAGGAGAGCCCCTTGGAGTCTGGGTCGGTGGCAGGCAGGCATTCGGATGGGACGTGCCGGCTTCCGCATATTGCCCTGATCTCAGAATGGGACACGCTGTATGGCAGATCCTTGCCGCGCACATTCGTCGCGATGACCCGAAGCCTGGCGGAGACCGGACCTGATCGTGCGACGCGAGGCTTCGATTTTCATTTCAAGCGCTTGGGCACGGAACGGTATCCGAACTGGGTGCACCGCTATTCGTACTTGGCCGGGCTTGATGGTGAGCTGCCGCCCAAGAATACCGACAACGATTCCGGCGGCGCGAAAGGCAAAGGAACACTTGGAGATGGGGGCTTGCGCGCGGCGCAAAGCGTGGCCGAGACACCGGCGGGCCGGAGTCAGTTGGACTATCTCCGGCGATTGGTCGAAACGTTACAGCGCGAAGAAGCGGGGCCCGATGGAGAATTCCAAGCCATTGGCGTATTGGGCAGCGATGTCTATGACAAGCTGATGATTCTCCAAGCCTTGCGGAGCAACTTTCCTCACGCCCTGTTTTTCACGACCGATCTCGACGCGCGCTTGACCCATCCCAGCCAGCTTCAGTGGACCCGTAATCTGGTGATCGCGTCTCATTTTGGCCTGGAGCTCCACCCGTTGATTCAGACGCCCATTCCTCCGTTTCGAGACAGCTACCAGACGGCGTTGTTCTATTCTGTGCTGCGGGCTGTCGGGGACATTGTGCCGGGGCCGGAGCCGGGCGAGCTCCAGATTCCGTCGACGGTGACGTTTCCCAAGACGGTGCCGCCGCGGTTGTATGAAGTCGGGCGTCACGGCCCCGTCGATATCAGTCTTGACGGACCCTATCAGAAGGGGCGGCGACCGGAGGCGCTTCCGAACCTTCATCTTCCGCGGCCCGACCTCGATCCGGATACCGGTGACTTGCGTGTGCCCAGTCTGAGAATGGTTGTGTTGTTCCTGTCGGCAATCGGCCTGATGATGCTCTGCGCGGTACTGATCAATAGCGAATTATGGACATGGGCGCACTCTCGTCGAATGGGAGAGGTTGCGATAGGCCTTGTCCTATCTATGTGCCTGCTGCTCGGTCTGTTCTGGCTGGCGATGGGTGATCGATCGGCGGGCGAGCCGTTCACGGCTACCGATGGAGTCAGCGTCTGGCCGACCGCTGTCCTCAGGTTGTGTGCCTTTCTGCTCTGCCTATTCTTTCTGATTCATTCCTGGAGACTGCTGCGTGAAAATGAACTGGAGTTGAGCCGCCGCTTTCAGTTCCGGCATTCTCAGATACCGCTCTCGATTCCAAACGGCTCACCCGTTGGCATCCACCGTTGGCATGCGCAACCGGCCAGCGATGCGGAGGCCGCCTTGCTGTGGGAGGAATATGTGTTTTTGGGTAGCTGGCGGGAGCGATTGGTACGTATTGTGCCGCAGTCGCTGTGTTATGTGGCGTTCGGGGCGCTCTTGATGATGCTCTTCGGGTTTCCGGTGATGCCCTGCCGTGGGGCAGTCTGTTTTACGATCAATTATGTTGTGTTGGGGGTCAGTATCCTGGCCATGACGCTGTTGATGTTCTATGTCGTCGATGCGACGCGGCTCTGTCGGCGCCTGATCACAATCATGGTGGGGACGACCATTGGGTGGCCGGACCCGCTGCTCGCTCGAGAGGCTGCCAAGTGGGGCGTGGATCAGGCCTATGTGCAGGAATGGCTCATGGTGAAGTTGATCGGCAAACGCACGGCCGTCATCAGCGCCATGATTTATTATCCGTTTGCGGTGCTGTTCCTCATGGCGGTGGCCCGGCACAGCTACTTCGACCGATGGGATTTTCCAATCGGGCTCGTGGCGGTTTTCGGGTTGAGTGCCGCCTATGCGTTCGGCAACGGAGTCTTTCTGCGACGCTCCGCCGAACAGGCCAAACGAGCCGCCGTCGCACAATTGAAGTCACGGCTCCATGATTTCTCTGGCCAGTGGATTATGAAAAAGGATCAGCGGGTGCAGATCGAGCGGATGGCGGAGTTAATCGAGCAGTATCAGGACGGGGCGTTCCTTCCCGTTACCCGCCATCCGTTGTTCGGTGCCATTGCATTGCCGGCAGGCGGCACTGGGCTTGTATTGTTGCTGGAGTACCTGGCCACGATTTTCTGACGATGGCGGTCGTTGGATGGTTGCGATGGACGTCGGAGGGGACGGAAGGAGTGTACGGTCATGACTAAGACGCTTGCAGGCACAGGTCCAAGACTTAATCTATCGTGCCTGGGAGGCGCGAACGTGTCCGGCTGGACGGAGACTCCAGAGGCGCCGGATCTCAAAATCCTTCATGCGAAGATCGGGCAGCTGGCGCTGGAGGATGACTTTTTCGGACAAGCGGCATCTGCAGGATCCGTTTGCGGGAGCGCGGATGCTGCGTGATCTGTTATGGCAAGAGGGGGATGCCATTGGGTGGTGTCTCGTTGCTGAAATGACTGCTTAGCTCTACGTTTCTTTCGCAGAGCTGATCACGGCTTAGTGCCGATAAATACAAACCCATTCGTTCTGGTGTTATTGAGTCCCGCGCTGTACAGCTTCTTTGCCGTGGCATCGAAAAACGCAACTCCAGTCACCGTATTGGTGCCGTTCGAGCAGGTGCCGCCTGCGAATGTGATGGATACGTCGTAGGCATTGCCACTGCTTCGCGGGGCAAATGTTCCTGTAAAGCTGCACAGGCTTGCGCTGCTCCCCGTAATTGTCCCTGGCGCAGATACGGTTACGGTTACAGACTCGATCCCGCCAGTGGTAGCAGTTGAACCCGAATAGGTTCCAGTGAGAAGGGCTGGGTTTGGAGGGACGTCATAATCGGTATCGTAGGTTGTGGTGAAGGTGCTTTGTCCTCCGTTATTCGCAATGACAATGGTGCCTTGTAGGGATTGCTTCACGACGTAGCTGCCATTGACAGAGGCGTTGAGTATTCCAAGCCCTTCCAAATTGAAGTCCTTCGTGTTTGACGATGTGAGTGAGCCGTTTTGCGAGCTGCCATTTCCTTGGACCACTCCGGCAACGACGGAAGGATTGCTCCTAAGGGTATAGAGAAACCAATACGTTCCATCGTTCAACACCAGTCCCGCTATTGATCGGCCACTGTCCGACGTGCCGTTCCATAAGCCTTCCGCCGATGTCACAGCCGCCGATGGCACTGGAGCCGGTGATGCTGGAGCATCGCTCCCGCCACCGCTGCATGCGGAAATTGAAACGGCGAAGAAAAAATACTCAACAGGCTGATGGCCTTCTTTTGCATAATGGCTCTCCATGGGTAGCTTGAGGGGCTACGCTAAGCTAGGCCGCTTCATGTCAGCTATAACCATTTGGTAGGGGCAAGGTGTGCATGCCATGTGAGGGCAAGAAATGGTTCGATGGTTTTTGTTTTTGGCAAGGCGACTCGGGTTCAGTCGTAGTGCATCATTGAAAGTGCGAAGCTTGACAGTCGGGATGCGTCCCAGTAAGATCCGGCTGCCTTTAACGCTCATCCTGAGAGGTGAGTAAGGAGCTTCTTATGACCGCGATCTCCGGCTCCGGCCGGTTCCCACAACCGAACCTTCTTGCTGACCGCAGCGAGAGGGTTTTTTTATGCCGCTCAGCCGCTGAAAAATCCCACCAGCTTCGTTCTCGCGGCACTCAAAGGCTCGTCATACATACCAGAGTACGCCTCGCCTTTTCGCTTGCTGCGGCCTTGTCTGGGCAAGAGCGCGTCTCGGCGCGCGAAGGGTGGGCGGGTGAGACGGATGAAATTTTTGAGCGGCTGATCCTTCAGGCGAATCCGAAGGCTGTGAACATATGACCACCAAACAAGGTGAGCGTGACCAAGAGCGGTTGATTATGGATGCGGGCGATATTGCGCGGGCGTTGACTCGTGTGGCGCATGAGATTCTGGAGCGGAACAAAGGCGTGAAGGATCTGGCGCTGGTTGGCATTCGCACGGGCGGAGTGCATCTGGCGCACCGGTTGGCCAAGCGGATTCAGGAGATCGAGCAGGCGCCGGTGCCGATCGGCGATCTCGACATCACGCTCTATCGCGACGATTTGTCGCTGCGCAAGGAGCAGCCGGTGCTGCGCACGACGTCGGTGCCGTTCGATGTCTCCGACAAGATTGTCGTCCTGGTGGACGATGTGCTGTTTACGGGGCGCACGATTCGCGCGGCGATGGACGGCTTGATGGATCTGGGGCGTCCGGCGGAAATTCAACTGGCGGTCCTGGTGGATCGAGGCCATCGGCAGTTGCCGATCAAGGCCAATTACATCGGGAAGAATCTTCCGACCTCGCGCGAGGAAAACGTCCAAGTCTTGTTAGAAGAAGCGGGTGAAGATGATCGAGTGGTCATTCTCAAGGCGTAAGCGGAGGCTGCCATGAGTCTCAAGCATAACAATCTGCTCAGTCTGGCGCCGTTGTCGGTGGAGGATATTCAGCTCATTCTTGAGACGGCCGATTCGTTCAAGGAAGTGAGCGGTCGCGAGATCAAGAAGGTGCCGGCGTTGCGTGGGCGGACGGTGGTGAATCTGTTTTTCGAGCCGAGCACGAGAACGCGCACGTCGTTTGAATTGGCAGCCAAGCGGCTGAGCGCCGATGTGATCAACTTTTCGCCCTCGTCGAGCAGTGTCGTCAAAGGCGAAACGCTGCTCGACACGGCGCGGAATATTGAAGCGATGCAGGCGGACATTATCGTGCTGCGCCATTCCTCGGCCGGGGCGGCCGAGACGCTGGCGCGGGGCGTGAAATCGTCGGTGATCAACGCGGGCGACGGGTGGCACGAACATCCAACCCAGGCGCTGCTCGACCTCTATACGATTCGCGAACGAGGCATGGCGTTCAAGGGATTGCGCGTGGCCATTGTCGGGGATGTGTCGCATAGCCGGGTGGCGCGCTCCAATATTCTCGCCTTGACCAAACTAGGCGCTGAAGTCTGTGTGGTGGGGCCTGCGACCATGATTCCGCTGGGCATCGAGAAGCTGGGGGTGCGCGTCTTCCATCACCTCGACGAAGGGTTGCGGGATGTGCAGGTCGTCATGATGTTGCGGCTCCAGCTTGAGCGCCAGGGGCGGGCGCTGTTCCCGACCATTCGCGAGTATGCGCGGTTGTATGGATTGACGGCGGAGCGCATGAAGCTGGCGGATCCGAAGGCGATTGTCATGCATCCCGGCCCGATCAATCGCGGGGTCGAGATTGCGCCGGAAGTTGCGGACAGCCTCTCGTCGGTCATCTTGGATCAAGTGGCGAACGGCGTGGCCGTTCGCATGGGAGTTTTATACTTAATGTCGGGAGCAAACTAAATCGTGGCGATATTGATTAAAGGTGGACAGGTCATCGATCCGGGGCGCGTTAACGGGGTTGTGGATGTGCTGATCGACCAGGGTAAAATCGCAGCGGTGGGGGCGAATCTGAAGGCGCCTGCCGGCTGTACGATTATTGAGGCTATGGGGCAGCTGGTCTTGCCGGGCTTTGTGGATCTACATGTGCATTTTCGCGAGCCGGGGTTCGAGTATAAGGAAACGATTCAGAGCGGCAGCGCTTCGGCAGTGGCCGGTGGGTTTACCACTGTTTGCGCCATGCCGAATACGAAGCCGGTGAACGACAATCAAGCGGTGACTGAATTCATGATCGATCGGGCGCGCGCGGCGGGGCTGGCGAATGTTCTGCCTATCGGAGCGATCACGAAGGGATCGGAGGGAAAAGAGCTGGCGGAAATCGGCGATCTGCACCGGTCCGGCTGCGTGGCCATTTCCGACGATGGCAAGCCGGTGATGAACAGCCTCGTGATGCGGCGGGCGATGGAATATGCGGTGGCGTTCGACATCCCCGTGGTGGACCATTGCGAAGATTTGCATCTTGCCGAGGGCGGCTGCATGAACGAAGGCATTATCTCGACGGAGCTGGGGCTGCCGGGAATTCCCGCTGCGGCGGAAGATGTGATGGTCGCGCGCAATCTGTCTCTGTCGGAACTGACCGGCGCGCGCTTGCATCTGGCCCATATCAGCACCGCCGGGTCGGTGCGGATGGTTCGCGAAGCCAAGGCGCGTGGGATCAAAGTCACGGCGGAGGCCTGCCCCCATCATTTCACGCTGACGGAGGATGTGGTGCGCGGGTATAACACGCTCGCGAAAATGAATCCTCCGTTGCGTCGGGGAGAAGACGTGCAGGCGATCAAAGAGGGGTTGCGCGACGGGACGATCGACGTCATCGCCACGGACCATGCGCCTCATGCGACGCAGGAAAAACAGCAAGACTTTACCGAGGCGCCGTTCGGCATCGTCGGATTGGAAACGGCGTTGTCGCTGACGCTGGCCTTGGTGGATGAGGGCGTGCTGACGTTGGAGCAGGCGGTCGATAAGCTGGCCACTGCGCCGGCTGTTGCGTTTGGGCTTAAGAAAGGCACGCTCGCGGTTGGAGCCGACGCCGATGTGGCGATCGTCGATCCCAATGAACAGTGGCAGGTCGATCCCGGCAAGTTCAAGTCGAAGAGCCGGAATACGCCGTTTGCCGGATGGAAGGTAAAAGGCCGGGTCAGAATGACCCTCGTCGGCGGGCGGGTGGTCTACGATGCGGCGACGGAGCGGTAGCGCATGGTGGAGTCCCGGGCGTTTCTGTGGATGTCTCGCGTCGGTCTGACCCTTGAGTGGCTGGCCTTGGGAGTCTGGGTGGGCGGGCTGGTGATTCTGGTAACTGCCGTGATTCCGGCGGTGTTTAATACGTTCGGCGGGCAGGATTCCGGAGGATTGTTTTTGACGAAAGCCTTTGAAGGATTCAATCGCGCGGTGATGGCGGCGATGGCGGTGATGGTAGCCGGGATGGGCTGGCGCCGGTGGGTTCAGCGCCCTGCGATGGCTCCTACTCTGATGGAAATGATTCTGCTTGGTATGATGGTGCTGATTGCCGGATTTATCATCGGCTGGTTGCATCCTCAAGCTGCCGCGCTGCAAGCCGAGGCATTTGCCGTCAAAGATGAGACGGCGAGAAAGGCGGCGCTGGCGGCGTTTTTCAAGCTCCACATGCCGGTGCGCGCGCTCTATATGGTGAATCTTTGTTTGGGCATCGTCCTGATGGGCGTGCGGGTTAATTCTACGTTGCACACACTTCGAGTGAGCAAGGGGCAGGCATGAAGAAAGCGTTGCTGGCATTGGCCGATGGGACGGTATTCGAGGGGCGCGCGCTTGGCTATGAAGGCGAGGCGGTCGGCGAAGCGGTGTTCAATACGGCCATGACGGGGTACCAAGAGGTGCTCACCGATCCCTCCTACAAGGGACAGATTGTGACGATGACCTGTCCGCATATCGGGAACTATGGGGTGACGCCGGAGGATGTCGAGTCGCGGAAAGTGTGGGCCGAGGGGTTTGTGGTGATGGAGGCCAGCCGGCTGGCGAGTAATTGGCGCGGGAAAGAGTGCCTGCAGGACTATCTGGCCAAGGCCAAGATCGTTGCGATTGAGGGACTGGATACGCGCGCGCTGACGCGGCATCTCAGGGAGAAGGGCTCGCAGCAGGCTGTGATTACGCATGTGAATACCGATCGAGCGTCTGCCGTGAAGAAGGCTCAGCAGGCTCCGAGTATTCTCGGCCGCGATCTGGTGGCGGAGGTGACCTCCACACGTTCGTACGAATGGACCGCAGGGTCGGGGGAATGGATGCCCGATGCGGCGCCCGTGCGGCCGCGATCCAAGAAACGAGCGCCCTGGCGGGTGGTTGCCTACGATTTCGGCGTGAAGGAAAATATTCTTCGGCGGCTGGTCGATGTGGGCTGCCAGGTCACGGTGGTGCCGGCTTCGACCTCGGCGGCCGAGGTGCAGGCATTGAAACCGAACGGAGTGTTTCTCTCGAATGGGCCTGGCGATCCGGAGGGCGTGCCCTATGCGATGGAAGCGGTGCGCGCGTTGATCGGCCGCTCTCCGATTTTCGGGATCTGTCTTGGCCATCAAATTATCGGATTGGCCTTGGGCCTCAAGACGTACAAGCTGAAGTTCGGGCATCATGGGTCGAACCATCCGGTGATCGATCTTCGGACGCGCAAGGTGGAGATTACGTCGCAGAATCACAATTTTGCCGTGCAGAGCCCGGCGCCGTTCAGCGGCATGCCGGAGCGTCCAGTGACCGTCGAGACCAAGCTTGGCAAGGTGTCGATCACCCATCTGAGCCTGAACGATCAGTCGATTGAAGGGCTGGCCTGCTTGGACCAGCCGGTCTTTTCCGTGCAGTATCATCCCGAAGCCTCGCCCGGTCCGCACGACTCGGCGTACTTGTTTGAGGAATTTGTGCGGCTCATGGAGAAACATCATGGATAGATTCAACCGATTCGTCGCCGGTCTGTTTGTCGTGGGCTTGAGTGTGCTGCACACGGCCTGTGTCAGTATCAATATTCCTCCGGCGCCCGCTCAGTTGGAGGAGCGGCACGTGAGCGGCTCGGGGAAGGATAAGATTCTGCTCGTGGATGTGTCCGGGATGATCAGCTCGGAAGACAAAGAGAGTTTTTATACCTATCCCAGCATGATCGCGACGATCAAGGAAGAGCTGACGCGGGCCTCGCGCGACGAGTCGGTCAAGGCGCTGGTGTTGCGGATCAATACGCCTGGCGGCACGGTGACGGCGTCGGATATCATTCACCATGAGCTGAAATTGTTTAAAGCGTCCCGCAAGATTCCGGTCGTTGCGTCGATCATGGATGTGGGGGCCTCGGGCGGCTATTACATCGCCTCCGCCGCGGATCGGATCATGGCCCATCCTTCGACCGTGACAGGGAGCATTGGAGTCATCATGCTCACGGTGAATGCGCATGGACTGCTGGAGAAAGTGGGAGTAGAAGCCAACGCGATCACCTCCGGTCCCCGAAAGGATATGGGGTCGCCGTTTCGCGCGATGACTCCGGAGGAACGGGGCATTTTTCAGGGCTTGATCGATTCGTTCTATCAACGGTTTTTGGCGGTGGTGCAGGAGGGCCGGCCGAATCTCCAGATGGAGCAGATCAAGAAGCTGGCCGATGGGCGAATCTATACCGGCGATCAAGCGAAAGCGGCGGGATTGGTCGATGAGATTGGGTATCTGGAGGAGGCCATTGACGCGGCGAAGAAGAAAGCGGGGCTGACCGAGGCGAGAGTGGTGACCTATCATCGTCCGGGCGATTATGCGAACAATGTGTATACCAAGCTCATGACGCCCGGTCCGCTGGCGGCGCTGGGCCATCTCGACGTGATGTCGTTTGTCCGAGGCGGTACGCCTCAGTTCATGTATTTATGGATGCCGTAGAAGAAGTGATGGGTGATGAGTGATGGGTTCGGGCCAGATAAACCAAACGAACCAGGCAGACCAGATCAGCCGTCGTGCTGTATTGGCGCTTGGCGCGCGAGGGGTGGCTGGAATCTATGCGGCATTGGGTGCCTGCTCGGCAGTGGGATTATTGTCGTCGATAGCGGGCTGTTATCGGGCTCCAGGCACGGCTCGCGATCAGCTCATTTTCTTCTCCGAAGAAAAAGAATTGCAGTTCGGCCTTGAAGCCTATCGGGAAGTCTTGCGGCAGGCCAGACTCAGTGAGAATCCGGAGATCAATGAGCTGGTGCAGCGTGTCGGGCAGCGGATTGCCAAAGCCGCCAACAAACCGGACTATCAGTGGGAATTTGCCGTCATTGACGATGACAAGATGGTGAACGCCTTTGCGCTTCCTGGCGGAAAGGTCGCCGTGTTCACCGGCATTCTCAAACACACCAAAGATGAGGCCGGCTTGGCGACGGTGATGGGGCACGAGGTTGCCCATGCGCTTCAGCGGCACGGGGTCGAGCGGATGAGCCGCAGCATCATCGATCAGATCGCGCAACTCGGCGCGATTGGCGCCGCGGTGGGATCCCATGCTGGCGGCGGGGCGGTGGCCGGCGCATTGGGAGCGTACGGGGTGAACGTGTCGCTGCCGTTCAACCGCAAACAGGAATCGGAGGCGGACTACATTGGGCTGCGGTTGATGGCAGAGGCGGGATTCGATCCGCGCGAAGCGGTGCCGTTTTGGGAACGCATGAGCGGATGTCCGAGGCAGATGATCGGGAAGTTGTGTTTCCGCGCACAGCAATCGATCCCAGAGTTTCTCTCCACGCATCCGTCCGATGCCACGCGGCTCAGTCAAATCGAGGCCTGGCTGCCCGAGGCCATGCAGCATTACCGGGGGCCCACTGCTCCGGTGACGCCGCCTTCTGCACCCTACCGGCCGTTGATCGGACCGATGCCGAAAATGAGTTAGGTTCGTACTGTAGAGGGCAGATGTCGAAACGTACTGATAGCAAGTCGATGTTGCTCGATGGATTCGGACTGATCGGGATGGGTCGTACACCCAAATGAGTTAGGTTCACACTGTAGAGGACGCATGCCGAAACGCACTGATATCAAGTCTATCCTGCTAATTGGGTCTGGTCCGATTGTCATCGGCCAGGCCTGCGAGTTTGACTATTCCGGCACGCAAGCCTGCAAAGCGCTGCGGGAAGAGGGCTACCGGGTCATTCTCATCAACAGCAACCCCGCGACGATCATGACCGATCCCGAGCTGGCCGACCGTACCTATGTTGAGCCGATCACGTTGGACGTGGTTGAGAAAGTCATTGAGCGTGAGCGTCCGGATGCGCTCTTGCCGACGATGGGCGGGCAGACAGCATTGAATGCCACAATGGGGTTGGTGAAGCGCGGTGTGTTGGAGAAGTATGGCGTCAAGCTGATCGGCGCGTCGGCGGAAGCCATTCACAAAGCCGAAGACCGCGAAGCGTTCAAGCAGGCGATGCAACGAATCGGGTTGAGCGTGCCGGAGAGCGGCACCGCGCACAATCGCGAAGAAGCGGCCAGGATTTTGGAGAAAGTCGGTTTTCCCGCCATCATCCGGCCTTCCTTTACGATGGGTGGCACCGGCGGCAACATCGCCTACAACCGGGAAGAATTCGAAAAGCTCATCGACTGGGCCTTGGCTATGAGCCCGACCAGCCAGGTGCTGATCGAACGCTCGTTGATAGGCTGGAAAGAGTACGAGCTGGAGGTCATGCGGGATCTGAAGGACAATGTCGTCATCGTCTGTCCGATCGAGAACCTCGACCCGATGGGCGTGCATACCGGCGACAGCATTACCGTTGCGCCGGCCATGACGCTGACCGACAAAGAGTATCAACGCATGCGCAACGCGGCGCTGCGGATCATTCGCGAGATTGGCGTCGATACGGGCGGCTCGAATATTCAATTCGGCCTGAATCCCGACAATGGGGAAATGATCATCATCGAAATGAATCCGCGCGTCTCGCGCAGTTCGGCGCTGGCATCGAAGGCTACGGGGTTTCCAATTGCGAAGATCGCGGCGAAACTGGCCATCGGCTATACGCTAGACGAAATTCCCAACGACATCACCGGCGTGACGAAGGCGTCGTTCGAGCCCACAATCGACTATGTCGTGGTCAAGATTCCCCGCTTTGCCTTTCAGAAGTTCAAGGGGGCCGATCCGACGCTCACGACGCAGATGAAGTCGGTGGGTGAAGTGATGGCCATCGGCCGGACATTCAAGGAGTCGTTGCAGAAGGCGATTCGCTCGCTGGAGTTGGACTTGAACGGTCTAGCGTCGCGGGTCGGCATCGATCGGGGCATTCCCGCCGAGTTCAATCGTGCCGAGGTGTTGGAAAAGGTGCAGCGCACCTTGAAAACGCCGTTGCCCGAGCGGCTGTGGTATCTGGCAGATGGGATCAGACTCGGCCTCACGAATGACGACTTATTCGCGCTGACCAAAATCGATCCTTGGTTTTTGGAGCAGGTGCGCGAGCTGATCCGCTTTGAACGGGCGGTGATCGGCCAGGCCGGCAACGCCGCGGCAGCGCTCTCCGGTGATCTATTGTGGGAGGCCAAGGAGCTGGGGTTTTCCGATGAACGGATCGGTCAACTGCTCGGCGTCGAGGGCGCTGCCGTTCGGGCGGCACGCATGGGATCCGCCAAGTCGGCTAGGACCGTGACGTATAAGCGGGTGGATACCTGCGCCGCGGAGTTTGAAGCGCATACGCCCTATCTCTATTCGACTTACGGCAGTGAATGCGAGTCGCGTCCATCCGACCGCACGAAGGTCGTGATCCTCGGCGGCGGCCCCAACCGGATCGGGCAGGGAATCGAGTTCGACTATTGTTGTGTGCATGCGGCGATGGCGTTGCGTGAAGAGGGCGTCGAAACGATCATGGTGAACTGCAACCCCGAAACGGTGAGTACAGACTACGATACGTCGGATCGCCTCTACTTCGAGCCGCTCACCGAGGAGGATGTGCTGAGCATCATTCATCGAGAGCAACCCCTCGGCGTGGTGCTGCAATTCGGCGGGCAGACGCCGTTGAAACTGGCGTTGCCGCTTTCTAAGGCCGGAGTGAAGATTTTGGGGACGAGTCCCGAGGCAATCGACCGGGCGGAGGATCGAGAGCGGTTCCGCGATTTGCTGGATAAGCTCGGATTGCGCCAGGCCGAAAGCGGCATGGCCCGTTCCGTCGAGGAAGCGGTGACGATTGCCGGGAAGATTACTTATCCTGTCATGGTGCGTCCTTCCTATGTGCTCGGCGGACGGTCGATGCAGATTGTGTACGATGAAAAAGATTTGCTGGAGTACATGCGTTCAGCGGTGAAGGCGTCGCCCAAGCATCCGGTCTTGATCGACAAGTATCTGTCCGATGCGATTGAAATCGATGCCGATGCCATTTCGGACGGCAAGACGGTCGTCGTGGCCGGTATTATGGAGCATATTGAAGAAGCCGGAGTCCATTCGGGCGATTCGGCCTGTTCACTTCCGCCCTATAGTTTGGACGCAGCGCTCGTCGGTGAGATCGAGCGGCAGATGAAGGCGTTGGCATTGGAGCTGGGCGTGGTGGGTCTGATGAACGCGCAGTTCGCCGTGAAGGGCAACCGGGTCTATGTGCTCGAAGTGAATCCACGGGGTTCGCGCACGGTGCCGTTTGTGAGCAAGGCCATCGGGGCCCCGCTAGCCAAGCTGGCGATGAAAGTGATGCTGGGGAAGTCGCTGCAAGATCTTGGGTTCACTACGGCGCCACAGCCGGCGCATTTGTCGGTGAAGGAAGCCGTGTTTCCGTTCAATAAGTTTCCTGGGGTGGATGTGCTGTTGGGGCCGGAGATGAAGTCGACGGGAGAAGTCATGGGCATCGACAGCGATTTCGGCTGGGCGTTTGCCAAGTCTCAAGCCGGCGCCGGGGCCATGCTGCCTCAAGCAGGGACGGCCTTTATCAGTGTGAAAGAATCCGATCAGCCAGCCGCCTGGGATGTGGCGAAGCGGCTGCGCAGCCTGGGATTCACGATTCAGGCGACCAGTGGCACGGCCAGCTTCTTGAGGGATAAAGGGGTTGAGGTGGAGACGGTCAATAAAGTAAAAGAGGGACGTCCCCATATCGTGGATCACATTAAAAACGGGTCTGTTGCGCTGGTCGTGAATACCGTGCGAACAGCCTCCGCCCATACGGACTCGCTTTCGATTCGCCGGGAGGCCCTGCAGCGGGGCGTGCCGTACTATACGACGATGCGAGGCGCGCTGGCGGCGGCGATGGGGATTGAGGCGCTGACCAAGAAAGAATTGTCGATTCGATCTCTGCAAGAGTATCATCGCCGTCAGGCGTAAGAGGAGTTGTTGCAGCATGCCGACACCCATTACTCAAAAAGGCTATGACGCGCTGAAGGCCGAACTCGACCGCTTTCGCAAGGTGGAACGTCCGAAGAATATCGAAGCGATTGCCGAAGCCCGCGCGCATGGCGATTTGAGCGAGAACGCCGAGTATGACGCGGCCAAAGAGCGGCAGGGGTTTATCGCCGCGCGTATCGCCGAACTCGAAACCAAAATTGCGGAAGCCCGGGTGGTGGACACGACCGGCCGTACGACGGACACCGCGGTGTTCGGCGCGACGGTGCTGGTGATCGAGCAGGAGTCGCAGTCGAAGCGGCAATATACGCTGGTCGGCCAAGACGAAGCCGACATGAAGGTCAATCGAATCTCCGTGCAGTCGCCGGTCGGCCGCGCGCTGATCGGCAAGCGGGTTGGGGATTTTGTTGAGGTGACGACGCCCACGAAGGTCATGGAATACGAAATCGTGGAGATTAAGTTCGAGGAACTGTGACGTGCCTCCGGCCCTGCCGCTCATTACTCTCCTGACCGATTTTGGCACCAAAGATTATTTTGTCGCCAGTATGAAGGGGGTGATCCTCACGATCCACCCTGCCACCCGCATCGAAGATGTCTCCCATCACATTACCCCGCATCGAATCGATGAAGCGGCCTATTGTCTTCAGGCCTGCTACCGGACATTTCCCGAAGGCACGGTGCATGTCGTGGTTGTCGATCCCGGCGTCGGTAGCCAGAGACGGCTGATACTGATCAAAACAAGCCGCTATTACTTTGTGGCGCCGGATAATGGTGTGCTCACGCCGATTCTGAACTTGGAAGAGGATATTGAGATCCGGGAAATAGCCAATCAACAATATCGGCTGCCATCCCCTGGCGCGACGTTCCACGGCCGGGATGTGTTTGCCCCGGCGGCAGCCTGGCTGGCCAAAGGCGTGGAGATAGCGTTATTTGGCCGGTTGATTTCCGATCCGGTCAGAATACATTGGCCCGAGCCCAGGATGATCGAGGGAACGATTATCGGAGAGATTGTCTACATCGACCGTTTCGGGAATCTGATTTCGAACATTTCCCGCACTCAGATTGAAGGCGGCAAGATCAGCAGGCCGGAGGTTCGGGTGGGAGCGCATCGCATTGGGCGCATGGCAGAGAGTTATAGCGTGGGGCCGTCCAATAAGTTGCAAGCCGTGATCAATGGCAATGGGATGCTTGAGCTCTTTCTCAAGGAAGCATCGGCCAGTGAACGATTGAATATTGGTGTCGGGACTGTGGTCGAAATACGTGACGGACCGTAAGCTATCGACGGCGCTGGTCGATGTGGTCGCACACGTGCGCGGCGAAGGGCAGTGAGCAGGTGAAAGCCGGTGAGACGGCATTGAGAACGTGCATGGAGCGGCGGTCCCCTTCCAGGACGAAGTCCATTTCAAGTTTTCTTTTCGTGATGTCGAGAAGCTGGGCCCGAATGCCAGGCCGCCCCCACTTCTGGTAGTTCGATTCCTGCACCCCTTCGGCGAGCACTGAGGCAAGCTCGACCATCTTGCTGCGGGAGTACTTGGCGATCTCTTCCACGGCGAGGCGCCGATAGTCGAATTGCGCATTGGCCAGCAGTCCGAGCCCGCGGCCCGCGACCTCCATTAGCTCACCCAGCTTGAAATTGCTGAGACCGTCGTAATTCTCACGCCAGAAGGCCGGAATGGCTGTGGGGCCGATCTTTGCCTTTCCATCGGCGGTGATGGTGAAGTGGACACCAAGAAACGGGTTCCGCAGGTCGGGAACCGGGTAGATATTGGTGCGGATCGCGCCCGGCGCTTCGTTTGAATAGAGGTAGAGCCCTTTGAAGGGCAGAATTCGATACTGTTTCGAGAAGCCATAATCGAGTGCGATTTTATCCGCGTACAACCCCGCGGCGTTGACCACATAATCGGCGGCAATCGCGTCCGAGTTGGTTCGGACTCCTTGATCGGTTCGGCCGACGTAGGCGGTGTCGAATCGTATCTCGATTCCCTCCTGGACGGCGTCGCGCTGCATGGCATCGACGACGTGCAAGGGATTCACAGTCGAAGTGCGAGGCGAGAACAAGGCGCGCTGGTAGGTTTTGACTCGAGGCTCGATCCGTTTGGCTTCGGCTTCGGTCAGTTCCTGAATCTCGATCGCGTTCGCCCGGCCGCGTTTCATCAGTTCGTCGAGGGAGGGGAGGTCCTGTTCATCCTTTGCCACAACGAGTTTGCCGCAGCGATTAAGGGGGATGCCCTTCTGTTCGCAATAGGCGGTCATCCGCTCGTTCCCAATCTTGGTGAACTTCGCTTTCAAGCTATCGGGGGAGTAATAGAATCCTGCATGGAGGACACCGCTATTGCGGCCGCTGGCGTGGGCGCCGCATGCGGACTCTTTTTCGATCAGCATGATGCGGGCGTCGGCATGGCGCGCCTTCAATTCGCGGGCGATGCTCAGTCCGATCACCCCGCCGCCGATCACGAGAAAATCATACAGCCCCATCTGCGCCTCTTATCGTTCGATTGTTTGCTTGGGTTCACAAGACGAGGCGGTGCCCTGCATCAGACGCCTCGGTTGAGATGAGTGCAAGTGTCTATGGAATCGGCCAAGATTTCCACCATTCTCGATAATTGATCCCGAGACGACGACAGCGGCGGCATCAGGACGATCACATTGCCGATGGGGCGCAGCAAGAGTCCGCGGCGTCGCGCTTCCATGGCGACACGGTGGCCGGTCCGAGCCTGAAGGGGAATCGCTTCGCGGGTGGTCTTGTTTCGAACGAGTTCGATGCCGGCCATCAAGCCGCGCTGGCGAATGTCGCCCACCAGTGGCAAATCAGCCAACGGCTTGAGCAGGCGTTTCAAGAGCGCGATCTTGGGGCGCAGGTTTGCCAGGGTTTTTTCTTGGCGGAAGATGCCGAGGTTCGCCAGCGCGACGGCGCAGCCCAGCGGATTGCCTGTATAGCTATGGCCGTGAAAGAACGTTTTGAATTCTTCATACGTTCCCAGGAAGGCGGTATAGATTTCTTCCGTGGTCAGCGTGGCGGCCAGCGGCATATAGCCGCCGGTGAGGCCCTTGCTGATCGCCATAAGATCGGGGGCGACGCCCTCGTGCTGGCAGGCGAACATCTTCCCTGTACGGCCGAAGCCTGTCGCCACCTCGTCGGCGATGAGCAGCACATTGTACTGGGTGCAGAGTTCGCGAATGCGTGTCAGATAGCCGGGTGGAGCCATGATCATGCCGGCGGCCGCTTGCACCAGCGGTTCGATGACAAACCCGGCGATCTCGCGATGCCGGGTTTTGAGCAGCCGTTCGATTGGATCGAGGCAGGCCATTCGGCAAGAGGGATAGGCCAGCTTGAGCGGACAGCGGTAGCAGTAGGGTGGCTCGGCGTCGAGGGTAGGAAATAGAAGGGGTTTGAACCGAGCGTGAAACAGTTCGATGTTGCCGACGCTGACGGCGCCGATCGTGTCGCCGTGGTAGGCGAGCTTCAAGTGCAGAAACGTATTTTTAGGGCCGGCTTTGGGGTGCCGCTGTTGCCAATATTGCACGGCCATCTTCAAGGCGACTTCCACGGCAGTTGATCCGTTATCGGAATAGAACACCCGCTTCAGCCCCTTCGGCGCAAGGCGAATAAGCTCGCGCGCCAGCTGGATCGCTGGCGGGTTGGAGAGGCCGAGGAAGGTCGAGTGCGCGATTTTGCTGAGCTGATGCTTGATGGCCCGGTCGAGCACCGGGTGCCGATGTCCGTGGAGGTTGACCCAGATTGAGGAGGTGCCGTCCAGATAGGACCGGCCTTCCGTATCGATCAACGTTGAGCCCTTCCCGCGTTCGATAATCAGCGGAGTTTCCTGTTCCCATTCCTGCATCTGGGTGAAGGGGTGCCACAGATATTGCCGATCCCATTGTGCCAGGGATTTCGTCCGGGGATTTTTCTTGTTCATGTTGCGCGAGCCCGAGGCTGATACGACAGGAGGCCGATGGCCGAAGTCATCGAAATCGTGAGATGCGAGGCGGATTATACGGGCAGGTCTTCGCTTTGACAACCCGTCGGGCAGTTACTATAATGAGCTGATTTTTGCTGAAAAGAGTCAGGATTTGCAAAGCCTTATACGAAACTTCTCAATCATCGCCCATATCGATCACGGCAAATCGACCCTCGCTGACAGGCTCCTAGATGCGACCGGCGCAGTGACCGCCCGAGAGGCCAAGGAGCAGATCCTTGATGCCATGGATCTTGAGCGGGAGCGCGGCATTACCATCAAGGCGCATGCGGTGGCCATCCGGTACAAGGCCAAGGATGGGAAGACGTATGATTTGCATTTAATCGACACGCCGGGCCACGTCGACTTCACCTATGAAGTCTCGCGCAGTCTGGCGGCCTGCGAAGGCGCGCTGTTGCTGGTCGATGCCACGCAGGGCGTGCAGGCGCAGACCATCGCCAACGTGAATCTGGCCATGGCCAATAACCTGACCATTATTCCCGTCATCAATAAAATCGATTTGGCGAGCGCGGACGTCGAAGGGACCAAGAATTCCATTTCGGAAGTCTTGCAGCTGGACGCCACCAATGCGATGCCGATCAGCGCCAAAGAGGGCAAGGGGGTGCCGGAAGTCCTCGAAGCGATCATCGAGCGGATACCGCCGCCATCGGGAGATCCTGCGGCTCCGTTGAAAGCGCTCATCTTCGATTCCTGGTTCGATAACTATCAAGGCGTCATCGTGCTCATCCGCGTCGTCGACGGCGAAGTCCGGCCCGGCATGAAGATCAAAGTGATGTCCAACGACCGGGTATTCGAAGTGATGGAAGTCGGCAAGTTCATGCCGAAACGGGGAAAGACGACGCAGTTGTTGACGGGCGAGGCCGGCTATCTCTGCGCGAATATGCGCGAAGTGGCGGACGTGAAGATCGGCGATACGCTGACCGACGCGGTGCGTCCGACGAGCACGCCGTTCCCCGGCTACAAGGAAGTGAAGCCGCTGGTTTTCTGCGGGCTCTATTCGACCGACACGGCGAAGTATGAAGATTTGCGGGATGCGCTGGTAAAGCTCCGGTTGAACGACTCGTCGTTTGCCTATGAGCCGGAGACGTCGCTGGCCTTGGGGTTCGGTTTTCGATGCGGCTTTCTTGGCTTGCTGCACATGGAAATCATTCAAGAGCGCCTGGAGCGGGAATACGGGCTTACGCTGATTACGACCGCGCCTACCGTGGTCTATCGTGTGCTGACGACCAAAGGCGATGTCTTGGAAATCGACAATCCCGCCGAGCTGCCGGAGCCCAGCAGCATCGAGTCGTTCGAGGAGCCGTTCATTCTCACCACCGTGATTACCCCCGAGCGCTACATGGGGGCGATCCTCAAGCTGTGCCAGGAGCGGCGGGGCATTCAACGGGATATTCACTTCCTCGATCCGACGCGCGTGGTCATCAGCTACGAGATGCCGCTCAACGAAGTCATTCTGGATTTCTACGACAAGCTCAAGTCGCGCACTCAGGGATACGCCTCACTCGACTATGAACTGCTCGGCTACCGTGAGTCCGATCTCGTGAAGCTGGATATTCTGCTCAACGGCGAGGCCGTCGATGCGCTATCTTTCATCACGCATCGCGACCGTTCGATCTATCGGGGACGGCAGATGGCGGAGAAGATGAAAGAACTGATTCCCCGCCAGATGTTTGAAATCGCCATTCAGGCGGCGATCGGCACGAAGATCATTGCGCGCGAGACCATCGGCGCGATGAAGAAGAACGTCATCGCGAAGTGCTACGGCGGCGATATCTCGCGCAAACGGAAGCTGCTGGAAAAGCAAAAAGAGGGGAAGAAGCGGATGAAGTCCGTGGGGAGCGTGGAGGTGCCGCAAGAGGCCTTCCTGGCATTATTGAAAGTAGGGGATGAATGAGTATGGAGCCGACTCCGCCCAATCTGGAGGATGTGTCGGGAGTCCCGCCTGGCGCGGCTCCAGCCGAGAGGTCTGTGCCTGAGGCCGCTCGTCCGAACGGAAAATCAATTGTCCGGGAATATGCCGAAGCGATTATTGTCGCGATGCTGCTGGCTTTTGCCATCCGGGTTTTTGTCGTGCAGGCGTTCAAGATTCCGTCAGGGTCGATGATTCCCACGCTGTTGATCGGCGATCATATTCTCGTCAGCAAGCTGTCCTATGGCGTGCAATGGCCGGCCGACTGCAAACTGCAATGGAACTTCCCCCCAATCAACTGTTACACGTCCACGAATGTGATGCCGTTCGGCAAGCCGCAGCGGGGCGATGTCATTGTATTTCGTTTTCCGGAAGATGAAGAAAAGGATTTCATCAAGCGCATCGTTGGCACGCCCGGCGACACGGTACAAATCCGCAACAAGCAGATTTTGGTCAACGGCCAGCTGCTCGACGACCGGGCCTTCACGCAACGCATCGATCCTGGGATTATCGACAGCACGGTCAACCCGCGCGATAATTTCGGCCCGGTGACCGTGCCGGAAGGATCCTATTTCGTCATGGGCGACAATCGCGATCAGAGCCTCGACAGCCGGTTCTGGGGCTATGTGCGGGAAGAGAAAATTCGCGGGAAGGCGTTCAGAATCTACTGGTCCTGGAGCGGCCAGGGGGAGTGGACCGAGTGGGTCCGGTGGGACCGGTTCGGGAAAGCGATTCAGTAAACGGGCCCGGCCAGTATCCGAATGATCTGCCAATAGAAGGGCGCACACGTCATGGCTCCGCAGACCACGCAGCCGCAGGCTGTCTCGCAGAAGGCGCTTCGTCAATATCTCCAGCGGTTTCCTCAAGCCAGTTTGCTGGTGATTGGGGACTTAATTCTCGATCACTATGTGATGGGGCGGGTGAGCCGGATTTCTCCCGAGGCGCCGGTGCCGGTCGTGCATGTCGAGTCGGAGACGCTGCGATTGGGCGGCGCGGCCAACGTCTTCAATAATATTCTGGCGCTCGGTGGCAAGGCGGACTTATGCGGCGTGATCGGCGCCGACGAGAGCGGACGGTTGCTGCTCAAAGAGTTGGGCAAGTCGCGCTCCGGCCGGGGCGGGGTGATTATCGATCAGGATCGGCCCACCACCAGGAAGAGCCGGGTGATCGCCCACAATCAGCAGATCGTGCGGTACGATATGGAAGGCCGGCAGGAACTGAAAGGAACGCTTCAGAAACGGCTGCTGCGCTACGTCGAGTCGCGGATTCGTGAGTTGTCCTGTCTCGTCGTGTCGGATTACGCGAAGGGGGTTGTGTCGGCGGCACTGATGGCGGAACTGACTCGGATGGCGGCCTTGCGCAAGATTCCAATCGTCGTCGATCCGAAGGTTGAACATTTCGGCTACTACAAGGGCGTGACGGTGATAACGCCGAACCATCTGGAAGCGACGCAAGCCGCCGGCCTGCATGGCGACGACGATCGGACTATCAATCAGGGCGGCGCGGTGATCCGCCAGCGGTTGGGTTGCCAGTCGGTGCTGATCACGCGCGGTGAAAAGGGGATGAGTTTGTACGAGGGCGAAGGCGCGCCTTGGCATCTTCCGACGCAGGCTCGGCAGGTTTATGATGTGACAGGAGCAGGCGATACGGTCATCGGCACACTGGCGCTGGCGCTGGCGACCGGCGCGAGCATGCGGGAAGCGGCCACGCTGGCCAATCATGCGGCGGGGATTGTCGTCGGCATGGTCGGTACGGCAACTGTCTCGCCCAAACAGCTGTTGGAGGCAGTCGGCAATGGCTAAGGCATTGTCCTCTGTGACCGTCGTTATCCCAGCCCGCTACGGATCGTCGCGGTTTCCTGGAAAGCCGCTGGTGCAGCTGGCCGGCAAGCCGATGATTCAGCATGTGTACGAGCAGGCGCGGGCCAGCCGCTCTGTGACCGAAGTCTTGGTGGCGACGGACGATGAGCGGATCAAGCGCGCTGTCGAACAATTCGGCGGCCGGGCCATCATGATGGGCGGCGAGTACCGGACCGGAACCGATCGTGTGGCGGCGGTGGCGCGGATGTTCGCGGGCGACTGTTTCGTGGATTTGCAAGGCGACGAAATTCCGCTAAACCCTGAGCTGCTGTCGGACCTCATCGATCCATTCCTCCAAAGCGGCGCTGAAATGGGCACGTTGAGACGCAAGATGGATGCGACCGACGATCTCCAGAATCCGGGGATCGTCAAGGTGGTGACGGATAGCAAGGGCTATGCGCTCTATTTCTCGCGCGCGCCCATTCCGCTGGTGCGCGACGATCCGGACCGGCGTGTGGTCAGCGGGCTGCATTACATTCATCTCGGGGTCTACATCTATACGAAAGAGACGCTTTTGCGTTTTGCCGGGATGCAGACGGGCGCGCTGGAAGATGCGGAAAAGCTGGAGCAGTTGCGCGCGCTTGAAAACGGGGTCCGCGTCCGTGTGTGGGACACGCCCCATGCGTCGTTGCGCATCGATACCCCCGAGGATGTCCCGGAGGCCGAAGAAAAATTGCGGCAATACGATTCCCTGAAGCAGGAGCTCAACCTTAACCGGACCGCGCCGAGCCGATGATGGGGGCAGCCATGAGCAAGTTTATTTTTGTGACAGGCGGGGTGGTGTCGTCGCTGGGAAAGGGATTGGCCTCGGCCTCGATCGGCAATCTCCTGGAGAGCCGCGGGCTCAAGATCACGTTCTTGAAGCTCGACCCTTATATCAACGTCGATCCGGGCACGATGAATCCCTATCAGCATGGCGAAGTCTTCGTTACGGAAGACGGCGCCGAGACGGACCTTGATCTGGGGCATTACGAGCGGTTCACCTCGTTGTCGCTGACGAAGGAAAGCAATTACACGACGGGGCGGATTTATAATTCCGTCATCACGAAAGAGCGCCGGGGCGACTATCTCGGCGGCACCGTCCAGGTCGTTCCGCACATCACCGACGAGATCAAGCAATGCATCATGCGGATCTCAAAAGGGACCGATGTCACGATTGTCGAGATCGGTGGGACCGTCGGCGACATTGAAAGCCTGCCGTTTCTCGAAGCCATCCGCCAGATGCCTTACGATGTCGGTCGCGACAATGTCTTGTATGTCCATCTGACGCTCGTGCCCTACATTGGCGCGGCCGGCGAATTGAAGACCAAGCCCACGCAGCATTCGGTGAACAAGCTGCGCGAGATCGGTATTCAGCCGCATATTCTGCTGTGCCGCACCGACCGCTACATTCCGCCGGAGATGAAGGGCAAGATCGCGATGTTCTGCAACGTCGAGAAAGATGCCGTCATCACCGCCAAGGATGTCGAGACGATCTATGAAGTGCCGTTGGTCTTCCGGAAGGAGGGCCTGGATGAGCTGATCGTCCGGCAGTTGCACATCGAGACCGGCCCCCCCAATCTGCGCGAGTGGGATGCGATGGTGCAGAAGATCAAGCATCCGAAGCATGAAATCTCCGTCGCGCTGGTCGGAAAATATGCGGGACTGAAGGAATGTTACAAGAGTCTGGCCGAGTCGCTGGTGCATGGCGGGATCGACCATGAGACGAAGGTCAATATCACCTGGATCGAGTCCGAGGACGTCGAGCGTCAGGGGACTGAACGGATTCTGCGCGAGGCCGACGGCATTCTGATTCCCGGTGGGTTTGGGACGCGGGGGGTCGAGGGCAAGATCCTCACCATCAAGTATGCGCGCGAGCGCGAGGTGCCGTTCCTTGGATTGTGTCTGGGCATGCAATGCGCCACCATCGAGTTTGCGCGGAACGTGGCGGGCCTGGCCGGAGCCAATAGCGCGGAGTTCGACGAGCGCTCGCCGTATCCCGTCATTCACTTGATGTCCGATCAGCAATCCGTGAGCGAGAAGGGCGGGACCATGCGGCTTGGCTCCTATCTATGCAAGCTCGGCGAGGGGACGCTGGCGCAGAAGATGTACGGGGTGAACGAGGTCGGCGAACGGCATCGCCACCGGTATGAATTCAATAACGCCTATCGTGAGCAGCTGGCGGCGAAGGGGCTGGTGTTGAGCGGCCTGTCGCCGGACGGGCGGCTGGTCGAAATCGTCGAGCTCAAGAATCATCCCTGGTTTCTCGCGACGCAGTTCCATCCGGAATATCGCTCGCGTCCGCCTCATCCGCACCCCTTGTTCAGCGGATTTATCGGCGCGGCGTTGCGCAAAAAATTAGGTCATTAGATGAGCCACGAAGTCCAAATTGGCTCCTTCAAAGTTGGCGCGGGAAATCGCCCGTTCCTGATTGCCGGTCCCTGCGTGATCGAGAGCGAGCAACTGGTGCTGGATACGGCCGGGAAGATCGCGGAGATCGCTCAGTCGCTCGGTATTCCCTATGTCTTCAAATCCTCGTTCGACAAGGCCAACCGGACCTCCATCAAGTCGTATCGCGGTCCTGGTATCGAAGAGGGATTGGGAGTGCTCAAAAAAGTGAAGGCGCAGCTGGGTCTTCCGATCCTAACGGATGTCCATACGGAAGAGCAGGCGACGGAAGCGGGGACAGTGGTCGATGTGTTGCAGATCCCGGCGTTTCTCTGTCGTCAGACCGATCTACTCATTGCGGCGGCCAAGACCGGCAAAGTGGTGAATGTGAAGAAGGGGCAGTTTCTGTCTCCGCCTGAAATGGCCAATGCGGTGAAGAAGGTGGAAGAGTCTGGGAATCGGCGCATTGTGCTGACGGAGCGCGGCTCGTCGTTCGGCTACAACAACCTCGTCGTCGATATGCGGTCGTTCCCCATCATGCGCAGCTTCGGCTATCCGGTCGTGTTCGACGCTACCCACAGCGTGCAGTTGCCCGGCGGCGGGGGCACCAAGTCCAGCGGTCAGCGGGAGTTCGTCGAGCCGCTGGCTTGCGCGGCAGCCGGCGCGGGTGTGGATGGGTTTTTCATGGAAGTGCATCCCAACCCGGATGAAGCTCTCTCCGATGGGCCCAATATGGTGCCGTTACATCAACTGAAATTCTTGCTTGAGCGGATCATGCGGATATGCGACGCAGCAAAACCACGGAGCTAAAAAAGCCCGCGCCGCCGTCGCCCAAGATCGTCAAAAGTCTGGGCAGTCTGGGCGATGGCAAGCGCGTGCTTGAAATCGAAGCGCGCGCCGTGCAGGCGCTGGTCGATCGGATGGACCGCACGTTCGAAGCGGCTGTGGATCTGCTGGATCGGTGCAAAGGCAAAGTCGTGGTCTCCGGGATGGGGAAGTCCGGGTTGATCGGGCAAAAGATTGCCGCGACGCTGGCGAGCACCGGAACCTCTTCGTTCTTTCTTCATCCCGCAGAAGGGGTGCATGGCGACTTAGGCATGTTGGCCAGGCGCGATGCGCTCATTGCCATTTCCAATAGTGGCGAGACCGCGGAGTTGCTGCAAATCTTGCCCTATGTCCAGCGGATGGGGATTCCAGTCATCGGACTGACGGGTCGGATGACGTCCACGTTAGCGAAGCAGAGTCATGTGGCGTTGGATGTGTCGGTGTCGGAGGAGGCCTGTCCGATGGGACTCGCGCCGACGGCCAGCACGACGGCGACCTTGGCGCTGGGCGATGCGCTGGCTGTCGCGCTGTTGCAGAAGCGGGGATTCAAGGAACAAGACTTTGCGCAGTTTCATCCCGGCGGCACATTGGGAAGGCGGTTGCTGGTCAGGGTAAAAGACCTGATGCATGCGGGAGCCGATCTGCCGAAGGTCGATGAGACGGTGGCCGGTACGACAGCGATGCTGGAGATGACCGCCAAGAAGCTCGGGATGACCACAGTCGTCAATCAAGCCGGAAAGCTGGCCGGGATCATTACCGACGGAGACTTGCGGCGGTTCATTCAAGGCGGCGGCGATTTCATCAAGGCGACGGCTCGCGAACTGGCGTCGCGGCATCCGAAGACCATCGGGCCAGACGACCTGGCGGCCAAAGCGGTGGAAATGATGGAGCGGTTTTCCATTACGACGCTGGTGGTCGTCGAGGGCAATCGGAATATCCGCGGCGTCATTCATCTGCATGATCTGTTAAAGAACGGCATCGTTTGACAGCCCAATGAAGCCGACGCCCTGAGGCGTTCTCACCTCGAAGGTCTCCTCAACGTAGCTCACAGGGAAGAGAGCGGTCTTAGCGGCTCAGAGAGGGCGGGTGAGAACCGCTATGCCTCTGGTGCTTTCTCGGCTGTGTCTTGATCGCGGAGCGGCAAGTCTCGGTGCGCCGGAGAGGAGTGCGTGAAAATAGCGAGCTTTTTGAGCATCCGGCAAAGTATTATCTTGTTGTTCCCCGGGAGTAGTGGTATCAAATTCGAGTGTGTCTAGTTGGTTTTCTGTAGTCTGAGAGAGTGTACGCAGCTATGAATCGCGTCTTAGCCGCATGGCGGGAAATCGGGCAGGATTCGCTGAATCTCCCCAACTTGCTTACGCTCACCCGGATTTTGTTGATTCCGGTGTTCGTCGTGTTGTTTGTCACGCCGGATCCCGATCGATCGCTGATGGCCGCCATCGTGTTTGTTGTGGCTGCCGTGACAGATATGCTGGATGGGTATCTCGCGAGGCGGTCGGGCCAGGTGACCAAGCTGGGAAAGCTGCTCGATCCCATCGCCGACAAACTATTAGTGTTGTCCGCGCTGATTCTGCTCGTGAACGTAGACCGGGTCAGCGCGCTGGTCGCGATTCTGATTATTGCCCGGGAGTTGGGCGTGACGGGCATTCGCGCCATTGCTGCTAGTGAAGGGATGATCATTGCCGCCGAGACGACCGGTAAGTACAAGATGGCGTTGCAGGTGGTGGCCATTGTGATGCTGATCCTCGAAGGCACCAGCCTGGCTCCGCTGGGGAATTTGCATCTCGCCGGCAGCGCGACGCTCTATCTGTCCTTGGTCCTGGGGTATGTTTCCGGCGGACAGTATGTGTGGAGTTTTTGGAAGCAGGTGGTGGCCAAAGGCCTTTGATCAGGATGTTGAAACGAGACCCCGGCGGCGTTCTCGCATCGCTCAGACCCTCAACGTACCCCAGAGGGTACGCTTCGGCCCTTCGCTCACTGCGGCCTTGCCGGATGCCTCGTTTGAACATCCTGTAATATATTAGTCTGAACTTCTCGGGCGATTTCCCATGAATAACGACATGCTCTGGTTGTTGATGGCAATGGCCGGCTATCTGCTAGGGGCTATTCCATTCGGTATCGTGGTGTCTAAAGCGATGGGGTTGCCCGATCCGCGCACAGTCGGAAGCAAGAACGTCGGTTTCACGAACGTCTTGCGGGTCTCTGGCAAGAAAGCTGGCACCATCACGCTGATCGGCGACATGGGCAAAGGCTGGGTGATGGGTTTTGCCGCCACGCAGATGTTGCAGCAGGAGTGGATGATTCTGCTGGTTGCCTTGGCGCCGTTTCTTGGCCATCTCTTCTCACCATTTCTCGGATTCAAAGGTGGCAAGGGCGTCGCGACGGCGCTGGGTTCTGTCTTGGGCGTAGAGCCTGCCATTGGATTCTTCTTGCTTCTGGTCTGGCTCGGCGCCGTTGCCCTGTGGCGCTACTCATCCGGCGGCGCGCTCGCCGCTTTCGGTCTTTTCCCTCTGATCGCCTCCGTCGCCCGTCCGACCGTGGAGTTTGTCCTCTTCTCCGTCGCCGTCAGTGGTCTCATTGTAGCCAAACATAAGGGCAACATTGAGCGTCTCTGGAATGGGACGGAGAGCAAGATTGGGCAGAAGAAGGCCGGATAGAGCCGCCCGCTGTGAAGTGGCGCACGAAGGTTTGTGTTGACGGGCCGCGTCGGCTTGCACTGGCGGAATTTTTGTATTACATTGTCATACATGAAGAGCGCGGTCACCATTCGACTGGATCAAGACCTTGAACGCATGCTCGACAAGTTTTGCCGCCGATCCAAGCGGAAGCGCAGTGACGTGGTGCGCGACGCTCTCCGCAGGCAGCTCTCCCTCATGACCTTCGAACAGCTTCGCCACAAAGCGATGCCCTTCGCTGAAGCACGTGGGCTTCTCACGGATGAGGACATCTTCAAAGCGGTATCGTGAAAGTCTTTCTCGACACCAATGTCTTGGTGAGCGGTTTCACCACACGTGGCCTTTGCGCAGATCTTATCCGGCTTGTTCTCGCCGAACATGAGTTCATCACGGGCGAAGTCGTGCTCAAGGAACTTGAGCGAGTCCTCAAGCAGAAA
The DNA here is from genome assembly GCA_022226955.1 of Nitrospira sp. Classification (NCBI taxonomy): domain Bacteria; kingdom Pseudomonadati; phylum Nitrospirota; class Nitrospiria; order Nitrospirales; family Nitrospiraceae; genus Nitrospira; species Nitrospira sp. Next base: position 2,990,888 of record CP092079.1, read on the forward strand.
ATAGCGCTTCCGACTGAACAGATCCAAGAAATCCTGGCCTTCCTCGAAACCCAAACCATCCAATCCAAGCCCAAAGGATCGCCTTCGATTTCTGTTCGTGATAAAGACGATGAGTGGGTGCTAGCCTCAGCGGTGGCGGCTCAAGCCGACGTCTTGGTGACCGGGGACAAAGATCTGCTGGATATCGCGGCACAGGTACGGGATCTGACGATTACCGATCCTCGCGGGTTCTGGACTCTTGCAAAGAAACGGTCAAAGTAAGGATACAGGCTCAGCGGCCCTTCACGGGTTTGCGTGTCATGAGCACCATCACTCCGGTTCCTTTGATACAGGGTTTTCCATGACAGATGGTAGGGTTCACGGTAATGTGATTGCCCAGGCTATGTATAGCTTCCAAGCTTCTTTGTAGAATGGCATGCTCGTATAACAGCAATAGCCTTGTAAGAAGTGATGTTCGTGGCCATTTAATTGACTCTCCTCCGACCCCTTCCTATAATGCCTTTCCATCACTGGTTTGATTGCCTTTCCACCTACTTATGGCTTCCTTCACCAAGGCTGCGCTAACGGAAAAATGGGACCGGGTTCGTGCGGGACTGTCTCATGCGTTTGCGACTCGCGCTGAAGCCGAGCCCTTGACGAATGAAGAGCTGGCATTGCTGCAACGTATCGCGGATGCGGTGGTGCAGCGGCGCATGGCCGCTCCGGCAGTCATGTTTCTCGAATCCCTCGGGCCGATGAATTTTCTTGGAAGCCAGGCGCTGCATTTCTTCGCACCTATTATCGAGCTGGCATTCAGCGCCCAGGAAGTGTCGCGCGTCGCCACACTGCTTGAGCGTCGCGACACGACGGCTCGCCTGATTGCGCTGATCGAGGCGGCCTCGGCTCCTCAGGAAGCGGCGGTTCGATGAGCGCATCGCGACCCGCTTCAGAAAAGCCGGCTACTGACTATCCGTTGAATGTCATTGTTGCAACAGATTGCGGCAGCACCACGACCAAAGCCATCCTCATTGAAAAAGTCGGCGACGAGTATCGCCAGACGTATCGCGGCGAAGCGCCGACAACCGTTGAAGCGCCGTTCGAGGATGTGACGCGTGGGGTGCTCAACGCGATCGCCGAAATCGAAGAACTGTCGGGCCGGAAGATTCTTGATGGCGAAAAGATTCTCGCACCCTGTCGCGATGCCAAGACGGGTGTCGATATCTATATCTCGACCAGCAGCGCCGGCGGCGGGTTGCAGATGATGGTGACGGGCGTAGTGCAGAATATGACGGGCGAGAGCGCGCAGCGGGCGGCCCTCGGCGCCGGTGCGATTGTCATCGACACACTGGCCTCGAACGACGGCCGCCTGCCGCATGAAAAAATCGAGCGGATCAGAACGATGCGCCCCGACATGATTCTGATGTCCGGCGGGACGGACGGCGGCGCGGTGACCCACGTCGTGGAAATGGCGGAGTACATCGCGGCAGCCGAACCGCGCCCGCGATTCGGTGCCACCTACAAGCTGCCCTTGATCTATGCAGGCAACAAAGAGGCGCAGCCGCAAGTGCGGAAGATTCTCGGCGAGAAGGCGGCGCTGGAGGTCACGGACAATATCCGCCCTGTGCTGGAAAAGGAAAATCTGGCCCCGGCCCGCAACAAGATCCACGATCTTTTTCTTGAACATGTGATGCAGCAGGCGCCGGGCTATAAGAAGCTCATCGAGATGGCCGGGGCGCCGATTATGCCGACGCCGGCGGCGGTTGGTCTCATCATGGAAACCATCGCCAAGCGGGAGCATTTGAATCTGATCGGCGTGGACATCGGCGGCGCGACGACGGACGTGTTTTCGGTATTCGACAACGCGTTCAACCGGACGGTCAGCGCCAATCTGGGCATGTCCTACAGTATCTCGAATGTGCTGGCGGAGGCGGGGCTGGCGAACATTATGCGCTGGGTGCCGTTCACCATCGACGAGCAGACGCTGCGCAACCGCATCAAGAACAAGATGGTCCGGCCCACGACGATTCCGCAGACGCTCGATGAGTTGCAGATCGAGCAGGCCATTGCGCGCGAAGCGCTGCGGCTGGCCCTCATCCACCATAAGTCGCTTGCGACCGGCCTCAAGGGCATCCAGCAGGAACGCACGATCTCCGATGCGTTCGAACAGCAGACCTCCGGCAAGAGTCTCGTGGACATGCTGAAGCTGGACCTGATCGTCGGCAGCGGTGGGATTTTGTCGCATGCCCCGCGCCGCATCCAGTCGATGCTCATGATGGTGGATGCCTATGAGCCGCTTGGTTGCACGATGCTCTCCGTGGACAGCATTTTTATGATGCCGCATCTCGGTGTGCTTTCGACAATCAATGAGAAGGCGGCGACGGATGTTTTCGTGCGCGATTGCATGGTCTATCTCGGCACCTGCGTGGCGCCGATTGGCCAGCTGAAAGACGGCGAACGGCTGGCGGATTACGACATCGCGTTTCCCGATGGCCGTACCGTGAAGGATCAGCTGAAGATGGGGGAGTTGCGGCTCTTCCCGCTCGGGCTGGATCAGAAGGCCAAGCTGACAATGCAACCGGTGAAAACGGTGAATCTTGGGCAGGGCGCCGGTGTGCCGGTCAGCCGCGAGGTATTGGGTGGAGTTGCCGGCCTCTTGCTGGACGGGCGTGGAAGGCCGTTGCAGCTCCCGGTCGATGAATCCACTCGTGTGGCGGCGTTGACGAAATGGTTCCACGCAGTGGATCTGTATCCGAGGTCTTGAGGGCGACTGAGAACGAAACGAGAGGGCTTTTCAGCAACTTGTCATGGCACATTCGTATACACCAGGGCTGACCGTCACCGAGCAGACCGTCATTCGGCGGCGGCGGCAATTGCCGTTGCCTGGCACGGTGCTGGTTGCGGTTGGCGATCTTGTGCAATCCAATCAGCCGGTGGCCAGGGCCGAGCTGCCGGGAAAAGTCTATCCGTTGAATCTGGCGAATCAGCTCGGCGTCGCGCCGGATGAGATCAAAGAGTATTTGACCAAGAAAGAAGGCGAGCTCGTCCGGAAAGATGAAGTTCTGGCCGAGAACAAGCCGCTGATTAAGTGGTTCAAGACGGAGATCCTGTCTCCGATCACCGGCACGGTCGAATCGCTTTCGACGATCACTGGGCAGGTGCTGCTCCGTGAGCCGCCGCGCGTCTTGGAATTGCTGGCCTATGTGGATGGGACGATTGTCGAGGTGCAGCCGCGCCAGGGAGTGACGGTCGAAGCGCGGTGCAGTCTCGTGCAGGGAATTTTTGGCATCGGTGGCGAGACGTCCGGTGTGCTGGCCATCGCGGTGGCGAAACCGGACGAAGTGTTGACGCCGGCCCATCTGAAGGCCGATATGAAGGGGAAGATCGTCGTCGGTGGGTCGTTTCTGTCCGCCGAGACGATGGCCAAGGCGAAGGACATCGGCGTCGCAGGGTTAGTGGTCGGCGGCATTCACGATAAGGACCTTCGAGCGTTGCTGGGATATGACTTGGGCGTGGCGATCACCGGAACCGAGCAGGTGGGATTCACGCTGATTCTCACGGAAGGGTTCGGCGCGATCCCGATGGCGCAGAAAACGTTTGCGTTGCTCTCCGCCCATGCCGGCGAGAAAGCCGCCGTGTCAGGGGCTACGCAAATTCGCGCCGGAGTTATCCGCCCGGAGATCATTATTGCAAAGGCATCGGGGTCGGCGTCTGCCGGAGTGGCTGCCGTGCCGCAGCGCGAAGGCATCCGGATCGGCGACCCGGTCCGCATCATTCGCGATCCGCTATTCGGCAAGATTGGGGAGGTGTCGGCGCTGCCGTCCGATCTCCAAAAGATTCCCACGGAAAGCGATGCGCGCGTGCTGGAAGTGAGATTTCCTGACGGGCAAGTAGCCGTCATTCCGAGGACTAATATTGAAGTCATCGAGGGAGCGTAGCAGGATGCTGAAAAAGTCCGCCAGCTGCGGCCTGTTCCGCCTGGCTATCTGTCTCTGTGCATGCCTTGCTGGACTTGTTCCGTCTTCGGGATGGGCAGAAGGGATATTGCCGGCGCCGGCGAACGTACAGGCCTTCGATACACCGAATGACGGAGGAGAAAGTCTCACCATTCAGTGGGCGCCGAGTTCTCTGGATAGCGCCGATACCCGCTATCAGGTGTTGCTTGGAGAGACCGGCGCGGCGGATGCGGCTGCATTGAAAGTCATTGCCGAGTTCCCGGCGCAATCTCGCCTGGTGAAAGATCTCAAGGGGCCTTGGTGGACGAGGATGGCGGAGCCCAACTGGCATCAGTTCGTGATTCGGAACGGGAAGGGCGTCGAACTGAAAAACGGGACGGCCTATACGGTGGCGGTTGCGATGGTGCAAGGGCAGGGGCAAGGGGAGGAACAAGCGCGAGCGGTCGGGCCGCTGCTGCAAGCTGTCCCGCAGCCGAATTGGTTCAACTGGAATGTGCTGAATAATCTGGTGTTGACGCTGGGTTTCGGCGCGGTGGTGTTTTACTCCATTGCACAAGCCAGGCGCCGCGAGATGTTTCTGCGGCGCATTCCCGGTCTCGATGCGGTGGATGAAGCCATCGGCCGCTCGACCGAGTTGGGCAAGCCGATTCTGTATCTCACCGGCGCGCACGACATGCACGATCCCTCAACGATTGCGGCGGCGGTCATTCTGGGGCGGGTGGCGAAGAAGGCGGCGGCCTACGAGACGGAGTTGCTGGTCCCGCATCGCGATCCGATCACGATGGCGGTGTGTCAAGAGATTACCAAGCAGGCCTATCTCGAAGCCGGCAAGCCCGATTTGTTCAAAGAAGACTCCAACTTTTTCATTACGAGCGATCAATTCAGTTACACGGCCGCGGTCGATGGCATCATGCTGCGCAAGAAGCCTGCGGCGAACTTTTTCATGGGCTCCTATTTTGCCGAGTCGCTGCTGTTGACAGAAACTGGCGCCAGCACCGGGGCGATTCAGATTGCGGGAACCGACTCGGACCATCAGCTGCCATTCTTCGTGACGACCTGCGACTACACGCTAATTGGCGAGGAATTGTATGCCGCGAGCGCGTACCTCTCGCGAGAGCCGGTCCAGTTGGGCACGCTGCGCGGACAGGATATCGGCAAAGTCGTTATTCTATCGGTGATCGTGATGGGGATTCTGCTGACGACGCTGGGCGTCGCGACGCAGGCCGCCTGGCCTCAGTATTTTCTAGATTGCTTCAAGGACGTGAAATGATTTTCCTTCGCCGGCAAATGCCCTTGCTGATTACCCTGATCACCGGGCTGGTTTTTGCGGGACAGTATTATGTCCCGCATCCCGCGTCCGAACAGTTGCTCACCTCCGCCACGAAGTGGCTCCAGATTATCGGCGGATTCGCGTTGGTGCTGGGCGTGACCAGCCTGTTCCATGTGCATGCGGCCAAGATCCGCCGGAAAGAAGCGGGATGGGGTTACAGTGTGGTGTTGTATGCCGGCCTGCTGGGCACAATCGCGGCGGGCTTGTGGGCCGACGGCAAAGAGAGTGTCGAGGGGGTCTCGACGGCATTCGGCTGGGTGTACAACTTCATGATGGTTCCGTTGCAAGGGACCATGTTCGCCATCCTGGCGTTCTTCATCGCCTCGGCGGCCTATCGTTCGTTTCGCGCCAGAAGCCGGGAAGCCGCCGTGCTGCTAATCGCGGCCGTGATCGTCATGATGGGCCGCGTGCCGCTGGGCGAATATCTGGTGCCGGTCAGCGGGGATATCTCCCAATGGATTTTGAATGTGCTGAACGCCTCCGTGCGCCGCGCCATTTTGATTGGCGTCAGCCTGGGGGCGGTGGCGCTGTCGTTCAAGATTATCTTCGGCGTGGAACGGTCGTACTTGGGCGGCGGGAAAGAGTGACGGGTATGGAGTCCGGGCAGCTATGAGTTTCGCGGAACGCATGCTTAATATCGACCGACGGATTATCTTCGCGGTGATCGGCTTGTGTACACTCTTGCCGTTGCTCTATCCGGTCGGGCTGCCCATCAAGATTTCGCAAGAAGTGCGCGGGGTCTACGATCATATCGAAAGTTTGCCGGAACGGTCGGTGCTGCTGCTCTCGCTCGACTTCGATCCCGCCTCGAAACCGGAGCTCTATCCGCAGGCCGTGGCCATTCTGCGCCATGCGTTCAAAAAGAATCTCAGGGTAGTTGCGATGACGCTATGGGTGTCCGGTACGGGCATGGCCGATGAGCTGTTGACCAAGGTGGCGGCTGAATCCGGCAAGCAGCGCGGCACCGACTATATCTTTCTCGGATGGAGCCCCGGAGGGACGGCGGTCATCATTAATATGGGACAGGATCTCTATAACGCATTTCCCAGCGATTATGGCGGCAAGCCGACTAAGGGGCAGCCGGTGCTGGAGGGTGTCAACAGTCTGAAAGATGTCACTTATGCAGTCAGCCTTGGCGCGGGGAATCCCGGCGTCGAGGCCTGGTACGTCTTCGGGAAGGACAAGTACAAATTCGAGTTGGGCGGCGGTTGCACGGGTGTGATTGCACCGGGCTTGTATCCCTTGCTGCGCAGCGGCCAGATTAACGGATTGATTGGCGGGCTGCGAGGCGCGGCGGAATACGAAAGCCTGATTGGGCAAAAAGGCCGGGCCGTGGCGGGAATGGATGCGCAATCGGCCACCCACGTTGCGATCATCGTGCTCGTGGCGCTGTGCAATGTGTTCTATTTCATGCTCAGGCGCCAGGCGCATCGACAGAGTGTGCAGTCTTAGGGGATGGATCTGGCTATGGATGCAACGGTCATCGGCGCATGGGTGGCGACAGGGTTAACCCTGTTCATCTTTTCCTTTTTGTATAAGGATAATCCGCTGTTCAAGCTGGCGGAGAATCTCTATGTCGGCGTGTCGGTCGGTTACACGATCGTGAAAACGTATGACACGGTCATTCTGCACTTGATCTGGAAGCCTATTGTCGAGCATCAGGAATGGACGCTCTTGATTCCTGTCGGCATTGGGTTGCTCATGCTCACGCGCTATGTGCCGAAAGCCGCCTGGCTGTCGCGCTATGCCTTTGCGTTCATCGTCGGCGTCGGCGCTGGCCTGGCGATTCCGCGGACCGTGTCGTCGTTCATCCTGAAGCAGATTGAAGACACGGTCCGGCCATTGGTGATGCTGGTGCCGGGCGATGGCGCCTCCTTTTCCTGGAACCTGTTGAACCCGGCCAGCAGCGTGAACGTCATCATTGTGTTGATCGGCGTGAGCTCCGTGTTGTTCTATTTTTTCTTTTCGGTGGAGCATAGTGGGCCGGGGAAGACGGTCGCCAGGACGGGTGTGCTGTTCCTCATGATCGCCTTCGGCGCGGCCTTCGGCTATACCGTCATGGCCCGCATGTCGCTGCTGATCGGGCGGCTGACCGATTTGATTGAATATTCCGATCCCTCCTACGGGCGGCCGACATTGTGGCTGGCGTTGGTGACGGTCGGCACCTTGATCGCGCTCAGCCTGTGGCGCCGAAGCGATCCGCCGAGCTCTTCGTAATTCGAGGGGCGAGACTCGATTTTGTCTTAACCTGAGCCATCCTCCTGGGTTGCAGCTTCTTCTTTCTCTCCTTTACAATGGCGCTCGACCAAGGAGCACCATGACCACGACGACTGCCAAAGACCCCGCGCAATATCCCGCACTGCGAAATCTCCAGTTCTCCCCAATTAAAGAAGGGGAGGAGCAGTACATCGTGCTGTGGGACCCGACGGGTTTGAGCAAAGAACGGCTCGTGCTGCCGCTCAACTACTTTTTCATCATTCAGCATTTCGACGGCGAGCATTCTCTTCAGCAGGTGGGCGCCCTCTACCTGAAACGGTTCGGTGAGTTTCTGATGCCGGACAAGGTTGTGGAGTTGGTGGCCGATCTCGACCGGAAGTTGTTTCTGGAAGGGGAGCGGGCGGAAGAGGCTCGGAGAGAGCAGCGGGCGCAATATCGCGAAAGCCCGCTTCGTCCGGCGGCATTTGCCGGCCGGGCCTACGAGGCCGATGGCGCAAAGCTGAAGAAGCAGATCGACGGATTTTTTACTTCGCCAGAAGGGCCGGACTTCAAGCCTTCAGAGAATGCTGGGAAGCCGATCAAGGGATTAGTCGCGCCGACCTATGACCTCAAACAGGCCGGCCCGATTTACGCCTGGGCCTATAAGCAGCTGCAAGAAGCCGCGCAGCCGGATGTCTATGTCGTCATTGGCACCGCTTATGCCGGTCTCGGTAATTTGTTTGCCGCGACCGACAAGGATTTTGAAACGCCGCTGGGTGTGGTGAAGGCCGATCAACCATTGCTGAGGACGATTCGCGCGCGCTTTCCTGTCGCGTTCGAAGAAGATCTCTGTCACCAGGCCGAGCATGCCATCGAGTTTCAGCTGCCATTCTTACAGGATATTGTCGGTCGACAAAAACCGTTTACCATTGTGCCGGTCCTGTGCTCGTTCTCGGCCTTGAGCGTATCGGAGCCGGCGGTCTTGCAGCAGGTGGTGGCGTTTTTGGATGGGCTGATGGAAATTCTAAAGGCGGACGGACGCAGCTACTGCGTGATCGCAGCCGGCGAGCTGGCTCATCTCGGCATGCGCTACGGCGACAAGGAGCCACCGACCGATTTTTCATTCCACCGGTCCATGCAGCACGACCTTGAAATGCTCAAGCCGGTGGAAGAGCTGAAAGCCGATGAGTTCGCCAACTACATCATCAAGGAACAGGATCAGCGCCGGATTTCCGGCTTCGCCCCGATCTTCTCGCTGTTACGGTTGATCGAAGCTGAAAAGGGCGAAGTGCTCCGCTACGACCGTGGCATTACCGACCAGTACAACTCCACCGTTACGTACGCCAGCATGGCCTTCTTCTAGTTAGGCTGCTGAAACAGGTCCCCAACTTCGTTCTCAGTTCGTCAGCAATCCTCAACGTACCCAGAGGGTACGCTTCCGGTTGTGACTCGCTTGCGGCCTTGTTGGATGACCTGTTTGAGCAGCCTGGCGGGCGGCTGCTCAAACGAATCTCCGCGACGTTCTCACCTTGAATAAATCCTCAACGTGCCCAGATAGTCATTGCATCATAGGCTGAGCGTCCGGTCCAACAGCGAAGGCGCTGTTGTGATTCTGCGTATGCTGCAGCACTGTACGAATGCCGGAAAGCATCAATGGCAATGAATCTTTGACCAGATATCCTGTCGCGCCGGCCGAAAATGCTGCAGCCATCACTTCCGGATCGGTACGGGAGGCGTGAAAGATTACGAGGCAGTCAGGCCTGGCTTTTCGGAGTTCCCGCACAGCTTCGATTCCATCCATCTTGGGCATTTGGATATCCGTCAGCACAAGATCCGGTTGCAGGGCTTGCGCGGCTGCGATGAGAGCCTGTCCGTCCTCTGCGGTGCCAATGACCGTGTATTCAGGCTCCAGGATCGATTGAAGCTGCGACAGCGTCTGAGCGTCATCATTGCAGAGAAGAATTCGAAGTCGTTTCATCGAACACCTCCTGAAGAGGTTGGCCGAATGCTCGGGGAGGCGTGGTCTGAGTAAAAATCGCCTCCAGCGCGAAGGACGACGAGGAATGGCTGCGTGGGCCGCGCGGTTTCCTGGTTCGAACGGTCATGCGTGCCGCATGACCGTTGGCTAGAATGACGGTGTCTTCAACCGCGCCACAGTTGAGGCAGCGCTGGCAGTCGACCCGTTCGGCAGCGCGTATTCCGCTGGCCTCAAAGAGCCGTTCTCGCACCAGCAGCCCGTCGCATCGTATGCAGGCCGCCATCGTAATCCTAGTCTCCTCTTGGTGCGGCCGCCGCCCGTACTGCTTTCCCTTCCGTGAGGCAGATTTGATAGTCCCCTGGAAGGGGCGTCAGCTGAATCACGCGTTGTTTCTCCAAGTGGTTCAAGGCTCTGAAGAGACTGACCCAGCGGCAATCTGGAAAGGTGGTGGTGAGAGCGGTGAATGTGAGGATTCGTTCCCGTACCACTAACTCGCGGACTTTGATTTCAATGGCGGCTGAAGCCATGTCGGTGCTCTGTTGCTGCATGGAGGATCCTCCGTGAAGTGTTCAGGCCGATAATGAGTGGTCAAGAAAGCGACCACTGGTCTTGCCGGATGTTCTCAAAGCACGGTGATACAGTAGCTGGGGTCAGTGCCTCTGAAGCGATGGGATGCGAGGGGAGCTCCCGCATCCCGCCATTCGCACACGGCGTGGTGCGCGATGTCGCATATTAATCTTCTCCCGTCGTGCCAAGGCCAATCCAGGCGCGTAAGAGATCGTGCCGCGTGACGGAATAGGCCACAGTCTCTCCTTGCAGGACCGGAAGATTGAGCAAGCGTTTTTCTTCCATCAATCTCACTGCTGCTTCGAGCGTGGTCTTGGCGGTCACGGCGATCCGCTCACGGACCATGATGTCTTCGGCGGTCAACTCCACGAGATCCTTGCCGGCTTCCAGCGCGCGAAGGACATCGAATTCGCTGATGAAGCCGACAAATGTGTTATGAGCATCCACCACTGGCGCGCCGGGAGTATGAGTCGCGAGTAACTCGAGTGCCACGGTCATTCCATTTTGGCCGACATGGAAGAGTAGATCGTTGGTTCCTCTGATTTGCCCCACCGTGCGCAACCCTCCGGCAGGGACTCCCGGCAACGTCGATTTCACCGTGTCTGTACTTTTCAGCATCGCGATCTCCTTTCAATGCCACCAGGTGTGGTGGGTATTGTGAGTGCGGGATTATACTCTTTAGGAAGGCTTATATATAGACCTGCATGGTCGCTCATAATCACGTCTTCTAGAGTGAGCTCCATACAAAATATGTAAAGCATTTTCCGTTCCATTCAGGTTGGACTGGAGCGGTTGCTGGCTCGGGCGCTCTACCTCACGCCAGATGCGCACAATCGCGGCGCAAAGGATAAAGCCGTCTCGCGTAAGGGTGTGTGGTAATGGAAAAACTACGTAATCGCACGGTGCGGATCGAGCGATTGAGCCCGTTGCGGTAGCTATGGGTGGATATGTCGATGAGTGGTATTAACTTTCGAATTCAACACACAGAATGAGGATTGTTTTTGAAATGAGTTGGAGAAAGAGAGGCGGATCGTGAAGCGGCCTCTGCCGCATGTGAAGCGTTCTGAGGCGTCTATTGTATCGGTTGTACCGGTGAGCAGGGGATGCAGCCGAACGATTAGGAGATCAACCCCCAAGTGCTCCAAATCAGGATTCCAGAAACCGCCAGCATCACCCAGGCCAATTCCCGATCACCGAACGACTTTACCATGACTTTCATTGCCAGCCTCCTTCGTGAAAGAAAATCGTCATCTGCGACGTAGGTATAGCAAGGCTGATGCCTAACAGAAAATGCGGATTTTCAGCCTTATTGAATGGGGCCATCGATAAATTCGAGCGGATCCGCACGGATCGCACTGTGCGGCAGGAGTGAGGCCTGAGGTTGGCACGAACGAAGGGCGCCGACCCTCTATTCAGAGCCGACGCCCTATCGCTGCGTGAGGTCTATTGAGACAGGTTGAGTCAGTTGTTTGATGCCATGGCGTCAAAGCCATAATTGAGCAGGAGTTTTTGAATGCGGGGGGTCATGAGGAAATCGGAGAACTCTGTTGCAATCTCGCGGACGCTTTCCCGGCAAGTCCATACCACAGCCTGCCCGAATTGCACTGGCGCATAAGATCCTGCGGGGGTCTCGTCGCTGATTCGCACCTCTCCGCCGTTAATGGCATCCACACGGTAGACGAGTCCCACATCGGCTTTGCCTGCATGGATCAGCTGGATAATGTCTTCGCTATGGGATGCATAGATAATATTGGAGCGGTTCTTATCCATATAAGCCTGGTTGGATTTGGAGAGTGTTCTGGCTGTGATAGCTCCCAAGGCGGAGATTCGGGGGTTCCCGAGGGCAATGCGCGTTGTGCGATTGGGGAGCGCATCATGGAAAGAGACGAGCGTAGCCAGGGACTCCGCCGACATCACGAGGGCGAGGGATGTTTGCGCATACACTCGGGGCTTGCCGTTGAGCGTCAGTCCTTTCTTATAGAGCTGCGCGACGTCATCGATTCCTGCGGCAAGGAATACGTCAATCGGAGCCCCTTGTTCGATATGACGGCTCAGAGCTTTCGAGGGGGCATAGACGACGTTAACCGACGCGCCATATTCTCGTTCGAACATCGGCAGGATTTCGGTGAAGGCGGCTCTGACGCTCGGAGGAGCTCCCACCGTCAGCGATTCAGCCTGAGCGAGCCCACCGATTCCAACGAGGCCGGCAATCCCACTGACGATAGCCGCAGTCAGGCGCGCACGTCGAACGCTCAACCGTGGATGCCACCGTCTAGCCCCATTGTGGGCTGGTTTTATTTGAGTTTCTTGGAGAAGCCTGGAGTCACGCATAGTTGATTCCTTTGTATCGTTGGTTCATGCAATGACGAATTGCATGCATGAAATAGCAATATCGATACCAATGGAGTGCTTATCCTTTGCCTATATGAGAAGGCAGCGCGGACAGCGTATTTCTTTATGGATCGTGTTTCATCGCAAAGGTTGTGTCTTGATCTACGGTTGAGGAATCGAGCGAGATCGCACAATGCACTCAGTGCGAAAACGAGGTATCAATAGGTGTCAGTATCAGCGCCACTCTTTTCATCTCTATTTCACGTGTACTCGTCAGCCGCGATGGAGCAAACACGGTTTTTGAGAAGGGCACAAACATTGCTCAGTCTGATAGTTGCGTATGATGCAGCTTATCCATATCGCCCTGCGGAAGCCCTACACGTTCGTCGTCCTCGCGATCTTGATCGTTCTGTTTGGGGTTCAGACAACCGTTCACATGCCGACGGATGTGTTTCCCAACATCCTTATTCCCGTCACCTCCATCGTCTGGGCCTACGACGGGTTGTTGCCGCAGGACGTCGAAGGGCGCATCACCTATATCTTTGAGCGCTTCCTCACCTCGACCGTCGAGGGCATCAAAAGCATCGTCAGTCACTCCTATTACGGCAGCAGCATTATCAACGTGTATCTTCAAGACGGAATCGACCGGGGTGGAACCGAAGCCGATATCGCGGCGATTTCGCAGACGGTGGTCAAAGCGCTGCCGCCGGATATTTCCCCACCGATGGTCATGCGTCTGGCCCCATCATCGGTGCCAGTGGCCATGCTGCAAGTCACTTCCGATACCCTCACGATGGCGGAACTCTACAATCTCTGCATCATGCGCATCCGGCCTCTGTTGGTCACCATCGACGGGGCTATTTTGCCGCATCCCTACGGCGGGCAGGATATGCAGATCATGGTGTCGCTCGATCAGCAAAAATTGCTGGCCCGCCATCTGACCCCATCGGATGTCCACGTCGCCCTCGGTAGTCAGAACCTTGTGCTGCCCGGGGGCGACCTGAAGGTCAAGGCGACCGACTGGATCGTGCTGACGAACGCGTCTCCCCTGAAGGTCGACGATTTCAACAACATTCCGATCAAGCGGGACGGGGACGCGTTCATCCACCTGCGGGACGTTGCCGATGTGCGGCTCGCGGGCCGGGTGCAAACGAATTCCGTGCTGGTGGACGGCCAGCAGTCCGTCATCATCATCGTGATGAAGAGCAGCGAAGCGTCGACTTTGGACGTCGTGGACGGGATCAAGGAGATGATTCCGCGCATCGAAAAGGTTGTGCCGGATGGCGTGAAGGTCAAGCTGCTGAACGATGCCTCGATCTTCGTTAGGGAATCGATTGTGGACGTGGTGTCCGAAATGGTCATCGCCGCTGTCCTGGTCGGCCTCATCGTCCTCCTGTTGCTCGGCTCCTGGCAGTCGACGGTCATTGTGGCGACCACCATTCCGCTCTCCATTCTCAGTTCCATCATCTGCCTGCATTGGGCGGGACAGTCCATCAACGTCATGACGCTGGGCGGGCTGGCGCTGGCGGTGGGCGTGCTCGTCGACGACGCCACGGTGATGATCGAGAACATCGATACGCACCTTGCCCTGAACAAGCCGCTGGAGGATGCCATTGTGGATGCCTCCCAGCAGATTCTCCTCCCGACGCTTGTGGCCACCTTGTCGATTGCCATCGTGTGGCTGCCGTTGTTCAAGCTGAGCGGAGTGTCCGGGTGGCTATTCATGCCGATGGCAGAGGCCATTATCTTTGCGATGCTGGCGTCTTTTATTCTTTCGCGGACGCTGGTGCCGACCATGGCGAACTACATGCTGAAGGGGCATCAGGCGCCGCATGCCCAGGCGGAGGGAGCGACGTCAGCAAAAACGCCGACGCCGGGCGTCTTCGTTAGATTTCAGCAGGGATTTGAACGCGGCTTCGATCGTTTCCGCGACCGATATAATGCGCGGCTTGAACAGGCGGTGGCTCATCGCAACAGCGTTGTCGGGATCTTTCTAACTCTCGCTGTCGGCTCGCTGAGTCTCTTGTATTTCAACGGGCAGGATTTCTTTCCCGAGATCAAGTCGGGGACATTGCAGATGCATATGCGGGCGCCCCTCGGCATGCGGATCGAGGCAACGGGCCGCATCGCCTCGCTGGTTTCACGAGACATCGAGGAATTGCTTCCCGGCCAGGTGGAAGGCATCGTGAGCAATTGCGGCCTGCCGGTCGGCGCGCATAACCTGGCGTTCATCCCGACCCCGACGATCGGCCCGCAGGACTGCGACATGACCATCTCTCTGAAGGACGAAAAATCGCCGGTGTGGGACTATCGCCGCGTGCTCCGCAAGGGCTTGCGGGAGCGCTACCCCGGCACTGAATTTACCTTCCAGCCGGCGGACCTGACCGCAAAGATCCTCAACTTTGGGTCGCCCTCTCCCATTGACGTGCAAATCAACGGCCCCGAGCGGCATGCCAACTACGAGTTCGCGCGCAACCTGGCCGGCCGGTTGCGCCAGATCCCCGGGACCACCGATGTCGTGATCCAGCAGACCATGCGCACGCCGACACTCCTTGCCGAAACCAACCGCATGTTCGGGCTTGGCATGAACCTGACCCAGAAAGACGTCGCGGGCAACCTGCTGTTGACGACGGCCGGCAGCCAGCAGGTCGATCAGCAATACTGGCTCGACCGGAAAACCGGCATGTCCTACCGGATCAATGTGTATACCCCTCAGCAGCAGCTCACCAGCATCAAGGATTTGTTGACGGTGCCCGTCGCGCGAGACGATCAGAGCGCAACGGATAAAAGTCCGAACCTGCTGGGCAATGTCACATCGTTGTCCGCGGTCGGGACGCCCGGCGTCATTACGCACAAAGATATTATGCCGCTCATCGATATCTATGTATCCGCCGACGGACGCGATCTGGGCGGTGTGCTGGAGGATGTGGAGCAAGTCGCTCAGAGCATGAAGGGCGAGCTGCCCCGCAGCGCGGCGATCGAAATCCATGGCCAGGCCGAATTGATGCGCGATGCCTACAAGGAACTCGCCGTCGGCCTTGTCGTCGCCATCGTGCTGGTCTATCTGCTGATCGTCGTCAATTTCCAGTCGTGGCTCGATCCCTTCATCATCATTACGGCCTTGCCTGGCGCCCTGGCGGGCATCGCATGGAGTCTGTTTCTGACGCACACGAATCTTTCCACTCCGGCGCTGACCGGCGCCATCATGACCATGGGCACGGCTACGGCCAATTCGATCCTGGTGGTGTCCTATGCCCGCGACCGGCTTGCCGAGCATGGCGATGCGCTGCGGGCGGCGATCGAAGCCGGGAAAGCCCGCATCCGTCCCGTGCTCATGACCGCGGCCGCGATGATCATCGGGATGTTGCCGATGTCGATGGGGAACTCTCAGAATGCGCCGCTCGGGCGCGCCGTCATGGGCGGCTTGATCGTCGCGACGCTGTTCACGCTGGTGTTCGTTCCCTGTGTGTACGCGATTCTGTATAACCGGCGCGTCGTCCGCCAACCGGAGCGAAGCTGACATGAATGGCTTGCGTGGAAAAGGCCTCGTCATCGCATGCATCCTTCTGAGCCTGGGCTATCTAGGCTATCGACTGTACGACAGCCGGGTCGAAGCGGAGGCGCTGCGGGAAGCCACCCTCGAACATGCCATTCCGACCGTCGCCGTGATTCATGCCACGCCGGTGCCGCCGAACGAGACGATCACGCTTCCCGGCAATATTCGAGCCTGGTATGAGGCTCCGATTTATGCGCAGGTCTCGGGCTACGTGAAGATGTGGTACAAGGACTACGGCGCGCAGGTTAAGAAGGGCGACGTGCTCGCCGAAATCAACGCGCCGGGGCTCGATGCGCAATATGCGCAGGCCAAAGCGGATCTGGAGTCGGAACGGGCCAAGAATGCGCTGGCCGAACTGACGGCCAGGCGCTACGTGGCGATGCGGGCCAACCATGCGCTGTCCGAGCAGGCCATCTCGGTGCAAGTCGCCGAGGCGAAAGCCCAAGCGGCCAAAGTCAAAGCCTCGGAACAAAACGTCAAAAACTTCGAAGCGATGATCCGGTTCAAATCGATCGTCGCCCCCTATGACGGCATCGTGATCGATCGCAATATCAATGTCGGCGACTACGTCAATAAGGACGGAACGATTAGCACACCTGGAGTCATCAGCAACCTCTTTACGGTCGCCGACGTCAGCATGATGCGTCTGTTTGTCAATGTCCCTGAAATGTTTGGCCCGTTTCTCCAGCCTGGCATGACAGCCGACGTCTCCGTGCCGCAGTTGCCGCAGCGGCATTTCACCGCCAAGTTCCTGACGGTCGCCCGCGGATTCGATGTGAGCACGCGCACCGCCGTCACCGAATTCACAATCGAAAACGAAGACCGCGCGCTGTGGCCGGGATCCTACGCAGCCGTCCGTCTGACGGCGCCGGTAGAAAAAAGCGTGTTCACCATTCCATCGACCGCCATGGTTTTCCAAGAGCATGGCGCGCAGGTGGCGGTGGTGGCGGAAGGGGACCGCGTGCATTTTCAATCGATCACCGTCGGCCGAATTCTCGATAGCGCGATTGAAGTGGCAGACGGAATTTCCTTGCACGACCGGATTATCAATAATCCCAGCGCGGCGCTGCTGGAGGGCGATGTCGTGCGTGTCGTGACGCCGGCGCCCGGATACGATCTCGTGACGCCGGATGCCCCGGCCTCCAAGGAAGAGCTTGCAAAGTGACGATCCTCTTCACATGATGAAGACGCGGATACAAACTCAATGGTCCTTATCCGGCGCCTTGTCCGCCGTGGCCTGGCGGAGCGTGGCTGTTCTGCTGGCGCTCAGCGTTTCCGCCTGTAGCGACTGGCTGCCGCATGTCGATCCGGCTCCGGACTATCAGCCGGCGCAATTTGTCGTTCCGGCTTCATGGCATGGAGAAAGTCCTTTTATCGAAGCGTCGCCGTCGGATGGCGAACTGCGCTCGGATTGGTGGGTGCTGTACAACGATTCGTTGCTGAACCAGCTCGAAGAGCAGGCCATGGCGGCCAATCCCGATCTTCAGGCTACGGCGGAGCGGTTCATCCAGGCTCGCGATGACATGATGAAGGCCCGGTCTCGCCGAATGCCGCAAGTCGGGGTGGAGTTCGGCGCCTCGAACAATCGACAATCGGAGCATACCCTGTTTCGCGCGCCTAACAGTGCGATCAGGGAAAGCTCCGTGTCTCTCGGAGGGCTCGCCTCCTGGGAGCCAGATTTCTGGTCGGCGATCCGCAATGCGACGCGCCTGGAAACCTATCGCGCTGAGGAGCGCGCCGCCGACTATGGGCTTGCGCGTCTTAGCCTGCAGGCGGAGATTGCGGCAAATTATTTTATGCTGCGCGGCTACGACGCCGAGATCGCGATTTATACGCAATCGATCAATCTCTATCGACGGTCCCTGACCATTGTGAAAACCCAGTTCGCTGGGGCGATTGCGTCGGCGCTCGATGTTGCCCGCGTCGAATCGCTCCTGTACAGCACTGAAACGAAATTGGCCCAAGTGCATGGGCAGCGCCAGGTGACGGAACAATCGATCGCCATTCTCGTCAACATGGCCCCCTCCGGGTTCACGATCAAGCCGGTCGATCAGCTTCGCGTGGCGAAGATAGCGATTCCTCGGACGATTCCGTCGACCTTGCTGGAGCGACGGCCGGATGTGGCCGGAATGGAGCGGCAGATGGCGCAAGCCAACCGCGCGATCGGGATCGCCCGCGCCGCCTTTTATCCGAGCGTGACGCTCCGGGTCGGGGGCGGTTTCGAGGATTCCGGCTTTAATCTCATCCAACTGGCCAACAGCTTATGGTCCTATGGCGCGACCGCATCGGTGCCGATGTTTCAGGGAGGCTATCGTCGTGCCCAATTGCAGCAGGCCTGGTCGGCCTACCGCGAAACGGAGGATCGATACCGTTCGACGGTGCTCAATGCGTTTCGCGAAGTCGAAAATAGTTTAAGCCTGACCAATCAGCTGAGCACGGCAGTCGACCGGCAGGAGGCGGCGGTCGGGGCGACGATGCACGCGCAAAATCTGACCACCGAATTGTATCAAGGCGGACTGGCCTCCAGCCTTGAGCTGATTTATGCGGAGGTGGCCACGCTCACGGCGCGCATCGAATCGGTGCAGATCAAGGCCGATCTTCTGCGGGCCTCGGTGGCGCTGATCCGCGCGCTCGGCGGCGGGTGGAACCGGAATCAATTGCCCGCAGACGAAGAGATCCAACCCTTCGGCACGTTTCAATACACGAATCTCGACAAGCCGCCATCCGCGGGCGGCATCGATGTCGATGCAGGCAATCGCCAGCGCTACAACGATCTGACCAAGTCTCCGGCTCCTTGACCGGGCGCGTGTATTCCGCGAGGCGGTGCAGGGCCACAAGCACCTGAGCGCATTAGCAATGCGGAGCGCGCCTCTATCTCTGACCCAGCAATCCAGAATGTGGAGCGATGGAGGGAGCGGGCGGAGTTGGCGAGCTAGTCATATCCGATCGATATCGCGGAACATGCGAGCGGGGTGCAAGCTCGAACCGATCGGGGCGCAGAGTTGAATCGGCAACGGGCTCGGCGGCGGCTTTTCTCCAGATCCCTTGTTCCATGTCTGTCTGGCGGGCATTGTCTTGTTCCTGTGTGACTGGCCTGTCGGCTAGGGTACCGTTGTCGGCGACTACGAGGTTATTGGCCATCACTTCTTTCGCCATCGCCTCCGCGGTGGGCAGCTCGTCGGCATATACGTCGGTGGCATATTCCGCTGTCGAAGGCGCGGCGGTGGATGTCCATACGGACTGTCCGGTTTCTCCGATATTGATCATGGTGACGGTGGAAAGCCCCGGTCTGATCGGATGTTCGAGAATTTCCTGTTCAGGCAGCGCGATGCGGACCGGCACTCGTTCGACGATGTGGATGAAGTTGCCCGTGGCATTGTCCGGCGGCAAGAGGGCGAAGGCGCTCCCGCTGCCGGGCACGAGTCCTTCAACCGTGCCGTGAAATGTGTATTGCGACCCGTACAAGCCGACGTTGACCAGCGCCGTTTGCCCAGGGCGGATATGTTGCAACTCGGTTTCGCGCAGATTCGCCTCGACCCACAAATGGTCTAGCGGCACGATCGTCATGAGCGGCGCGCCGGGATGCACGCGGTCGCCGACCTGTGCCTTTCTCTTTGCCACATAGCCGGAGATCGGGGCTTTGATCTGCTGGCGGGTGTACTCCAGATAGGCATCGATGAGTTGATGCTTGGCCAGCTCGACGGCCGGATGCGCCATGATCGTCGTGCCGCCGACTTGCGCGTCGAGCGTATCGAGTTCCGCCCGCGTTTCCCGCACATCCGCTTCCAGGGAGAGGATCTTGTCGGAGGTATTCTGTAAGATTTGCTTGGACACGGCGCCGCTGGCCGCCGCCGTTTGATAGCGCGCCAGATCGTGGAGGGCCAGATCCAGACGGGCGGCGCGTGAGGCCAGTTTCTCCGCCAGTTGCTTTCTGGTCATGAACAGGGCGGCGATGCGCCGCACTTCTTCGCCGAGCCTGCCGCGCGCGCGCCCGAGCGCGGCATAGGCCAGATGTTCGTCGAGGCGGATCATCAAGTCGCCGCGATTCACAAATTGCGTTTCCTCGGCCAGCACCTGCGTGACGATGCCGGACGCTTGCGCGGCGACCGGGACGAGATTCCCCGTGACATAGGCATTGTCGGTGCGGACCCAGAACCGGTCGTGCGTCCACCAGTAGTTGAGGTAGCCGAGGCTGGAAATCAGCACCAGGGCGGCCACGATTAGCAGCCGGCGGTTTCGGCGGGCGCGGATGACTTTGGGATGGATCCGGGTCGAGCCCGGCGTTGGCGGTGTTGTGGATGGTGTCGATGTCGTGGTCATTGTGCACTCGGGTTATGGTGTGGTCGTTTCTCAATGTCTTGATTCACATAGCCCCCGCCCAGCGCTTCGATGAGATCGACTGCCGCGACCAGCTGGTCGCTCTCCAGCGCCTTCAGGGCATATTCCTGTTCCAGCACCGGCTGGCGATGCCGCAAGGCTTCGCGGTCGTCGTCCAGGCCGGTGACGAGCCGCACGTTCGCCAAGTGCCAGTCTTCGCCGAGCGAGGTGACCAGGCGTTTGTGCGACTCGATCATCTCGCGCGTCGATTGCCAGGCGCTGAGGCTGTCCGCCACTTCGCGCATCGCGTCGAGCAGCGTGTCGTTGTAGAGCTCCACGGCGGAGTCGTATTCGGCTCGTTGCGCGGCTAATTCTCCCCGCAGCCGGCCGCCCTCGAACCAGGGCATCCGCAGCCCCGGCGCGAAGCCGTAGGCGTTACTTTGGCCGCTGAACAGCAGATTGGGTAATTTATCGGCGTGTTTCATCAGTGTCAGCGCGTTGAATCCCACAAAGGCCGTGAGGTCGATGGTGGGATAAAATTGCGTCTTCGCGACTTTGACCAGCCGCGCGGCGGCATCGGCCCGGTAGAGGGCCGCGGCCAGATCGGGGCGATGGACCAGCAGTCCGATAGACAGGTGGTCGGGGGCCGTGATCTGTTCGGGAATCTCGACGGCTGGTTTGGTAAACAGGTGCAGGGCATAGTCGGGGCCTTGCCCGACCAGCCGGGCGAGGACATGACGTTGGACGTCCAGTTGATCGCGGAGGCCCACCTGTCGCTTGACGACTGCTTCATAGTCCGCCACGGCGATTTTCACCGGCTGTTCGTTGTCGAGGCCGAGACGGAACCGGGTCTGCGCGAGCGTCTTGAGATCCCGGCGGATGCCGACCAGCGTCTTCACAATGCCGAGCTGCTGCTGAATGGCTTGTCCTTTGAAATAAGACCGCGCAATGGCGGCAGTCAGCCGCAGACGCACCTCGGCCTTTTCAGCTTCCTCCGCGGCGGCCTGTCCCAGCGCCGCTTCGACCGTCGCCCTATTTTTCCCCCAAAAATCGAATTCGTACCGGAAGCTCAGCGGATTGATGATCCCCAACAGAATCTTATCTCCCGCCACCCTCGGATTCAGGACGGCAAACACGCCGTGCTGCGAAATGCGTTCATGCGTGAGCGAGGCATCGGCTTCCAGAAAGGGGAGCAGCCGCGCGCCTTCCACTTTCACTAAGGCTTCGGCTTCGCGCAGCCGCGCCGAGGCGCGCTTGAGGCCGGGATTGTCCTTGAGCGCCGCGTCGATGAGCCCATTCAATTCCTGGTTGCCGAATTGCGTCCACCAGCGATCCTCCGGCCAGTGCTGGAGCCGGCTGGCGACTTCCGCCAGCGTCTCGCGCATTTCCGGCGGCTCGATCAGTTCGGCGGGAGGATTGCCCGCGGGAATCCAGGCGCAACTGCCGAGGAGCAGCGCGCAGCCAATGCCGAGGCCGGTCCGCAAGCGCGATGGCGCAGTGCAACGGGATGTCATGGCATCTCCTCCATCAATGTTTCCGCGCGCAGTTCCCGCAGTTCCTCCTCTGGAGTCGGGTGGAGCGGGGCATGGGTCGGATGCGCGAACCAGACGAGCGCGCCGATGCAGAGGAAGAGGCCGCTGGCGACCAGGAAGGCGTCGTTGAGGCTTAGGATCGCCGCTTCCTGCTTAATCATGGTGCCGAGCGTGGCGTTGATCTGCGACGGCGCGACGCCCGCTCCAATCAGTTTGGCGGTCAGCTGGCTCAAGGAATCGTAGGAAATGGCCATCCGCCCGCCAAAGTGATCGGCCAGGCTGAGTTGATGGAAGTGCGCGCGGCGAAAGAGCACGATGCCTTGGAAGGTGATGCCGAACGCGCCGGCGGCGACCCGCAAGAGATTGGCGACTTCAGCGGCGCGCATCATCAGCGGGCCGGACAGGCCGTGCAGGGTCAGGGTTGTCAGCGGCGTAAAAAACGATCCCAGGAAAATGCCCTCGACGACCATGGGCCAAAAGAGCTGGTCGTACGAGTAGGGATCGTCGAACAAGCCGATCCAATAGAAGGTGCAGGCAAATCCGAGACTGTTGAAGCAGATCAACCAGCGCGCGTCGATGTATTTGCACAGCAAGTGCATGACGGCAATGGCGGGCGCGCCTAGGAGGATCAACGGGAGCAGCGCCAGGCCGGCCAGTTCCGATGAATAGCCCAGGATCAACTGGATTTGCACGATCAGGAGCGAGAGGAGACCCTGGACGGAAAAGAATCCGATGGTCAGGCAGGTGACGCCGATGGCGAAATTGCGGTGCTGAAACAGCCGGAGGTCGAGCGTAGGGTGCCGCTCGCCGAGTTCCCAGATGACGAAGCAGGGAATGGCGATTAGCAGAACGACCGCGATGGCCTGGAGCAGGGGGGAATCCAGCCAGTCGAAATCGTTGCCCATGTTGAGAAAGGTCTGCATGCTCAGCAGCAACAGCAGGAGCAGCAGAAAGCCGACGAGGTCGAAGCGCCCGTAGCTCCGGCGAAACCCGCGTCCATGGAGGAGCGCGGCGAGCGTGCCGATGACGATCATGGTCAGGACAAAGTCCAGGTAAAAGAGCGAGCGCCAGCCGAACAGATACACCAGATAACCGCCGACCGGCATGCCGATGGTAAAGGGCGTGATGCTGAACAAGCCCCAGATGCTGAGCGCGACGGCTTTCGATCGCTTTGGATACTCGTTCAACAGCATCGATTGGGCAATGGGCAAGGTGACGCCGCCGGCGATGCCCTGAGCGATTCGGGCCGGGAGAAATTGCGAGAGCGTTTGGCTGGCTCCGCACAGATAGGAGGCGATGCTGTAGACGAGGAACGCGCCGATCAGCAGCCGATAGTCGCCGATGCGGCCAGAGAGATAACGCGCCAGGGGAAATCCGAGCGCCAGCCCGACCATGAAATCGGTTTGCGCCCAGGTGAGAAAACTCGGCAGCACGCCGCCAAGGTCGCCCGAGACGTGCGGCAGCAGCGCGATATACGAACCGGCGTTGAACAACACCACGATGTGCGCTAACCCGAGGACGGCATTGAAGAGCACAAACCGCCAGCCTCGCAATCGTCTGAGAAACACCACTGCCATTGCCGTAATACCTTTGTCAGAAAGACGGAGAATAGCCTTGCGTGGTAGAGGCCGTGACGGCTGGTTGGACCGTTGGGGTTGGCTGGCGTACGGCGGGCGTTGCCGGTCGATGCGTCAGATAAATGGCCATGCCGGTGAACAGCATGCCTCCGACCAGATTGCCCAATGTCACTGGGATTTGATTCCAGAACCACCAGGAGGAGACCGTGATGTCGGCGCCGAGCAGCATGCCGACTGGGATCACGAACATATTGACGACCGTATGCTCGAATCCCTGGGAGAAGAACAGCACGGTCGGCCCCCAGATGGCCAGCAGTTTTCCTCCGAAGGACGTGGAGGCATAGGAGGCGACGACGGCCAGGCTCACCATCCAATTGCAGAGCACGGCTTTGGTGAAGACGGTGAGCAGGCCGGCTCCGCCATGGGCGGCGTAGTAGTTCGTTTTGGCTTCGGCGATGGCCACGAGTTTTGCGCCGACCGCGGGCACGGCGTTGTCCCAGGCCGTGGTGATGCAGAGGGCGAAGAGGAGCGCGTACAGCATCGACCCGAGAAGATTCCCGAGAAAAACCCATCCCCAGTTCGCGAGGATGCGGCGGAGCCCGATGGCGCCTTTGTTGTCGACGGCGGCGCAGGGCAGCAGCGCGAAGCTGCCGGTAATGATTTCAGTCCCTAGGAGGATGGCCAGTGCCAGTCCGAAGGGAAAGAGGAGGCTGCCGGCAATCCAGGAGCCGGTTTCCACCGCGACCCCGACGGCCATGCTGGTTGCGATTCCCAGATAGGCGCCGGCGAGCATGCCGCGAATGACCAGATGCCGGGGCGGGACATTCAACTTGTAGGCGCCGCCGGCCAGCATGCTTTCTACAACACCGAGAGGCTTGACGTAGTCCATCATGGTTCTTCCGATGCTCCTTGGTTGCGGCCGGTTCATTGCTCGCACTGAAGACGCGAGGAGCGACTAAGCAACCTCGATGCCAGTGGCGCCGCACGCATACAAGAAGCAATTATCGCGATTTTAGACAGCTGCGGCATGACGCTGAGCGGTTTCGCACAGACCGCACAGTGCGATTCAGAGAGAGTCGATTTTGCGTAGGTAGGACATTTGACAGGCGTGGATTTGACTCCTAGGATGACGCAGGTTTATGGAGTGCCCATGCGAGAACGCATCGCCTGCCTGTTCAACAATTTCCCGATTCATCGCAAGCTGCTGCTGGCGTCGTTTATCCCGCTGGTCGCGCTCATTGTTTTGAGCGTGATGACCTATCAGAGCATCCAGACCTTTTCGCAGGACGAAGAGCAGCTGGACAGTCTCTATGTCACGCAAAAGAACGCCGCCGAGTATATGCGGCTGGTCGTCGATCTGGAGACCGGGTTTCGAGGCTATGTGCTGACGCAGCAATACCGGTATCTGCGCCCCTATCGCGTCGCGCAAGAGGGGGTTGCGGCGGTCGGCTACGATATTGCCGGGCGCATTTCCGGCGAGCAATCGGATCGCTTCAGAGACATTCAAAATCTCGTCGTCCAGTTGGTGACGGAAAAAGAGGCGCTGATCAGCGCGATCAAAACCGGGCATAAGCAGGATGCGTTGCATTACATCGAAGAGGGGCGCGGGCGGGAACTGATGGTCGAGATTCGCCGTGAAATGGGGATTTTCGACCGGTTCGAGCAGCAGAGCGTCGCGGAAAAGCTGGCGCAATTGAGCCAGGATCGCACCTCCACGCTGTTTGTCGTGCTGGGCGGCGGCGTGTTTACGTTTGGCCTGATGGTCGGCGCGCTATATTTGATCGCCCGGTCGATTGCGGCGCCGTTGCTCACGCTGGCTAAGGCGGTCGGATCGTCGCCGGCCGGATTGGTTCCGGCGATTCCGGTGCTGGCGCGGACGGACGAAATCGGGGATCTCACGCGGATGATGCACGGCATGAGTACGCAGATCCTCGGGCATCTCAACCAGGTGGAACAGTCCGAGGCCACACTGCGTCAATTGAACGAGCATTTGGCGGCGTCCGAGGCGAAGTACCGGGGCCTCGTCGATCATGCGCCGTTTGGGATCTTTACCACGAAGGGGATGCAGATCACCTTTAGCAATCGCTACAATCAGGAGCTGGCGGGGCTCGACCCGAACCATCCGCTGGATCCCGATGCGTTCCGGGCACGGATTCATCCGGAAGACCGGGATCGAGTGCTGTCGGAATTTTCCCAGGCCGTGATGCAGGGGCAGGCCTGTGAAACCGTCTTCCGTTTTCTGCATAAGGACGGCGGAGTGCGAAAAGTGTTGAGCCGGCGGCTGCCGATTGCCGGCGGCGATGGCGCGGCGCAGGTGTATGTCGGCTTCAATGTCGATATTACGGCGCTGGAAGACCTGCAATCCCGGCTGACCAGATCGGAGCATTTGGCGATGCTGGGGCAGGTGGCGGCCGGCATCGCGCATGAGCTGAGGAATCCCCTGGTCGGGATCGGCTCGACTGCCTCGCTGCTGCTGGACGATTTTTCGGGCGATGACCCGCGGCGGATCGACATCGATGTGATTTTGAAAGAGGCGAAGCGGCTGGACCGCATCGTCAATCAAATCGTGGACTATGCGCGGCCGCGCGAACTGGCGCCGGTTCGCTTCGATCTGGCCGAGCTGATCGCCGAAGTCGTCAAAACGCTCGATGTGCCGTTGCAGACGAAACAACTCGGCCTGCGGACGTCGCTGTCTCCGGCGGCGAGTTATGTGCATGCCGACCGGGATCAGATCAAACAGGTGTTGTTGAACGTGGTCCACAATGCGATCGATGCGTCTCCGGCAGGAGGGGCGGACATCGATGTGACGGCGTTCGAGTTGTCCAGCCAGGAGCGGCCGGGTCTCGTTGTGCTGGTCAAAGATGCCGGGGTTGGCATTGCCCCGGAGGTGATCGCGCGCGTGTTTGAGCCGTTTTATACGACCGGGAAGCGGCATGGGACAGGGTTAGGGCTGGCGATTTGCCGAAATATTATTCAAGGCCATGGCGGGGATATTCATATGACGAGTGAGCTCGGCACCGGGACGGCGGTGAGAATTTGGCTCCCGCTGAGCCAGGGCTTCCAGAGAGGGAAAGGCTGATCTATGCGCGCAGTCGTATTTGTTACGGATGACGAGCAGGCGATTCGCGCGGCGATCGTCAAGCGGCTGACCAGGCAGGGCCATCGCGCCGTCGGATATGAATCCGGCGAAGCGTTACTGGAGGCGCTTCGGCACGAGCTGCCCGATCTTGTCTTGCTCGACTTGAAGATGCCCGGCCTCAACGGTCTCGACACGTTGAAGGGGCTGCGGCAGCTGGCCCCGTCCGCCATGGTGATTATGCTGACGGCCTATGGGACCGTGCAGGATGCCGTGGAGGCGATGAAGCTGGGCGCGTACGATTTTCTGATCAAGTCGGTCGATTTGGAAGGCATCGATCCGGTGATTGCCCGGGTGCTGGATGTCGTGACGCTGCGCCGCCGTCTGGCCGATGAGCGGGAGCATCGGGAGAGCCAGTATCGATTGAGCCATTTGATCGCGCAAAGCCATGCGATGAAGCAGTTGCTGGAGCAGGTGCGTGAAGTGGCGGAGAATCCCAAGTCGTCGGTGATGCTGCTTGGCGAAACCGGAACGGGCAAGGAGTTTTTTGCGCGCGTGATTCATCACAACGGCGCCCGGGCGGCGGAACCCTTTATCGGGGTCAATTGCACGGCGATTCCCAAGGAATTATTCGAGAGCGAGCTGTTCGGGTTCGAGCGCGGCGCCTTTACCGGCGCGAATCAGCGCAAGCTCGGGCTGCTCGAAAAGGCCGAGGGCGGCACGCTGTTTCTCGATGAAATCGGAGACCTCGATCTTTCGATGCAGGCCAAATTATTGCGTGTGATCCAGGAGCGTTCCTTTCGGCGCCTGGGCGGCACCGACGATATCGGCGTGGATTTCCGCCTGATCACCGCCACGAACCGCGACCTCAAGAAAGAAGTGGGCCGCGGGGCCTTTCGCGAAGATCTCTATTTCAGGCTCAATGTGGTGGCGTTCGAATTGCCGCCGCTGAGGAGCCGCGTGGAGGACATTGTCCCGCTTTCAGAGCGCGCCTTAGTTCGCTTCGCGCAAGAGTTCGGCAAGCAGGTGCCTGAGTTGGACTCGGAGACACGCACGCTATTGGAGCGGTATCACTATCCGGGCAACATCCGCGAGCTTCAGAATATTCTTGAACGCGCCATGATCTTCTGCCAGGGCCGGACGTTGATGGCCAGCGCGCTGCCGGCGGAATTGCGCGAGGGGACCGGCAAGCAGATGGCCGTTACGACGGCGCCGGGGCCGGAGCCGGTCGTTCGGGTGGAGATGAAGCTGGGGCAGCAATCGCTGGCCGATGTGGAAGGCGCCATTGTGGACGAAGTCCTGCGCCTGGCCGACTACAACAAAACGCTGGCGGCGAAGCATCTCGGCATGACCCGCTTCGCCCTGGACCGGCGGCTCAAAAAATCCCACGACGAGTAGATCATGGCGCGCGGTCTTTCCCTCGCAGGTGTTTTCAGTGACAGCTATATTTTTACTGAACGGGTGGGCTCGCCTGCTTCCTGTATGACTCGCTCTCTTTGAGCGCACGCTCCAGTTCTGCGACGCGCTTCTCCAGCTGCATCATAAGCTCTTGGGTCTGGTCTTGAGCCGGCGAGGGCGGGAGGGTGGCGGGGACGGACATTTTGGGCGCCGTCGCCGCGAGTTCCGCATTAGCCCGCTCCAAGTCGGCGATTCTCTTTTTCAGCTCGGCAATTGCCGCACTCTCCGCTTTCCCCAACGTGGCCTGCTGCATGGCATCGTGTACTTCCTGTACCCGTTTGACCGGATCGGGATTGGCTGTCAGGTAGGCCTGATAGGCGATCGACAACGTGCGCTCCGGGTAGTCGAGCAGACTGCTGTGGCGAGGAGTCGTTTGATAGTGGGGATCGTCGAAAAAGACGGCAAAGTCCTGTTCACCGACGGAGACCCAGGGATGGTCCCAGACGTAACCGGTGGTTTCACGGATATCGTGCAGTTGGTCTGTGCCGCCGACCTCCGATGCGGCCGTGACGAGCGGATGCCAAAAGTTTGCGATGGACAGCAGCAGGGTCTCGCCTTGCGCGACGATTGTGCCGGACGTCACGCGTTGGTATGCGTCCGTGGCGGGCTTTGCGCGGTAGAACACGACAACCTCGCCGGCCGTTGCTCGCGCGAGCGCATGTTGAAGCGGCCCGCTCAGAATGCGAATGTCCGTTTGGTCGAACAGCCTGGGTGTCCCTGGGTCGCCGGCGAAGGAGCGCAGAAGTCCGATCTTATTTCTTGCTGAAATCGACGTGAGGAGGATCTCGATCTGTTCTTGAGTGAGCGAGATCGGATGGGGCGGGGCGGCCTCGTGCGAGAAGCCGGCCCTGTTGCGCGACTCCAGCCCGACACGCGTCTCGGAATCGTCGTAAATCGATCGGCTAGATAGCTCGATGGTTGTGCAGGCGCTGGTGAGCGCACCGCCGCTCAGCGCGATGGCGAGGAGGCCATATTTCCATAGCCTGGCAGGTTGCCAGCGAGGCGCTGTCGGTCGATGATGCCTGGTCATGTTTGATTCGTCGGAATAAATGTCAGCTGTTCTTTCAGCTCGGGAAGCGCTCCGATTTTTCGTATCCCGGCTTTGGTGCCTTTGTAGTAAGGGATAGTGGTAGCCGGATCCACATAATCGGTCGTCAGACTGTTGGCCCACCCCTTTGGATGCTCGAATAACATAAAGACATGGCCTGGCCGGTTGGACTCTACCACGACGGCCAAGGCGGTCACCGTGCCATAGGGATTGAATAATTCTACGAGATCGCCGCTCTCGACTCCAAGAATCGTGGCATCCTGCGGATGGATTTCGACATGCGGCAGCGGCTCGCGCCCGATGACGTAGGGTTTGCGCAGATCGTCGTAGAGCGTTTGCCATCCCTGATTGGAGCGGCCGTTGTTTACCCAGAACGGATACCGGGAGTCGTTCATCAACTGTTGCAGTTGTGGCGGAAAGCCCGGCCAGGGTGCCGGAATGAATTTGAATGTTCCCCCATCTTCAAATAGCCGCGTGGTTCCCACTGGCAATCCATCTTTGATTTTCTTGACCGGCGTCTGTACCCCGTTGGTTTTCAATTGCGCGAGCATGGCGTAGGTCGTGTCGCCGTAGTCTTCTTGCGCGCCTTTGACGCCGGCCGCGGCGGCGCGGAAGACGTCTTCGTCCGTGCGCCAGTCGAAGCCGGAAAACCGCGCGGCCTTCTCGTGCTGGCCTTCGGCTTCATAGAGCGCTTGGAGCGTCTGCGCCATCATCGCCATGATTTTCCAATCGGGCTCCGCGGCTCCTGGCGCGTCCATGAACTTCTGGTACAGCCGCAAGCGTCGTTCGCCGTTGATCGAAGTCAGATTCATCTCGCCCCATTGCGCCGCCGGCAGCACGAGATGCGCATAGCGGGCAGTTTCGATGGGGTAGATGTCCTGCACAATGAGGAAGAGTCCGCCTTGCTCCAGCGCGTCAAGGACCGCCTGCACGCGCTCGTCGAGCGTCCCGCCGCCGGTGGCATCCAATGCTTGGTTGACCAGCGCCGTGCGCCGCGCGAGGGTGAGGCGAAACTGCTGCGCGCTCAGCGTGCCGCCAACAGGGTTGCAGCCGGCGACCCAAAAGACTTTGGATGCGCCGCCTTTGATGGCGACGTCATCCACATTCACCGGCGGGCGCTTGCCCGGATAGCTGGGACGGCTGTATCCCTCTTGATGTCCGCCTAGTCGCCCGCATCCTGTACCGGGCTTTCCGAGGTTGCCGGTCAACAGAGCCAAGTCGACGGCCGACGCCACATTCTCGTAGTTCTTCAGTCCCCAGATCAGCCCCTTCTCATAGAGCACAAGCGTTCGCCGCCGGCTTGTCGCGGACTTGGGTTTGGCAATCCATTCGGCGGCCGTCATCATCTGGTCCCTGGAGATTCCCGTCAGGCGAATGGCTTCATCCAGGTCTTGCGCCAGGTTGTTGGCTTTGCAGGCCTCGAAGTTGTTTGTCCGCTGCGCGATGAATGCGCTGTCGTGCCATCCTTGTTCGTAGATCATACGCGAGAGGCTATTCAACAGAGCAATGTCGGTGCCGTTGTTGAGTTGCAAGTGGAGCACATTCTGTTTGCCAGCGGCGGCTTCGGCGACTGCGACCGTGGCCGTCCGGCGCGGATCGACAATGATGATCTTGCCGGCCGCATGCGGCTCGCCAGGCAACAGCGCATTTTTCTTGGCCAACGTTCCGCCTGAGAGATTCGGCACCATGTGTTCGAGGAAATAGATCGATTGCGTTTCGTAGGAATTCGCGCCGATCAACAAGATCGTATCCGCCAGCTCGGCATCCAGATAGGCTGAGGGAAGTGGCGCAATCCCGGCATCGCCTGAGGCGAAGACTTCGCTGTTGTAAGCAGGCCGATTGTGGATGGAAGCCATCTGTGTGCCGATTCCCGTGAAGAAGAATTTCCCCACCGCCCAGTTGTTTTCAAACCCGCCGCCTCCGCCGCCGTGATCGAAGAACTTCATGGCGATGGCGTCCGGCCCCCATGTGTCGAGACTGGCTTTGATGATTGTTGCGCCAAGGGTCAATGCGTCGTCCCAGGTGGTCGGGAGTTGGTGCCCGCCGCGATACAGAAGCGGTGTCGTCAGCCGATCGGCTGTGGGCCGGTCCGGGGCATAGAGGACATCCGCGTGCGTGCCGCCGCGGACCGAATGGTTGCCTTTGTTGACGACGCATGCGTGGTCCGGCAACAGGACGACGTTGAATTTCCGGCCGCTCCGTTCCGTGATGACATTGTGCATGGCCGGCGAAATCCAGGTGCCGGTCCGTTCCGGCTGTTGTTTGGTGAAATCCGCGCGCAGCGCGTTTTGGTGCGGCTTCGGGCCGCCTTCTTTGCCGAGCGGCCATTTATAGACGTTGTATCCGCACCCCACGATGCAATAAGAACAGACGGTCGTGAACTGCTGGGCATCTATTGGTGGAACCGGCACCCGGTCTTCGCCATGTGAGATCGTATTCATCGTCGGTGTTCTCCTCTTTAGGTCCTCGCCGGGCGCGTCAATACATTGGCCTGCCGTCCATAGATCAAGCCCTTGATGCCGACGGCATAGATGTCGCCAGCCGCATCGATTTCCAGGTCAACCTGCGGCAGGTTGTCCGTTGCCTGGCCGATGACGGTGAGGCCGCCTTTTTGCGCATCGAAGATGGCGTAGTGGAGCGGACAGTGGAACGCGCCGGTGGCGGTCTTGAATTGCAGCGTGCCACCCATGTGCGTGCAGTACCGGCTGAACGCAACAATGTTTTGGTCCGGCCCCACACCGCCCAGGACCCGCTTGCCAAATTTCAGCAGGCTGATGGGCGACGCGCTGTCCGGATAGGACAGCGCCAGCTCCTGGCTTTCTTTCAGGTCGGCGAGGCGGGCCAGTTTGACGCGTGGGTAGGGCAAGGTAGTCGCCAGCGTCGAGATGGCGTCAGTGCCATCCGCATGTCCTGCTGCGGGCAAGGCGTTTGCCGCACAGGCGCCGCCGACCACGCAGGCGCCCAGCTTGAGAAAGTGTCGTCTGGAGAGATCGCTCATGTTGTCCCTTTCTTTCTGCAACCATCGTCGCACCCTGGGGTGCGTTTAGAGCGCGTACTGAAACCGCGTAAAGAATTCATAAATCGACCGTTCGACATTGGCGGCTTGTGTCCGGTTGGCCAGGAAGTCGCCCATGAAGGCGTGGGCAAATCCGACATCCAGGTTCAGGTTCTTGGCCAGGTTATAGGTCACCATGCCGCCAGTTTCCGTGCCCATATACGTCGCGGCTCCGCGTGAGCCGAAGTCGCGCGAGCGCGCGGCGGCGAAATAGGCGCTCTCCAATGTGCCGGTCAGCCTGGGGGCGATGGGAAATTTGAGCTGTCCTTGTACGGTCCACAATCCGGCTCCGCCGTTGTTCAAGTTGATTCCGAAGTCATTGACGTCGCCCGGCGCATTCGCGTTGAAGATATGGGAATAGCCCCAATAACCGTTCGTCCCGAGGATCGCTTCAGGCGTGGTGAACTGAGAGTTGGTTTGCCCGGCCTTGTCGCCGGATGAATAGAGCGCAAAGAAATTGAGCGTTGCGGGACCGATGGGCAGAGTGCCTTCAATCTTGCCGGAGTAGCCGGTGTGGTTGTTCCCGGTTGTGCCGGTGCCGATTCGGCCGCTGTTCAGCATTAGGTAGCTATTCCATGCGCCGGTGGTGAACAAGGACCCTGAGGCGGTCAAGGCGACCCAATGTTCATGGGTGTCTCCGATGGAGATATTGTCGGTCTTGCCGAGATTCATCGTGTAGTAGTGGCCCCCGACCTTCAGGTCATAGGACCCGAGCTTGAGCGGAGTATTGTAATCCGTCACCCACATGTCGCCGTCTTTTCCGAATCCCTGTCCGATCGTCCCGGCTTTCATGTCCGAGGCGAAACGGTAGAACCCGACTCGATAGTCGGCCTGTCCGAATTTCCCGCCCAGCGACGCGCCTCCGACGAAAAAGTCCCACTCGCCGTCCCACAGCACGCGCCCGACCTGGTCGATGGTCGGGAGAATGCCCACGACGAGCGTATGGTGTTCGATCGGTGTGACATAGATATAGCCGTATCGGACGCCACGGGCCTGCAACCGGTTGAAGGCGTTCGGCGTTCCGTCGGCATTCGCCCCGGACTCTCCGCGCGGGTCGCTGGCCGCGGGGCTGGACCCGCCGAAGCCGCCGCGAAACTCCATTTGCATGTATCCGCCGACATGATCGTCATCCTTGGGTCTGATGTCGAAGGCCAGCCGCATGCGCTGCCGGAAAAAGTCGTAGTCGGTCGTGTCCCCGTAATTCAGTTTTCCCGGCCCGGTTCCGGCGGACGGCAAGCTGCCGTTATTGATGCCGCTGGGAATGTTACTGGCGTTGTACAGCACGCGGTACTGCGCCCACAGGCGCAGGCGCAGGTTTTCCATCGGCACGGCATAGGCATTTTCGTTGGCCGGCTCGGGGAACGGGAGTTGGTCGGCGTGAACAGGACTCACGACAAGAAGGAGAAGACCCAAGAGTAGACTCGCGGCCTGTCGGTTGTTCCGGCGTTGCATGTGGAACGATGCTCCTTTCGATGTGGGGGAAGGCTCTGGTTATACAGAAACATATCGACAAGTGTCTATATATTTTGTCCAGGGAATGACGTCCTGCCGACCCTCCTATTTGAGTGCCGCGCCTGAGTCGATGGTGAGTGCTTCGACAGACTGATCAACCTGAGAGTGTGGAGACGAGTTCGGGCTGTTGGCGATGGATCGGATTCTTCTCGGTTCCGTTCCCTCGGTATGCCGAAATTTTTCCATAACCGGACACAATACATATAGATATATATATGTGTATGTGTGGTAATGTCGCGCGATCTTTTTTCATGTTGCGGAGAGACGATTTGTCGGAGAGGCGTTGCCGGGCATCGGATTGTCGCCCCCCGCATCGTGCCCTCCATCGATCGCGTCTGTTGTGGTCTCACTGGGGAAGTAGGACGGAGGGTTGCCATGGGCCCTGAGCAAGCCGCCGGCACGGTGGACACATCGCCGGCTTCCTCGTCGACGGGGAAACTCCTGATCGTGCTGCTGTTTCTATCGGCGCTCGGCGCCTTTGTTTTCTTCGATCTCAGAGCCTATCTGTCGCTGGAATCCCTCAAGGCCAATCGGGACAGCCTGCTGGTCTTTACTCAAGAGCATTACGTGTCGGCCGTCGCGTTGTTTATCCTGACCTATATTCTCCAGACCGCCTTCTCATTGCCCGGCGCGACGCTGATGACGCTGGCGGGCGGCTTTCTCTTCGGGAGTGTGTGGGGGGGCCTCTACGTCAATATCGGCGCAACGACCGGCGCGACGCTGGCGTTCCTCGCCGCGCGCTATCTGTTTCGTGACTGGGTGGAACGGAAATTCGGCGCCCGGCTCGGTCCGATGCAGGAGGGATTCGCCAAGAATGCGTTCAGCTATCTCCTGACCCTACGGCTCATTCCGCTGTTCCCGTTTTTTCTCGTCAATCTGCTGTCGGGGTTGACGCGAGTGCAGCTGGGCACGTACGTCGCCGCAACCAGTGCCGGAATTATTCCAGGCGGGTTTGTCTACACCTTTGCCGGCCGCCAGCTGGGCACGATCGATTCACTCTCGGAGCTGGCCTCGCCTCGTCTTCTGCTGGCCTTCAGCTTTCTGGGGCTGCTCATGCTCATCCCCATTGCCTATCGAAAATATACGGCGTCGCCCCCGCGGCAATCATAAAAAGGGATTGAGTTCATTCAACCAGTGAGTCTATTTTTATGACACGTCTTGCAAAAGCCTTAGTGGGCCTGCTGGTGTTCGCAGGTCTCGTCTATCTCTACTACACCGAGGTGAAGCCTACCGTCATCTTCGGATTACGGTCCGACTACGCGCAGGCGATCCCCCATCAAAAGGTTCCGGAAGGTTTGACGAGTTTGCGGGCGGAATCCTGCGGGGTTTGCCACAAGGCGATCTATGAAGAATGGAAAACCAGCATCCATTCGCAGGCCTATCGCGACCCGTTTTTCCAGGCCTACTGGACGAAGGATAAGCACACATGGGTCTGTTTAAACTGCCATACGCCGTTGGAAAATCAGCAGCCCACATTGATCAAGGAGATTCCGCGGCAACGAGTGGAAAAAGCCGTTCAGGAGCCGAATCCGCCTACGATCCCGACTATCAAAACGAAGGCGTGACTTGCGCGGCCTGCCACGTCCGTGACGGCGTGATCCTCGGCCCTTTTAACGATGCCGCCGCGCCTCATCCCACAAAGTACGATCCCAGCTTCCGCACGACTCAGCTCTGTTATCGGTGTCATAGCGTCGTGGGCGGGCCAGCGCAGTTTTATAACGGCGGGCCGTGCGGGACCTATGCCGAATACGAGGGTGGGTACTGGATGAAGGAGCGTGGGTTTATCTGCCAAAACTGTCACATGCCCGAGATCGAGCGCCAGGTGGCCACCGGCGGGCCTATTCGACGGGGGCGTCAACATTTGTGGCGCGGCGGACATGATCCCGAGATGGTCAAGCGGGCGGTCGACATCAAGATGGTTGCCGAGCCGGCCGAGCCAACGCCGGGAGGCACGATGCAGATAACCCTCACTCTCATCAATGCGGGAGCGGGGCATAAGCTTCCGACCGGCGATCCCGACCGGCATTTTACCGTCGAGTTCACGGTTGCAGATAGAAATCAAAAGATCCTCAAAGAGCAGAGCGAGACCATGGGCCGTTGGATTATGTGGCAACCCGCGATTGTAGAGCTGTATGACAATCGCCTAATGCCGTTAGCGAGCCGTGAATACACGTTCTCCTATCAGCTCCCGAAGGATATCTCCGGGCTTACACTGAGAGCTCGGGTGCGGTACCACATTCAATCTGAACGCCAGCATCAAATGCTGATCGATAAATACGGATTGACGGCCTCGGATCCCTACTTTTTTACTGTCTATGAGCGTGAAGTTCCGTTGGCCGGCAATCTCGCGGCACAGTTTGAGTCGGCGAAGGCGGGTGCGCCTGTGGCCTGTGCGGCGCCCCACGTTCAATTGAAAACACCCTCCTGAACGCCAGCGGGGCGGCGTCACGAGTCTGTGCTCCGTTTTCGGCAGCAGGTAGAGGCGCCTGTTTGTTGTACGGCTGAGTATGGCGGTGCGCGCGGGGTGTTCCGACTAGGAACGGTGCGTGACGATCAGATAGGCGAGGCAGGCCAGCAGGGCGGCGGCGGGAATGGTCACGATCCAGGCCAGGACCATGTCGCGCACGGTTGACCAGCGCACGGCTTGAACGCCTTTGAGCAAGCCGATTCCGATGATCGACGAGCTGCTGATATGCGTAGTCGAGACGGGCAGCCCAAGCGTCGCCGAGATCATTACTAGAGAGGACGTTGTGAGATTGGCAGACAACCCTTCGACATGATTCATGCGAGCGATTTTTTCCGCGAGCACCTGTGTGACGCGGCGCCCGCCCCAATAACTTCCCAATCCCATCGCGAGCGCCACACCGGCAAAGACCGCCGTCCGGAGAAGGCTATCGGTCGGCGTCGCAAGGGATTGTCCGAGCAACAGCATGGCGACGATTTTCGGCGCGTCGTTGGCGCCGCGTGCCAGGGAGGTCAGTCCGCTGGAGATCCAATGGATGCTATCCAGGCCAATGACCAGCCCGCTTAGTCCGGCGCGCTCGCAATGCGATGGGACGTCCAGCACCGGCTGTCCCAGACGGGCCGTTTGAAACAGAGTGCGGGTTGCGCCGCGAGCGTCAACGGTCACCAGGGCGCGAGCGCTGGGCATGACGCACAGGCAATGTCCTTCCCACCGCTTGGCGAGGATGCGGATCGCGGGATGGACGAGGATCGCCACGGTAAAGGCCAGCAGCGGGCTGAGGAGCAACGGGAGCGCAATTTTTTGGGTGAGCGCCGGCCATATCAGGCCGTCTTGCCCGAAGGCCATCATGCCGGATCCGATGATCGCGCCGGTGAGGGCGTGTGTCGTGGAGACAGGCAATCCCGTACGCGAAGCCAGCAAGACCCAGGTCATGGCTCCGCCGAGCACGGCCAACGCAAACGCCGGAGGAATGCTGAGATCCGGTTGCACCAGTCCGGTGCTGAAGGTTTTGACCATGGCCGCGCCGACCAGGGCGGAGAGGCCGGCTCCCGCCATCGTCCATACCGTGCCCCAGCCAATGGCGGTTCGATAGTTCGTGACTCCGCTGCCGACGAGTGTGGCGATGGCTTTGGATACGTCATTCGTCCCATTCGCGAAGGCGAGGGCCAGAATGAGGGCGAGTAGCGCGAGGTCCATGCAGTTACCGGGCGGTCGGGAAGTTCAGCTGACAGCAGCCGAAGTCCAGCCCCTGTTCGCCGCGCCGCTTTAGGGTGCTCTGCATATGCGGCGCGATGCGATAGCAAATCTGCTTGCCGTCACGCTGCCCCTCAATGAGGCCAGCCTGTCGGAGAATACGAAGATGGTGAGAGATGTAGGGCTGGGGGCGGTTCAGCTCCGCCACGAGATCGCCGACGCACTTTTCCTGCGCGAGCAAGGATTCGAGAATAGCGAGCCGGGTCGGATCGCCCATGGCGCGCAGAATGGCGGCGCATTCCTGGGACGTGGTGGTTTTATTCGGCGTCGCTCGTTTCACTTGGCTCTCCGCAGCTGGGGGGCAACGGGCAACACCATAGCCGTTTGAGGCGGGGAGTTCAACGACGGCGATGCAAGACGAACGGTATCGGTCCAGTGCAATGTCTCTTTCGATGGTCCTGCGAATGCGTGTCCCGCGCAGACGTCGCTCCGCCAACGGTGGGCTAGAGTTTTCTCTCGCCTGGTGATTACAATATCGCGCCATGAAAATCCGAACCATTCGCGGCCGCATCGTCTTAGCCATTGTGCTGGTGGGCTGCATCCCGCTGTTGATTGGGCTGGTGTTGGCCTACGTGTCGGGCATGCGCTCGCTGCGCGATGTAATCGGCGGCAATCTTCAGGCGGTGGCGATTCAGGCTGCGGATCGTGTGACGATGCTGGTGCAGGGCGAGGTGCAGAGCCTCAAGCTGCTGGGGTCTGCCCCGTTGCGAGTCCGTCAGCCGGTGGAAGCGGCGAATCGGTTGTATCCTCAGAATGTGCCGTCCGCGCAGGCGCGGATCGCCGAACGCGCGCAGGTGTGGGAACAGGGCGGAGACGTCGCCAGGCAGCTGTTGAATGTCGATCTCTCTCGATTTCTCCTGGAAACCAAGGTGCGCGACGGAGACAAGGTGGTCGGCCTTCTGATCGCCGATCAGCATGGGGCGCTGGTGGCGGCGAGTTCCGAACCCGATCACTATTCGTTTGAAGGAGAGCCTTGGTGGACCGCGATTCATGCGGGGGGCGTCGATCAGGTCTATGTCAGCGGACTGATTCCGGCGCAAGAAGGCTCCTTTAGAACATCGGAGGAAACCATCGATATTGCCGTGCCGATTCTCGACGACCGGCAGCATACCGTTATTGGGGCGGTGAAGGCCTCCTATCGATTCGATAGTCTGTTCGCGATGATCAATCAGATCCGCATCGGGCAGACCGGCCATGCCATGTTGTTCGATGCGGCCGGCAATCCGCTGGTCTGTCCTATCCTGCCCAGGGAAGCCCATCGCATTCCCGCGCAATTGATGGCGATGATTGTGTCGTCGCACCCTGGTTGGGGCATTGCGGAGAACGACGGACATGGGGCGGCGGATACGGTCGTCGGGTTTGCGCCGGTCACGGGACTTTCGTTGCCGGACAACTCCTGGCACATCTTCGTCCGGCAGCAGCCGAGCGAGAGTTACGCGCCGATCCGGGATCAGCTGCGGAACCTGGCGGCAATTGGGCTGGTGATGCTGGGGCTGCTCTGGGCGATGGGGCGCTACGTCGCGGCGAGAATCGCTCGTCCAATTCAAATTCTCCAGACCGGCGTCGAGACGATCAGCCAGGGAACCTATGACCGTCCGCTGAATATCCAAACCGGCGATGAATTCGAGGAGCTGGCGGCGGCCGTCCATCGGATGGCCGACCGGCTGAAGGCGTCGCGGGTCGAACTGGAAGCGTTGAACGCCGATCTGGCCCGGCGCGTCGAAGAGAAAACCGCCGAAGCGACCGAGCATATGAAGAAGCTGCAATTCGCCGAACGGCTGGCGACGCTGGGGAAAGTGGCCAGCGGGATCGCCCATGAAATCAACAACCCGCTGGGCATTATTCTCAACCGGATCGAGTGCATGGAGGCGGATGCGGCGCAGGTGCTGCTGTCCGAGGAGCAGCAGCGGGATCTCAACGCGATTCGAACGCAGGCCGATCGTATTGTGCGGGTGACGAAGAGCATGCTGGCCTTGTCGCGCGGAGCCGCGACGGTGTTGAAGCCGATGGACGTGAACTGCGTGCTGCAAGCCTGCATCGAGGCGTCGATGGAACGGGCGGCGACCAAGGGCGTGCGTATCGAGTCGGCGCTGGCGGCGGGGCTCTCGCCGGTCATGGGCGACCGCGACCGGATCGAGACGGTGATGCTGAACTTGATCAACAATGCGATCGATGCCGCGGAGAAAAGCGCGGGACCGGGCGTCGTCACCGTCCGATCCGAATGCAGCCGGGGCCCGCAGGGCGAGATGGTGGTGGCGCGGATCAGCGATACGGGGCCCGGGATTCCACAGGAGCTGCTGGGGCGTATTTTCGATCCGTTCTTCACAACGAAGGAGCAAGGCCAAGGCACCGGGTTGGGGTTGTTTCTGAGCTACGGAATCGTGGCCGACCACCGAGGGCGTTTGGAAATCGAAAGCGGGCCGCAAGGCGCCGTCGCGTCCGTTGCGCTGCCCGTGTTGATGACGATGGAATCATCGCAGCAGGAGGCCGGATGGGAGCAGGTAAGATACTGATCGTCGATGACGAGGTCGATGCGCTGGACAACTGCCGCCGCATCTTGAGCCGGTTGGGCTACGACTGTTCGACGGAGCACGATCCGGTTCGCGCGGTGCAGCGGATTCAGCAGGAGCGCCCCGGTCTGGTCTTGACGGATTTGCGCATGCCGGGCCTCGATGGGATCGGCGTGCTGGTCGAGGCGAAGCGGGTCGATCCCAAGATCAATGTGGTGTTGCTGACCGCGTATGCGACCGTTCAAACCGCCGTGGACTCCATGCGGTATGGCGCGCTGGATTATGTGTTGAAGCCTTATACCAGCAAGAATCTTGAGGCGGTGGCAAAGCGGGCATTTGAGCAAGCCGGATCGGTGGAATTGCCTGTCAGCGGCAGCACGAGCGCGATTGCGCGGATTCTCGGCCGGAGCCGGGCGATTCAAGAGGTGAGAGATCTCATCAAGAAAGTCGCGCGGACGGACGCCAATATTTTGATTTATGGCGAAAGCGGGACGGGCAAGGAGTTAGTGGCCCGCGCTATTCACGATGCCAGCGAACGGATTGGCCGGCCGTTCATTCCGCTCGATTGCGTCGCCATGCCGGATACGCTGCTCGAATCGGAATTGTTCGGCCATGAGAAGGGGGCGTTCACCGGCGCGCATGCGGCGAAGGCCGGCCTGTTCGAAGTGGCGAACCGCGGCACGGTTTTCCTGGACGAGGTGAGCGGCATGAGCCAGACGCTGCAATCGCGGCTGCTCCGCGTGTTGCAGGAGCGCCATGTCCGCCGCGTGGGCGGCACGCGCTACGCGGATATCGACGTCCGGGTGATTGCCGCGTCGAATCGCGATTTGGAAGAGGCCTGCCGAAAGGGCGAGTTCCGGGAGGATTTGTACTACCGGCTGAATGTCATTCCGATTCTGCTGCCCCCGTTGCGGGAGCGTGACGGCGATGTGCAGGTGCTGGCTCAGGAATTTCTCACGCGCTTTCGAGGCCGGAGAGGCGCGGAGTCCGGCGCCGGGCCTGCATTCGATTCGGATGCCCTGGCCTGCCTGAACGCGCATGCTTGGCCAGGCAATGTCCGGGAGCTTCAGAATGTCATCGAACGAGTGGCGGCGTTGGCCGACAGCCCGACGATTTGCGTCGAACATCTTCCCGAGCGCTTTCGCGCGGCGCGGCCGGATGCCGCCGATGCCGAGGAAACGGGATCGTACAAACAGGCCAAGCAGGAAGTCGTGCGTTCGTTCGAGCGCAGTTTTCTCCTGGAGTTGCTCAAGCGCCACGACTGGCACATGAGCCATGCGGCGCAAGAAGCCGGCGTCGATCGCAAAACGATCGAGCGCATGGTGAAGCGGCACGGCCTCCGGGAACCGAATTAACGAGCGCCTCTTCGGGTTCTCTCCGAAGAAGAGCCATTCGGTCACATCTTTTTACGCAACCACTTTTCAAAAGTGACAGTCGTGAGCGTGCGGTGGGGCGCTGTCGCCCCACCTGGCTGTTCGTTTCGGCATCGCAATTGCTTGACTCAGAGAGGCGGACGGCTTGTGCTGTGTGCCCTCAGTGAATGACGAAGAGGACGGCATGGAAACGATGGCGGCGGAGAAAATATTGATCGTGGACGATGAGCCGGAGGCCATCGAAAACTGTCGGAGGATACTGAGCCGGCAGCGCTACCACTGCGTCGTCGAAGCCGACTCGAACCGGGCCTTGGCGGTGATCGAGCGCGAGCGGCCTCACGTCCTGCTCACCGACCTTCGGATGCCGGGTCTCGATGGGATCGGACTGTTGAAAGCCGCCAAGCGCATCGATCCGACGATTGCGGTGGTCCTCGTGACCGCCTATGCGTCCATTGAAACCGCGGTGGAGTCCATGCGGCATGGCGCATTCGATTATCTGGCCAAGCCGTTCACGGGCAAAGAATTGTCCGAGGTCATCCGGCGCGCGCTGAGGCAGGAAGAGGATTCGGTCGGTCCCCGCGATGAGGCTCGATTTGCTCCAGCCAAGCGGCCGGCCGACCGCGGCATCGCGGCGGAAGAAGGTGTCTTGATCGGAAGCAGCGCGGCTATCCAGAGTGTCCGTGAACTCGTCGAACGAGTGGCGGGGACCGAGGCCTCGCTGCTGATTTCCGGTGAAGCTGGGACCGGTAAAGAATATCTGGCGCGAACGATTCATCTGCGCAGCGCGCGCCGGACGAAGCCGTTCTTGCCGGTCGCCTGTATCGCCAGCGACGAAGCCGTGCTGAACCTCCAGTTGTTTGGTGGTGAACATTCCGCCGGGGCGCACCCAGGCTTGTTGGAATCGGCGTCCGGCGGGACGCTGTTTCTGGACGAAGTCGGCGGGCTCAGCCTGCGACTGCAGGCCAAAGTGGCGCGGGCGTTGAAAGAGCGGCGCGGGCGCCGGGTGGGGGCGGAAGGATTTTTCGATCTCGATGTGCGCGTCATCGCCGCATCGACGCAAGATCTACAGG
This sequence comes from Nitrospira sp., assembly GCA_022226955.1. Taxonomy (NCBI): domain Bacteria; kingdom Pseudomonadati; phylum Nitrospirota; class Nitrospiria; order Nitrospirales; family Nitrospiraceae; genus Nitrospira; species Nitrospira sp. Next base: position 3,033,024 of record CP092079.1, read on the forward strand.
TCCTTTGCGCCCGCGGCGGGTTTCGCGATGATCTCTACTGGCAGTTGAATGTTGTTCCGTTCGCGCTGCCCCCGTTGCGCGAGCGGGCCGAGGATATCGACGCGCTGGCCCACTGGTTTCTTCGCGCCTGCCAGAGACAAACACCCGGCGCTTCGCAATTGTGGCCAGGGGTCACGCCTCGGGCCAGCCGGCGGCTGCGCCACTATCCCTGGTCCGGTAATCTGCGCGAGCTGCGGAGCGTCATCGAACAGGCGGCGGTACTTGCCGACGGATCGCTGCTTGATCTTGCGCATCTGCCTGATCGTCTGTGGACGGCACGGCAATGACGGTCATTCGCGACAAACGGTCAGCGTTCCGTGCGCGCGGCGATCATGAGTGCGGCACCGTTCCCTGAGCCTCGGGCACTGGCGCCAGAGGGCTGACGGCATTCTGGTCCCGCCCTGGACGATAGGTCTCTAACATGGCGGTGACGGCCGGCATCAATCGATCCTGCGCACTCACCGGCACCTTGATCCGCACCCCGCGCCCTTCGTTGCGTCCCAGAGAAAAAATGTGAATTTCCAGCATCGCGCGCTGTTGTTCGCCTTGGTAGGTAAAGGCCAGGCGCTTGGCCGGGAATCCCGCGAGCGTCGCCGGTCGATCTGGCTGCCACGCGATCTCGATCCGTTTCTTGCCGTAGAGATTCGCGATAATGCGACGGTGTGCGGCGGCAAACTCGTCGAGGGTCTGCCGCCCATCCTGGCTCGTGCCCTCCAAGAGATTCATGTGGCCCGAGAGGACAACGAGGCTGTGCTCGACCGGTGGATGGAGCGTCACGCCGGTGCCGCCCGGCAGCGGATTGCCTTGCCGCCACTGTTCCGGATAGCGCACCGCGAAGCCGAACCGGGCGTTGGTATAGAGTGTGCCGGTCTGTGCAATGTCCGCGGCATCGAGGGAAGCGGGGACCACCGCGCCATAGCCGATGGGTATCGTGAACGATAGGCATATCCAGATCATTGTGGTCTTCATCAGGTCGGTCCTCATGGAATAAGAATTGTCGGCGGTTGCCGCGATTGCGCGCAGCGAAACCCGATGGTGGCTGTCTGCTGACTCGGCGGGGCTCCGCTTCTAGTGGCCGTTCGCAACAACGCAGGCGCGCTCTTCCACGATCCTCCGCGCACCACTTTATATCGGCCGCTGGCCGGTCCCTGCGGGTTGCGGTCTGGCATGGTCATGTAATAGTCGATCCCGAACCAGTCCTCGACCCACTCGGCTGCATTGCCTGCCATATGGTGCAGGCCGTAGGGACTGCGGCCGGCCTCTCCCTTGTCTACCGGTGCGACGATTGGCATCTCGTGCACATGATATTGGCCGAACATCGCCAGCGACGGCGCGGGCGGCTGCGAGCCCCAGGGAAAGAGATTCGCCTGCTCGCCGCGCGCGGCTTTTTCCCACTCGGCTTCAGTCGGCAGGCGCTTGCCATGCGCGCGGCAAAAATCGGTGGCGTCGGCCCACGACACGTACAGCGCTGGCCAGCGCGCAAGTGTTTCCGGCGGGAGCGCGTGAATGGTCGCGGCATGATCGATCAGTTTGCGCAGGTCTTCGGAGACCGGGCGTTGCTGTTGTGTGAGCCATAACAGATATTTTCCCAGGCCGACTTCATCCCGGTCGATGTCGTAGGCGTTGAGCCAGACGCGCCGTTGCGGCTGTTCCGTGTCGTCGTATTGGAGATCGAGGCTGAACAGTCCCTGTCCAGCGCGCGCCGTGCCCATGAGAAACGCGCCTTCCGCCACGGTCTGCATCGGCGCATGGGTGGCGTGCGCGGCAATGGCCGCAAGGCGGGAAGGCGTATCGGCCGTCGCTTGCAGAGACGATGCGCCGATGAATGTCGCGATGAACACTGCTTTGAATATCTGGCGATAGGTCTGCACGAATGGTCCGCCGCGTGAATAAGAAAGGCGGCACTATAATCGCGTGGCGATCAGCCGCGCAAGATTCGCCGAGGTTCTATGCGAATTTTCTCTTGTGTCTTCCGGATCGGAATCGGTTCATGCGCCGATTCCGATCCGCTGCTGTGAGAGATCCGTATCTGCCGGTCGAGAAGTAATTGGGGCGCAGCGGCCCCATTCCGCATTTTTTCATAGAACGAGAAGACAGTTGTAACATCCATGGTTTGCGCGTGATCGTTTCGAGCGATGGGATGCTGCCGCCCCATCGATGCATGCCGGTGCCTTTCTCAATCCACATTGATTCCTGCCAAATCGTGAAAACGTTCTCGTCTGAACGGAGGGAACATAATTTGCTCTACGCCATACCGCGGACAGATACGCATCGGCCTCTGGTGTGAAAGAGAACGCTGTCTGGTGAAAGAGTGGGAAAGAAAGGACCGGCCTCCTAACGATCTCCCCGATGAAAATTGGCTTTCACCAGACTTCGAATTCGATAGAGCCGGGTTTCCGCGAGGCAGTGACAGGGTGTGTGGGTAGATTGATGGAGGAGGCTGGACGTATGGGTGTATCAAGGAAGTGTGTGCTAGCAGGGGTGCTGGGACTGGTGGCCTGTCTCGGGTTCGCTGGGGCGATGCCCGCGGGCGCGGTCATGTCCCACGATGGGCATGTCGCCGACGGGCCGCAGGCCGATGTGGCGACGCCGGTCCATGCGCAGGCTGGTCCGGTGTTGCAGGACCGGATGGCGAAGGTCATCGACCAGGTCGAGCGTGAAGTGAAGTCGACGGGGTTGTTCAAGGGGGCGAGCGCCCATGCCATGCAGCAGGGCGTGTTGCTGGTGGCGGAAGATCAAGACAAGGTGCAAGTGACGCAGGGCGCCCGCTGTCCGGTCACAGCTCCGGTCCGCGCGTACGACATCACGGCGATGAATATCGAGATCACCGTGAACCGGTTCGGGGATTTCTATCCGGGCTACATGTATGCGTTGACCGCGGACGTGGCGGGAGTGCGCGATGAAGAGGCGAAGAACAAGGCGGCGCGGGACAGCAACGATCCGACGTTTGCCGGCGGCGCCGTTTCAAACGGATTGCAGGGCGATCTCATTCAGCCGCTCGTGATCCGGGCGAACCAGGGCGACTGCCTACGCATTACGCTGCGCAATCAGATTGCCGACGAACCGACGAACATGATCGTGAACGGCTCGCAGATGCTCGTGGCGAATACCGGAAAGCCGGCGAACGCCACGAATCCGGACGCGCTCGTTCCGACGGGCAAGGCCGGCGAGTTCGAGTGGTACATCCCGATCGACTTGCAGGAAGGCGGCCGCGCGTTCCACAGCCATGCGAGCCGTGATCAATATTCGCTGGGCATGCTGGGGTCCCTTGTGGTCGAGCCGCGCGGCTCCCGGTTCTTGAGCCCGTTTACGGGCGAGGACATGAAGAGCGGCTGGGAGGCCATGATCGATGTGCCCGGCGGTTCGGACTTCCGCGAATTCGTGATTTTCTATCACGAAGCGGGCGACGAAACGTTCCGGTTGCTGGACCGGAAGGGCGACATGCTGCCGCAGCGCGATGCTCATACGGACACCTATCGCCCGGCGGCGCGGTTGCTGAACTATCGCAGCGAGCCGCATGGCGAGCGCCTGGAAATGCAGGAGCATTTGGTTGGGTTCGCCGATGAATCGCAGGGCTATGGGTCGTATACGTTCGGCGATCCGGCGACGACGATTCCCCGTTCCTATTTGGGCGATCCGGCGAAATTCCGCATGATCGGCGGTTCCGAGATCGTCCATTCGCACCACTTGCATGGCGGATCGATCCGCTGGGCCAGGCAGCCCGGCACCAGCAAGCTGGATCCGACGCTCTCCAAGAGCGGCCCGGTGAAGTTTCCACCCATCAGCGATACGTCCGACCGGTTGGATGTCCAATCCATCGGGCCGTCCGAGATCTACGATCAGGTGATCGAAGGCGGATCGGGCGGGTTGCAGGCCTTGGCCGGTGAATTTGTGTTCCATTGCCACATTCCGCAGCACTATGTGACGGGCATGTGGGGCTTCTGGCGCGTGTACAACACGCTGCAATCGCCGGGTTTCCAAAACGATGTGATGAAGCCGTTGGTCGAGTTGCCCGATCGGAAGGGCAAGATCAAGCAGGCCACCACATCGGACAAGCTGGTTGGCACGACGGTCGATTGGTATGGCGGAAAGAAATACGAGATTACGAAGGATAAAACGGATTGGAAGGCCAATCCGGTGAAGGTCTCGATCAAGGATTGGGTCGAGTACATGCTTCCGCCGCAAGGGTTACCCGGCAAGACCGAAGATCAGCTCAAGCAGGCGCAGGCGAACGATCCGACGGTGGTGAACTGGAAGTGGGATGGCGTGAAGGCATTGAACGAGCCGGAGACGCCGCACAAGTGGGCGGACTATGTGTCGCCGACGCCGAACGAGCGTCCGGCGATTACGTTCGACCCGCAGACCGGCAAGCTAGCGTTCCCCTGGTTGCGTCCGCATCTTGGGAAGCGTCCGCCGTTTGCCCCGAATCACGGCGGCGCGCCGTGGCTGGAGCCATTCCGTGTCCGTGAGGATGGTACGAGAGGCACGGAGCCTCCCGCGCCCGGCGCGCAGGGGCCTTGGAGTCTCTGTCCGGAGAATGCCCCGCGCAAGTACTTCACGATCCATTCGATCACCTTGCCTATCACCCTCAAGACGGCGACCCCCAAGGCCGCCGCGGTGGTGGATCCGATCGGCATGATCTACGTGTTGCATGAGGAGGAAGAAGAAGTCCGCAAGAATCCCGCAAAGCAGGTGCCGTTGGTGATTCGCGGGAATGTGCACGATTGCGTCGATGTGATCTTCAAGAACGAAATCCCGGACGATGCGCGGACCGGCTGGTCGAACAAGATCAACCTCCATCCGCATTTCTTCCAGTTCGATACGAGCGCCTCCGACGGTCCGACCATCGGATTCTCGTACGACATGTCTTTGCGGGCGTTCACCATGCTGGAAGACCCGCAACCAACCAAGGGGATGCCGTTGCCCGGCAACACGGTCATCGCGGCCGATGTGAAAGCGGGCGCGCGCAGCCTCACGGTAAAGAATGCGTCGAAGTTCCATGTGAACACGGAGCTCGGCGTGGACATGGACGATCCGAAGTACTTTGAAGTCGCGCGGATCAAGGAGATCAAGGGCAATACCATCACCTTCGACCGTCCGTTGAAGTATGCGCATAAGAAGAACGATATCGCGAGTGTCGAGTTCATCCGCGAGCGTTGGTACGTGGACTCGGATCTCGGGACCGTCTACTGGCACGACCATGTGTTCGGCACCGATACCTGGGGACATGGGTTGTTCTCAGCGTTCATCGCCGAGCCGCCGCGGTCGACCTATCACGATCCGGTGACGGGGAAGGATTTGCGCAGCGGTCCCATCGCGGACATTCATACCCTGGAGCCGGTCTCGGCCCATATCCGGGGCAGTTTCCGCGAAGTCATGATGCACATCATGGACAGCAACGCGCGGTCGGCGGAGTTGATTCTGACCGACAATCCGCAGGCGCGCATGGGCGCGACGACGGTGGACGGTCCGCCGTCCCACCAGTTCCCGGAGCGCATCAACAAGTCCGCCATGACGTTCTTGAACGGCGGCGAAGCGACGACAGGCAGCGGTTACAGCATGCGCGTCGAGCCGTTCAGCGTGCGCCTGGCGAACAATCCGGATCCTTCAAAGCTGTTCTTGTCAGGGATCCACGGCGATCCGGGGACGCCGCTGTTGCGGGCGTATCTCGGCGATCCGATCCTGGTGCGGGCGCTGGTTGGATCGGCGAACGAAGTGCATACCTGGCATGTCACGGGCCACTGGTTCCCGATGGAACGGTACGGCGCCATGGCGATGCCTCGCAGCACGGTGCATTTGGTGATCGGCGAGCGGTACGACCCGGCGATCCCCGCCGCGGGCGGCCCGCAGAGGATCTCGGGCGACTACATGTACTACAGCGGCCGCGCCTCGCACTTCGCCGAAGGCAGCTGGGGGCTCTTCCGGGTCTTCGACGAAGCGCAAGCGGATCTGAAGCCCTTGCCGAATCGCGAGGAGATCCAGAAGTCCGCCTCGTCGGTGTGCCCGGCGGACGCGCCGATGAAGTCGTTCAGCGTGTCGGCGATCGACCACGTCATCCGGTTCCACGATGCGGCGCCGGCCACGATGGAAGTCGATCTCGAACGGAAGATGATCTTCGAAAACCAGCAGGGGAAGATGTACGTCCTCGACGAGGATCGCGCGAAGGTGAAGTCCGGCGAGCTGAAGGCGAGCCCGCTGACCCTGCACGTGAACATCGGCGACTGCGTGAAGATCAATCTGAAGAACGAGATGGCCAAGGAACGGGCCGGATTCCACGTCGATATGATGGCCTTCGATCCGAAGGACTCGTTCGGCGGCAACATCGGCAAGAACCCAGGCGATCAGACCATCGCTCCGGGCCAGAGCAGGACCTATACGTACTATGCTCACCCGGAATACGGCGAGCAGGCGGCCTTGATCCAGGATTGGGGCAACGTGGTGGAGAATCCACGGAACGGCCTGTTCGGGTCGATCATTGTCGGTCCGAAGGGCTCGCGCTACCGCGATCCGGTGACCGGCAGCGACATCACGATGAAGAGCAGCTGGCAGGCTGACGTGCTCGTGGATCGGACGATCCCGGGCAACGACACCCGCAAGAACTATCGCGACTTCTCGCTGATGTTCCAAGACGAAGACAACATCGTGGGCGTGAGCTTCATGCCTTACATCCAGCAGGTGGCCGGGATTTCGGCGGTGAACTACCGCTCGGAGCCGACGAACTGGCGGATGGAAAAGGGCTGCACGGTGTTCGAGGTGTTCCATTGCGCCAAGGCCGGCGAGTTGCCAGTGACGCCGTTGCTCCAGGCGCATGTGGGCGATCCCGTGGCGGTGCATGTGCTCGGCGCGTTCAGCGAGCAGGTGCAGTTGTTCACGGTGGACGGCCACGAGTGGCCGCACGAGCCGTACATGCAGGGTGCCGACCAGGTCAGCACCATGGAGTTCGGCGGATCGGAAGTTATTAATGCCTACCTGACCGGTGGCGCGGGCGGTCCGAACAAGATCGCCGGCGACTACATGTGGAAGAACCAGCGTCCGGGCTTCGCGAATGCCGGACAGTGGGGACTCTTCAAGGTCTTGCCGGTCGGCGACCAGAAGATTCTGTCATTGAACGCGAAGTCCTTGGCCGGTCAATCGGCTGAACTCGGGATCGATGGCGGATCTGCCTTCCGGACGTCGATGGGCGGTCGGTAAGCAGCCAGTGGGCAGCGTCTTCGCCCGCAAGGCGGGGACGCTGCCTGTACAGTGTGCCAGGCCGGTCTGAAATCACTCAGACCATGGGGGAGCGGATGTCGCTCCCCCATGTAATTTTGATGGTGGAATGTATGGCAACACAAGCAAGCAGGTTTGTAAGGTGTGTCGTCGGTGCGGTGATGCTGAGCGGAGTCATGGCTGGGGCAGCCCAGGCAGCGTATGAGGAAGCAGCGGTGTCCAACGGGGGCACGGTCACTGGGACGGTGCGCTTTGCCGGCGACATCCCGGACCCGATACGGTTTGAGCTGCGCCGGTACTATGACCGGGTCTATTGCGGGGCGCTGTCGGACGGATCGGGGTACCGGTTGCTGCGCGAGGTCGCGGTCAGCGAGCAGCTGGGTTTGAAAGATGTAGTCGTGACCGTCGAGGGTGTGGCGAAGGGAAAGCCGTTCGAGTTTCAGGAGACGAAGCTTGAGGCGAATATCTGCCAGTTCGTGCCGTTCGTCTCGGTCGTGAGAAGCGAGCATCCCCTCAGCGTGGTCAATTTGGATTCGGTTGCTCACGATTTACAATTTTATGAGCGCGATCAAGAGCATATTTTCATCATGTTTCACCGGCCGGCCCTCACAAAGGGCGGCACGAGCGATATTGTGAAGCTGACCGGCAACCGGCGCAGTGTGACGATGCAATGCGGGATGCATCCCTTCATGCAAGGGCATGGGTTGTCCGTGGACAATCCCTATTATGCGGTGACGGGAACCGACGGGATCTTTGCCATCAAGGATCTGCCGGCGGGGACCTATCGCATCAGGGCCTGGCATCCGGTGCTGGGAGAAAAAGAACAACAGATCACCGTGGCTGAAAATGGGAGCGCGTCGATAGGATTTACGTTCGACGCGAAATAGGTCATGAGATTACGAACCGTCCTGAGAGTGTGTGCATGGGCCCTGTCGGTCAGTGCAATGGGATTATCGGCTGCCGCCGAGGGAACGTCCGTTCCCTCGGTGAGCCGTGTGGAAGTGGTGCTGGCCGATCGATATCGAAGCCAGACCGCCATGCTCAGCGAGGAGTTTGCTCTAGCGGGATTGACGAACGTGCACTTTCAGTTTGCCAGGCTGGGCCAGCCGCCGCAGAACATTGGTCTTGGCCGCGACGTGCCGGCCGGGCAGGCGCGCGAAGCGATCCGCCTGGCGGTCAAGTACAACCTGGGCGTCGGGATTTTGCTGCCGGAGCGGCTGTTTCCACCGCGCTTCGTGACCATCGCGTCGTCGAACTACGACGACACCGTCGAGTCGCGAATCGATCAAGCGGCGCTCGCGCAGTTGCAGAATCCCGCATTGACCACGGAGGCGTTTCATCACCTGTATCGCACGCTGACCGGCCTGAAGGAAACGCCGGGACAGTATTAAGGAGCGCCGATGTGCAAGCCTCACGTATTCGCTGGCCCTATTCTAGTTGCTGCTATGATTGCCGCGGCCTGTTCCGGAGGTCTTTCGGTGGGGTTGGGTCAGGCTCAGTCGGCAGAGCCGACATTGCAAGAACAGAGCGACGCCATGATGAAGAACATCGAGGATATGATGGGCCATGGCGGAATGGGCGATGCCAAGGCCATTGTGCATCATTGTGAAGCCGCCGCCGGATATGCCGAGGCGATTCTCAAACAGCTCCCTGCATCCGACCCGCGCCGGAGCCAGGCCCTGGCTCCGCTCACGGACATCGTCCACCAGTGCCAGCGCGTCGCCGCCATTGGCAGTCATGCCGATCCCGGCCAATTACTCAATCCCGCGAGCAAGGCTAAGGCCGCTGCCAGAGCGTCGGTCAAAGCGTTGGGCCTGGCGCTGCCGAACTAGGGGATGGGGGATGCCGCCGTTTCGCTGGGAAGGGCAGGCCTTGTTCTTCCGTATCGCGAAAACGTTCCATAGAGAGCGGGGATGACCAGGAGCGTGAGGGCGGTGGAGGTGAGCAGTCCTCCGATCACGACCGTGGCCAGCGGACGTTGAACTTCCGCGCCCATACTGGTGGCGAGCGCCATCGGCACAAAGCCGAGGCTGGCCACGAGCGCGGTCATCAACACCGGCCGCAGCCGGTCCATTGCGCCTTCAGCGACCGCCTCGTCGGCCGAGTGTCCGGCCGATTCCAGTTGCCTGATGTGACTCACCAAGACGACCCCATTCAGCACGGCAATACCGAAGAGCGCAATGAAGCCGATGACGGCGGACAGGCTCAAAGGCAGTCCTCGGGACCAGAGCGCCAGAATGCCTCCCGATAGCGCGAGCGGGACGTTCAGGAAAATGAGCAGCGCCGGGCGCATTGCGCCAAAGATGAGAGTGAGGACACCCAGAATGAGCAGCAGCGTGATGGGGATGACAAGAGCCAGCCGCCGGGATGCGTCCATGAGGTGTTCGAATTGGCCTCCCCATGCCAATTCATAGCCGATGGGAAGCGTGACGGCCTGTGCTACCGCGCGTTGCGCGTCGGCCACAAAGCTGCCCAGATCGCGGCCTCGAATATTGCACTCCACCACGATGCGCCGCTGGACGTGCTCGCGGCTGATTTGAGCCGGGCCAGAATCCACCTGAATCGTGGCGACGCGCGAGAGCGGGACGAGTTCTCCGTGCATCGCCGGGATCAAGAGACTCCCCAGGCTGGCGGGATCGCGGGACACGCTTTCAGCCAGGCGAACCACCAGCTCGAACCTTCGGGGACCTTGGATGACGGTTCCGACGACCGCTCCCGCTCTGGTTGTTTGCACGAGGGCCAGCACGTCATCCGCGGTGAGTCCGTATCGGGCAATCTCCTCCCGGTTCACGATGACGCGCAGGAGCGGCAAGCCTGCCACCTGCTCGACTTTCACATCCGCTGCACCGGGTATCTGTTGCAGCGTACGTGCGACCTGTTCGGCCTGGGTCTTGAGTATGTCGAGGTCGGGGCCGAAGATTTTGACGGCGAGATCCGAACGGACGCCCGCGATCAATTCGTTGAACCGCATTTCGATCGGCTGCGTGAAGCCGAGGCCGACCTCTGGAACCTGTTCGACGATGGCCTGCTCGAATCGCGCAACTAAGTCCTCGCGGGTCTGTGCGGTGACCCATTCCTGCTGAGGTTTGAGAATCACGAAGACGTCGGACAGCTCCACACCCATGACATCGGTGGCGACTTCCGGGCTGCCGGTCCTGGTGACCACTTGAGTGACCTCAGGGAAGCGGCGGAGGATGCGTTCGATATCGAGCGAGGTTGCGATGGATTCGCTTAGCGAGACGCTTGGCAACCGCCATACTTGCACGGCGAGGTCGCCTTCATTCAGTCTGGGAGCAAACTCGACACCCAATCTCGCTCCAAGGCCGAGACTCAGCAGAAACAATCCGATGGCCAGGGCGGCCGGCCAGGCTGGCCGCGCCAGCGCCCAGCGCAGGCAGGGCGCGTAGAGCCCGCGCAGCATCCGAATGAGACGGGTGTCTTCATGGCCCTGTCCGCTCCGCGCAAACCAGAAGGAGAGCAGCGGTGTGACGGTGACCGCCAGCAGCAGCGATCCGGCGAGGGCCATGATGACGGTCCAGGCCATCGGGCGGAACATTTTACCCTCGATGCCGGTGAGCGTGAGGATCGGCACGTACACGAGCATGATGATGCCCACGGCGAATGTCATGGGGCGCAAGACTTCGCGTCCGGCGGCCAGAATTTCCGCCAGGCGCTCTTCTCGATTCCCATTCTTCGCCCGCGCCAGCCGGCGCAGGATATTGTCCATCATGACGACCGACCCATCGACCAACAGGCCGAAGTCGATGGCGCCCAAGCTCATGAGATTGCCGGAGAGTCCCATCTGCATCATGCCGGTGAAGGCGATGAGCATGGAGAGCGGAATGGCCGACGCGACGATCAGGCCGGCGCGCAGATCGCCGAGAAAAAGGAACAGCACGGCGATGACCAGCAGGCCTCCTTCCACCAGGTTGTTGCGCACGGTCGCGATGACTTTGGAGACGAAGAGTGTGCGGTCGTAGTAAGGCTCGATGACGACGCCGGGGGGGAGGGTCTGCTGAATTTCCTGCACCCGCTTCTTGACCTGCGTGACCACGCGCTGGGCATTCTCTCCGGCGAGCATCTGCACCATGCCGATGACGGTCTCGCCGTCTCCCATGGCGGTGGCGGCGCCGATGCGCAGGGCGGACGCCTCTGCGATCTCGGCGACATCGGCCAGATAGATTGGGACTCCGCCCGATCCGTGGGCGACTACGATGCGGGCGAGGTCGCTCACTCCAGTCGCCAGTGCTTCGCCCCGGATCAGGAGCTGCTCGCGCCGGTGTTCGATATAGCCGCCGCCGGCCAGCGCATTGTTGCGCTGCAGCGCGTCGAAGATTTGCCGGAGCGACAGTTTCAAGGACAGAAGTTTCGCCGGGTCTACGATGACGTGAAATTGCTGCGGTTCGCCGCCCCAGATGTTCACCTCCACCACTCCGGGGACCGTCCGCAGTTTCATGCCGATGTCCCATTCCAGCAGCGTGCGCAAGGCCATCGGGCTGTAGCCTGGGCCTTGAACGGTGAACTGATAGACTTCGCCCAGCCCGGTCGTCAGCGGTCCCATGACCGGGCGGCCGTATTCCATGGGAATTCGTTCCGCCGCGCGGGCGAGCCGTTCGGCGACGAGCTGCCGCGCGCGATAGATATCGGCGCTGTCGTCGAAGATCGCGGTCACTGCCGACAGGCCGTAGCGCGAGATGGAGCGCAGTTCGCGCAAGGCAGGGAGGCCGCTCAATGAGGCTTCGATGGGAAAGGTCACGAACTGCTCGACTTCGACCGGTCCCAAGGCCGGCGCGCGCGTGAGGATTTGGACCTGCACGGGCGTCAGATCCGGCACGGCATCGATGGTGAGATGCGCGAACGACCAGAGGCCCGCCGCGATGACCAGAACGATGGCGACGAGAGTGAAGAATCGGTATCGCAGTGAGAGTGTTAGCAGGCGGTCCATCGGCGTCTCAGTCTCCGGTTCCGATCTGTTCTTTCAGTAGAATATTTTTGAGGTCGAAGACGCCGGCTGTGACGACGCGATCCTGTTCGTTCACGCCGTGTTTGACTTCGACCCAGTCTCCATTTTCCCGCCCGAGTTCGACCGGCACAAAGCGATAGGTGGAGTCTTGCTCGATGAAGATTCCCCGGAGCGTTCCGATGGCGGTGAGGGCGGATGCCGGGACCGCCAGCACCGGCGCGCCGGGCAGCGTGAGAGTGACCTCGACATATTCCCGCGGTTTCAGCTGCCCCAGCGCGTTGTCGACCTCGAAGCGGGCTTGGATCGTTCGGGTGGTTTCGTCCGCGATGGGCGCGAGATAGGTCAACGGCGCGGTGATGGCGTCGGCTCCTTTGGCGAGGATGGTGCCTCGGTCTCCTTCTTTGAATTTGCGTGCCTGCTCGATCGACAGGTTGGCAAAGACCCATACACGGCTCGTATCGACGATCTCGAACAGCGCATTCCCCGGCGCCACCCCCTGCCCGCGAACCGCGTTCTGCATGACAACTGTACCGCCTATCGGCGCTGTTAAAGTATATCGATGGCTCTCATCGTGACGTCCGCGTTCCAACTCTGTCAGTTCGGTGTTCGAGAGTCCCATATTGAGGAGTTTTTCTCTGATGTGCTGATACCGGGCGCTGGTCTCAAGATAGCGGCCTTTGTCCTCGATGAGTTTCTTTTCGGGCACGATGTCGTTCGCCCGCAGCGTTTCCGTGCGCCGGAAGCTATTCTCCGCGACATCGGCTTGGGCCTTTGCGACAAGATATTCTTCAATGAGCTGATCGAGTTGCAGGCTGCCGATGGCGGCGAGGCGCTGGCCTTTGCGCACGCGATCGCCCAGCTGGACGTGGATCTGTTCGATCTGTCCTTCGATGCGCGAGGTGATTTTTGCCACCTGCTTTAGATCCAGGGCCACTTCGCCAGGCGCCGTGACGACATCAGGAACTGGACGCGTCGCGACGGGTTCTGTTCGCAGGCGGTCTCGAATCACCGGCGGCGGCTGGATCGAGCGGGGGCTGGCCGGACTCAGTTTCTGCGCTTGGGCAGGGAGCTGCGCGGCTGGCTCTGGGGCAGGGTCGCCGCATCCTACGAGGAGGAGCAGGGTGGCGGCGAGCAGCCGGATTGTCGTCGTCGGCCGGTTCATAGCGGCGCTCCCACGGATCGTTCCAGTCTGACCAAGGCAATCGAGAGATCCGCGCGCACTTGGGCATATTCCAGCAGCGTTTGCCGATAGACGCGTTGAGCATCCAGGACGTCCAGCAGGCTGGCTACGCCCTGGCGAAAGCTGGTTCGGGCGACGATCAAGGTTTGTTCGGCTTGTTTCAAGAGGCCGGTTTCGAATACGAGCAGTTGGTCCTGCGCCGTGCGGGCTTCTTGCACATATTGGATGACGGCCTGTTCCAATTCGATGTGCGCCCGCACTCGTTCCGCGTCCGCGCGGTATTTTGTTCCCAATGCGGTTTCAATCTCGCCCTGACGCCGGTACCAGAGCGGCAGGGGCACGCTCAGGCCGGCGATCAGCGATTCGTCGCCCGCTTCCCGGTGATAGTTGCCTTGCACGCTGATGTTAGGCACGCGGGATTCCCGTTCGAGTTGCACCGTATGTTCGGCTTGTTCAGCGAGCTTGGCAGCGCGCCGTACGGTGGGATGTTGCTCAAACGCCAGCGCGGTCAAACGATCGATATTGAGCTCTTGCCGGGGAAGCAGGAACTCGCCGTGGATTAAGAACTGCTTGCCGAGCGATCCAGCGGTGAGGGTATTGAGCCGGGCATTGGCGACCAGCAGCGTATTCTGCGCACGCGCGATTTCTTTCCGCGCCTTCTGGACCTCGACGCTGGCCTTCATCGTATCGAAGGAGGTCGCTTCTCCGGCCGCGACCCGGACCTTCACCGTGCGCAAGACCTCTTCGACCATCGCGACGTTTTGCGTGGCAAGCTCGGCATCGCGCTGAGCAAAGAGCAGGGAATAAAATGCCACTTTGACATCCGCGAGGAGCGCCAAGCGGGTGGCATCCAGCGCGGCGTTTGCCTCGGCGACTCCCGCCGTTGCCGCGTCCTGCCGCGCCTGCCGTTTCCCCGGCCACTCGATCGGTTGCTCGACCCCGACGGTATGCTCGGTGACTCTGACGCCGGTACTCGGATCGCGAATGGCTCCGCGACCGGCGCTGCCGGAGATGGATGGATTGGGATAGGCTCCAGCCGCAATCCTTGTCCCATGGCGCTGTTTCACCACTCCTGCGGCATCGGTGAGCAGGGGATTATGCTGGACGGCGAGATCCAGAATGGCATCCAATGAGTAGGCGGATACGGCGGACTCAGTGGACTCAGCAGGCCGCGCGGCCGCAGTGCTTCCTGGTTGTCCTGCCAGGCCGCATAGGATCGAGGCCAATAAGAATATTCGAGGACTCATAAGAGCCTCCCTTGTTTCGTCGAGACGTTCGAACGCCGCGGGCTAATGCCTGCACCGCGCTGAACTAGATCGCAATCTGCGATGGACGGTGAATGTTAGGCAAGCGGGGAGGGCGGCGCGCGCGAGGGGATGTCTTGAGTGAGAACCGTGAGAGAACGGAATGCGATAAGGAGGCGGGCGGCCGATGGCTTCGTGGCCAAGGGAGCATGAACGGGAGGCTCAACGATGAGCGCGGAAGCGGTAAGTGGTCTGAGAAGCGTTCGATCGGTCGAATCGCTGACGAAGGAGAATCCTTGCTCGGTATTGTCCGAAGCATGCGCGGGATGTCCTGAGACGGCGATCTGATTTCCAGGCTGGTGTTCGTGCTTGGTGAATGCGTCCTGATGGTCGTGGAATTCTCCGTCCAAGTCTGGAGAGAAGACGGTATGCACGGTCCCGCCGTGGACATGTCCGGCTTCTCCGTGGTGATGATCCGCTTCCGGATGCACATGGAACAGTGGGACGGCCAGCATCCAAAGAATGATCCAGGCTCGCACTATGGCGCGCGGCCACGAACTGTATGCTTGCAACGTTCCCACGCCGTTCTTCTCCTCTCAGAACGAACCCTAGCATAGGGCTGTGTCCGTATCAAGAAACGGTCGTTTCACGAGTGCGGCATCGAAGCCATGCGCTCTCATAATGCTGAGATTATTGGGTGTCTTGCCCGAGGTTGCAATCCTGTATACAATACAGCATTCATTTCGATGCAGGAGGTGCCGATGTCTGTCCGGCTCAATATTACGATGGAGGATGATGTCTACGTGAGGCTCAAGAAAGAGGTACCACTGAAGAAGCTCAGTGCGTTTATCTCGGGGGCTGTCCGAGCCAAGCTGCATCCGGACGAGAACGCGTTGAATGCCGCCTACCGAGCTGCCAGCAAGGAACGATGGAGAGATGGGTTGGATGAGGACTGGAAGCACGTTGACGGAGAAGGATGGCCCAAGTGAGGCGTGCGCCCAAACGGGGGGATGTCTACTGGGTGGCTTTGGACCCGGCTCTGGGTTCGGAGATTCAAAAAACCAGACCGGCGGTGGTCGTCTCGAATAATTCCTGCAATGCATTCGGTTCACGAGTCGTCGTCTTACCGCTGACGAGCAATGTGGAGACTCTGTATCCAGGAGAGGCGCTGGTTACTGTGAAAGGGAAGCTGTCGCGGGCCTTGGGCGACCAGATTCGTTCGCTGGATAAATCTCGCTTGCGTTCAAAAATTGAGTCGCTCAGCCGGGATGAGCTGGAGGCGGTTGAAGAAGCTGTTCGAATCACACTTGGGTTGAGGCCCTAGCCGTTATTCTTTCACCGTCACGGTCATGGTGATCGGCTCCAGCGGATTGTCGGCGGCGTCGCGGGCGGCGGCGACGATCTTATCCAGCACGTCGATGCCGCGGAAGATTTCCCCGAATACGGTATAGCGTCGGTCCAGCCCGCTGTTGTCACCCACGCAAATAAAGAACTGCGAGCCGTTGTCGTTGAAGTCGCGCGTGCTGTTGCTCTCGCGCGGCATCTTCGCCATGGAGACGGCGCCGCGCTTGTGCGGGCGGTCGCTCGGCTCGGGGGTGAGAAAGTAGCCGGGGCCGCCGGTGCCGTGCGTCGTCCGGTCGGCGCTCTTGCTGTATGGATCGCCGCCTTGAATGAGAAAGCCGGGGACGATGCGATGAAAGGTGGTGCCGTCGAAGAAACCCATTTTGGCGAGATTGACGAAGTTCTCGACATGGCGTGGGGCGTCGTCCGGATAAAACCGGATCTTCATCTCGCCGAACTTGGTGACAATCGTCGCGCGGGGGTCCTTCTTTTGAAATTGCATCGTCATGCGCTGCAATGTAGCAGGGGCGCGGCTTTCGAGGCAAGGCCTCGGAAAAGCGTTGAGCGTTACGTGCAGGGTAGGTCTAACTCAGGATTCCGGGCTTCTTTTGCGCGAGTCCTTTTTCTGGATCGATCCGGAGCCAGAGCAGTCCGCCGATGATCGCCACCAGCGCGGCTGCGCCGAGCGATGTGGGCCAGCCCCATTGTTCGGCGATCCAGGGCGTGACGGTGGGTGAGATCGCTCCTCCGATATTGGCGCCCATATTCATCAATCCTGACAAGCTGCCTGCGTGCGCTTTGGATAAGTCGCTGGTGGAGGACCAGTAGGCGCCGACACTGAAATAGAGCCAGCCTGCTCCCAGCGACAGACTGGCGATGGCGGGATACGGCGAGTCGATCCAGGCTCCTAACCCGATGGCGCATCCGGCGAGAAGCATGCCCGTCATACCGGCTTGGCGGCGGCCGGCCGTAAGCCCGTGGCGGGCGGCTAGGCGATCCGTGACCCATCCTCCGATCGGACAAAAGACCAGAATCATGAGGAAGGGCGCGGAGGCAAATAATCCGCCGCGCAGAATGTCGAAGCTGCGCACGTTGACCAGGTAGAGATAGAACCAGGACATATAGACGTAGGCCACATAGCCTAGGCAGCTGTAACTCAGCACGAGCCACCAGACTGTCGGGGTTTGCCGAAATGCTGTCCATGGAATGGACACAGCGGCAGCCGGTTTGGCCGTCGCCGATGCGCTGCTATGTTGATGGTCTGTCCGCGTAGCAACCCAGGGATGGTCGGATGGATGATTGCGTGCGAGGAACCACCAGATGATGGCCAGACCAAGGCCGAGAAGAGCCGACAGATAAAAGGCCGTCTGCCAGCCGAAGTTCACCATGATCCAAGCTGTGATGGGGGGAGTGATGGCGGCTCCAACCCCGATGCCGCCGATGGCGATGCCGATGCCGAGGCCGCGTTCACCGGCCGGCAGCCAGTCAGTCACCACGCGATTGAAATTGGGCAGCGCCACGGCTTCGCCGACGCCTAACAGGAATCGCGCCAGTGCGAGCGCTCCCATGATACCCAGCCAGCTTGCCAGTGAAGAGGCCGGGGCCATCGCGGTCCAGGCGGTGAAAATCGACCACCAGAGCAGCGCCGCAGTCAGGACGATCCGCGCGCCCCAGCGGTCGCCCAGCCAGCCGCCGGGAATTTGGAACAGCGCATAGCCGATGACGAAGGCGGAAAAGACAAACCCCATCTGCTGATCGGTCAAGCCCAGCGCCGGCATCATATGCCGCGCCGTCACGGAGATATTCACGCGATCAATGTAGGTGACGACGCTGATGGCGAAGAGCAGGCCGAGAATGAGCCAGCGAATGCGCGTGGGAGGCGGAGAGTTGCGATCGGAAGAGTCGTGTGAGTGCAACGGTTAGGTCGATCCAGTGAAGATTGAGATTATACCGGCTCGGACTGAGCCGCTCCAGTGCATTTGTTGCAAGTGTATGCTGTGCTACTGAGGGACAGTCGAGTGGTGTGAGCGAGTCTTCCTACGAGGCGGGCGCAGGCTGCAGCGCGACGCGTCCTCTCCATAAGAATGGAATCGCCTCGATCAGGCCGTTACAACTTGTACGATGCTTCGTCCGCTGCCGACCGGGGTCACCTCCACCGTTACTGCGATTCGTTCTTTCATCTCTTCGACATGACTAATTACACCGACTTGGCGACCAGTCGCTTGTAGTTGCTCCAGCACAGAGACCGCCATTGCCAGGCTATTGCTATCGAGTGCACCGAATCCTTCGTCGATAAACAAGCTTTCAACCTTAATCCCGCGATTCGACGACATGCTGGCGAGTCCGAGTGCTAGAGAAAGGCTAACCAGAAATCTTTCACCGCCCGAAAGGTTATGAACACCGCGGACCTCATCAGCCATGTTGCGATCGATGACCTGTAATACAAGGTCGCTGCCCGGTGCTCGTTGTAGCTCATATCGAGGGTGTAAATTGTTCAGGTGCTGGTTTGCCAAACAAATGAGATGATTTAGTGTCAGAGATTGAGCGAATCGTCGAAACTTGGTGCCGTCAGCTGAACCGATGAGATCGTCAAGCTGTCCCCATACACGTGCTTGCTGTTGTCGCTCATAAAGAGCGGCTTTGATTTTCCCTGTTCTTGAACGCGCTTGGTCGTCACTCAGGAGAACCGAGCTTGCTTCGACATATGCCTCTGATGCCTTGCTGTGCTGCGCCTCTATCTCCTTGAGGGCCGTGGCGATTTCTTCTCGAGTTTGTGTCGGGTGATCAGTAGCTTCGTGCTCCTTAGCAAACTGTTGTCTCTCAAGGAGAGTTGCCCTTGCGGCTGCGACGGCTTCTCGAAGGGTATCGAGACGAACCTGTTCCGCTACAACCCATGCCTCGCCTTTGGTGATTGCGGACTCAGCTTGCGACCTACTGATGCTATTGGCCAGGAGCTTTTCTGTGAGCAAAGCCTCTGCCGATTCATGGTCGATTCTTGCTGCCTCAGCGGTTTTACGAGCGGCAAGGGCATTTGACGACATCCCAGCAGCAATCTGCTCGACCATGGACTTCTTATGCTCGGCTTCGTTCCAGAGTTTTTCGGTGGCTTCCCACCGCTTTCTGTATTCAGTCCGAACCTCTCCGACGGGCCGTCCTTTGATAACTAGGATGCGCTCACTATTGTGCCCGTTGAGCTCATCTTTCTTGTCTGCATGTCGTTTCTGGGTTTCCTCGATGGCGGTCTCCAGCCCTTTGAGGGTTGCCCGCTTTCCCTCCAGATCTGCTTCAAAGCGGGAAATATCGGCAACGGTCATCTCATGCCGTCTACGACATTTATGCCAGTCGTTAACAAGATTGCTGCAGATCCCTACGAATGGTTCATCGGTGCTGGTAATTTGATTCTGCCAGTTGGGAAACACAGGGGCGAGCGCCGTGTCGAGACGGGAATAGAGGGAGGCTAGATTCTGCTTCGTTCCTTGAAGAGTCGCTTGGAGCATCCCCGCCTTACTGACTTTGTCATGTTCTTCATCCGTGAGCTTCACAATGTCTGCATTCGCGGTTAATAGGCGAGCGCGAACGTTCTCGCGATCATCGGAGACTGTTCGGATTTGAGCTTCAGCGTCGGACGCACGCTTAATGATCTCCCTGGCATCACTCAGCAGCTTCTCCACTATCCCTCGAACGGAGTTGATGGCCGCTACACTTTCTGCGCCAATGGCATCCTCGGGGAAGGTTGGGACGGAAACTCCAATATCGCCACAATAGGTCGATGCAGAAGCAACTGATGCCTGCCATTTGTCGAGTGCAACCTGCAATTCTTTCTCTTGAGTCGATCTCCGTTGCAGGACACCTTGTAGTGCATCCTTTGCCGCAGCGATCTGTGTTTCTGAGCGGGTACGGTTAGCCTGAGCGGATGACACCTTCGCTTCCAACTCGGCGACGCGACTATGATCGGCCAGTACTCGAGCCTTAAGGAGTCGATCAACGTCGGCGACGGGGTGTTCCGTTGCTCCGCAGACTGGACATGGTTGTCCCTCTTCCAGTTTGAGTCGAAGATGCTCTGCTGCCTCCGTTCCCGCCGCTTCAGAAAGAGCAAGGCTGCGCCGGGCTTCTTCCATACGTGCAAGGTCCGTGGGTAACTCGGCATCTATCTGAGTCATGACCCCGGAAGCGTGATGGATGAGAGTTTCCTGTTTGGCTGCCTCATCGTTTGCCGTAATGATTGCTCCATGGGCCTTCCGGGCATCTTCTGAAGCGTGCTGAGCCTCATCCAACGCAGTCTGAACCCGCATAAGCTTATCGCGTCTGGCTTCAACCGCAGAGGCATCGATTTTGCCAATAATTTGTCGGAGGATGGCAATCTGCTCGTCTAGTTTACGGTCTTGTTCCTGGAGGGCCGCGACCACACTTTCCTTTTCCCGGCGGGATGTTCTGGCAACTTCCACATCGAGAGCAAGCTGCTGAATCATTGACCCGGTTGATGTAATGTCAGATGTCAGAGTGAGCCGCTCGGATAGATCCCTCTCGACATCTTTCATTCGTGCCGAAAGTGCCTCGACTGATTTGTGTTCTTCGAGCCAACGGCCATCATTTTCACGCTGGTCTCGTGTCGCCCTGAGTGTACGCTCGACCTCTGTAACGGCATCGTGCGCGGTGTCCTTCTCCTTGAAGCTCTTTCCTAGGAGGTCTGCTAGGTCTGCCAAATCAACCTTGGCTAATTCAATCAGGGCGTCGAGCCGTTGCGCTTTATCGAGCTCAGGGCCTATCGCATCATAGGCGGCTCGTTCTTTGTCGCGTTCACCCTTGGCAGCGTTGCTCGCCGAAACTGCTGTATCGCGCTCCTCTAGAGCTTTACGTTCACCTTCCTGTGCCTCGGCGAATGCTTTCCCTGCGTCTGCCAGCCGTCTTCCGGTGGCCGCTGCTGTCTCGATCTCGGCACGCAGGGCAAATGCCTTCTTTGCCATAGCGAGCGTGGCCCGATCACTCTCAGCATTGCGATCTAACGCCAAGGCTTGCGTCAGCGCCGCATTTCCTTCCACAAGACGTGTGTCGAGGCGAGATTTAACCTCGTGCCAATCCTCCCATTTCCTGAGAGTGACTCGGGCTGTCTCGATGCGGTCTTGTTCAGTCTTAGCTTCCTGGAGACGTACCTCTGCTGCAGTTCTTGCCTCATCCCCAAGTGGCTGATGCTCACCGAGTTGGGTTTCAAGGTCTCGTAGCGCTTCCCGCTCCTGTTTGGCTCGGGCGAATGCGGCCCGCGAGATATCAGAGTAAATCTGGGTCCCTGTGATCTTTTCGAGGAGTTCAGCTCTGTCCTTTGAGCCAGCCTTTATGAAAGTGTCAAAGTCGCCCTGGGCTAGAAGGACTGATCGTCGAAATTGATCGAAGCTGAGCCCAATTCGCTTTTGAATCTGCTGAAGCGTATCAGTCTTCTTGTCACCGATAATTGCACCGGACTTGATCTCCGTGAGCGTGATCTTCTGACCCTGAAGTTTCCCATTGGCTTTGCCCCACGCACGATTCACTTCCCAGCGAGATCGGTACCGCTGTCCATCCTGTGCGACAAAGTCTACCTCCGCATAGCCCGCGCTGGCGCCATGACGAAGAATCCCGCGTACGTCATCATATTTGAGCTGCTGCGAAAGATCGCCTTCGATCCGTCCAATTGATGCTCCACTCTCTGCTGTATCCATGCGAGGGAGCCGGTCAAACAGCGCAAGGCAAAGCGCATCCAGCAGGGTTGTCTTCCCAGCGCCGGTTGGACCAGTAATCACGAAGATGCCAGAGCTGCGGATTGGCTCTGTCTCGAAGTCGACTTCGAATGGGTCGGAGAGGCTGGCAAGGTTTTCGCCTCGGATCGCAAGGATTCTCATGTTGCGCCTGTCTGATCGTTCTCCGACGCTGAGATGCTCGTCAGCACTTCGTCAAAGGCGCTTTTGAGCTCCGCCGCCGGCTCGATTCCGTATTCCTCAACATGTCGACGAGCGAACACATGGGCCGGCTCCAGCGTGTCTAGCTCTGTGTCTCCTTCCACGGTGTCGGCCAATGCGCCTCCCTGTCCCTCAGTCTGTCTAACGATGCGTGTGAGTCGGACTGGCTTTCCCTCCAAGGCAGCTTCGATGCGTGACCGAAGCTCTGGCTCAGCTCCATCGAGCCGAACCGCGACCTCAAGGAATGGTCGGCGATCCTGCCCAGGATCGTCGATCTCAAGGCTGCGTAATTCATCCTCGACTTGATCAAGCGGCGCTGCGCCAACTTCCGGAACCCGAAGGAAGGCGACGGGTCTCGGCGTCCGCACCAAATCTATTGCGAGGCTAGCTGCCACATCGAAATTGATCACAACAATACTGTGTTGATAGTCTCTCTCGGCGACCGACATAGGGAAGGGCGACCCGGCATAGCGGATGATAGTGTGACCTGAGACAGATTGTGGTTTGTGGAGATGGCCTAACGCTACATAGGAGACACTTGCTGGGAAAAGATCGGAAGAAACCGCCTCCTCGCCTCCTATGACGATTCGTCGTTCGCTCAGTTCTGACACTGCTCCGCCGCTCATATGTAAGTGGCCTGTGACGATCAATGGGAGACCTTCATGCATGACGTGCCCAGCCTCAATAACTTGCCGGTAGAGAGCGTGAAGGGGGCGTTCACCACTGGCTACTACGGGAAGATCTCCTGGACGTAGGTAGGGGACGGCAGCGCACACAGCTCTTGGAGTTCCAGTCACATCCTGTAATTCAATAAGTGTCTGAGCTACAACCGGTTGACCATTATGCCGAGGCATTCCCCCGATGAGGTGGACTCGGCTAGCATCGAGAAGGTGTTTCGGCAGCTCAAGTCGTGCAGCTGAGTCATGATTGCCGCCGATGAGCACTATTTGAAGATGTGGTGTTTCGGTTATTACTCGCCGTAAGAATCGATACAGGCGCTGTTGAGCGGGGATAGGTGGATTGACCGTGTCGTAAACGTCGCCCGTGATGATGAGTGCGTCAGCCTTTTGTTCGATCAGTTGGCTGGTTAGCCAGTCGAGAAACGAGTCATGTTCGACTCCACGATCGAAGCCATGCAGCTCCTGGCCAAGATGCCAATCGGAAGTGTGGATGACCCGCATATTGTTTCTTCTCAGTTGGCCATTTCCCCGGAAGCACGGTTGTTACTGTACACTGATGGCTGGATTCAAAATCTCATTACACAGGCGTTCGAGACTCGGCGATTTTTTGCCTGATTTCCAAGCTTGGGCAAGACAAAACCCGATATGCAATGTGTTTTTCCGAAGTCCGCCAGCATGGCCGTACTGCTTGTCAGCTTCTGCTTGAAAGGCACTCCATTCAGCTGCACCAATTTCCGCTCTAATAAGCGCGCCAATATTCGATCGCCACATGACAAAACCAGGGCCCCACAAGCTGGTTGTGGGTAATGGGTTTTCGTTTGCCTTGCCTAGGAGTGCAAGCAGGGCTTTGTTGTCTTTCTCATGTTTTGCCCTATTACCTTGATGCTGCTCATCGGCATCTGAATCAAAGACAACGAAGGTTGGAATGCCGATATGCTTGGCAATCACCACCGGGCGTAACATCTCACTCTTGGCATTCACGGGGACAATATGACAACCACTGCGGCGGTACTGATCCCATTTATTGAGGAGATGAAGATAGGAGCTTAGATAAGCAACGTCTTCAAGACCTTCGACCAATATTAGGCGAGAGGTGAAAAACATCTCATTGAGCGAAGGCTGTAATGTTTGGTGGATTTTTGCCAGAACACCCTGCGGTTTGCTGGGCGTCTCTCCCATGGCGGCTGCAACGGCATCGGCAATGTCTTTGTAGGACATATATGTGACCGTCGAGTACTTTAGAATGGCATCTTTTCTGACCATGCGGACATCTTCAAATCCCTCACCGGAGACGAATAATGGACTATGTGTCGAAACAATAACCTGTGAGTTGGCTTTACTGAGGTCCTGGAGGACGGTGGCTAGATGTCTGGCCTGAGGGGGATGTTGATAGAGCTCAGGTTCTTCGCACCCTAAAATAAGCCGCGGAGTGACCTTGTCATCGCTACTAGCGAGTTCATGCAACAAAGCAAGGAGGTAGGACCTCTGAAGGCCATGCCCGAATCTGGGGAGTTCACCCTCGAAATTGCCCTCACCTGCGATGATTCTTGCTAATGGCTCTTCGACCCGCACAGATTTATCAGGATCTTGACGCCACTCAAGCTTCAAAGTGGCTTCTGGGTGTGCCCACTCGGTTAGGCGGATCTGGAGTGAATCTGAGAGTTCCTTCAAAACCTCCTGATTCTGATCAAGAAGCTGTTGATATTGTTCCTGCATCCCAGTGCGAAGGGCTTTGACGGCCTCTTCAAAATTTGTCTTCGCCCGAACGGTACGTGCCAGCAGTTTGCCGAGGGCTGTGTTTCTGGCCTCAAGCTGTTCCGTGGCTGCATCTTTGACTGCGGGGACGTAAACCCACTGAATGTATTGCGCAAGACGGTTAGCACCCTTGGAGACCCCATAAAACTGATCTTCGCTCGCGATCAATTCGCATTGATCGGGGTGATCGGTTTCATACTTGCGGAGAGCCTCGATCATGGCGTCCTTCGTGCCCGGGGCTGGAAGATCGCCAAAGTGTTTCTGGATCTCAGTATAAAGAGTCTTTAGTTCAGAGACCTTCTTGTTATCACCAACGGCTCGGAAAAATTCTTTGAACCCCGGCATCGCGAGCCGCTGGCCGTACTGTCTAACCTCGGCTTTTCCGGTGGCATCATTGAACGTAGCAACTGCGGAAATGATGAGCTTTCCCTGACGATAGTAATTGGAAAAGTCCTGCTGGGCTTCAGGGCTTAAGTCTGTGAATGTGACAGTAATCTCTATTGGTTCAGCGGTATTCTTTTGATGAAAATCCTCACGATCGAGCTGGCTCAGGTCAGTGCCGGAGTTCTCGGTTTCATGAAAAAAGACGTTGAGTGCGCACAAGATGGTCGATTTGCCAGAGCCATTTGGCCCCACTAGGCAAGTGTAGTCATTGAAAGGGACGGTGACGTCGGAAAAAGACCGGAGGTTTTTAATGCGTATTGATTCGAGTCTCATTTGGTCCCGGGACGCTATTCCTAATTAACCTAGGAAGACGAGATTTTGACACAGGTGCGATCTTATATAGCCTATTTGGACTGTTTCCCCTACCACCATTTAGGAGGGCTTCTCTGAAAACGATGGTAGTTAGACGCTGGAGTGGATAGCAACTTCTGAGGTCTCCTGTGAAATGAGATACTAATGAAGTGGTCAAGATTCTCGGATGCGTAGATTATTTACCTCATCTGTCATCTCGAGTTTGTAGTGGATGTCTGGTCTTGCAGCCACACAAATGCTCGCGTGGGTTGATGTCACGGTCGTGTGGCTTTGAAAAACTCCTTGTCTCACGCAGGGTTGGTGGATTTAACTAGAGGCTTCCGGTAAGATCCGAACGGCAATTGTACGTACGCTGTGAGGGGGAAGATTGTCGCGTCTTCGGCTGTTTCTGGTCATTGCGCTCGCCCTTGCGGTCAGTGCCGGTGCATTTCTCATTTTCTCCAACACGCTCGTCGGCGAAGATTATCTGAAAGAGTTCGTCTTGCAGCAGCTTGAGGAGACTCTTGGGCGCAAGATCGCGGTGCATCGCGTCAAGTTTGTGATTTTCCCGCGCATTCGCGTGGAGCTCAGCCAGGTCGCTATTCACGATCCCCATTCCGATGAAGTCATGCTCTCCGCGAAGCGGATCGATCTGGTGCTCCGCCTGCTTCCCTTGTTGCGCAAGCAGGTGGTGGGGAAGCGGTTGCTGGTTGAAGATCCGGTTCTCACGATTCGCCGGAGCGAAGCCGGCCATTGGAATATTCTGGACAACGCCAATCAGGCGGAAACGGATCAGCGCACGCTGGATATGTTGACGCGCGTCTTTATGATCCGTGAGGCCACGGTGGTGAACGGGAGTGTCACGGTTATTGACGAGGCCAGGCCCGGTGGGACCAGGACGTTAAAGCTGGAGCGGGTCGAAGGCGGGTTGATGATCCATCCGGAGCAGGCGATGGCCGACGTGCATTTGTCGATGGGACAGGCCGGCCAGAATGGAATGTCGGCCGTGTCGCTTGTGGGGCAGATCAAACGAGTCGAGCGGTCTGCGACATTGACCTCTGAGGAGTCTGTGGCGCCGGCATTGGCAGAGCCGCCGCCGGTGGCGGCACCGGTTTCGGTCTTTCAGTTCGAGGGGCAGGTCGATGCCGCGAACGTGGTGCTGCGAGACATGGCGGATTTCTTCGGTCCCCGGCCGGTCCCCGAACAATTGGACGGGATGGTGAATGTGCAGGGGCAGGTGCGGATCATGCCGGGGCTGGCCGGATACGATGCGGTGTTGTCGGGCATGACAGCTCGCCTGAATCAGCTCACGTTAACCGGCAAGGCCAACCTCGCGGGGCTGCTCACCGCGCAGCCGACGTTTTCCGTCACCTTCAACTCATCGTTGGTCACGCTGAAGGAATTGCTCAACACCATTCCGGCTCAGTGGATTCACCCGCAGCTCCCGGCGGTCTTGGCCGAGCGGCAGATCGACGGGAAAGTGCAGGTGGTCAATGCCATGCTGACCGGATCGGCGGCGTCGGGTCCGCAGTTGTCGGTGACGGGAGAGTTTCACGTGCAAGAGGGACAAGCCTTGCTGGGGGATGATCTGGTGCCTACCAGAGACTTAGCGGGGACCATTGTCGTGGAGACGGGCCGTGTTCGGGCGGCGAGTTTTACTGGGCGGTATGGCGCCATTCAGATCACGGAAGGCAAGGCGACGGTGTCGTTCCTTGACGCCGGACCATGGCTGGAATTGGAAATCACCGGCAATATGACGGCGGCCGATTTGGTGCCACTGCTTGCCAAGACGGTTAAGGCCGAGCGGTTTGTGCGTGTGCTCGCAGGACTCCGCGATGTCGAAGGGACGGCGTTACCGACATTTCGCTTGGTTGGGCCGCTGAACGAACCCGATGGCGTGACCTTTGCCGGCGGAGAAATTACGGCGCGGTATATCAGCTTCACGCATCCGTCTCTGCCGGAGCGGTTGACGGCGCTTCAGGGGAAGTTCGTGCTCGTCGGTGGAGGAACGCGGCTTGAGCAGGTGACCGGTCATCTGGGCGATACGATTGTGCAGATCCAGGGCGGTATCTCCGGCGAATCGGAGAGCCAGTTCCAAGAGTTCATTGTGCGCGCGAACGGCGATGCCGGGCATCTCCTCAGATTAGTGCCGTCCAAGGCGGTCCCGTCCGAGATGCTTGAGGGGCTGCTCAGCGGAGCGGTGCAACTGAGCGGGGCTACGACATCGCCGCATGTGCGCGGCAACCTGGTGTTGACGGACTCGAAGGTCGTGGTGCCGCATGTGATCGAGAAGCCGGTCGGCGCTCCGGCGATTCTGGAGTTCGAGGGCGATCTGACCAGGGCGAATATTGCGACGGTGACCAGGGTTGAGTTGCAGGTGCCTTCGATGAGGATTCCTGTGAAGGGCACGATTCAGCTTGGAGAGAAGTTCTCCATCGACGCGATGCTGGCGACGGGAGAGCTGTCTCTGTCCGGTTTGCCCGAGTGGATTGCGAAGGGCGGGTTCGAGGCCGGCAACGTCGAGGTCTCGCTCGATGTGAAGGGGAAAGGCACGGATTGGAAAGCCTGGAAGACGACAGGGTGGATCGCGGTAACGAACGGATTGATGCTGGTCAAGGGCGCTGGGCATATCGATGAGCTGTACGCCCGAGTGAAGCTGGTGCGGCATGGCGCGGAAATAAAGCGATTGTCCTTCAAGGTGCAGGACAGCGACCTGGCCTTGGAAGCGACGGTGCGGAACTGGCCGGCCAAACCGGTGATCACCGGCAAGATCGAATCGAACCAGCTGGACCTCGACCTGGTGATTCCCAAGGGCGAGCGCTCGCCGATGCGGGGGTTTCTGGAAGGACTGGCCTCTTCCAGCCAGGTGACGATGACGGCGTCGGCGGCCCGGGCGCATTACCGGCATCTTAAGTTTGGCGGGCTGACGGCGCGCATTATCCTGCAAGACGGGGTGCTGGATATCGACCGAATTGCCGGAGATTCCACCGACGGGCAGGTGGCCGGCCGGGTCGTCGTGCAGCTGCCGGCCAACGAGCCGGCGGAGACAGAGGTATCCCTGCGGGCCACTGGGCTGGCCATCGACGATCTCTTTCAGTTGACTCAGACGGGTATTCATGGCGTCTCGGGCCAGGTGCGGCTGAATGGAACGATCCGCGCGCATGGGCGCAATCCTCATGGGGTCTATCCTTCGTTGAATGGAAAGTTCGAGATGTTGCTGGAGAATGGCAAGGTCTTGAAATCCAAAGAGCGCGCGATTTGGAAGATCTTGAGCATCCTGAACCTCCCCGCAGTGTTGCAGGGGAAAGTGGACCTGGAAAAAGAAGGCGTGCCCTACAATCGCGTCTCCGCCACCGTGACGATTCAGAACGGATCGTTCCAGACGGAGAATATGGTCATCGACAGTCCGATTCTTAAGATCACGGCGGCGGGCAACTACGATCTGCCCACCGATCAATTGGATGGGATCGTTGCGGTGAGCCCGTTCGGAGCCTATTCCGCGTTTCTCAAGACGATTCCACTGTTCGGGCGCATCTTCGCGGGCGACCGCAAGGGGATGACGACGGCGATTTTCTCGATGAAGGGCGCGGTGGAAGATCCCGAGGTGACCTACTTGCCGATGAAATCGTTTACGACGGGACTGTCGGGCTTGGCGCAACTGGCGGTCGATGTGTTGAAAAACACGCTGACGTTGCCGCGCGATCTCATGACGTCCGATGAGGAAAAGCCTGCCGCGCCAGGGCTGGAGTCTTTGCCAGAAGCCGCGCCAGCTACGCCTTGACCGCCATCGGACCCCATGTTAGCATCGGTCCACTCATGCGCCGAACCACCTCCAGCCGGTCCCATCGACTTCTCCTTATCCATCCATGAAACGAGCTGCTGCCGCACAACCTGACGTCGCCACGCTGTTTATTGCCGCGAGCGAACTGGATTCGAATCTCTATTATGCGACGCGGTTTGTCGCGCCCGATCCCTTCATCTATTTGGAGGTCAAGGGCGAGCGGCTGCTGGTCATGAGCGATCTCGAAATGGATCGAGCCAAGTCGCAGGCGTCGGTGGATCGCGTCTTGTCGTATTCCGAGCTGGAGAAGAAAGCCAAATCGAACGGGACGAAAGAACCGAGCAGCGTCGATATCGTCCATGTCATTCTTCGGGAAGCCAAAGTCCGGCAGTTGCTGGTCCCGGCCAATTTCCCCTTCATCCACGCGACACGGCTTCAAGAGCTGGGCTACAGCATGAAGCCGAAGCGCGATCCGTTTTATGAGCGGCGTGTCGTGAAGACCGCCGAAGAGGTGCGTTGCATCGAAACGGCGCAGCGCGCGACGGAAGAAGCCGTGGCGGCGGCCCATGCGGCGCTCAAGCGGGCGGCGATCCGTGGCGGAGAGCTGTGGCTGGACGGAGAGGTGCTGACCTCGGAACGGATCAAGAAGCTCATCAACGTCAAATTGATGGAGCTCGATTGCGTCGCGCAGCATACGATTGTGGCCGGCGGCGAACAGGCGTGCGATCCGCACCATGAAGGCACGGGGCTGCTGCCCGCCAATCGCAGCATTATTTTCGATGTGTTTCCCAGGTCGGCCAACAGCCGGTATTTTGCCGACATGTCCCGCACAGTGATTCGCGGCACGGCGAGTCCCGAAATCAAGCGGCTCTATCAGACCGTGAAAGATGCGCAGGAAGAAGCCATCACCAAGATCAAGGACGGCGCCGACGGAAAGAAAATTCACCAAGGGATTCTCGACCGGTTCGAGAAGGCAGGGTATAAGACAGGGCTGGTCGATGGCCGGATGCAGGGGTATTTTCACGGAACCGGACATGGCGTCGGATTGGATATTCATGAGGCGCCTCGTATCAGCCGGACCGGGTCGTTGCTGCAGGAAGGTCATGTCGTCACGGTTGAGCCGGGGCTCTACTATCCTGGATTGGGCGCGGTGCGGATCGAGGATATGGTGCTGGTCACGAGCGACGGCTGCCGCAATTTGACCGATTTCCCGAAGGTCTTTGAGCTGGGCTAACATGGGCGGTCAGTGCTCAGCGATCGGCGTTCAGTGTGCTGATGGCTGATCGCGAAAGGCTGAAAGCTTCCCATGCGTCTCACCATTACTCTCCAACGATTCAATCCCGAACGCGATGCAACGCCGCACGATGAGGATGTGCGCCTCGATGTGCGTCGCGGTTCGACGGTGCTCGATCTGTTGATCCGGATCAAGCATGAGGTCGATGGCAGTCTGGCGATGCGGTATTCGTGCCGGTCGGCGATTTGCGGATCCTGCGCCATGAATATCAACGGCGGCGAGAAGCTGGCCTGCCGCACGTCGGTCCGCAAAGAACTGGAGCGGCATGGCCGGTTGCGCATTGCCCCGTTGCGCCATCTTCCGGTCATTAAAGATCTCGTCGTGGATATGCGCCCGTTCTGGAGGAAGATTCGTGACATCACGCCCTGGCTGTCAGCCTCGACCGCCGTGCCAATCGTACGAGCGGAACATCGAGATCCCATTTCAACTGACGCCGGATATCACAACGTCGATGCCTGCATTATGTGCGGAGCCTGTGTGGCCGCCTGCACGGTGCATGAGGTGTCGCCTGGATTTGCCGGGCCCGCGGCGCTGGCCAAAGTCGATCGATTTTTGTCGGATCCGCGCGAATCGGAGAAACTGAAACGGGCGCGGCTGGCCGTGTTGCAAGAGGCGAACGGGATGTGGGATTGCACGCGCTGCAACTATTGCGTGGAAGTCTGTCCGAAGGATGTGAAGCCGATGGAGGCGATCATTCGGCTGCGGCGGGCATCGCTCGACCGGGGCTTGGCTTCGACAGGCGGCGCGCGGCATATCACCGGATTTGTCTCGCTTATTGAACAGCAGGGGCGGCTGAACGAGGCTATTATGCCGCTCAAGGTTGTCGGGTTTGACCTCTCGCGTGTTCTCAGGATCCTTCCCCTTGGCGTCAGGATGTTTTTCAAGGGAAAGGTGCCCAATCCATTCGCGCACCGGATCTCAGGCCTGGAACAGGTGCGGGCCATCTTCCGCCGCGCCAGGCGCCCGCCGATTCTGTAGCACGCACCCATGCCGGCCTCCTTTCATTTTCTCGATGACGTCGCGCTGGCGGACTTGGCCTTCGATGCCGAGGGCGATTCCATTCAAGAGTTGTTCGAGGCCGCGTCGAACGCCGTGATGGAGGCGATGGCCGATCCCACGACCGTCGGCGCGATGTGGGAACGCCATATCGAACATGTGGCGCACGATCCGGCCGAGCTGCTCTTCGATTGGCTCTCCGATTTTGTCTATTGGAAAGACGCCGCGGGAGTGGTGTTCAGTCGTGCCGCGATTTCGTTGACCCATGTGGGCGTGGAGTGGACACTCGCGGGAACGCTGCTCGGCGAACCGGTGAATCGGACGACGCAGGAGTTGCGCGACGATGTAAAGGGTGTGACCAAGCATTTGTATCGGTTGCATCGGGACAACGGGCGATGGCATGTGCGGGTGGTGCTCGACGTATGAGATTCAATACGGCCATGAAGGTGGTGCGCATCTCCGATGAGGTGTGGGAGATTCCTGTCTCTGAAAAACCCGGCATGCTGGTGCCGGCCCGCATTTATGGGACGGAGTCTATCCTTCAAGCCATGGATGCCGGGGTGTTCGAGCAGGTGACGAATGTGGCTTGTCTGCCCGGCATCCGCCGCTACGCGCTCTGCATGCCGGATGGCCATTGGGGCTATGGCTTTCCAATCGGCGGCGTCGCCGCGTTCGATGTGCGCTCGGGAATCATCTCTCCCGGCGGGGTAGGCTACGACGTCAACTGCGGGATGCGGCTGATTCGGACGGATCTCACGCTGGAGGATGTGCTGCCTAGGCTTGAGCGGTTGATGACCGAGCTGTTTCGGCGAGTGCCGGCGGGTGTGGGATCGAGCGGTTTCGTGCCGATGGACCGGGCAGCGTTCGATGGCGTAATGACCAGAGGAGCCCGCTGGTGCATTGAGCGGGGGTATGGATGGCATCGCGATCTGGAGCGGATCGAGCAGGGAGGGTGTCTGTCTGGCGCCAATCCAGACGCTGTCAGCGATCATGCGGTGAAGCGGGGGATGAACCAGCTGGGGACACTCGGTTCCGGGAACCATTATCTCGAAGTGCAAGTGGCTGCGAATGACCGGATTTTCGACCGGGAGACGGCGGCGGCCTTCGGCATTACCGGACAGGACCAGATTGTCGTCATGGTGCATTGCGGGTCGCGCGGATTCGGCCATCAAGTGGCCAGCGACTATCTCAAGATTTTTGAGAAGGCGATGCGGCGCTACGGGATTACCGTGCCGGATCAGCAGCTGGCTTGCGCGCCGTTTCTATCCGAAGAGGGCCAGGACTATTTCGCGGCGATGAATTGCGCCGCCAATACGGCGTTTGCCAATCGGCAGGTCATCACGCACCAGGTTCGCGAGGCCTTTGCCGCGGTCTTCGGCCGTTCGGGAGAAGCGTTGGGCATGGAGCTGGTTTACGATGTGGCGCATAACATTGCCAAAGTGGAACGATATTCCGAAGGCGAGTTGGTCGTGCATCGCAAAGGCGCGACCAGGGCGCTCGGCCCGGGCAGCCAGGATTTGCCGGCTTGCTACCGATCCGTCGGGCAGCCGGTAATTTGCGGCGGCTCGATGGAAACAGGCTCGTATTTGCTCGCTGGCACGGCGCAGGCAACGGACGACACGTTTGGCTCGACGATGCACGGCTCCGGGCGCACGATGTCGCGGACGCAGGCCAAGAAATCAATTCGTGGCGAGC
This sequence comes from Nitrospira sp., assembly GCA_022226955.1. Lineage (NCBI taxonomy): Bacteria > Pseudomonadati > Nitrospirota > Nitrospiria > Nitrospirales > Nitrospiraceae > Nitrospira > Nitrospira sp. The sequence goes on from CP092079.1 coordinate 3,065,866, forward strand.
AGCTGCTGCAGCAGATGAAACAGCGGGGCATCCTCGTGAAGGCGGTCTCGATGTCGGGGCTTGCGGAAGAGGCGGGATTCGCCTACAAAAATATTTCCGACGTCGTGGAGTCGGTCGACCGTGCGGGAATCACAAAAAAAGTAGCGGAACTTAGACCCATTGGCAATATTAAGGGGTAACGCAATTTTGCGTGTGAGGCCGCTCGTGGAGCATCGTCATCATCCCCGTTTCCCTGTCCAGTTTCGCAGTTCCTTCAGCTCCGCCAACATTGTCTCCGGTGATGGCCAGCTCAGCGATCTCTCGATCCGAGGCTGTTGCGTCTCCAGTGCGACCGGCGTGAAGCCCGGTACGATACTGCAATTGCGTATCGTACCGGGCGATGAGCCGTCCATTCAGGTCAAGCAAGCGGTGGTCCGGTGGCGCCGCGACCACAGTTTTGGGTTGGAGTTTACCAGTCTGGCTCCAGATGAGTGGACGCGGCTTCAGCAGGTAGTGAGAGCGCTCGAGCGGGAGCCCTATCAGCTTGTCGATTCATCGAATGAGGCGGTCTAAGGGCGTCTTCTTTTTGTTGGCCCCGCGCAACGCAACGTTTCAGAGGAGGTAAGGGTCGATGCTTCGCGCACTTATGATCAGTCTTATCGCGACCGTCCTCATCGGAGGCCTGTTCTATTACGCGCTGAAGCGGGTGGACGTTTCACAGGAACAACAGCGCGAGACGCAGGCGAGCCAGGCCTTTCAGCAAGAAGCGATGGCTGTGGGCCGGGCGGTCGCCTCTCTCAGCGCGATTGCGCTCGTGGTGGATGTGGAGAAGGTTCAAGAGGCGTTGGCGGGAACGTGGCAGAGCGGCCATCTCGCCGATACGATTGTCATCGACCATGGGAATCGGGTGATGGCCGCGTCCAACGCCGGGTATGTCGGGCAGCAGATTCACGATTCGAATTGGTCTGCCATTCGCGCGCAGAATCGGGAAGTGGTGATTCGCGACGAGCCTAGGCCTGGTCAAGAACGGGTGACCGTCATTGAGCCGATCCAGGAGAGAGGATCGACCATTGCTTGGGCGCGGCTCACCTTTGTCCGGCCGATACAACAGGGCGCGGCGCGCACTCCGCAAGAGCGGTTTGAACAGGTTGGCTTGGTCATGGTTCCGGTGTTTGTCTTGTTAGCGGCAACGATCGGTCTGGCGATGCGGTTCGCAACGGCACGTTTGCGGCAACACATTCGCGTGGTGGTGACCGAGGCGATGACGGACCAGCCGTCGTTGCGAGACGGTGCGAAGTCTTTTAGGGATTCTGGGGCTAAGCCTGATGGCGGTAGCCGTACAGCAGCGTAATGTTGATGCGCCGGCTGAGGTAGTCGTCGCGGAAGGCGACATCGTCCGTTTCGTGAAAGAGGTCGGAGTTGAACATCACGGCGCGGTTGGCGCGATAGGGCACCCGGATCGTTTGCGCGCCAGCCTGGGCGAGCCATTCGAGAATCTTCGGTTTATTCTGCTCGCTGTTATAGGCCGCGAAATTCCAATCCGCCGGGGCTTCTTTGTCATAGACTACTAGTCCGCCTTTCTCGGGATTCAGGTTCGCCTCGTCTGGGGTAATCCAAAAATTCACATTCACGGCAGCGGCGTCGGCATGGATGGAAAGGCCGCGCCTCGCGCTGTCCTGCTTGAAGGCCCAGGCCTGCGTGAGCCGGTGGTCCTTGAAGATGCTGGGAAAGGCGCGGCGCAATTCTTCCGCAATTTGGAGCAGGAGAGGCGTGGCGAATCCGTCGCCGAGGAACGCGCCTAGGTAACCGTTGTCGTAGTCTTTTTTCCAAATCGTGGATTCGAGACAAAAGTCGCGCAGGGCGGTCAGGGCCTCCGGCTTGAGCAGGTGGTCGATAAATGTGACTTCCGGACGATGCCCGAGGTAGCGCGCTTCGATGGCTTGGACATCGAGCTGTGGGTTCAGGGCTCCGTCCGGCAGCCGTTCGCAAGGGGCGCGATAGAGAAATCGATTGAAGGAGGGCGCAATGGCCGTGAGCGCCGCTGGATCGGCGGGACATCGATTTTTCGCGGGGTAGGCCGCTGCCAGGGCAATTTCCAATCGTTCCAATGCATCAACGTATGCGCGATGTGATGGATCGAGGCGGCCACGCTCAATGAGCAGCCGGGTTTGTTCGGCATCGTGTTTCAGGCGTGACCGAAAGAGTGTGGTTTCTTGAACCGGTCCGCCATGCTGGTGCTTTGCCTTGGCCACTTGAGAGAAGCGGGCAATGGCATCGGCGTGATCGCCGTTCCACATGGCCGCGATGCCCAGGTTGTACAGCGCCTTCGATGATGTCGGCGTAATGCTCAAGGCCTGTTGGAATGAAGCGATGGCCTCTTCGCTCGCGCCCGTTTCCAGGAGTGCCAGGCCAAGGTTATTCCAGGCTTCGAAATGCGATGGCTTGAGCCGGATGGCTTCCCGGTAGGAGGCGATGGCCTTCCGGACGGCGTTCTGTTCCTTGAGGGCGACGCCGAGATTGTTGTGCGTGTCGGCATGCGCCGGATTGAGCGCCAGCGCGTTGCGATAGGTCGCAATGGCTGCATCAAGGCGATGCTGGTCTTTCAGGACATTGCCGAGATTGATCGTGGCATCCACATACTTCGGATTGAGCGCAATGGCCCGTTCGTAGGCGTGGATGGCGGCGTCCGCTTTCCCGGCTCGTTGCGTGACTACGCCCAGGTTGAACCAATACAGCGGGGAGTTGGGCGTGCCATCGATGGCGTGGGTAATAAGCTCGATTGCCTGATCGAAACTGCCGACACGATAGGCCAGCAACCCTAACAGATGCAGCGCTTCGGGGTGGCCTGGCGACATGTTCAGGACTAGCTGATAATTTCGCTCGGCTTCCGCCAGCTGACCGGCCCGGTGATGACGTTTGCCTTGGTCGAGCAGATTGCGAATGGCGAAGCTGTCCGGCGCCGAGCCTGTTTTGCCCTGTTGCGATTCTTGCCGGCGGCGATCTGAACGATTCATGGGCGGTTCCTGCGCTGGGTCGATGGGACTATCGACCGTCAGGAGCAGCCTATACGAAAGATGCGCGCGGGGTCAAAGGGCGGGCATCCGCATTGGGCCGAGGATGGGGAGTATTCGAGGGCGTGTAGGGTGGCGTAATGCGGACGATCAGATGGAGGTGGGTGTGTAGAGATGCAGCCCAGGAATCTTTTTGAAGTGAGCATCCAGGCTATAGACGCGACAATCGTGCTCAAGTGCCAAGGCCGCGATGAGCAGGTCTGATAGCGGCAAGGTAACCCCTTTGCGAAGGAGCTGTGCCGAAAGGTCCCCCGTTCGTATCCATGTAGCGGAGGTGACTTCATAGTACCGCAGCGCCAAGAGGGCGTCTGACAGCACCGTTCGTTCAGAGGGGATTCGACAGCCCTGAAGCAATTCGGCCAGCACCACGCCAACCAAGACCGCTTCATCGGCATCAATCAGCAAGTCGAGGGCGGTCTTTTCCGGTGAGTCCGGGCGATTGAAGAACGGAATCCAGACGGAGGTGTCAGCGATGACCATGTCGGCGGCGCTTCAAGGAGGCTTGATGGCGAAGCTCGGTTGCCTCCAATTTTTTCCAATCCAAGTCGAGGGAGAGGGTGCCAGTCAAGGACTTGAGTTGATCCAGCTTTTTCCTCCGAATCAATTCTTTCGCCGCCTGGTGAATCGCCTCGGTTTTGGTTTTCGCGGAGGTCACGTCCATGAGCTCCCGAATAAGTTTTTCGTTGAGATCCAGCGTCGTGCGCATCAATAGATCCTCTGTATATGCTCGTATCGTATGCATATGATTGGCATATGTCAATTAATCCTGCGAGCAGATTCCTGATGAGGGAATGGAGCAGTCGGTCGCGGGAAGAGGATATTCATCGACGGTTCCTGCGCGGTATCCACGGGACGGTCGACCGTCAGGAGCAGCCTATACGAAAGGTGCGCGGAGGCAAAGGGGGCGGAGCCACTCAGTCCTGGTCATTTATGCAGAGGAAAGAGGGTGGTGACAAGGGGGTGCGATTGGCGCGAGTACGGGACTGAAGGCCAAGAGAGTCTGGTTGTGTGATGGGGAGTAGTGTGTGGGGAGGGGGCACAGTGGCTGTGCCTACTGTGAAAAGCCGGGTGATTAATTGGGCTGAAATAGGTAAGCTGCTAGCCTAATGGAACGCGAAGTCCCCGTTCCACGTGTGACTGTCTTGATGTGATTTTCAGTGAGGGAGCAATGACTGAAATGCAACCGCTTAACCGCAGAGGTATGGTTTTTGACGAAGGGGCGCAGTGGATACGCGCAGACTTTCATCTGCACACCAGGGCCGACCGCGAATTCAAGTATGTGGGTGATGACAACTTTTACAACAGCAACTATGTCGATACGCTGGAGAAAGCGCACATCCGGCTGGGCGTCATCGCCAATCACAACAAGTTTGACTTCGATGAGTTCAACGCATTGCGCAAGACAGCCAAAAAGAAGGGAATTGCGCTGTTGCCAGGTGTCGAGTTGTCGGTCAATGACGGAGCCAATGGCATCCACACGCTGGTCGTCTTTTCTGACGATTGGTTAGCTGATGGGAATGACCATATCAATCCCTTTTTGACCGTCGCTTTTGAAGGAAAAATTCCCACTCAGTATGAGCAGGAAAACGGACGGTCTTCGCGTTCTCTCTTGGATACCATCAAGAAGCTGGAAAGCTACCACCGCGACTTTTTTCTGGTCTTTGCCCATGTGGAAGCTCCGAGCGGACTTTGGGCCGAGTTGGACGGAGGACGCCTTTCCGAACTGGGGCAAAACGAATTCTTCCGGCGTCGAACCCTTGGTTTTCAGAAAGTTCGCACCCACGATGGTGCAGGAAAAGACAAACCTAGCCGCGCCAAGATTCGAGGCTGGTTGCGAGACTGGTATCCCGCCGAGCTTGAGGGTAGTGATCCAAAATGCATCGAAGAAGTCGGGCGGGGCGAAATCTGTTACCTCAAGTTGGGCGAGCTGTCTTTTGCTGCGGTCAAGTTCGCCTTGAGCGCTCACGCTTCACATGTTGCGCCAGATCCGCCCAAGCATCAGGCATCGTACATTCGCTGCATCCACTTCGACGGCGGCATCCTCGACGGACAGACGCTCCACTTCTCCTCCGAACTCAACACGCTCATCGGTATCCGTGGCAGCGGAAAGTCGTCCATCCTGGAAGCGGTGCGCTATGCCCTCGACATCCCACGGGGCGAGAAGGCGCAGGATACTAAGTACAAAGACGAGTTGATCCGTTATACCCTAGGCAGCGGCGGTAAGGTGGCGCTCACGGCGTGCGATGTGTATGGGCAAGAGTTCACCATTTCCCGCATCTTCCGTGAAGCGCCGAATGTCTATCTGAACGACAAATTACAGCCCGGCGTGTCGATTCGGGAAACTGTTCTGCGCCGACCCATCTATTTCGGGCAGAAAGATCTCTCCAGCACCGGCGAAGGTTTCGAGACTGATCTGGTGGAAAAGCTGGTCGGTGAGAAGCTTCATGCGTTGCGTAGCGACATCGAAACCCAACGCCAGCGCGTACGTGAAGCAGCTCAGCGCTGGCTCAAGCTCAGCAATACCGCCGAACTCAAACGCGACTTTGAGACCCAGCTCACCGATGCCAACTTCCGTCTGAAGAAATTCGAAGAGTATGGTGTCGCCGACAAGCTCCAGAAGCGCTTGGGGTTCCAGCAGGATGCCGCTGCGCTCACGCGTCTGAGTGAACGGGCCAACAATCTTGTGCTTGCCTTGGACGGCTTGATTGCCGAGCATGAGGACGAACTGCACAATGCGATGAGCTACGTATCCAGACAGAATCCGGAGTTCTTCGCCGCGTACTATGTCGAGTTTTCCCACCTCATTACCAAGATGGAGCAGCTCAAGCAGATCGAGCAGGATGCGCGCGCCATTGTTGGCCGTCTTCAGACGAAGCAGGGCGAGTTCGAAGGCGCGCGCAAGAGCCTTCAGGAAGAGTTCGCGCAAGTCGAGCGGCAACTGGCTCAGGAACTCAAGCAAACCGGCATGACCGCTATCCAGCCGGATGACTTCCTGACCCAGCAACAGCGCAAGACCAAGGCGGAGCAGATGCTGGAGGCACTGGCCAAGCAAGAGTCACAGCAGACCAGCATCCGCGATGCGCTGTTTGCTGAAATCGACAAGCTCAACAAGCTTTGGCTGAGCGAGTTCAACACTATCAAAGCGGAGCTAGACCGTGTGAATGCCAGCCACACCGCCCTGCAGATCGAAGCCGACTTCAAAGGTGATAAGGAAGCTGCCATTAGCTTCATGCAGCAGCTTTTCAAAGGCAGCAACATCCGCGAAAGCACGCTGCGGGCGGTCATGGAAGGCTACGCCGATTTCGGCGGACTACTGCGAGCGCTGCCAGGAGCGTTGGCTAAGGCCGGTAGCACGCCCGAGGTCTTTGAAAAGACCTTCATGCAGAATCTGGTCGAGTTTGTCACCTGGCAGGTGCCCAATCGCTTCGTGATCTGTTATCGCAGCAAGGAACTGAAGCACCATTCGCTTGGGCAGCGCGCTTCGGCCTTGCTGCTGTATGTCCTCAGCCAGCGCCAGAACGACGTCATCATCATCGACCAGCCGGAAGACGATCTGGACAACCAGACCATCTACGACGATGTGATCAAGCTGCTGCGTGAGATGAAACCTCACGTCCAATTCATCTTCGCCACCCATAACGCCAATTTCCCGGTGCTGGGTGATGCAGAACAGGTACTCGCCTGCCAGTACCAGGATGAAAAGGTCGTCGTACGAAGCGGCAGCATCGACGCCCGCCTGATGCAGGAAGCCATCATTAACATTATGGAAGGCGGCCAGGAGGCCTTCAACCGTCGCAAAGAGGTTTACAATCTATGGAAACCACAGAGCTGATCGACATCCTCAGCCGTGGCGAGGACAGCCGCCATCAGTTCAAGTCAGACATCACCAATGCCGATGCCTTGGCGGCGGAAATCGTCGCTTTCAGTAACACCGCAGGCGGGAAGATATTCATCGGTGTGCAAAACGACGGCTCAGTGCTTGGCCTGTCAGGCGCAGCCATTGACCGTTTGAACCAGCTTGTTTCAAACAGCGCATCGCAAAACGTTCGTCCCGCTGTGAATCCGTTCACCGAAAACGTGTCGCACCCCAATGGTACGGTGATGGTGATCTTCATCCCTGAAGGCATCAGCAAGCCTTATATGGATAAAAACGGTGTTATTTGGGTAAAGAACGGCGCAGACAAACGCCGTGCTACCTCCCGCGAGGAAATCCAACGCCTGTTCCAGCAGGCGGGGCTAGTGCATGCCGACGAAACGGCCGTGGCAAGCCTGAGCGCGGGCGATGTGGATATGCCCTATTTTGAAGCTTTCTTCGAACAGCAGTTCGGCGAGCCACTTGCCCGGCACAACCAGTCTCTGCCCCAGTTGCTGACCAATATGAACCTCATGAACCAGGGACAGCTCAATGTGGCCGGAGGCCTGCTGTTCGCCAAGGCCCCGCATTACGCGCTGCCTGCGTTCATTGTCAAAGCAGTCGTCTTTGTTGGCAATCGGATTGAGGATGAACGCTATCTCGATAGCCGTGACATCACCGGCAAGCTGGCTGACGTGTTCCAGCAGACGCTGGGTTTTATCATAGCCAATACCCACGCTATTCAGGGCGAGCAGGGTTTCAACTCACAAGGCCAGGCCGAGATTCCGCGCATTGTATGGGAAGAACTGGTGGTTAACGCGCTCATCCACCGAGACTACTTCATCAGCGCCCCGGTGCGCGTGCTGGTGTTTGTGGATCGGGTCGAGATCATCAGTCCCGGCCACCTGCCCAACAACTTAACCATCGAAAATGTCAAGGCGGGAAACTCCAACATCCGTAATCCCGTTTTAGCATCTTTTTCCGCCAAGCTCCTGCCCTATCGAGGCCTGGGCAGCGGCCTGCTGCGCGCTCTGCGAGCCTGGCCCGAGATCGAACTCGTCGACGACCGTAACGGTAATCTTTTCAAAGCCATCGTGATGCGATCAGGCGTATGGTCATTTGAGCCGGCGCAAGATCGCGCATGAGTGAGCAAGTTGCTTGCACCCTTCTGGGCCGCACCTTCGATGTGACTTCGGTCGTTAATGGTGGACGTTATGAGTTGCCACCTCGTGCCGTCTGCCGTTGATGGGATCACTGTTGGATCCATGCGACTGATGAGAGAGTCCCAATCTGGGAATGTGTGTTATTGGCAGTGCGTCAGCTGAGGAAGCGGCTGATGTGAGAATACGTTGAAGGTCTGGTTGGGCTCTAGGCCGCCTCGGCGGTTTGGCGCTTGGCGACTTGACCGAGGATATCCAATGCGGCGACGCGGTAGGCTTCGGCGTAGGTAGGGAAGTTAAAGACGTTGTCGATAAACGATTCGACCAGCGCGCCTTGTTGCAGGGCCATCTGGCCGATGTGCACCAGTTCCGTGGCGGAGTCGCCGACGACCTGGACGCCGAGCAGCTGCTCGCCGTTGGGATCGGCGATCAATTTTAAGAGTCCATGACCGGCGCCGGAAATTTGCGCGCGCGCGACTTCTTCGAACTTGGCGCGCCCGACAAGGGGATTGCGAAATCGTTCGCTGGCCGTCTTTTCATCCAGTCCGATGCTGGCCATCTCGGGAATCGTATAGACGCCGATGGGAATGGTCGAGGCCGCGTCGCCGATCGGCAGGTTGAGGGCGTGGCGAACTGCCCGGCGGCCCTGTTCCATGGCCTTCGACGCGAGCGCCGGGGCGCCGACCATGTCTCCCACGGCATAAATATGGGGCACCGCGGTTTGGCAGAATTGGTTGACGGATAAGCTGCCTTTCGCATCGACGGCAAGGCCTGCGGCGCTCAAATTGAGATCTTCGATGTTGGCTTGGCGGCCCAAGGCGACCAGCATTTTCTCGCTCTTGATGAATTGGCCGTCGCCAAGCAGCGTGACGACGTTGGCCGCGCCGTCCCACTGAACGCTCTGGATCGATTGTCCGCCGAGATAATGTCCGCCATGCTGTTCGAAGCTGGCGACGAATTGAGCGACCAACTCGGCATCCATAAACTGCAACGGCGATTTGGCGCGGTCGATCAAGGTCACCTCGACGCCGAGCAACGCGAAGATGGAGGCATATTCACATCCGATGACGCCGCCGCCGATGATGGCCAGCGATTTCGGCAGGTAGATCATCGATAGGAGAGAGTCGCTGTCGAGGATATGTTCGTGGTCGACGGGGATTTCCGCCGGGTTGCGCGGCCGTGAGCCGGTGGCCACCACGAAATGCTCGGCGGTGAATTGCTGGCAGGCTCCGTCCACGGCCTGCATTTCCACGGTGCGATCGTTGAGGAAACGGGCGCGGCCATGAAAGAGCGAGATGCCGTTGCGTCGCAATTGTTTGCTCATGTAGGTGTCGTGGGTGTGGACGACTTCCTCCAGGCGGCTGAGCAAGGCGGAAATTTCCGCGTCCGGCTTCAGTTTAAATTCAAACGCCGCGCTGGCCCGGCGCAGCCGGTCGAGATGCAGGGCGCTCTCGCGCAAGGTTTTACTGGGGATGGTGCCGCGGTAGACGCAGCTCCCGCCGATGCCGCGCTCGCGTTCGAGCAGCGCGACGCGCTTGCCCGATTTGGCGCCTTGGATCGCGGCTTTTTGCCCGGCGGGGCCGGCTCCGATGATGACGATGTCGAATGCGATTGGTGTGCTCATAAGTTCATGGCGTTGACCATCGACAGGGCCTTGTCTTTGCCGGCCAGAAGTTGGTCGATATCGTTAGGGTAGAGGTTAAGATCGGCAAACACGGGATGTTCGCGGAGTTCCTCTTCGGACAGCTGATCCGGGGCGAGGAGATGGGTGGCCATGCGATCCGCGACGCAGGTGAGCAGGCATTCTTGCCTGAAGGATGTGGCATGGTCATAGTCGGCGTAATAGGCGATCGCTTCCGCTACCTGCTTGGGGAGCCCCCATTTTTCCGCAATCAAGGAGCCGACGCGCGTGTGGTAGCCCTCAAGGAGCTGTTCCATCATGGCTTTGTCGACGGGGCTCTTGAGCTCTTTCGCGAGATTCGCCACCGTGCGAAGGACAACCGGTTTCCCGATGCCATGGAGGAGTCCGCAGAGGTAGGCGGTTTCCACGTTCACACGGCGCATCCGGGCGACTTCCTTGCTGAAGGATCCACTGGCCAGGGAATGCCGCCACAATAGCTTGATATGGTCTTCGTGGCCGGGCACCTGAAAGGCGCCGGTCTTCAGCGACGCGGTAAACGCAATTTCCGAGAGCAGATTGATGCCGAGCATCGCCACGGCATGTTGGAGCGAGACGACGGGGCTGCGCGGCATATAGGCCGGTGAATTCGCGATCCGCAGCACGTGCGCGGCTAAGGCTTGATCTTGATGGATCAGGGCGGACAGTTTTGCGGCATCCGCTGTGGCGTCGCCGGCCAGCGCCATGACTTGACTGGCGACTTGAGGCAGCAGCGGAAGCTCAACTTCGCTTTTGTCGAGTTTCTGAATCAGGGCCTGTTCTATCTTGTCGGTTGTGGCGGATGAGCTGTGCGTATCGGGGGCCATTGGTATCCTGGCGCTCCTGTTGGCTGTCGTCGGTGTGTTTCTGTGACGTGTCTTTGTCGGTCGGTACCGAGGGAAAGTTAAGCGGGGATTGGCCTGGCGTGACAAGCCCATGGAGGCCTGACTATACTGTGGGTGTGAATGCCGTCATTGCGGGGAGGGTGATGGAGGGAGATAGGCCTATGAAATATCGATGGATTATTGGCCTGGTGGCCACCGGATTCGGGATGATGTCCCTGTGCGTCGAAGCTGGTGAGCAGCCGGTGACGCCGGGTACGATTGCCAAAGAGGCTCGGGAGACTGTCGAAGCGACGGTGCAGTATACGGCTCAGGAAAAAGAAGCGTTTCAGCGAAAAGCCCAGGAGCAACTCGCTGAGATTCAGAAGCGGATGGCAGCGTTGCAGGCCAAGGCCGATAAGGCGTCGGCTTCGGCCAGAACGGAGTTGCAGCAGTCGATTCATGAGCTTGAGGCGAAGAAAGAGGCAGCCAGGAAGCAACTCGACGGACTTGCGTCAGTTACCGATGCAAAATGGAATGAGATGAAAGCCGGGGCGCATGCCGCGATCGAAGAGATGAATCAGTCCTACCGACGACTACGTGCTCAGTTTGAGTAGGCCAGCATCGAGGGGAAAATGGCATTGAGGTTCGCGTTATATCCGGGCTGCGCGGCGAAAGGCGCGACGCCGGAGTTGTATCAGTCGACGATGGCTATTATCGGTCGATTGGGCATTGAGGTGGTCGAATTGGCGGCGTCATCTTGTTGCGGCGCCGGCGTTGTGACGGAGGCGGAACCGGATGTCGCCTTAGCCTTGAATGCGCGGAACTTTGCCCAGGCTGAGCAGCTGGGTTTGGATGTGATGACGATTTGCGGGACTTGCCAGGGAGTGATGGGGGCAGCGAACAAACGCCTGAAGACCGAGCCTGGCCTGCTCGATCGCATCAATCATGTCTTGGAACCGGAAGGCATCGTCTATCGCGGAACAGTACAGGTTAAACATCTGCTCTGGATTGTCGTGCGTGAGATTGGGCTTCGCCAGCTTGGCGCGCAGGTGGTGAAGTCGTTGCAAGGCCTGCGCATTGCGCCGTTCTATGGCTGCTATATCCTTCGCCCCTCATGGGATCTGGGCGTGGACGATCCGGAGAACCCGGCTTCGCTGGAGCAGGTGATCCGAACCTTGGGCGGGGAGGCGGTGGCCTATGCGGGGCGCACGAAGTGTTGCGGGTTTCCGATCATTCTTGAAAAGGAAGCTGTGGCAATGGCCATGGCCGGAGCCAATATGAAGGAGGCTAAGGAGCAGGGAGCCGACTGTATGGTGACGCCCTGCCCGCTCTGTCATATGAGTCTGGATATCTATCAGGACCGGGCCGGGCAGGCGGTGAATACCGCGTTGAATCTCCCTATTCTCCACTTGCCGCAGCTCCTTGGTTTGGCAATGGGGATTCCTTCCAAAGAGTTGGGTCTTGCGCGCCATTTGATCCCGGTCGATTCGATTGTCAGGCGCATTGAGTCGTCAGTTCATCGTTCTTAGTTGAGGAGGTTGCTACAGAGATGAAGATCGTGAGTCTTTCCGACTATCAGCAGTTCAGCCAAGAGAAGATGAAGAAGAACAACCTGTTTCAGTCGGAGCGGTTCTTCTGCGATATCTATTGCTTTGAGCCAGGGCAGGAACAGAAGGGGCATATCCACGGCGATCAAGATAAGGTTTATCTTGTGCTCGAAGGTCAGGGGACATTTCAGGTCGGTTCAGAGAAGCAGGTGCTGGGGCCTGGGCAGGGGACCATGGCTCCGGCCGGAGAAGAGCACGGAGTGAAGAATCATACGGCGCAGCGGTTGAAGGTGCTGGTGTTTGTAGCCCCCAATCCGTAGGTGCGGACGACGACCAGGGACGAATGCCGTTACTCGGTTCGCAGAGGGATTTTCACACTGATCGCGCCGGCGAGGTCTCCTTCCTGGGCGCCTTCTTTCGGATATCCTGAGATATCCCATTCCCCTTTAGGCGCTCCGTGGCACGTCAGGCATTCCTGTCGATAGTAAACCGGCATTATTACCCGCAATGTTTTGCCCGATTCGGTCAACTCGCTGACATAGGTTTCGCTGTTCGGCCGTCCAGATAACCACTGAAGGACGGAGGATTCGTACTCGTCCGGCTCGTTTTTAAGATTGCGCGGATGGAGGGCAGTCTGCTTGAGCATGACGTGGGACTGTTTGGAAAAACGCGCGGCCGCTTGGCTGCCGAAGGTCGCGGGAATGAAGTTCTTGTATCCGATCCCGCGTTGATTGATGACGACTTGGGCATCGAGGACAACGGCGGTGCTGGCCTCGATGAGCGCTGGCAGCAGCGTGCGCGCAAGAGGCGGGATGGCGGCGGGTGTTTGTTTTTCTCCGGACGTCGCCCTCAGGTCGATGCCGGTTCGCGCTCGAAAGATATCGAACATCTGCTGCTCAAATACCTCCGGCGTAAATCCCTTCTCTCCTTTATGGATATCGTCTATCAGCACTTGATTTTGCTCGATTGCCAGGCGGCCGGCCTGGAGCAGTTTCGCCAGCAGCCGTGCCGTTTCTTCCGCCTCGGCGCGGAGTTGTTCTTGTGGCGAGGCTTGCGCGGAGGGCAAGCCGGTCGACAGGGACAGGATGATGAGTGCGAGTCCTATGCTGCGTAGCATGCAATTTCCCTTTCGGGGTTAATGCGGTGATGATTTCCTGCAGGTGCCTTGCGCATAATGAGCCGGCATTTTTTGCACGTCAAAGGGGAGCCCTTCCGACGAGGCCCGTCTCGGGTAGGCATAGGACTCGTCGATCCATCGCTTCCGCATGCGATCGAGCCGGCCCGATTCCTGAAGCTCGTGAATGACGCCATTGATGAACCAGCGTAACTTGTAGTTTTCTTCCGCCATCACCACGGCATAATCGGCTTGTGTGAGCCAGAGCGGTGTGTGGTCATTCCGTGTCAGTAGCTGCCAGTCCCGCTGAGTTGTTTTCACCATGAAATCGAGGACCGGGTGCGCGCCGAAGATTACATCGATAGGCGGCGAGGCCCCGGCGGCGGCGTGCTCGAAGGCTGCGGGGAGTGAGTCGCAGAGAAGCAATGCGCCGGCGGAAGTTATGGATTCAGCATACAGGTGTGCGTCCGTGTTGTCCTGCGCGGCGACGGTCAGGCCGTCTAGGAGGCGCTCGCGCGTGCGAGCGCCTTTGTTGGCGTCGAGACGTGTCTGGATGAGGTCAATGACTTCCGGGCGTGTGGCGATGGCGCCGATGCCTCCGTGAGAAAAATACGGAGTGGAATAGGCGAATCCGGATCGGCCAGGCGCCGGAGTTCCGGCTGCGACGGCGGAGACGAAGAAATCCAATTGTCCTTCGTTCAACAGGAGAAAGAGATCCCGGAAGCGAATCAGGTGCAAGGTGGGAACTACTGGGCTGCCGCAATGAGTCGAGAGCGCGTCACTCACGGCTTTCACCAGTTCGGTATCGAGTCCGGTCACCCGGGCGCCTTCATCGGTCCAGATGGCGGGAAATACGAATGGGCGGAACGGTTCCACGGCCATACCGACCTGGACTTGCTGCCGCCGGCAGATTTTGTCCAGCTCGTCGGTTGTCACGGGATAAATCTTCTGCACGGCGTCGAAGAGCAAACCGCAGCCGCTTAGCAGCGAAAGCATGAGCAGGAGAGCGAACGCGGAGAATGCCGGGCGCCCTCCATGCCGGAAGAAGGCTGCAAGGCAGCGCAGGCCGTGCGTCTTCATGGCATGCTGGCAGATTATCCGCAGCAGCCGGTTTAATATCGGAATCCGGTTAGAAACAGCCATTGCTGGGACTCTCCCGACTCTCCTAGGAAGTGGACGTCATATTGTGTGAACTGCAGGCTCAGGTCCAGGGAAATTCCGCGAGCCACCGGGAAGCGCACGCCGGCCTGGCCGCCGTAGAGCAGGCCTGGCGAGGGGCGCCCTTGCCCTGAGATAACGGTGCCGATGAGCGCGCCGACATAGGGCACAGCGCGGTCTTCGAGCGGACCGAAAAATACATGCTTGAGCAATCGGCCGATTGGCATGGTGGACGGGAAATTCAGAAGGTCCAACACATTGTTCCACCGGGGATTAAGGAATACGGCATGTTGATCGGTTTTGAATTCATCGGTGTGGATGCTGAAATATTGATATCCGGCCCGGAGTTCTCCGTCGCCATATCGCAACGCGGTGATACCGGCCTGGAGGGTAACTTCCCGGTCCTTCGGCGCAAAGGTTTGCTGGCGCAAGGCGATGTCGAAGCTGAACGGCCGCATGGGCAGTATTTCCAGCAGCGATTCTTGAGCCTGGACCTGAAAGGGAATGAGGAGTGCTAGCGCAAGGGCACAGAGACAGAGGTGAAGCCGTCCGCCATGAAATACGGAGTGTTGGTTTCTGATTGGCATGTCTGTTCGTCGGCCGCGGTTACGGTGTGTTGGTATGGAGAGGCGACAGCTCTGCGGTGATGCACGATTTCATGATTTCAGCCCGGCACTGATTTCCGGCAATCGCGCTATTTGCGATCGCGGTTAGGCGCTCCTCGGCGAGCTCTTGTCGGACCAGATCGATCAGCAGATGGTCTGGCATCAGGTTCGGATCCACCTGGAGAACGCCGGCGTGCTGTCGAAGGGCTGTCATTACGGTTTCCCGCACTGAAGGACAGTCGGAGCCGCTTAGCATGAGCGCGATTCGGTCTCGCGCCGGTTCAGAATATGCGGCCTCGGGTATAGCAAAGAGGAGGCAGAGACCGATCAGGCGAAGTACAGATCTGTTTAACATAAGCTTTTCGTGAGCCATTGCGGCAGCGATGATAGGCTCCGGCTGGTCGAATGACCAGCCGGAGCGCGTGAAGACTCTTACTTCTTTGCGGGAAGTTCCCAGGGAACCATGGGCATCAAATTCGTCGAGGGCTTGGCATCGGGAGATGCCACGAGCACGGCGATGGCGCCACGGAGGGCGCCGGTCAAGGAGTGCGTGACCAGCGGATAGGCTCCGGCCGATTCCACCACCACGTCGAAGGTCGCGGCGCTGCCCGGTCCGACCACATAGGTCTGCACGCCGGTCAACTTATTGGCGGGATTGCCGCTCTCATACACATTGTCCCAGATCTCGCCGATGGGGTGGAACGAAGAGAACTCGTTCGGGCCGGCATTCACGAAATAGATGCGCACGCGCTCGCCTGGCTTGGCATCGAGCTTGCCGCCGCCCGTCACGAACGGGTGATACTTGAAGATGCCGCCGTTGAACATCATGCCGTCGAACTTCCGGTCGAACATCGCTTGCACGTCGCCCGGGTTCTTGAAGTATTCGGATTGAACCAAGACATATTCACGATCCGCCTTGGGCAAGGCGCTGGCGTCTTTCGGGTCCACGATGATGGCGCCGAACATGCCACGCGCGATGTGCTGAATCATGGGCGGCGCGCCGCAGTGGTAGAAGAAAATGCCGGGCTTTTTGGCCACGAAGGTAAAGTTGTGGGTTTCGCCCGTATTGACGGATTTGTAGTTCTTCAAGAAATCGACTTCCGCGGCATGGAAGTCCATGGCGTGCGGATTTTTATTCGTGGCGGGGTTGGTCAGCGTAAAGTTGATCGTATCGCCTTCGGTCACGCGGACGACTGGGCCTGGCATGGTGCCGTTGAATGTCCAGGCGGCATATTTCTCGCCACCGCCGTCGATGATGATGTCGGACTCCACCGCGGTCATGTGCACGTCATGGGTTTTCGCGGATGCAGAGGACGGTTGTCCTAGCAAGCCGGCAAGTGCGATCGCAGCGACTCCTGCGAGCGTCGTAACCCGTTGTGATTGTTTCCCCATCATTGCAGCGCTCCTCTCGGTAATGGTTGGTCGAACTTCTGCCGTCGAATGTGCCGGCTGTCCTTTAGTGCAAAGGTCACAGATACACGTCGACTGTGCGTGTGAGGATACGGATGATGCAGTCAAAAGAATATGACGTGCATCATGTTTTGAAAATATCTAGGGAAGGTAGGGATTCGCTGGGAAATCAGGCGGAGGCTAGGGCTTTGAGCCCAGCGAGATCGCGAATAATGAGGCGGGTCGCCGTTCCGGACACCAGGCGCTCGCGTTTGAATCGACTCATGATGCGAATGGCGGTCTCTGTCGTCGTGCCGACCATGTTGGCCATATCTTGGCGGGTCAGCCGCATGGGGAGAGCGATGCCTTGCGGGTCTTTCACGCCGTTCTTCGTCGCGAGCTCCACCAGAAGCGAGGCCAATCGCTGGTCGGCACGGTCGAGGGCAAGGATTTTGGCTTTCTCTTGAGCTTCGTTGAGGCGGGTGCCGAGATGCTTGATGACTTCAATGGCGGCGTCGGGATTGCGCCGCAGCATGTCGAAGTAGGATTTCTTATTCATGCGCAGGATGCTGACATCGCCCATCGGCTGCGCAGTGCCTGGATGGAAGGCCCCCTCAAACGCCGCCGCGTCGCAGCAAAAGAGATCGCCCGGCATCAGCATCTTGAGGGTGCATTCTTTTCCTTCCGGGCTCGACTTGACGCACTTGACCGTGCCCTCCTTTACGATGTGGAAGTATTCGGTCGGGTCGCCCTCCCGGAAAATGACATCGCGTTTCGTATAGCGCCGCTCGGTCAAGTCCTGAAGCACGCGCCGGCGGTCTGTGCTGGAAAGGATCTTAAGCAGAGGAATATGGTTGAGCTCATCCGAGGGCGATGAGCTCAACCGCTTATCGGGCGATGTGCTTGGCCGCTTCGACAATGGATCGCGCTCCGATGCCAAAATGATCGACGAGTTCATCCGGCTTACCGCTGTGGGGAATGACCCGAACGGCGAGCTTGTGGACTTTCACGCCTTCGTCGCTGACCGCGCTCAAGACGGCATCGCCGAGCCCACCGTGCGCGTAGTGGTCTTCAACGGTCAGCAGGCGGCCGTGGGTGGCGCGCGCGTTGGCGATGAGGGCGGCTTGGTCTATGGGCGCGATGCTGTAGAGGTCCATCACCCGCACGGCGATGCCAGCGGCCTTTAGCTGGTCGTGGGCTTTGAGGGCTTCGAACAGTGTGACTCCGGCCGCGACGATTGTCAGCGCATCGTTGGCGCTTTGGCGGATCGTCTTGCTGCCTCCGATGGGGAAGGTCTCGTCCGGTCCGTAGAGCACCAGCGATTTCGGGCGCCCTGCGCGAATGTAGACCATGCCTTTATGGTTAGCGGCCGCTTCGACAAGACGATAGGTACAGGTGGCGTCCGACGGATAGAGGACGACGATGTCGGGCTGTGCCGCCATCATGGCAATGTCTTCCAGTCCCATTTGGGATGGGCCGTCTTCGCCGATGCTGACTCCCACGTGGGTTCCGACGAGCTTGATATTGGATTCGCTGATGGCCGCCATCCGAACGAAGTCGTACGCGCGCGTGAAGAATGCGGCGAAGGTGGCGACAAAGGGGACTTTCCCGCAGGCGGCGAGGCCTGCGGCCGCACCCAGCATATTCTGCTCGGCAATGAAGTTTTCAAAGAATCGATTCGGGAATTTCTTGCCGAACTTGTCTGTATAGGTGGAGTTTTTCACGTCCGCGTCCAGGCCGACGACAGAAGAGTTTGCCCCGCCTAATGCCTCAAGCGCCACGCCAAAGGCTTCTCGCGTGGCGGCGGCGTCGCCTACTTTATAGGGGGACGGGGGCATCGCAGTTTTCGTCACTGGCGCGGCGGTCGTTGGAGCCAGTCGATTGATCTGCACGGTCCCGTTGCCGGGTTTGAGTTGCTTGGTCAGTTCCTCGATGGCCTTTTGCGTCTCTTCGCCCTTGGGAACCGGCTTTCCATGCCAATTGGGGCTGTCTTCCATGAAGGAAAGACCGTGCCCTTTGAAGGTTTTAGCCAATAAGACCGTCGGCTTGCCTTTTGTGCGGGACGCTTCATCGAAGGCGGCAAGGAGCGCGGCGATGTCGTGACCGTCGACCACGATGGCATGCCAGCCGAAACCGGACCAGCGCGCGCGATAGCCTTCCATGTTGTGTTGCAGCATGGTGGGGTCGCTTTGTCCGAGCCGATTCACATCGACGATGGCGCAGAGATTATCCAGGCCATGATGCCGGGCCACTTCAGCCGCTTCCCAATTCGATCCTTCGACGGATTCGCCATCGCCCATCAGGACGTAGGTTCGATGATCGTACTTATCGACGAACTTTGCGTTCAGGGCAATGCCGATGCCGACGGGGAGGCCTTGTCCAAGCGAGCCCGTGGCCATATCGACAAAGGGGAGCCGCGGCGTCGGGTGGCCCTCGAGATCGGACGCCAATGTTCGTAATTTCAAGAGGTCGCTCTTGGGGAACAGGCCTGCTTCGGCCCAGGCTGCGTAGAGCAGAGGGGCGGCATGCCCTTTTGACAGAATGAATCGATCGCTGTTCGGCGCTTTGGGGTTTTTCGGATCGTACCGCATGACGGAGAAGAAGAGGGCCGCCACGATGTCGGCAGCGGAACAACAGCTGGATGGGTGGCCGCTGGCCGCTTCAGATGTGGCGCGAACACTTTCGATTCGGAGTTGCGTGGCCTTGTTATGGAGAGCGTTGAGGGTTTCTGGGGATAGGGCTGCACTGGCCATCGGAACTCCTTTCAGAAATTGAATGCATAGCAGGTTGCCGGCGCATGCTTCTCTATCAGTCAGAGATCGGCAGGAACGCGGCGGGACTTGAGGCTAACAAAACGATAAGAGGGAGTCAATGAAGGGGGCTCGCGATCTTCTTCCTTGAGTTCAGGAAATCTCAAAGACGAAGATCGCAGCCAGAGGTGGAGACTTCAGCTAGGCTTGAGATGAAGGCGTCACGGTCGAGACTTCGCTTGAGCAGGCGCTTTCGAGGCCATTGTAGGCACTGACCGTAAAGTAGTAGCGGGTGTTGGGTTGAAGGTCTGAAATTGTGGCGTTCGGTGACTCGACAAATTGGGCCGATTCATATGAGCAAGAGCCAGACTGTCCGGGAGACTGTCGTCCATAGTGGACATAGTATCCGATGATCGATGAATTCTGTATAGGGTTCCATGCAAGCGAGGCAGTTGGGAGCGCCGAACTTGAGGGCATTGAGACGGAGGGCGATCCTTCCCCGCCACCGCCGCCGCCACAGCCAGTTAGCAATGCGCAGATAGTCAAGAGCGTGCATGTGGATAACGCACGAATGGATTGGTTTCTCAGTTCATTTCTCATGTAACGGGCTTCCTTCAAATTTGGTGGGAGGTTGGGACTACAACCTCAAAGTGTTGGACGGTGCGGGCTGTTTGCCAGAGGCGTTGAGCTAGCGCTCAACGCAACAGCCGTCATGATGAGCAATATGAAAAGGATCATTGCAGATACTCCATTTGTCGGGAGTACAGAGCAATATATGAGCCAAACGGATATCTATCGCTAATCAACCATGAATATTGGTGTTCTGAAAGGAATTTCGTTTTTGCGTTGCGCAGTCTGAAGGGTAGGGCCTTCAGATGGCTGAGAGAGATAACGGTTTTTAACGAAATGTATTTAGTTTGAAGTGTAGGGAAATCCCTTCATTTCTGCATCAGCCTTTCAGGATTGAGAGGTAAAGGCGTAACTGAAGATACGCGGCGAGAGACCAATAAGAGGTGAGTCTGTCTTGGTTCGAAAATAGGGAAGATTTATGGAACGGCGCGGGTTTGAAAGTATCGATACAGAAGAAACGCATTGAGCAGCACAACGATTGAAAGAATGCTGTACGTAGTAAAGGTGCTGGCAAGTTGTAGCTCGACGAGCACTCTTGAGAGCCCGAATCCGACGACGACGGCATCGAAGCTCATGCAGAGCCGTCGGAATGTTTCCGGATCCATCCAGCGGATCAAGAACGCGCCGAGCGGAATACCGAGTAAGACGCTCGGCACGATGTAGGGCATGACCTCCATGCTTTCGACGCTGTAAAATCCGATGATGCCGTAGGCGATTGCGGTCAGCGCCGCTTCTGCGACCCGGATGACGCCTAGCGCCGCACGGAAATCTTGCTTTTCATATCCCTGATTATTAAACAGCAGCGCCAGCGGCGGCCCGGAGATGGTCGTGACGGAATAGAGCGTGCCGATGCCGACTCCGAACGGGACGCCGATGGTTTTTTCGGCCTTGATCGGTTTGCGGATGCCAGCGGCTTGCAGGAGGATCAGGGGTAACAGCATGGCATAGGTGGTGAGCTTCACCCAGGCCGGTTGCACTAAAGAGAGGATGTAACTGCCGATGGCGACACCCACGGCAAGGCCGATCAGAATCGGCACCACCCGGCGGAGAATATTGGGGATGTTTTGGCGGTTCAGAAAAAGGACATAGCTATTCAGGACCAGCTCGACGAGCACCATGGCTGGATTCAAGATGCGATTCGTATAGAAAATGAGGGCCACCGGCATCGTGATCGAAGAGAAGCCGTAGCCCAGCGCGCCATTAACGGTTGCCGCAACGAAGGTAATGAGAACAAGGACAATCTGATCCATGGGTATCTCTTGGGTTATCCCTTGCGGTGACTCGATGCGAAATCATTGAGCGTGCAGTTGTCGAGGATGTCGGCGATGGCATCGCGGACCGGACCCATGACGTGCTGAACGGGACATTGCGCCTTGTCTGCATAGGGGCAATCCCGGCACTTCTGGTAGGCCGTCTTGCTCACGCAGCCGATCGGAGCGAGCGGGCCGTCCAGGATGCGGATCACCTGCCCAACGGTGATCGCTTCAGGGGGCTTGATCAAGGTATAGCCGCCTTTGAGGCCGCGCCGGCTGGCCAGCAATCCTGCCCGTTTCAAGGCGAGAAGAATTTGTTCTAAAAATTCTATGGGGATGTGCTGGCGCTTCGCAATTTGATGGCGCTGGAGCGTCGTCTGTTCGTAAGCGAGCGTGAGCTCAATGAGGGCGCGGAGTCCGTATTCGCTTTTTTTGGAAAGCTTCACGCCTTGTCTTTCTAAAATGAATTGACTTAGTCAAGTTTTCGCACAGTAATGGAGACCGACCCGATTCGTCAAGCTCCTGGCTCCTTGCAGGATAGGGACATCATTCAGCCAATCTGTCGATGCACCACTCCATTTCTTTCTCCGAAAACTCTTCCGAAAACGCGATGCAACTCTTTGATCCATGAGGGAATGTTGCTTGACAGCATGAAAGCATTCTTGTTAGCTTGGCACGCTATTTTTATTATCGTTAATACATAGGCCTTCTCTAGACTTAATCGGTGGATCTTTCGTGAATTATCAGGACCTCATTCTTACATTAAGCCGGTTTTGGGCGGATCGAGGCTGTGTCATCCATCAGCCCTATGACATGGAAATGGGGGCGGGGACATTCCACCCAGCCACCTTCCTGCGTTCTCTTGGGCCGGAGCCCTGGCGAGCTGCTTACCCGCAACCCTGCCGCCGGCCAACTGACGGCCGGTATGGGGAAAACCCAAACCGCATGCAGCATTACTATCAGTACCAGGTGGTGCTGAAGCCGGCTCCAGACAATATCCAGGAGCTGTATCTCGAAAGTTTGGCTCAGTTAGGCATCAATCCCAAACAGCACGACATCCGATTCATTCAAGACGACTGGGAGTCCCCCACGCTCGGGGCCTGGGGATTAGGATGGGAAGTCCGGCTGGACGGGATGGAGATTACCCAATTCACCTATTTCCAGGAAATCGGTGGAATCGAGCTGGCTCCGATCACCGGCGAGATTACCTACGGCACTGAACGCATCGCGATGTATCTGCAGCAGGTGAACAACGTCTATGACCTCGCCTGGACCGATCAGATCAAGTACGGCGATATCCATCACGAGACCGAAGTGCAGGGCTCGCGCTATAACTTTGAAGAAGGCGATGTCGAGATGTTGATGCGAGCTTTTCAATCCCACGAGGCCGAGTGCAAACGGCTGCTCGCGCAGACGGACAAGCGCTTGACCTTGCCGGCGTACGACTACTGTATTAAGTCCTCGCATGTGTTCAATTTGCTTGATGCGCGCGGCGCCATCAGTGTGGCCGAGCGCACCGGGTACATCGCGCGGGTTCGCGCTCTAGCCCGGCAATGTGCCGAACGATACATCGAAGAGCGAGCCGCCATGGGGCATCCGCTCCTCACTCGTGCGGCGAATCAGAAAACATCATCGGCTGGCCGCGCGCGATCAGCCGCGGGAGCCAAACGGTCGTAGCCGTTCACAAAGTACCTATGCCGAAAACCCAGACACCATCCCGCGCCCGCGCGAAGATTGTCACGAAGAAAAGTGCCGGCCGGTCTGCGCCAACGACGGCAGAGTTGTTGTTGGAGATCGGAGTCGAAGAGCTGCCCTATCAGTTTATCGCTCCCGCGCTGGCCCGCTTGAAAGAATCCGCCGAGCAGTTGCTTACTGAGCAGCGTCTCTCGTTCCAGGCGGTCCGCACACTCGGGACCCCCCGGAGGCTGACACTTGTGGTTGAGGGAGTGGTCACGCAGCAGGCGTCCGTTCTGAAGGAAGCGATGGGGCCGTCCAAGGCGGTAGCGTTCGATCAGACGGGGCAGCCGACGAGAGCCGCCGTGGGATTTGCCGCCGGGCAGGGCGTGGCGGTGCAGGATTTGGAAGTTCGGCAGACGCCGAAAGGCGAGTATCTCTTTGCGGTCAAACGCGAAGAGGGCCGGTCGTCGAAAGCTGTCCTCACAGAACTTCTGCCGCAACTTGTCTGCAAGCTGGCATTCCCGAAGGCGATGAAATGGAATGAGGCCGGCGTTCGCTTTGCGCGGCCGGTGCGCTGGCTGGTCGTCCTGTTTGGCGGTGCGGTCCTGCCGATCGAGGCGGCCGGAATCAAGGCGGGGAATCGGACGCGGGGCCACCGAGTGCTTGGATCGAAACAAGGCGTGGTGGTTCGGGATTGCGCCAGCTACGTGAAGGCACTGGAGAAAGACGGGGTCATTCCCGATCCTGAACGCCGCCGGGCGATCATCTCCGAGCAGATTGCGACCTTGTGCCAGAAGACGGGATTTGTGCTGAATCAAGATGCCGCGTTGCTCGATCAGGCGGTCTATACGACGGAATGGCCTCACGCGATCGTTGGATCGTTCAAGGATCTGTATCTTGATGTGCCTGAAGAAATTTTGATCACGTCGATGAAAGAACATCAGGGATTTTTCTCGCTCCGTCATAAGACGACCGGGAAGCTGATGGCGCAGTTCATCGCGGTGGCGAACAATCGCGTCAAGGACATGGGCCTCATCCGCGAAGGCAATGAGCGAGTGTTGGCAGCGCGGCTAGCCGACGCCAAGTTCTTCTATGACGATGATCGGACAATCGCGCTGCGCGATCGAGTTGAGAAGCTTCAAGGCATAGTTTTTCATCAAAAGGCAGGAACGCTCTATCAAAAAACATTGAGGATGATTGATCAAGTTACTTTGCTTGCGTCAAAACTTGGTTTGGATCCTGACGGTCAAACTGCTTGCCGATATGCTGCTGAACTCAGCAAGACGGACTTGCTTTCCGGAATAGTTGGCGAATTCCCGACTTTGCAGGGAATTATGGGCGGATATTATGCTGCTCATGATGGTGAACTAGCCAAAGTGGCTTCTGCCATACGAGATCACTATCTTCCTCGTGGTATGGATGAACGGTTGCCGGAAACGCTAGAAGGGAAAATCCTGTCTCTTGCGGACAAGCTCGACACAATTTGTGCGTTCTTTCGTGCGGGAATTACACCTCGTGGCTCCGAAGATCCTTATGCCCTTAGACGACACGCTCTTTCTATCGTTCGTATAATTGTCGAGGGAAAGCTAAGGCTAGATTTGAGTGCGGCAATAGACACAGCCGATGAGATTGCGGAGAGGGATGTAAAGAGTACAGGGGCAATGCTTGATGACCCTCGCCAATTTATTTTTGAGCGGTTTCGTTTTTATTCTGGAATGCTGCATATAAAACGAGATGACGTTTTGGCTGCAGTTTGCAAAACGGCATATTCGAGAAGACCACTTGACTTAGTCGACATGCTTGAGCGGATGAAGGCGCTGGAATCTGTAACAACGAAACCGGAGTTCGATCCGTTGATCGTCGGATTCAAGCGCGCCCATCGGCTGGTTGAAAAAGAGCAATGGGATCGTCAACCGGTGGCTTCGGCGATCTTTCAGGATCCTACCGAGTCGGCGCTCCATACGGCCGTATCCGAGGAGCGTGAAAACATGGAGGCCTCGATGCAGGCGAGCGACTACGGCAAGGCGCTGGAGTCTCTTGTTCGTCTCAAGCCGGCCATCGATGCGTTCTTTGCCGCAGTGATGGTGAATGCCGACGACAAGGCCGTGCGTGGCAATCGACTGTCTCTCTTGAAAGAAGTAGATGAGGTCTTCCTATCGTTCGCGGACTTCTCGCAGATTGTGGTACAAGGGAGTTAGTAGAGGTATGGCCTTATGGCGCAAGAGTTCCCATCGCAGGCTGGCCTGGCAGAACCTGGGAATGAGGCGCTGCGTTCCACTCGTGTGCAGCGCTATGCGCGGATCGTCACGATTGTCCTGATCGTACTCTGCAACGGGATTTTCCTGTTTGGCATGTGGGCGAGCGGTGTCAACCTCGATGAATTGGCCAATACGCAAGATCAGTTCAATTCTCAAAGCGATGTCTGCCTTCGTCTCAGTTGGCAGCGTCTTGCCGGATCGACTGAGCCGATCCGTCTTTGCTCCGAATGGATCAATCTCTCGGATCCGACGGGCAAGCCTCATGTGCTGGACAAAAACACCAAAGTACGGCAGGGTTCCGATGGGCGCTACTATGTGGATCATGGCATCAAGGCCGATTATCGTCTCGTGGGAGTGGTTGGATTTGTCGTGGCGGTCATCGTCTTCGGGATGCTGACGCGCCGGTATTTGGTTAATCGATACCGGCGTCAACTCGAAATGGATGCAAGCAGACCAGTCGTCTAGGTTCAGTGGTTGATCGCAAAGGAGAGCTGGCGTGGCAAAGAAATACGTGTACTACTTCGGAGATGGCAAGGCGGAAGGTACGTCCAACATGAAAGAGCTGTTGGGCGGCAAAGGCGCCGGCCTGGCGGAGATGACCAATTTGGGCATTTCCGTGCCCCCCGGATTCACCATTACGACAGAAGCCTGCGTGGAATATTACAAGCTGGGGAAGAAGTATCCGCCGGGGATGTGGGATACGGCCCTCGCGGCGTTGAAGCGCGTTGAGCGGTCGATGGGCATGGGATTTGGCGATCCGGAGCGGCCCTTGCTGGTCTCCGTGCGTTCCGGCGCGCGCGCGTCGATGCCGGGCATGATGGACACCGTGCTGAACGTCGGCCTCACGCTCAAGACGGTCGAAGGGCTGGCGGCCAAGACGAAGAACGAACGGTTTGCGCAGGACAGCTATCGCCGGTTCATCACGATGTTCGGCAGTATCGTCATGGGCGTGCCGCGCGAGCATTTCGAAGCGATCCTGAATCACAAAAAAGAAGAAATGGGCGTGAAGCACGAGACGCAGCTCGATGCCAGCGCGCTGCGCGATCTCGTGGAGCGATTCAAGTCGCTGGTCAGGGAAGAGACGGGCAAAGAGTTTCCCGATAATCCCAACGATCAGCTGAAGCTGGCGATCGATGCGGTGTTTTCCTCCTGGAATGGCGCGCGCGCCATTACCTACCGCCGGCTGAACGGCATTCCCGATCATTGGGGCACGGCGATCAACGTCGTGGCCATGGTCTTCGGGAACATGGGCGACACGAGCGGCACCGGTGTCGCGTTTACCCGCGATCCCAATACCGGCGAACGAAAATTCTTCGGCGAGTGCTTGATGAACGCGCAAGGCGAAGATGTCGTGGCTGGAATCAGAACGCCGCTGCCGGTGACGGAACTCGGCCGGACCGTGCCTCCCGCCTATAAAGAATTGGAACATACCTACAAGCGCTTAGAGAAGCATTACCGCGACATGCTCGACCTGGAGTTTACGATCCAGGAAGGCAAGCTCTATATGTTGCAGACCCGCGTCGGGAAACGCACCGGCATTTCCGCCGTGCGGATCGCCGTCGAGATGGTCAAGGAAGGCTTGATCTCCAAGCGCGAAGCGGTGCAGCGGGTCGGGCCGGATCAACTCGCGCAATATCTCTATCCGATCTTCGATACGCAAGCGGAAGCGGGTTCAACGCCGTTGGGCAAGGGATTGCCGGCCGGGCCTGGCGCGGCGGCGGGCAAGATCGCGCTGACGCCTGATCGCGCCGTCGAGATGAAGGCGGCCGGAGAGCGGGTCGTACTGGTCCGCGATGAAACCAGCCCCGACGATATTCATGGCATGAACGCGGCGACCGGCTTCGTGACGGCGCGTGGCGGGATGACCTCGCATGCGGCGGTGGTGGCGCGGCAGATGGGCAAAGTCTGCGTCGCTGGTTGCGAAGCCGTCGAAGTCATCGACAATCAAACGGTGCGGATCGGCTCGAAAGTATTCCGGGAAGGCGACTATCTGTCCGTGAACGGCTCCACGGGCAATGTTTACGACGGGGATATTCCCGTCATGGAGTCCGAGATCATTCAGGTGGTGCAGGGCAAGCTGGATGCGGCGCAGTCGCAGAAGTATCAGTTGTTCTCGACCATCCTCTCCTGGGCGGACAGTGTGCGGACCATGAAGGTGCGGGCGAATGCCGATGTGCCGGACCAAGCCAAGATCGCCCGTGGCTTCGGCGCCGAGGGAATTGGGCTTTGCCGCACGGAACACATGTTCTTTGCGGAAGACCGCATTTCGATCATGCAGAAGATGATTTTGGCGAGGACCACGGAAGATCGGGAAAAGTATCTGGAGCAGTTACTGCCGTTGCAGAAGCAGGACTTCATCGGGCTCTATCGCGAGATGGAGGGTTTCCCGGTCACGATTCGATTGCTCGATCCGCCGTTGCATGAATTCTTGCCGAAGCGCGAAGAACTGATGGTGGAAATCGCTCAGTTGGAGTTGACCGGTGCGGACGCCGCGAAGTTGGAGGAGCAGCGCCGGTTGCTCGCCCGCGTCGAGGAATTGCACGAGTTCAATCCGATGCTGGGGTTGCGTGGCTGCCGGTTGGGCATCACGATGCCGGAGATCACCCGCATGCAGGCGCGCGCCATTATCGAGGCGGCCTGCGAACTGGCGAAGGAAGGCAAGAAGATCGTTCCGGAGATCATGATTCCGCTGGTCGGCATGGTGGCGGAAATGAAATCGCAGAAGGATCTTATCCGCGAAGTCGCGCAAGAGACGATGAAGCGCTACAACGTGAAGCTGTCGTATCTCGTCGGCACCATGATCGAATTGCCTCGCGCCGCGGTAACCGCCGAACGGATTGCGGAAGAGGCCGAGTTCTTCTCCTTCGGAACGAACGATTTGACTCAGACAACATTTGGATTCTCCCGCGACGACGCCGCGAAGTTCATCGATTTTTATAAGACCGCGAAAATCATGGACGCGGATCCGTTTGCCACGCTCGACCGCGAAGGCGTGGGGTCCTTGATGAAGACGGCGATCGTCGGTGGACGCCAGGCGCGGCCTGGGATCAAGCTGGGCATCTGCGGCGAACATGGCGGCGATCCGAGTTCCGTCGAGTTCTGCCATCAACTTGGGTTGGACTATGTGAGCTGCTCGCCATTCCGTGTGGCGATTGCACGGCTGGCAGCGGCTCAGGCCGCCATTGCCGAAAGCGATGCGAAATCCGCGGGGAAGAAATCCGCTCCGGCGAAAGCGAAGGCGCCGAAGGCTGTGAAGACTATGAAAGCAGCGAAGCCTGCGCGCCGTGTGAAGAAGGCGGCCCGGTCGACGAAGGCCGCCAAGGTCGTCAAGGCCTCGCGCCGGCCGGCCGCAACCACCCGCAAGAAACGGTGACGGTCCGCAGGCACGATCTTCATGACATGGCGCTGGTTTTGCGCCGTGGGGCGAAATGATGCCGCAGGTAAGATCGGACGTTTCGCAGATCGTTCAGCATCCGGATCTTCACTACATGACGCTGGCTCTTCGTCTTGCCGCGAAGGGCCGTGGAAAGACCAGCCCCAACCCGATGGTTGGGGCGGTCGTCGTCTCAAAAGGCCGCATCGTCGGTCAAGCCTACCATCGCGCCGCCGGGCGTCCTCATGCCGAAGTGCTCGCGCTTCGCCAGGCCGGAGCTCTGGCGCGTGGAGCCACGCTCTACGTGACGCTTGAACCATGCAGCCATCTGAAGAAGCGCACCCCTCCCTGTGTCCCAGCCGTCATTCAATCGGGCATACGGCGTGTCGTGGCGGCCATGCGCGATCCTAATCCAGCCGTCAGCGGAAAAGGCCTTGCGCAATTGCGCCGAGCCGGATTGTCCGTCACGGTTGGCGTGGCTCAAAATGAAGCGGAATCGTTGAATCGAGCCTACAGTCATTGGATGGTTACCAAGCGGCCGTATGTGACGCTTAAGGCTGGAATGACGTTGGACGGACAGATTGCAACCGCCAGAGGCGAGTCCAAGTGGATTACGGGGGTGCAATCGCGGCAAGAGGTGCATCGCCTGCGTCGCGCAATGGATGCCGTGATTGTGGGAATCGGAACGGTACAGAAAGATAACCCCTCGCTGACGGCGCGCCGGCCGCCAGGTCTCACGGCTCTGGCGCCGACCCAGCCGACGCGGGTGGTGGTCGATAGTCGGCTGCGCATTGCGCGCAGGGCCAACATTCTCATGCAGCAATCTCAGGCAAAGACGATTGTCGCGACGACGAAGGCTGCGCCAGCTGCGCGGCGTCTGGCGCTTGAGCGGCGTGGGATTGAGGTGCTGTCATTGCCGAGCCGTGGAGGTCATGTGTCGCTGAAACATCTGCTCACGGCCTTGGGGCAACGCGGGATGTTGTCGGTCATGGTCGAAGGAGGCGGGGAGCTAAATGCCGCCTTTCTCAAAGCCAACCTGGTGAACCATGTGCGGTTGTACGTGGCGCCGACGCTTCTCGGCGGCATGCAATCAAAAGGTGTGATTGGCGGTGTGAGCCCGCGCCGGTTGGCCGATGCCTGGAAATTGAAGCAGGTGCGGACCAGAGTGCTGGGGACAGATGTGGTTGTTGAAGGCGATCTATAATCTAGCCATGGCAAATGTCTTCACGATGAGGCGCGCAACTCAGTTCGGATATGCTCTGCTGGCCTGGTGCTGTTTTGCCGCAGCGGGAGAGTCTGTCTGGTCCGCTGAACCCTCGCCCGCGAATCAAAGTCTCACCGGCGAAGTGATGTCGTATCTCGATGAGACGGATAGCACGAAGGCAGAGTCGTTGTTGCGACAAGTGTTGGCCAATCCTGATGCCACTATCGACCAGGTCAGCCGCGCGATTCAGACAGGCCGAACCTATCGGCCTCAGCCCGTTGGGACAATGGCGGAAGAGCAGATCGCGGTGCGTGAGCGCACCTACCACTATGCGCTCTCGGTTCCGCTGACGTACCAGCCGGACAAGGGCTATGGTCTGGTTGTTTGTCTGCACGGTGCGGGATTTTCCGGCGAGGCGTATTTGGAGCGATGGCAGAGCCGTTTAGGCGACGACTATATTCTTGTCTGTCCGACCTATCCGGCGGGCGCTTGGTTTACCAGGCAGGCGGAGCATCTTGTCCTGGCAATGATCGAACGGGTGCAGACGCAGTATCACATCGATCCGGACCGCGTATTTCTGACAGGTATGTCGAATGGCGGGATTGGAACCTGGTTGATTGGGATGCATCAGGCTCCGCGTTTTGCCGGCATTGCCCCAATGGCCAGCGGACTCGACAGCGTGCTGATGCCGTTTCTCGCCAATTTACGGACGACACCCGCGTACATCATTCATGGAGCCAAGGATCAAGTCATGCCGGTGGAGTTGAGCCGGACGATCTCGCGCGAGCTGGCGGCCATCGGCTACCCGCACATCTACCGTGAACATGAGCGCGAGCATCCCATGGCCGGCGGACATTTTTTCCCGCGCGAGGAGCTGCCCGACCTGGTGACCTGGTTTAACGCACAGCGCCGGAACCCGCTGCCGACAGCGCTGACGGTCGTCCGCGAGGCCAGTCATTTTCAAGCGTTCGGCTGGGTGCGCATCGATGCGACCGATCCGATCGCCGCGTTTGCGGAGGATCTGGTGTCCAAGCGCGATGAGCTGACCAGACAGAAGCGCTATGCCAGGCTGGACGTCTCGGTCACCGCGCCCAATCGCATCGAAGTCGAGACGGGGCTGGTGCAACGCTACACGCTGTTTCTGAACGATCAATTGGTGGATCTTTCGAAGCCGGTTACGGTGGTGACGAACCAGCAGGTGTCATTCGAGGGGCCGGTCACGCCGTCGGTTGAGACCTTGCTTCGTCAAGCGCGCGCGCGCAAAGATTCTCGCCAGCTCTTTACCGTGCAGTTGCCTATTCAGGCCTCGAAGCCTGCGCCATGAGCGGTGGCGCTGCGAGCAGGCTGGTGATAAAGTCCGCCAGCGGCGTTCTCGCGTCGTTCAGAGGCTCACCGTATACAAGCGTCAACTTGAGGCGAAAAACCTATCCGCTCGCATGTGATCGAAGCGAGCGGGTCAAGCCAAGCTTGGTATGTACCTCCTCGCCTCTTTGCTCGCTGCGGCCTTGCCTGTGGAACGGCGCGTCTTGGCGCGCCGGGGTTGGGCGGGTGAGAACCGCAGCCTTTCTGAACGGCCTGCGGGGCATCCTGGCGCTCTTGCTCGTCACCATGTGGTCCGGGCAGGCTCAGGCGGAATCCTGTCACATCGCGCCGCAGCATGCGGGCGTTGCCTTCCCCGTCGATCGTATTGACTCTGCATGGGGATGCCGTCTTCAGCCGATCATCGACGACTTTACGACCGCCAACAAAATCGGACCGATCCAGACGCCGCTGCCAGAGTCGGTGTATGTCTATCTACTGGATCGTCCGCCGGTCGCTGCCGCGCTCGTGAACCGCTTGGAGTTAGGATTATATAAAGCCGAAGCGCGCGGTCCTGGTCTGTACTGGGGAGACGATGGAGAAGGGAGCGTCGGATTCGTCGAGCTGGTCTATCAGGATTCGAACCATCGTGTGTATTATCTCGAAGGGACGCACCATAGTACGCTGCTGCCGAATGTCGCCGGCAAGGCGGTAGTGCTGCTCAGTATGGTGGCGGTGAAAGATGCCGCCGGGCAGGAGGCTGTCGAGACGACGCTGGTGTCTTATACGAGATTGGACAATCGTGTCTTGGCTGGACTCGTCTCGCTCCTGCGTCCGCTCGTCGGACGCACGGTGTCGCGCAAACTCACGAAGGGAGTCGAGGCGGTGAATCAGCTTGGGTTGGAAATGCGGCGAGATCCCGACCGTGTCTTGTTTGAAGCGACCGATCCCCCGCCATTACCGCCTGAAGATGTGGCCTTCTTGAAGCAGGCGCTCGCGACGATGTCCCATCCTAGCAACATGCATGAAAAGGAACCGGTCGGGCGATGACGTCTTCACGCAGCTTTCTCTTGATCTGCACCGTCGGCATCTTTTGTTTCATCAGCTACAACATGGTGCGTATGCCGGTGCTGGCCCTGTTTGCCGAGCATCTTGGGGCAGGCCCTGAGCGGATTGGGCTGATTGTGTCTGTCTCGACGCTGACCGGCGTGCTGCTGAAACTGCCATCCGGCGCCTTGTCCGATATCTATGGCCGGAGATTGTTGCTGCGCATCGGCGTCGTGGCGTTCGGTCTACCGCCGTTTTTCTACCTGTTTATCACGGACCTGAATAGCCTGACGGCGTTGCGATTCGTGCATGGCATGGCCACGGCCATCTTTGCTCCGAGCGCATTAGCCACGGTCGCAGAACTGTATCGCGAACGCCGAGGCGCGGCGCTGGGGACCTACACGGCCTGCACGCAGTCCGGGGCGTTGCTCGGGCCGTTTGTCGGCGGGTATCTCGCCCATGTCGCCGGCTTCGATCTGGCATTCATCACAGCTGGGGTGTGCGGCTGTATCGCAATTGTGTTGTTTTACAGTTTGCACCTGGATGTAGCCACGCCGTTGGTGCCGCAGAAAGGTCTGCGACCGGTGCTGGCGGAAATGTGGAAGGGCTTCGCCATTGTCGCGCGCAACCGAAAGGTGTTGATCACTAGCGCGACCGACGGCGCGAAGATGATTGCCAATGGCGCGCTCATGGCGTTTCTGCCGCTCTATGGCCTCACCGTGGGATTGAATCCCGGCGAAGTCGGGTTGTTATTCACGGTTCAAGCCGGTACGTCATTTCTTTCCAAGCCAATCATGGGGCGCGTTTCCGATCGGGTCGGGCGGCAGCCGTTGATTATGGTCGGCCTGCTGATTTGCGCGGCTACGTTCGTCTGTATTCCCCATGTCTCGATCTTTGCCGTCTTGCTGCTGCTCTCAGCCGGATTCGGATTCGGCGAAGCCGTTGTGTCGTCTTCATCCTCTGCTTTTGTCGCGGATAGTTCAGAATTCAAGACGCTCGGAGCAGGCATGGGCATGCAGGGCACCATCGGCGACATCGGCCATGCCAGCGGGCCGTTGCTGGCCGGTATCTTGATAGCCAATATGAGTTATGCTGGAGCCTTCACAATTATCGCGAGCCTGCAAGTGCTCGCGGCCATGGTCTTCTGGATCACGATGAGGAATCGATAGGCCGATGCTATCCGATGCTATAATGTCGCCGCGATCAGTGAATGATACAGACCATCACGAGGGATAACTGATGTTCACCGGTATTGTCGAAGAAATGGGCGCAGTGATTTCGGTGGAAAAGACGCTGGCTGGGACGAGGATGACGCTGCTCGCTTCTGCCGTGATGAGCGATCTTAAGATCGGCGACAGTGTGAGTGTGAACGGGATTTGTCTGACAGCTGTCTCCAGGCACGAGAGCAGCTTTGCGGTGGAAGTGTCTCCGGAAACGCTTTCGGTGACCACGCTGGGATTACTGACGGCAGGCACGCCGGTCAATCTCGAACGGGCCATGAAGCTGAGCGAACGCATCGGCGGGCATCTAGTCGCAGGACATGTCGATGGCGTCGGCACGATCCGCAGTCGGCAGCAAGATGGGAATGCCGTGGTCTTCACGATTGAAGCGCCTCAGGACATTCTCAAGTACTGCGTCGTGAAGGGTTCGATCACCGTCGATGGCATCAGCCTCACAATCAACGACGTGACCAATCACGGCTTCTCCATCGCCATCATTCCGCATACCGCCAAAGTGACGACGTTAGGCCTGAAACAGGTCAACGATTCCGTCAATCTTGAATCAGACCTCATCGGCAAATACGTCGAACGCCTCCTCCAAGAGCGGGGGCAGGTCTCACCAAAGCCGGCTCCGGTGATTGATAAGGACTATCTCCAGAAGCGGGGATTGATTTGAGTGTTCGCTGTGAGGTGGTTAGAGAAACCGTCTTAGAGATTGATTCTACTTGAGAAAGAAAGTGGGAATTAGATTTTGAGCTCGGATGATATTTCGGTAGAAATGATCAAGGAGTGTCTTGAGAGGTCAGGTTATTTGTTTGAGTCAAAGCTCGTTCGTTCGCTTACTGAGCAGGGCTATTTCGTTGAGCCCAATCAAGTAATACGAGATCCTCGCACAGGAAAATCTAGAGAGATCGATTTGATTGCCGAGTACTTTGACTATAAGGCTGAGCGAAAAGGTGTTAGTGTTCGGACGCTTTTTGTTGTTGAGGCTAAGAATAATAAGTTTCCGTTTATCCTTACTACAGAAAGGCCAAACTCTCCAGGTGCTGACTTTGAAAGCTACATTAAGTATGTCTGTACTCCCGGTGCCAACCCTTTCATCGACCAGCTCGATCTATATGAAGAAAAAGGTGCTAATTGGGACAATCTCTATTCCCAGTATTGCGGTCTAACACGAAAAGGTAATAGTGGGGAGCTCATGGCATCTCATTCTGAGGACATGTATGGCTCTTTGCTAAAGCTTTCAGAATATATAGAGAATGATATTAATCTGTGGCGTTCTCGGGACGAGGATCGCTATTGGCGCTTGGTTTTTTGGCAACCAATGCTTGTTTTGAGCGGTAGCCTTTTAGCTGTGCATGTGACAGGAAGCGGAGAAACTGAACTTCAGCAGATTTCAATGGGGCGTCTAGAGTTTCATTGGCATGTTGATGATCAATTGAGGACCACGGTGATTGAGGTTTTAACGGAGCAGTGTTTCTTTGAGCGACTGAGGGTAATTAGGGAAAAAGATGATGAGTTAGAGGGCATGCTACACGAAGTTTATCAACAGCACAGAAACCCTGGCGCAGTGTGAGTGAGGCTTTTTTCGCTGGGAAAGATGAAGGGGAGTATTCTTCTAATGGGGCCAGGCATGAGTATTGACTTGCAATTGGACCAGAAATCGAGAGGCGTATTGAGCAGTATGTTGCGTGATCTTGCGCCAAGCCAAAGTGACGACGTTAGGTCTGAAACAGATCAACGATCCCGTTAATCTCGAACCCAACCGCATCGGTGGCAAACAACAACTTTCTTCGCATTGCAACCGTATAAAGGCAACCCGATGGCCCTGCCGTACGGTATCGTTCGCACAGGCTGCCAGCGCTCACAGTCTCGCTAACATTTTGTCGAGTAATTGTTTGACGCTCTTTGCGGCAAGAAGCTTGGCTCGCTCTCTATGCGCAAACTCAAGGGTGACGTGAGAAAACTCTTTGTGGCCAGTGCAACTCACGGCATAGATTCGTTTCCCCGCCTTCTCTGGCCAGGACATGGTCTCGCAATCCACTCCCTCGATGACGAACTGTTGCGCTGAAGGATCAGTGCCATTTTTTTCTTGGTCATCGAGCGCCTCGGCCATGTTGTCCCACGCCTTTTTATCGATCCGATCTGTAGTCGTCACCACCGACCAACTTACCGGAAACGCCGCATACTCCACAGCCATCTCGTTTGAACAACTATCCACCCGGATATCAGTGGTTACTCCGGGCACCTCACCCTTCTTCACGAACACTGGATCAGTAGGCATCAACCCTTGTGTGGTGAGCGTAATGCCAACTGTCTTTAACTCTTGGGGCGTCAGAAGCCCACACACTCTCGTGGAATCAAAGGCATCAACACTCCAGGGCGTACCGAATAGCAGGACCATCACCGTTGGGAAAACAAGTCGAACCAGTGTCATGTCACAACTCCTTTTCTTATTCCGAATGATTCGGTGATGGTATTCCATGAATTCCTGGACTTCAACCATGGGGATACGGATCGCCAATTAGTGAGCGATTGCTCCACTTCCCATCGCCATCGAAGCACCAATTCGATCCTGAACATTCTGAGTCGTGCCATCCTGGCGCATGGTTGACAGGTTTCAGTGCCGCCCAACCCTGCACAGGGAATCTCCTAGAGGCCTGAGATTTTTGGGCAAACCATTATTGAGTTCAATCTGAGGGTGTCTAATGGGGTCAGCAACTGTCTTGAACATCAAGACGGCTGACTGGCCGCTTCTCGCCATGATGTTCCACTCCTCAGCATTGCGTTGAGAATCGTCAGGAGTTTCCGCATACAGGCCACGAGGGCGACCTTTTTGGCTTTCCCCCGTCCACACAACCGCCGATAAAAGAGCTTGATTGTGGGGTTATACCGTGTGGCCACGATCGCCGCCATATACAACGTGGCACGAACCTGAGCTCGTCCGCCCCACACCATCCGTTTTCCATGCAGCGTCCCACTGTCCCGATTGAGCGGGGCCACCCCCGCCAAGGCCGCAACTTGCTTGTTTGTCAGCGTGCCCAGCTCCGGTAAGTTTGCCAGTACGGTGGCGGTCAGCACGGGACCCACCCCAGGGACACTGCGCAAGAGATCGTCTTTTTCCTGCCAGATCGGACTTGCCTGGATCGCCTGCGCCAGTGCTGTGTCGAGCTGGGTACGCTCACGTTGGAGCCAGGCCACATGGGTGCGGAGACTCTTGCGGATGGCCGGCGCCGCCGTCCGCAGTCGATTCTTCTCCGCCGTCAGCATTTCGATGAGTTGCCGTCGTCGGGTTGTGAGGGCCGCCAACTCCTGCGTCTGGGCGTCAGGGAGCGGACGGACCGGCGGGCGAATGGCCTCGGCGAAGTGCGCCAGAAGGTGGGCATCGAGCGCATCGGTTTTCGCCAACTGGCCCGTGGCTCGCGCAAAATCCCGAACCTGCCGAGGATTGACCACGACGACGGGCAGGCCGTCGGCGGCAAGCGCGCTGGCCAGACACAGTTCAAGGCCCCCGGTGGCCTCCAGCACAATGCGCACCGGCGCCAGCCGCCGCAGTTGCGCCGCCACGGTGCCAACACCATGTGGATCATTCGGCGCGGAGAAGGGCGTCCCGGGACGCCCGGCCACATCGAGTTGGGATTGAGAGACATCGATTCCAACAAACACCGGTGTGCGCATAGACACCTCCTGAATGGCCCAACCTTGCGATGCGGGCTTAGCGCCCACGCAACTGTTCGGGCTGCATCGGTAAAGAGGCGTGACGACCCGCGCTGACCCACGGTCTCCAGGGACCACGGCATGATCGATCTGTCACGCCCGGTATCGTGTTGCCCCAGCATGAGAGGCCAACCCTAAAGATACAAGGCATGAGTATTGACTGGCGGACGTGTCGGATCGAAACGTGGAGTGTCTACGTGGTTGAGGCGCGAGAGCAGGTGCGCGAGATCAGTGCTAAATGGGTACAGAATGAGAGTGAAGGGCGGTCCCATGACGTGCTGCCTTATGCATCGGGCTCAACTCAACGCCGGAATTTCTCCATTGAAACGGTCTTGTTGACAGGGATGGATTACGTCAGCATCACAGCGCCAGGTGCTCATTTGAATAGCTGTCCGCTACTCCTGCTCGCCAAGTCGTTGCGCGATGTCTTCATACACCGTTTTGCGGTGCCGAATTCCTAAGATCCAGACCCCATTCCTCTCGATCTTGTAGACCACACGGTAATCCCCAACCCGCAACTTCCAGTAGCTTTTCAGAGTCTTTCGAAGAGGCGCTCCGTACTGGTGAGGAGCTTGAGTCAGCCGCGATTCGATTGCGGTTGCGATTCTTCGATGGAGGTTCTGTGGAATGCCAGGGATGTCTTCGTCAGCGATGGCGGGGTGATAGCGAAGTTCGAAAGGCACTTACTTCCTCGATCGTTTGAGGTGCGGCCACACTTGGGAGTGCGACAGCGCTTTTTTACGATCAAGGGTCTGTTCTCGCTCTTGGGCCAGTCCGGAGAGGGCTTGATCTTCTTCCGTCTCCAGCGCTTCTTTGACGAGATCTCGCACTTTGAGTGAGAGGGACACTCCGTCCCGCTTGGCCCAGCGGCGGAGCCCTTCGTAGACCGGCCCTTCCAGAACGACGTTGACGCGAGGATTGGTTGTCGGCATGGTTTCTTCCTCAAGATGTTTACGTGAATCGGAGTGTAGCATATGTGATGGACCGAGACAATGTCAGGCTGTTGTGCTCGTCGCTGTTTGAGAGAATGGCGGAAGCCTCGTTGTCATTCTTGATCTTGAATGTAGTGCCGTGACCTGCCCCGAAGAAGTGCTGCATCGGCATGGTAGCTGATGCTATTCCTCGATCGTCGAAATATCTCCGGGGTCTTGCCCGAGTTCCTTCGCTTTCAAGACACGGCGCATGATTTTTCCTGAGCGTGTCTTGGGGAGCGACGGTACGATATCGATTTCCGACGGCACGCCGATTTTCCCCAGTTCCGCCATCACTTGATCTTTGATCGATTGAATCAAGGCGGGGCTTTCGTCTTCGCCTTGTTTCAGAATGATAAAGGCTTTGATGGACTCACCGACGAGTTTGTGCGGTTTGCCGATCACCGCTGCTTCGGCGACGGCAGGGTGGCTGACCAGGGCGCTCTCGACTTCGGCGGTACCCAGCCGGTTGCCGGCCACTTTGATCACGTCGTCGGCGCGACCCATGAACCACATATAGCCATCGGCGTCTTTGTGGCACACGTCGCCGGCGGTGTAGCAGTTCGGAATCGTATTCCAATAGGTCTTGTAGCGTTCCGGGTCTTTATAGATGGTGCGCATCATGGAGGGCCAGGGCTTCTTGATGACGGCAAAGCCGCCGGCGTTGGCGGGGAGGCTGTTGCCGGCGCTGTCCACGACATCCGCTTCAATGCCGAGGAAGGGACGTGTGGCGGAACCAGGCTTTAAGGCCACCGTGGGCAACGGCGTGATGAGGATCGCGCCGGTTTCGGTTTGCCACCAGGTGTCCATGATCGGTTTGTCGCCGCCGGTTGCGCGATGGAACCATTCCCAGGCTTCCGGATTGATGGGTTCACCGACGCTGCCGAGGATGCGCAAGGTTGAGAGATCATATTTCTTGGGCCAGTCTTCTCCGTAGCGCATGAGCAGGCGAATCGCCGTTGGAGTGGTGTAGAAAATCGAGACGCCGTAGCGCTCGATTAAGTCCCACCAGCGGCCAGGATTGGGATAGTCCGGTTTGCCCTCGGCAGTGAGGATCGTCGCACCGTTCAGCAGCGGGCCGTAGACGATATAACTGTGGCCGGTAACCCAGCCGGGGTCGGCGACGCAGAAATACACGTCATCGTCTTTTAGATCGAATACGTATTTCGTGGTGATGTAGGTGCCGACCATATAGCCGCCGTGGACATGCACGACGCCCTTTGGCTTGCCGGTGGTGCCAGAGGTGTACAAAATATAGAGCGGATCTTCGGCATCCAGCTTCACCGCATCGCATTCCGTGGATTCGCCCTTGAGCCATTCGTACCAATCGAGTTCCTTGGGCGCGGCCAGCGCGACTTCCGGTTTCTGCCGGCGTACCACGATGACGTGCTCGACTGTCGGGCAGGTCTTCAGAGCTTCGTCCACCACTGTCTTCAGAGGAATGACTTTGCTCCGGTCAAAGCCGACATCGGCGGTAATGACCACCCGCGCTTCGGCATCCTGCACGCGACTGGCGAGAGCCGGGGCGCTGAAACCGGAATAGACGACGCTGTGAATGACGCCGATGCGGGCGCAGGCCAGCATGGCGACGATCTGCTCGGGGACTTTCGGAAGGTAAATGGTGACGCGGTCGCCTTTCTTCAGGCCTAGTTTTTTGAGGGCGTTGGCGCAGCGATTGACCTCGCGGTAGAGCTGGCCGTAGGTGAAGACGCGCTCGGCATCGTGTTCGCCGACCCAGATGACGGCAACTTTGTTCTTTCGTCCGTTTTTGATGTGGCGGTCAAGGCAGTTGTAGGAGATGTTGCAGGTGGCGCCCACGAACCATTTGGCGAAGGGGTAATTCCATTCCAGCACCTTGCTCCAGGGGGTGAACCAGTCGAGTTCCTTGGCGACGCCACTCCAGAACGCCTCCGGATCGGCAATCGACTTTTTATATTCGGCCTCGTAATTCTGAATATGGGCTGCGGCTTTGGTTGTGGCGCTTGGCTGGTAGGTTCGGCTTTCCTTGAGCAGGGTCTCGATATTGTTGTCACCCATGACGCAGGGTCCTCCTCGATCGATAGTCGCATCGGCACCGGTGAGGTGATTATGGAGAAAGGGGAGACCCTCTGCAACTATACATTTGTACGGAGATTGGACCGCTGGACGCGCGAGTTCGCATGACAGCAAGGCAGAGGCCGGCTTTCTTGACAGCCGTCAAGGCGCAAGGGTAGGCTCACTTGAAATCAATGTGGCCACTATCTGTTGGATTTATTATGCGTATGTCTTCTCGCTGTCTGTCTGCTTCAATCCTTGGTCTTGGGCTGTTCTTACTTGCCGGATTGAGCGGAGTTCAGTCCGCCTCCGCCCAGTTAGGAAAGCCCGAGGGGCTCTACTATAAATCCTGGGCTATCGTCATCGGGGTTGAGCACTATCTGCTGGCGCCGCCGATTCCCGGAGCTATACAGGATGCCAAGACGGTGGCTCAGGCCTTTCGGCAGATGGGCTTCGATGAAGTGGTTGAGGTCTATGACCAGGATGCCAGTTTCAGGCGGCTGCAACAACTCTTGTCAAACATGTTGCCGCGCAAGGTCGGGCGCATGGACCGCCTGGTGCTGTTCTATGTGGGGCATGCTGGGGTGACGCAAGATGCCGATGGGAAGGATCTGGGCTACCTGGTTCCTTCGGATGCGCAGGTCAATAATGTCGCCAAGTCCATCACCTTCGACGAGCTCAAGGAAGTGACCCGTCGCTTAGCGGCGAAACACACGCTGCTCATTCTCGATACCGCAGTCCGTGGGTGGGAAGTCACAGCGCCTCAGCAGTTGTCTCTCGAAGGGCGGTTGTCGCCGGAGAATGATACGGAACGGCGGGCAATGCAGGTGATTACTGCGGGGGATAAGGGAGAAGTGTCCCAGCGTGCCGGGGATGCGAGCCTCTTTGTGAAGACGCTATTGGCTGGATTGCAGGGTGCGGCGGATGTGAATAAGGACGGCTGGCTGATGGCCTCCGAGTTGGGAGCCTATTTAGAAAAGGATGTGTCAAAAACAACGGGCGGACAGCAACATCCTATTTCTGCCAGGCTAGATGGAGATGGCGATACGGTGCTGGTTGAAGGGCGCAAGGCCGCGTTTGTGCTTGGCGCGGGGCCGCAGACTCCTGCCGAGCGGCAACAGGCGGCCCGGGCGCAATACGATCAGGCGTTTGTGCTGCTCCAGGAAGGGACGCGTGTAGAGGAGGCTCTGGAGCGGTTGAATCGTTCGATTGAATTGAATCCGGAATTCGGCGATGCCTATGTGCTGAAAAGTTATATCCGGTTGGAGCTGTTGCCTAATCTTGACGAGGCGCTGGCTACTGGCCGGTTGGCCGCTACGCATGCAGCCACGAACCCCGATTCGCACTACACGCTGGGATTGATTTATGAAAAGCGGGGAAGTTTTCCGGAGGCCGAGCAGGCGTTTTTGCAGGCGTTAAAAGTAAACGCCGGGTATCAGGACGTCTATTTTTCACTCGGCACGCTCTATGCGGATCGCCTGAAGGATCAGGCCAAGTCCGTCGAGGCGTTTCGCCGCTATGTCGAGTTGGGCGGAACCGATTCCCGTGCGCGAGAAGCCGTCAAACAGGCCGATGCTCAGCCGAAACCGTAACCCGCATCATTCATGAATGCGTTTATTGCAAACGCAGATATGCGGCTGTGACGAATCGTCATGAGTAATGCGGGTTAGTCTTTTCCCCCGCCCTTGAGATAGCCCAATCCGATCTTCAGTGCGCGCCGGGTGATTTCTGGCCAGCGCACTTGCGGATATTCCGCCAAGACTGCCGCGGCCTTGGGATCTTGAATGTCCAAGCTGGCAATCTTAATAATGCCGTCTTCTATTTGAACGTCGGCCACAGTGTGTGTCTCCTCTGCAATCGTACATCGCGTGAATTGAATCAGTCTTGTTCCGTCAACCGTTTGCGCGCCGTTGCGTTGACGGAAATAATGACGCATGTTAGCATGAATTCACGCGAATTTTGAACCGGTTTGAAGCGCCAGGTTGTCATTGCCCCGTCGTGAAGGAGGATCGCATGGTTACATCGCAAGCGCGTTTTACGAGACTGGCAGGCGCTGGGCTTGCCGTTGTGCTCTTGGTCGGACTGGCCGCTTGCGGTGGTCCTCCCAAGTGGGTGCAAAAGGGGTCGGGCGCGTTCAACGAGAAGGATAGCAAGGCCTTCTATGGCGTGGGTGCGGTGGTCGGGGTGAAGAATGAGCCGCTGGCATGGGATACGGCGGAGAATCGCGCGCGCGCTGAAATTGCCAAGACTTTTGAAGCGTACACGGGTTATCTGATGCGAGATTACACGGCGTCGACGACAGCCGGCGATTTCACCAGAAACACGGAAGAGCAGAATGTCGAGCGGGCGATTAAGACGGTCACCACCGCGACGCTGAGCGGTGTGCGTCCGGTCGATCGCTATAAAGATGACAAGACCAATACGTATTACGTCCTCACCAGGTTAAATCTCGAAGAAATGAAGAACAACTTGGAGCAGGCGAAAGAGCTGAATGCGCAGGTGCGCGACTTCGTCAGAAAGAACGCCGATAAGATGTTCGACCGGCTGGAAAAAGAAGAAGACAAGCGCTTGGCGCAATAGCGTTCGCAGGCCGCGTTCGATCAAGATGTTCAGCGGAGGGCTGGTGCGATGGCGATGAAGTCCGGATGGTTGGCGCTGGGGGCGGTGTCGGTGTTGACGCTGGCTGCGTGCGGGCATGAGACGAAAGTGACGCGGGTCGATGCCGGCGTGGTGACCGACCTCAGCGGGCGCTGGAACGATACCGACTCGCGGATGGTGGCTGAGACCATGGTCAAGGAATCGCTCGACTATCCCTGGCTCGGCAACTTTACCCAAGCCAAGCATCGCCAGCCCGTGGTTGTGGTTGGCACGATCTTGAACAGCAGTCATGAGCACATCAGCATCCAGACGTTTGTAACTGACCTTGAGCGTGAGCTGACGAATTCCCAGAAAGTGACGTTCGTCGCCGGCAAGGGCGAGCGCGAGGAGCTCAGGACCGAGCGCAAAGAGCAGGCGATGTATTCCCGCGAGGATACGCAAAAGGCGCCTGGAAAAGAAATCGGCGCCGATTACATGATGAAGGGGACGATTTCGACGATCCTCGACGAACTGGACGGGACGAAGGCGGTGTTCTATCAAGTGGATCTTCAGATGATCGACCTGGAGAGCAATGCCAAGGTGTGGTACGGGCAGAAGAAAATAAAGAAGGTCATCGAAAAGAAACGAACCATTTT
Source organism: Nitrospira sp. (assembly GCA_022226955.1). Classification (NCBI taxonomy): domain Bacteria; kingdom Pseudomonadati; phylum Nitrospirota; class Nitrospiria; order Nitrospirales; family Nitrospiraceae; genus Nitrospira; species Nitrospira sp. The sequence goes on from CP092079.1 coordinate 3,108,889, forward strand.
CTAGGCTCCAGACTCTGTTGAGCCCTCTCCTCTCACGTGTTGCCCCCAGTCTTCCGGCGCCGTGGCGCGCTGTCCGTTTATCCCTTCGATTCGCTGCCCTTGCCGCGGTGCTGCTGTTGACCGCCTGCGGTCCTTCCGTGAATCGCTATCTGTTAATCGAGCAGAGTCTGGCGGCAGGCGATGCCAAGCAAGCAGATGCGATTGTGCAACAAGCTGAACAATCCTACGGAGAGAAGAGCCGCCTGTTGTACGGCATGGATCGCGGGATGACGCTCCAGCTGGCCGGCGACTACCAGCAGAGCAATGCCGTCTTGGAGCAAGCCGAGGAGGAAGTCGAGCGGCTCTATACGAGAACCATTCGTTCCGAGACGGCGGCGTTTCTGACCAATGACAACGCGCTATTCTATGAGGGCGATCCCTACGAACATGTGATGATCAATGTCGTCAAGGCCTTGAACTATGCCGCGCAGGGGCAGCTTCAAGAGGCGTTGGTGGAAGCTCGCCGGATCGATCACCGGCTCAATGTGCTCACGGATAAGGTCAAGGACAAGGCGGGTTATCGAGAGGATGGGTTTGCCCGGTATCTGACCGGCATTCTGTATGAGGCGGAAGACGACGTGAATGACGCGTTCATTGCCTATCGGAAAGCCTATGACGCCTACGAGGCGAATCGAAGTTGGTCGCATACGCCGGTGCCGGCTCAATTGCGCGCGGATCTGCTTCGGACTGCGGAAGCGCTGCATTTCACCAACGAGTTTGAAGAGTATCGGCGGCTCTTTCCCGACACGGTCTGGCAGACGAGCGCGGCGCAGCGAGGTCTCGCCCAAGTGGTCTTGATCAGCTATAATGGCCGCGCTCCCCGCAAGGAGGACCGCTTTCTCGACTTGCCGATCAGTTTGGATGCTTTGCAGCTCGTGCTGTTGAATCGTGGGTTCTCTCAGTCGCCCAGGCATCAGAACCGGGGTGTCGATAGTGTCTTATATGGCCTCAATGGCCGTGTCGTGCGGGTGGCGTTACCTCGATTAATTACACAGAAAACACAGGTGCCTGTCGAGCAGTTGACGCTGGTCGGCGAGACCGGCCGGCAGGTGAAGGTCTCTACCGAGTTGGGGCAGAATATTTCAGCATTGACTGACAAAAGCCTGTCCGATCGGTTGCCCGGCATCGCAGTTAAAGCAGTGGCGCGCGCCGCGGCCAAGTTTGCGATGGCAGAAGGAGCCACGCGCGGGGCGCAGCAAGCGGCGGGGAAAGACGCAGCGCCGTGGGTCGGACTGCTGGTGAGCCTGCTGACCAAAGGATTCGCGGTGGCCTCGGAAGAGGCCGATAAGCGCAGCTGGCAGACGCTTCCGGATGAAATTCATATCGCCCGCGTGTGGGTGGAGCCGGGGCAGTATGAGGCGTCGGTGCAGCTGACTGGGCGGGGACCCGGGCCAGCGGCGGAGAGCCGTCGCACGCTCACGCTTGCTCCGGGGCAAACAATGGTCATGATTCAACGGGTGATTCAATGAGAGCATTGACCAGCCTGAAGCGCGAGGTTCTGTTGCCGCTGGGCCTGTTGTTCGTTGCAGGAATGGCTTGTTCGAGTTGTGCTTGGTTTGGAGGGAAGTCGAAGCCGGCGTGGGTGGATGGGACGAGCGCAGAGTATTCATCGGCTCAATATCTACTGGGTGCAGGACAGGCCTCAAGCAAGAGCGCCGCGTCCGATCAGGCGTATGCCGCCGTCTCAAGAATTTTTAAGGCCGAGGTCGCCGCGCAGGCGAAGGATTGGGAGTCGTATCTACTCATCGAGAACCGGGGGGCAACGAATACCGAGCGGCGGTTGACGCTCGATCAGGTGACGAATGTGTCCACCGACAAAGTGCTCGAGAATGTGACGATCCTCGATACATGGTACGACTCGCATCAGAGAATGCACTATGCGCTGGCGGGAATGCATCGCGGCCAGGGCGAGACGGCGATGATGGATAAGATGCGAGAGCTGGATCGGACGATTGAGGCCGATTTGCTTGAAGCTAGGCAGACCACCGACAAGTTGGCGAAAGTGAGAGACCTCCGCCGCGCGGCGAAGAATCTGGTGCTGCGTGAAGCCTTCAATGCGGATCTGCGCGTCATCCGATCGTCCGGTCAGGGGACTCCGGCGGCTTATCGCGTAAACGAATTAACGAATGAACTGGATCAGTTTCTTTCAACGAACCTGGTGCTTGCGGTCGAAGTGACGGGGGATCATGCGGAGCCGATTCAACGATCGCTCATGGAAGGACTGATTCGCGAGGGGCTGCATGTGACCGCCCAACAGGCTGGCAGCGAATTGCTAGTGCGTGGCACCGTGCGCATCTGGCCGATCGATGTGCGAGACCCACAATTTAAGTATGTGCGGTGGTGCAGCGATTTCGATGTGGTGGAGTCCGCGACGCAGCGCGTGGTCGGCGCGGTGTCGCGCGGAGGGAAGGAAGGACATCTCTCTGACCGCGAGGCCACCGGGAAAGCCCTACGGGTTATCCAACAAGAATTTTCCGCAGACCTTGCCAAAGCGATCGCATCTCATGTATTTGGAGAGGCGCCTTTGCCGGGCCAGGCGCTCTCGCCGGCCGGGTGCCCGAGAGAACCCATCCCGGCGAATCCGGCGGGATCGAGCCCACGCTCATTTTAACGAGGAGGAACCCAATACCGTGACACAGTCTACAAAGAAAACGATGGGTCGCGCCCCACGGAGCCGCGGACGCGGACTGACGAAGCCCGGACGGAAGCTGTCGAGCCGGATGGCCAAGCGCAAGCTAGGCGACCGGCTGAAGGACGACACGGCGTCGTTCAATCAAGGCAATTTGGCCGATACGCTGCGCAAGCAGGGGTATGAAGATGTGCCGCTGGACGAGTTGCAGGACCGGCTCTCGAAGCTCCAGGGGCCGCTGGCCGCCTTGATTATGAAGGGGAGGGTGTGACGGATGCCATACTACTATTTCGATTCCACGGCGCTGGTGAAGCGCTACAGCATGGAACGGGGCACGCGCGTCGTCAATAAGCTGATGGTCAAGCGCGGGAAAATCGCCATTCTGCCGACCTGGACCGTGACGGATTTTTACGCTACGCTGTCCAATCGCGCCCAGCAGGGAGAGATCACCCGGGATGATTGTTATTCGGTCTTGTATAAATTTGAGCTGGAATCCAAAGCCGGCCTCTTTGAATTTATCGCACCGACGATGGGGACGTACCTAGCGACCAAAGAATTGGCCTTGGAGTACCCTTTTCTTCGGACGCCGCAGATCATGCATCTGGCGCTGGCGCTAGAATTGAAGCCATTGCGCCTGACGGTGGTGAGTGCCGATGCGCAGTTGTTAGCGGCGTCGAAGACGGCCGGCCTGCACATCATTAATCCGGAAGCCGACTAGCGGCAGGGACACGGTTAGAGACATTGGTATTCGGCGATCATGGAGTCGATCACCTGGCGCCAGTTATCGGCAGATGCGTAAAGACGCTTGGCCTCCTCAAGGGGGCGGGCGTCTTGCGGCGCGGGCAGATCCGGCTCTGTTACATGGCTGAGACTTGTGCGAGCGAGGGCCAGGCTGCCGCAGACTCCCGATGACGCTGGCAATTGCCCGCCGGCTCGTCGAAAGAGCGCCATGGCTCGGTAGGTATGTTCTTGCGACCTGAAGAGCGCTTCCTGGCTTTTGCGGAATGCCGTCTTCCATCCGGCCTCTCGTTTGCCGAGTTGAGCGGCGAGCAATGCGGCCCGCCCCATCATCATCGCGGCTCCATCTGCATCGTCATTCCCAATCGCATCTTCCGCTTTCGACTGGAGCCGGACCAATTCGGCCTCGTCTCCAACCACCTGTGCCAAGCTGATGACGGACGGCAGAGTCGAGCCGATCAACAGCAACAACATGAGGATAGTCGGGTGACGCACACCGGTCATCGAAGACTCCTTGCAATACGGGAGAACAGACTCGCACTCTACTCAGCTGTGGCCCGGCTGGCAAGTTGCCACCGTCTTGAATGGGTCAGTATAATCCGCCGTCTTCGGAGGGCTGGTTGGCCTGTCCGGTCGATACCGTCTTTGTGGTAAGGAGCTGCGCTATGCATTATTGGGTGAAAATCGTATTTGGGGACAATCAGGAATTGCTGGTCAAGGATGCGGTCAGCCACCGGTTGTCGGAAGACCAGGAGTTTATTTACGTGGAGTCGCCGAGGGAAATGATCTTGGTTCCGATCAAACAGATCAAGTATCTTTCCTGCGATGCTGCGGTGTTTGCGTCGAAGAAGTAAGCTCCATGGCATGGAGGTGCCTCGTGTGGCGGCGCGGTCCTCAGGCGGCGAGTTTCAAGAGGTCCAGCACCGCCTGATTCCATCCGACCGGCCCGACGCCTTGGGCGCGAATCAGCTGCGGGACATGGATGTCGGGATCGTACGATCCGTCCGGTTTCTGCACCAGCACGGGATGATCCACGGCGAGCAGGAGCGGGAGATCGTTCAAGCTATCCCCAATTCCCACCGTCTCAATATCGTCTAGCGGTCCATCCATCCTCCATTGACGCTTGTAATAGTGGAGAAGCGTCAGCGCAGCCTGGCCTTTGTCGGTGAGTCCGGTCAGGTGAAAAAACCGCCCCCCCTTTGTCCACTGCAACCCACGCGCGACGATTTGGCGGCAGACTTCTGTGGCAATCGAGGCGGGGCCTTGCACGAGGTAGGGCTCGTCGTATTCGCGAAGCGTGGCTTGCCGCGCGGCTTCAGGAGATAATCCGGTCAGCTCGATAATCTCATTGTGCGAAAGATCCCCGAATCCGATCAACGGCGTGCCGACGGCGTCCTCGATTTGCTTGAGAACATCGCGCAACATGGCGTAGGGTGTTCCGAGCTCAATGACGTGGTAGTTTGCTCGCCGCCGCGCCCGATCGAGCGGGAATCTAAACGTATCGAGCGGCACGAATATGGCGCCGCCGTTTTCCACGATGAACGGGCCATGGTGGTTAAGGCGTTGTCGAAGCGGTTCGATTTCCGCGCGGGTCTTGCTGGAGACCAGGACGATGGGAACATGGTTCGCCTGAAGCCGTTCGAGGGCCGGGCGCGCCGCCTCGAAGGAATAGGTCAGGCTGTCGAGCAGACAGCCGTCCAGGTCTGTAAAGACAAGGTAATGAGGGCGCATAGAGGCCTTAAAGGTGGCGGACATCATCGTGACTCGGTCCATGCCCTGGCGCGGTCAGTCGGCGTTCAAGAAACGACCTTGCCAGGTCCTTGCCTCCCAACCCGAACGCTAGCGCCGCGGCGAAGACAATGCCGCCCCAGGTAATGCCGAACCCGACCGCCACAATGTGTTCCGCAATGCCCAGTTGCTCAAGTGCCATGGCGACGCTCAGCAACTGGATTGTCCAACGGGCCGCCGAAGCCATCAACCGGGCTGGCGGAAGGCCGGCATTGACTGCGGCGATCAGAACTCCCTGCGCGACAAAGTTGGAGATGAGGTAGCCCGTAATGCCGATCAGCGTGGCGATGACGAGATGCGGAATATAGGCGATTGTCGCGTGGGCCAATTGGCTAAGGGAGTCGATATGCAACGCCTCAAGCGAGGCAATCGCCGCGAAAAATAGAATCAACCAGTGGATCGTCCGTCCGATGAGATAGGAGGGAGCCGACTTGATTCCTCCTCGCAGGAAGGTGGAAGTTAGGCCCAGCCGGTCGCTGGCTCGGTCGAGTCCGATCACGCGGAGGAACCGCTCGACGGCGTGACCGGCAAACCAGGCGGTGGCGACGCCGGCGAGCAGCAGCAGTCCCATGGCCAATACATTGGGGATGATATCCAGTGTGTGCCGGCCGAGGACCGTGATGGGTTCCAGTAACGTCTCGATCCATTGTGAATTCATAATGGTCTCCTTTCCTCCTCATGCCGGGCCTGGCTGCGGCTCACGACCATCGTGTCACGAGATAGTTCTTCTGCGACTCGAAGGCTTGGCACAAGGCTTCGATATGGTGTTCCGCTTCGCGGGTGGTCAGTCCCTGCGTTTGCAGAACGAATGAGGCAGTGCGGCCGAGATAGAGCGGTGTGAGCGCTTTTAATAGGTGGTCTTTCGGCAGCACCCCGGCGTGATAGGCGAGGGCGGTATCGTAGATCACCTGGACCCAGAGGGCATCCGGCATTTGGAAGGCCGATGCAGACAGGTTCTGCAACGCGTGGAGTTGGGTCAGGCTCTCTTCCGAGAGCATGCGGCTCCAGATGGGCTGGAGGTCTTGCAGCCCTTGCTGAAAGACCTCCAGCATCCGGTCGACTTTTACCTGGATCGGTTCCACGCCCGTTTCGTATTGAAATCCGAAGAGCGGCACCGGCTGAGACGCTTTCACCGGGATCCACGTCAAGGGATGGGTCTCCATCAAACTGAACAGCGCGCCGGTAACTTGAGCCAGCATGGCGGACAGATCGGATGCCGGGTCCTTGGGGTTGTGAATTTTCGCACCCAAGAAGCTTTGGCAGACGCGCGCGCCGCAGGTCAGGGCTTCGGTCGTCATCCAGATATCGATGCCGAAGCGGGCCACGTCGGATTCCCAGACATGTTTGTTCAGGTAATGCTTGGCCAGCTCGCCAGAAAATCCGAAATCGCCTCCGATCGGCTGGCGCACTTGATAGCCGTACAGCGCACGGGTTAACGGATAGGCGATGCTATTCGTAATCGTCCCGTCGTACTTATGGCGCTGATAGAAGGGCGCGACGTAGTCGAAGCCTTCTTGTGCAATGGGACGCAGGAGCAGTTCCATCCACTCGGGCGTGATGCTGCGAAGGTCTGAGTCGACCACCGCGCAGGCTTGGACATTCAGGCGCTTGGCGATCTCGAAAATTGTGCGGAACGCGCTCCCCTTGCCGGGGACTCCATGATAAGGCGTGACGATGCGATGAAGCGGGCTCTGCCGGTCGCCGATAAACAGCACATCGAAATCGACTAAGGTGTCGGCGACAATCGACGGAGTCCCGTCCGTCGATCCTCCGTCGGAGTTCACCAAGACGGCCCGCCGCTCCGGGAAGTATTTCGCCAGGCCCGCTCGGATGGCCCGCACGACATGCGCGATGGTGTCGGCATTGTTGAAACTTGGAATTCCGACGAGCAGGTCCGCGGTGCCGATCTGCTCGACGGCCTGTTCGGTCTGAACTGCAAGAGGAGTGACGGTCGTATTGGTCATGGGTGTCGTCTGCATCGGTTATAACGTCTTTGTGAAAGGGGTGTGTTGCTGGGTGTGGGCCAGCTCGCTGGCCGGTTCCCATTCGTGGTCGCTCTCGACGGCATCGATCAACAGTCCAAACACATCGGGGACGGCGGCGACGACGCGACTCCAATTAGAGATCATCGGGACGCCCAGAGGATCTTCCATGAAACTCTGGGTGGCGAGTTTCATGCCTTTCAGAAACGCCTCGACGGCGGTGCGTTCCTGATGGCGGTCGAACTGGAGCGAGTTGATCGTCGCATCGTGTTCATAGCGACTGATCGCATCTTGCGCGGCTCGGAGATAGGTGGCGCGGAGCGTTTTCAGCAGGCCGTCCGAGAGAATAACGCCGTCGCTGGCCAAGTTTCGAAAGAGCGCTTTCGTAATATCGACCGACATTTTTAACAGGCCGGCCTCGGGATTATCCGCGGAGAGATCTTGGTGCTTATGCTCGTAGGCATCGGCAATATCGACCTGGCAGACGCGGCGGAGGGCGCAGTTGCGGTACACCTCGGCGAGGACGCCGACTTCGAGGCCCCAGTCTCCCGGAATGCGGTTGATCCAGGCGAGATCGCTGACCATGGCGCATTCACCGGCGAGCGGATAGCGAAAGCTGTCCAGGAAGGTTAGGAGGGAGTGGGTGCCGACCAGCTGTTGGAGGCTGCGGAGGAGCGGCGTGATGAACAGCCGAGTCACACGGCCGTGGAGACGGTCGGTAATCCGGCTGTAATAGCCTTTGGCGAATTCGTAGCCAAGATTGGGATTGGCGATGGGATAGCAGAGCCGGGCGAGGTACTGCCGGTCATAGCTCATGATATCGCAGTCGTGCAGCGCGAGCACTTTGCTCTGGTGACGGGCGAGGACATAGCCGAACGCGGTCCAACAGCCGCGGCCTTTGCCAGCCAGGCCGACGTCGATGGCATTGTCGGTCAGGAGTTTCAAGATGTGTTGAATACGGCTTCCGTCGTTCCAGATCACGCGGACCCGCTGCGGGAGAATTGAAAAGTATTCTTTGGCCAGGCGAAACTCCAGCGCCGATGCCCGATCCAGCGAGATGACAATCTCGTTCACATAGCGCACCTCGGTCAGCGTATCGACGATCTTCCTGAGCGCCGGCCGCTGGAGCTCCGAATAGAGAGACGGCAGGACGAGGGCAATCGGATTTGTCGCGGCATGCTGTTGGAGTTCCGCTTCAAGCTGTTCGAGGTTCGGTTTGCCGAGCCGATGCAGCACGGTTACGACGCCGTTTTGATGAAAGTCAGACATGCGATTCCTCCCTGTCTGTCATGGGCGAGCAAGCGGGATGGAATGGGGGAGATTCTTGCTCGCCTTCTTAGAAAATAAGAAGCAATGCTCGCGCCGCTTCGGTTCCCTCATGTGGGTCGTGGCGATGGGTAACAGCAATGCCTTGATTTCCTGGCGGTATTACAGTGGAACATCCTTCCTTGCCGGGCGGCCATGGAGAGGGATGTCTGTGTAGCCAGTGAAGAGGCGACGGTGAAAGCCTTCACCCCAGCCACCTGCATGGGAGAGAGACCTTCACGGAAATCGAAATGACTTCGTCCGCGAGGCACGACCACGCGGTTTCTCTGCGGCGAGGCTGTTGGTTACCCAACAGGCGTCGATATGTATCGATAGGATAGCAAGTGGGGCGGCGTCGATGAACTAGGCAAATCCCGTGGATAAGAAGAAGAATACCCTAGATTGGATGGCGAGGTGCGCATCTGTCCAGGCTGTGAGATGCAGTGCATAATATGGAGAGCCGATTACGCGCTCAATTTAAGCCCCATCATGCCCAGCACGATCAGGAGCAGCGACAATAGCCGGAGTGGCGCGACGGATTCTCCAAAGATGACCATGCCCAGCAGCGCGGTTCCGACGGCTCCAATTCCAGTCCAGACGGCGTAGCCCGTGCCGACAGGAATGGATCGCAGCGCCTGCGAAAGAAAATAGAAACTCGCGATCATGGCGGCGATAGTTCCGAGACTGGGCCATGGACGGGAAAATCCTTCCGTGTATTTCAGGCCGATCGCCCAACCCATTTCAAGCAGTCCCGCGAGGATCAAGTAGACCCATTCCATCGGTTCCGGTCCTTCCTCTGAAGATGTCGGCAGGGGTTATCCGATCTCGCGACGCGCATGGTCGCGAGATCGGAGCCGGCTATCGTTCGAAAATCAGCATGACATAGGCGAGAAAAATTAGCAGGTGCACCGCTCCGAGCAGGATGTTTGTGCGGGCACTGGCAAAGGTCAGGAGACTGAGCCCGAGCGTCAGCAGCAACAGGGTCATGCCGACGGGGTCGAGCCCAAGGACGATGGTCTGGTCCATGACAAACCCGACGGTCAGGACTGCGGGGATCGTCAGACTGATGGTGGCTAGGACCGATCCCAATAACAAATTGACGGAGCGCTGGAGTTGATTGCTCATCGCGGCGCGCACGGCGCTCATCGACTCGGGCGACAAGACCAGCACGGATACGAGCACCCCAGCTAGGGCCGGGGGTGCGTGCAACTCATGGATAGCGTGGGTGATAGGGACCGCAATCTGGCCGGCGAGGATCACGACCGGCAGCAGGTGCGCCACCAGCAACAGCATCAGGTGTGCCGCCGAGCGGTCTTGATCGCCGGAGGCGCAGTGCCAGTAGGAGGCTTCTTCCCGTTCCGGCGAGGCCGGCGCGATGAAATAGTTGCGATGCCGGGAGATCTGCATGGCGAGGAAGACCGCGTAGAGCCCGATCGACATAATGGTGAGCACGACCGATTGGCGAGGCGACAAGGTCGGGCCTGGGGAAGACACTGTGAAGTTGGGCAGGACCAGGCTCAGCACGGCCAGGGGGATGATCACCGCCAGAAAGGCGTTTGCCCCTTGCAGGTTGTAGGTTTGTTCGTGATACCGCAATCCCCCCAGCAAGAGAGAAAAGCCGATCATGCCGTTCAGTGCAATCATGACGACGGCGAACATCGCATCCCGCGCAAGCGAGGGATTGCCTTTGCCGGTCAGCATGACGGCGCTGATCATCATGACTTCAATGCCGGTGACGGCCAGCGTCAGAATGAGCGTGCCTCCCGGCTCGCCCATTTTTGTGGCCAAACTCTCGGCATGCCGGACGACCGCAAAGGCCGACAGCAGAATGACCGCAAACAGCCAGGCGAACATGAGCGCGAACCACAGGGGATTCGACAGGTCCCCCAGCCATCTCTGTCCGAAGATGAGAAAAGCCACCGAGGTGCCGCCGCTCACGAAAAGCGACCATTCCTGTTCGATGGTGGGAGTGAGCTTCATGGTCTGGCGGCTGCCGGATGATTCGTCACGAAAGGCCTGTCATGTGTAGGTTACTTGAACGGTTCGACGATCCGATGTGCCGTCCCTGGACTAATGCTCTTTCTGAGCAGCGTCGAGGGTGGGGAGGCTGTCTGCCGGCTGAGGGCTCTGTTGCGCAGAGCCTTCAATCCATCGATAGAGGATCGGAAGGACGATCAACGTCAGCAAGGTGGAGCTGACGAGTCCGCCGATGACGACGATCGCCAAAGGGCGTTGTACCTCCGAGCCGATTCCATGGGCAAATGCGAGGGGAACCAACCCGAGCAACGCGACCAGTGCGGTCATGAGGACCGGCCGCAGGCGCAGCAAGGCTCCGGACGTCACCGCCTCGTCCAGGGAGGCGCCTTCCTCGCGCAGGGCATTCATGCAGGAGACCAGCACGATTCCGTTCAGCACCGCTACGCCGAAGAGGTTGATGAAGCCGATTGAGGCCGGCACGCTGAGATATTCCCCCGTCAGCCAGAGCGCGACCACTCCGCCGATCAATGCGAAGGGGAGGTTCAAAATAATGAGGGTCGCCTGACGCAGCGAATCGAAGGTGGAGTACAGCAAAAGGAAGATCAGTCCAATGGTGATGGGCACGATGAGCCGGAGTTTGGACATGGCTCGTTCCATATTTTCGAACGAGCCTCCCCAGGCGACGGTGTATCCGGCGGGAAGCGCCACCTGGGTGGCGATTTTCTCCTGCGCTTCAGCGACCAAGCTGCCGATGTCGCGCCCCATCGTATTGAACCCGATGGAGACATACCGCTGAAGTTTTTCCCGGCTGATCCGTCCTGGTCCTTCCTCCAGGCGGACCTGTCCAAGGTCGGCGAGGGGAATCAGCGCCCCGTCCCCGCCGGTGACCAGAATGTTGCTGATCGTTTCGGCGCTGTCTCGGTATTGCTCGGGAAAGCGGACGACTAGGTCGAATCGTTGCTGCCCCTCATAGACGCGCGTCGCGGCTTCGCCGCCGATTGCGGTGCTGATGATGTCCCGGACATCGGACACGTTGATGCCATGACGCGCAATTTTTCCGCGATCGATGTCGATGGTGAGATAGGGCTGCCCGAAGAGCTGCTCGATCTTGATGTCCCGCACCCCGCGCACGGTGTTCAGCTGGCTGGCGATTTCTTCGGCCTTGCTGCGCAGGACTTCCAGGTCGTCTCCGAAGAGCTTGACGGTGGCTTCTGTCCGGACGCCTGAAATCAGCTCATCGACCCGCTGTTGAATGGGCTGGCTGATGAGGAAGGTCGCGCCCGGGATATTGGTCAGCCGCTCGCGGAACTTCTGCATCAGTTCGGGCATGGTGCGCGCGGTAGTCCATTGGTCCAAAGGACGGAGGCGGACTACAGGATCGCTCTCGTTCGGTTCCTGCGGATCGTTTCCCAGTTCGGTGCGGCCGATCTTCGAGACCACCATCTCCACCTCGGGGAATTCCATGATGGCCTGCTGCATGCGTTTTTCGATTTCGATCGAGGCGGGCAACGAGACGCTCGGCAGTCGAATCGTTTGCGGGGCGACGCTGCCTTCGTTCAGGATCGGGATGAACTCACTGCCCAAAAGCGGAAACAGCGCCAGGCTGCCGAGCAGCGAGCCGACAGCCATGCCCAGCACCAGCGTTCTGTTCGCCAGTGCCCATCGAAGCGACGGCTCATACAGACGTTTGGCCGAGCGAACGATCCAAGGATCTTCTTCACTGCCGCGAGTTAACATGAGAGAGCAGAGGACCGGCGAGAGCGTCAGCGAGAGCGCCAGAGAGATCAAGAGCGCGATCATAATGGTGTAGGCGAGCGGCTTGAACATCTTGCCTTCCATCCCCTGCAGGGACAGCAGTGGCAGAAACACCAGAATGATAATCAGGATGCCGAAGACGACCGGCTGGCCGACCTCTTTGACCGCCCGGGTAATCAGCTCAAGGCGCGGGATCGCCGCGGAGGTATGCTCCGAGAGATGCCGGTAGACGTTCTCGACCACGACCACGGAGCCGTCCACGATCATGCCGATGGCGATGGCCAGTCCGCCCAGCGACATGAGATTGGCGGTGAGCCCGACCTGGTTCATCACGATGAACGTGCCCAGGGGGGCGAGCAGCAGGGTCGCGACGACGATCAATGCGCTGCGCAGGTTGCCGAGGAAGAGGACCAGCACCACGACGACCAGGACGACGCCTTCGCCCAGTGACTTATAGACCGTGTTCAATGCGGCGGTGATCAATTCGATGCGGTCGTAAAACGGGACAATACTCAGGCCTTCCGGCAGAAGGTTGCGGGCATGGATGTCGGCAATGCGCGCCTTGATGCCTTCGACGACGTCGCGGGCGTTTCCGCCGCGCAGCATCAGGACGATCCCCGTCACCACTTCGCGGTCTCCGTTCAGCACGGTGGCGCCATGCCGGACCGCGTGGTCGATCAACACCTGCGCCACGTCGCCGACAAAGACCGGTGTGCCGCCGGTTTCCTTGATCACGATGCGTTCGACGTCTTCGAGCGACCGGATCAAGCCGATGCCGCGGACGATATATTTTTCGTCATGCTTTTCGAGAATGTTGCCGCCGGCGTTGGCGTTGTTGCTCGAGACCGCATTGAAGACTTCTCGAAGCGTGAGGTTGTATTTCCGCAGCAGGGCTGGCTCGACCAGCACTTGATACTGTTTGACGAAGCCGCCCATGGAATTCACGTCGATCACTTCCGGAGTGCTTTTCAGCATCGGCCGGATGACCCAGTCCTGAATCGTACGTTGATCGATCAGGCTCTGGTGCGTCACAGCCTCGTCCTGGGCGGGGACGCGGGAGTCGGCCAGGTAATACTGGAACACCTCGCCCAACCCGGTGCTGTTCGGCACCAGTGTCGGTTCTACACCGGGAGGCAGCACGTCGTTCGCTTCAAGCAGCCGTTCGAGGACTAACTGGCGCGCAAGGTTGATGTCCATCGAATCGTCGAAGACGATGGTGATGAGCGAGAGGCCGACCTTGGTCAAGGAACGCATTTCCGTCAGGGCGGGGACGCCGGTTAGCTGGAGTTCGATCGGGTAGGTGACCAGCCGTTCGACTTCGGCGGGGGACAATCCCGGCGCTTTAGTGACGACTTGCACCAGCACGCTGGTGACATCGGGAAAGGCATCGATCGGAATGGTTCGAAAGGAGTAGAGCCCTCCGATGCCGAGCAGGACCGCGACGAGCACGACGAGCATGCGCTGGCGGAGTGAAATGTCGAGCAGGCGGGCAACCATCAGACTTGTTTCTTCAAGAACTCGGATTTCAAAATAAAGGCGCCGTGCGTGACGACCGGCTCGCCTTCGGCGAGGCCTCCGAGGATGGTGCTATGGGTGCCGTTGGATTCTCCGACTTGGACTTCGCGGACTTCATACTCCGTCGCGGTGCGTTGCACGAAGACGAAGGTCCGGTTCTGGTCTCGTTGCAGCGCGGATTCCGGGACGGCCAGCCGGTCCGGTTGCGATTCAGAGAAGAGACGGATGGTGGCGAACATCTCCGGTTTCAGCCGTCCCTCGGGGTTGGGGAGTTCGAGCCGTACCTGCATGGTGCGCGTGGCGGGATCCAGGATATCTCCCACGTAGGTGATTGTGCCCTTGAAGGTTTCCCGCGGATAGGCATTGACGCGCACCTCCGCCTGCAGGCCGCCGGCGGCATGGATGGCGTGGACAAACGGAATGTCTTTTTCAGGGATGTTGGCGCGCACCCAGACTTCAGAGAGATCGGCGAGCACGAACAACTTTTCCGTGGTCTCGACGACTTCTCCCCTGGTCAGGTTGCGCCCGATGATGCGTCCGGCGAAAGGGGCCACAATCGGCACATGGGAACGGATGTCCCGGCTCTTGTCGAGCCGGCGAAACTCGCTGTCGCTCATGCCGAGCAGCTTGAGGTGGTCGCGCGCCTCATGGGCTTCCGCCTGCATGCTGAGCAATTCCGCGTGCCGGCGCTGCGCTTCCGCCTCGCCGATCACTTGTTCTTGCAACAGAAATTTGGCTCGCGCATAGGCTTGTTCGGCGACATGGAGTTTCGCTTGCGACTTCAGATAGGCGGATTGCGCCAGACCCAGGTTGCTGCTGTAGAGAATGGCCAGGAGGGCATTGGCTTCGACCTGTTGCCCCAAGTCTGCATAGACATCCACGACTCGCCCGCGGACCAGGGTGGTAATGTCCGCCATCGCGCGCTCGTTCGGTTGCAAGATCGCGGGAAAGTCCCGATAGGTGCGGAAGTCGCTTCGAGACGCCGGTTGAGCGACGAGCCCGATTCTGGAAATCTCCTCCGCGGACAGGGTAATCAGTCCGGGCGCATCGGCCGCCACGGGCGTCTTGACCGCCACGGCATCGCTAGGAGACTGGTCGCATCCGGCGGCGATTGCGGCCAGGCAGAGCAGGAGGCCGGCGGTCAGGCGAAGCCCCGCTTCCCTGGCCATCGACCGCCTGTTCCTCTGTATGCGCCCAGCTTGGAGTATCGTCATAGTGTTCCACCGATCGCTCGTTCAAGGTGTGCCAAGGAGACGGATAATTCATACCGCGCTTGGGCGTAGTCCATCTGGATTTGGCGTTGGACGCGCTGGGCATCGAAGACGTCCAAGAGGCTTGAAGCGCCTTGCTGAAAACTGAACTGCGCGAGCCGCAAGGCCTCTTGAGCCTGTTTCAACAGCCCTTTGTCGAATACGTCGATGAGCGCGGCCGTGGTGCGCGCATCTTGATAGTGCTGGAAAATGGCTCTCGCCAGCTCGTTGCGCGTTCGCAGCAATTCGGCTTCGTGATGCCGCTTGGACCCCAGCGACGCGGCGATTTCTCCTTCCCGGCGGTACCAGAGCGGCATGGGGATCGACAGGCCTCCTTGCACCGCTTCCCGGCCGATCTCGCGCCAGTAGCTGCCGCTGACGGTCACGCTGGGAATTCTCGATTGCCGCTCGAACTCGATTTTCCAGTCCGATTGTTCGACCGATTTCAACAGCCGTTGAATCGACGGATGCTCGGTGCCCATGCGAACGATCAATTCATCCAGGTGGACTTCCTTCGACATGCCCATGAAGTCGCCCTGAATGACATAGGTCGGTCCGAGCGCGCCGCCGGTCAGCGTGTCCACCACGGCTCGATTAACGCGCACGGCGTTCTCCGCGCGGGCGAGCTGTTGACGAGCTTTCAGCACTTCGACTTCGGCTTTAATCGATTCGAATTGCGGCGCTTCTCCCGATTTCACGCGGGCCTTGACGATTCGCGTGACGCTTTCGACCGTGTCGAGATTTTGCTGCGCCAGCGCGGCATCCCGCTGGGCCAGCAACAGGTCGTAGAATGCGACCTTGACTTGGGTGGTCAGCTGTAAGCGGGTTTCCGACATGCCGGCGTTGGCGGTTGCCAGTCCCGCGTCGGCCACCTTCTGGCGCGCCGCGCGCATCGCCGGCCATTCCAACGGCTGTCCGATGGTCACATTGTATTCAGTGAGCTTTTCGCGGGCGAGGGATTCCCGGATATCG
The DNA here is from genome assembly GCA_022226955.1 of Nitrospira sp. Taxonomy (NCBI): domain Bacteria; kingdom Pseudomonadati; phylum Nitrospirota; class Nitrospiria; order Nitrospirales; family Nitrospiraceae; genus Nitrospira; species Nitrospira sp. The sequence continues at coordinate 3,124,839 of CP092079.1, forward strand.
GCGCGACCGTTGTCACGGACTTCGCCGTACCCCATGTAGCCGGTGACGGTCGGGTTTGGATACGCGCCGGCGGCGGTCTGTTGACCGCGCTGTTGATCGATGGTGCCTTCTGCGGACGAGACCGCCGGATTCTTTGCCAAGGCCAAGTCGAGGATCGAGTCGAGGGTATAGGCGGATGGGGCCGGCTCCAACGCGAAGCTGGGCGGCGCCGGCAGCGCGATGGCATACAGCGCGGCGCTCAGGCCGATGCGTGAAAGAACAGAGTAAATTCTCATGTACGGGACTCCGGTGAGAACCACGAGTATAGCAGGTCCATGGTTAGGTGGGACGCGCGGAGACGATGATTTTTGCCGTGGGCGTCATGCTCCTCAACGGATCCTTGGTATCGAGCCAGACGTTGTAGTGGATCGATCCGCTGCGAGTAAAGCAGAGGCTGACGTAAGCGTTCGGTGGAACAGTGGCGGTATCGTCGAACGAGCCGAAACGAGAGAAGCCTGTTTGGCAGGAGACGCTCGATCCGGAGAGATGGCTGAGCAGGCTGATGGTGACCGGCTCGTCGCGCAGATTTTGCCAGCGCACTTCGTCGCCGATATGGACATCCAAGCGGGATGGAGTCACGGCATCCTGAATATGGATGTAGCGGGTATGCCCTGGAGCGGTGTCGATCGATGCGGTCGCGCAAGCGGCCACAAAACAGGCTCCGAGGAATACCCCTCCTAGCCGGACGGCGCGGATTGCGCGATGCGTGATGGAGCGCACCGGATGTCGTCTGTGCATGTCGTGCCTTTCTTCACAGGGCCAGCGCTGGGTATTCGATGGGTCGAACGGGTCTCATCGTTCCTTGAGCAGCGCCGTGATCGATGCGAGCAGCCTGTCGAGTTCGTACGGTTTATGGATCGTCTGGTCGGCGCCGAAGGATGCCGCCACAGGCAGCAGATTGGTATGGCCGCTGCCTCCGCTCATGGCGATCAGTTTGATTGCCGGGAACTCCCGCCGCAAGGCGAGGATCGTTTCCAGCCCTTCTTTTCCTGGCATGAACAGATCCACAATGGCGAGCGCGCACCGTTCTTGTTTGGCGAGCGCCAGCCCGGCATTTCCGTCTTGGGCTTCTCGAACGGTATATCCGACTTCGCTGAGTGCCAGCTTGAGGAGCTTGCGAATATCCGGATCGTCATCAATGACGAGGATGATTTGTGCGTTCGGCTGATCGGTTCGGTCGGTCATGTCTGCGTCTCTCTATCCGTCGCGCTCCTACATTAGGGGAATCGGAAGTGCTTTTTTCTGGGGTCATGTGGGCGCGTCGTGAATAGTTCATGGACATAGCTTGGGCGGTTCTGTCGGCGAGTCCTGCCTTCTCAGGAGGACCTGGGGCAAGCGACAGGGCAACGGACTCAATAGGGTATGTGTGCGGCATTATGGTGTATCCAGAGTCAGACCAATGGGTGAGTCATCTCTATCGACGAACCCCGTTCAGGATGGCACCGCGCAGGAGTCGATGCCACGCGATTCGTCGGCAGGTCTTCATCGCCCATTGATCTGACTGTGCGGGATCGGCGGTGTGGATCCTCTCAAATCCGGTAGTGTTGCGTGGAATGCCGAGGTGCATTTGCGTTTTAAGAGCTCCTGGTCGAGCGGTTTCACGATGTATTCCTGCGCCCACAGGCGGACAGCACTCCGGAGTTTGTCGATATGCGGCACCCGCGCCATGACGATCACCGGAATGGTGGGATGGCGATCTTTCATTTCCTGTAGAACGGCCATCCCGCCGAGGATCGGCATATCCATTTCAAGCAGCATTCCGGCAAAGGCTGTAGCTGGAGATGTGCGAGCGAGTCGTGTGAGTCCAGAGACGCCGTTATTTTCCCCCTCGGCGTCGAATCCCCACTGGGTCAACTGGGCGCAGACCGACAATCGGATGGCATCATCGTGATCGACTACCAGAATGCGCCGACGGGCTACAGGCTCTGCTGTTGTGCTGAGATCTTGTGCTGTCATTGAGTTCGGCTGGAGTGGGGCCGTCGCGTTCATCGCGGGCCTTTCTGAACAAAAGACTCGTGCAGTTTTTGGGCAGCCGGCCTTTGACCGCGTGCGCAGCGTTTCCCGCGGTGCGTTCCCATTCGGCCGGTGTTTCTCTGTGTGGTGAGAGCCATGCAGATCCGTGCTTTATGTCGAGATTCTCATCGTGATGGCTGTTTGAGGAATCTCATGAGGCTGAGTATCCGGCATGTGCCTTACGGGAGAGGGCGCTAGGCCGCGTCCGAACGTGACAAGTTGCTGGTAGAATCGCTCGCAGTCAGGACAATAGGTTTCTTTGATCTGAAGAAGCTCCACTCGGAGCGGAGACCCTTCCAATAACCGTGACTCCTGATCCATTGCGCGTCGACAAAACCCGCAACGCGTCATGTTGATAGCCATGGCAATATCCTCTCGACGAATCCCATCGTGTGTGTCGTTGCGCCGGCGTTGTCTATCGGGCCGGCGGTCCTTCCGTCGTTGCCGTTGATCGACTGGCTTTCGCCGGTGAAGCATAGGGCTCGGGGGAAAAGCCGTTGAGCAGAGGCCGCAAAGTGCCGACCAAATCGCTGGTCTCGCCTTTAACCAGATAGCCGGATGCTCCCGCCGCAAAGGCCGAGGCCCTGTAAGAAGGCTCGGTATTGGCCGTCAGAAAAATAATCCGGGTATGGGGGGCGATGGTTTTCAGAATTCGCGCAGCTTGGAGACCGTTCATTTTCGGCATATTAATATCGGAAATGACCACATCCGGTTGCAGTGCCCGGGCATATTGCAAAAGTGTTTCGCCATCCGCCGCTGCGCCGACGATTTTAAATTCCGGCTCCAGAATGACGCGGAGGAGTTCAAGGATTTGCGGGTGATCGTCGGCCAGCAGAATACGCGTCCGTTTCATAGCACGCCTCCATGGAGATAATGAGTACAGAATGCATACGCGCGCCTGGTATACCCATGCTCCGTAGTCGATATTTTAAGCCCAGGAAAGAGGAGGGAGTACTAGATAGGTCCCCAGGTAGAGCTGGGGAAATCCCTGGGCTTAGGTTGAATGCGCTGAGTCGCGAGGAGGCAAGCGTTACGATGAAATGAGTCTGTGGGTCAGTGCGTAGCGGGTGAGTTCGGCGGTGGTGTGGAGGTCCAGCTGATCCATTAATTGGGTCTTGTGAAATTCGACGGTTTTAGGAGAGATGTCGAGTGCGGTGGCAATTTCTTTGACCGTGTTCCCTTCAGCCACCAATTGCAGGACTTCCCGCTGGCGGGGTGTCAGCGCGTCGCCGCGTTTGGTGGATGGCGTGCGACCGGTTACAGCCGATTGCACCAATCCTTTGGCAATGAGCGGGGTAATATAGGTGTGCCCGCCCATTACAGCCTGGATCGCCTGGACCAGCTCTGACCCCGCCGAGCGTTTGAGCAAGTAGCCCGTGGCGCCTGCTTTAAAGGCCTCGGTCACATAGGCCTGGTCGGCATGCATGGTGACGAAGATGATTCTGGTATTCGGCAAATCTTTATGGAGTTTGCGGGCGGCGTCGATGCCATTTAGGTGCGGCATGGAGATATCGAGCGTCACAATGTCCGGCTGGAATTGCTGGGCCAGCTTCAACAGCGTGCGCCCGTCCTCAGCCGCGCCGACAATGTCGCAGCATTCCTCCAGTAATTTGCGATAGCCGTCGAGGACCAGCGTATGGTCGTCGGCCAGCAGGACTCGGGGTGTTGTCACGTTTCCTCCATCAAGGGAATGCTGGCTTGCAGCTTGGTGCCGGTGCCGTTGTCGGAGTCGATCGTCAACGTGCCTCCAATCAGGGCCACCCGCTCTTTCATGCTCAACAAGCCGAGGCCTCCGGATTCAGTTCGCCGAGGGTCCGGAGAGAATCCTACACCATTATCAGTGATGGTGAAGAGCAGGCCTATGCTGGATTGAGTCAAGGCCACGTCGATCCGCGACGCTTTTGCGTGGCGGACGACATTGGTCAGGCTCTCTTGTGCGATGCGATACACGCAGGTGGCGATGTCCTGAGAAACCGTCTTTGGCATATCGTGGCAGGTGATGTGGGTGTCGAGATGGTTGCGGGAGGCGATTTCCTCCACCAGCCGCTGAAGGGCGATCGAGAGGCCGAGATCGTCAAGAATCGACGGGTGGTAGTGATAGGCGAGATGGCGCACGTCTTCGGACAGTTCGGCCACGCGGTCTGAAATTAACCGGATGGCGTGGGAGACTGGCGGCATGGGCGCGGGCTGTTGCCGCTGAACCCCTTCCAGTTCGATGGACAGGAGCGCCAGCCGTTGGTTGATGTCATCGTGGAGATCGCGGGAAATTCTCCGCCGCTCGTCTTCTTGGGCTTGAATCAGTTTCGACGTCAGTCGGGTTAATTCCTGGCGGCTGAATTTGAGAGAGCGCTCGGTGTGGATGCGCTCCGTAATTTCGGCGACCAAGGCCTCGTTCACCATGGCGAGTTGTTGCGTCCGATCCCACACACGCGTTTCCAGTTCGGTATTCATTCGCTGGAGAAGGAGCTCATGGTCTCGGCGTTGACGAAAATACCAGACGGGCACCCACATGGCCCAGATACTGAAGGCTCGATTGGAAATAGGCATCCAGAGCGGCAAGTTATGCGGATTCTCGCTCATCAGCCCCGCGATAACGATCAGGGCCGTGACGGTGCCGGCGATGATGAAGGGAAATCGCCGCTGCTGGGACAGCAGCGAGAGCAGCACGGGGCCGAGGTAGAGGATGTGATTGGCCACCCCCAGCGGGGTGCGGAGATCGACGAGCAAGAGCGCGACAGTCAGCGCTGCCACACTCGACGAAATGACCCATTGTGGAGGTGTGCGTTTCATGGCAGTCCGTGCGGGGAATTATCCTCCCCATGGCGGGACAGTTCAAGTCGGAAGTGTGCAGGCTAGAGCATTTACCTACGTGGTCTTTGTCGAGAGTTTTTTGCCCAGGCGGCGGGCCAGGCGGACCATGCCGGGAGAGCGGTCGGCCGGGTCCAGCAACACGTTGAGCACATGCACCTGCGTGGAGTCGGCCAGCGCGGCGGCGACGCGCTGCTCAAAGTCTTGCTGCGTCGCGACACGGGAGCCCACACCTCCGCCGACCAGGTCGCAGATGCGCTCGTACTGCCATTCGTGAATATCGTTGAACGGGCCTTCAAGAATTTCGCGTTCGGTGGAATAGCCGTGGTTGTTGAGGATGATGACGATGGGAGCCTGTCCGTAGCGCACGCAGCTCGACAGTTCCGTTCCGGTCATCTGAAAGGCTCCGTCGCCGACGAGCACAATCGGGCGGAGCGTGGGATCGGCGCAGACGGCGCCGAGTGCAGCGGGAATGGCGAATCCCATGGAGGTGTAATAGGCGGGGGAGAGAAATTCAAACCGGCGGCGGACATGCAGATCGGCGCCGGCAAACAGCGACTCTCCCACATCCGCGATCACCAGCGTCCGGTCGTTCAGGACGGTGTCGAGGTGGCTGAATAATCCGCGGAGCGTGATGGGCCCCTTGGGGTCTAGCGGCGGGCTGACAGGGATCGACGGGACCGGCAGCGCGCGCGAGGCAAAGCTGGGCAGCGGAGATTCGCCAAGTCCGCGCACAAAATCCTGAAAGAGGATGGTGTCGTACCGGTGATGTTTAATGGTCACGCGGTCGGCGGTGGCGTGGATCGTGCGGCCTTCCGTCATGAGCGGGGAGTGAAGATCCATATCTTCGACATCGGAGAGAATCGATCCGAGGATTAGGAGGCAATCGGACTCGTTAATGAATTGCTGCACCTCATCGCGGCCGATCAGCCCTCCGTACACGCCGACATAGAGCGGATGGTCTTCTCGAATCACGGATTTTCCCAGCAAGGTGGAGGCAACGGGGATATTCAGCCGTTCGACCAGCCGCGCCAGATCGTCATGCAAGCCGAACCGTCCCACCTCGGCTCCGACCAAGATGGCCGGGCGTTGCGCGGACGACAGCATCGCGCGGACTTCGCCGATGGCTTCCGCCAGCGCCGCTTGGTCGCCGGGCGCATCGTCGACGCGGGTCAGGTTGCCGCCATTCCGCAACGGGGCGTGGACCATATCGCGGGGGATTTCAATATAGATGGGGCGGCGATAGCGCAGCAGGGCGGCAAAGGCGCGATCCATCTCTCGCTCGGCCGTCAGGGGATCGTCGAGCGTGATGGCGGCGACCGTCATTTGTTCGAACACGTCCCGCTGGGTGGAGAAGTCTCTGACCATATGGTGCATGTAGGGCGTGCGCGCGCGTTCGGAGAGCCCCGGCGATCCGGTGAGCAGGACGACGGGAGACCGCTCGGCGTAGGCGCAGGCGATCGCATTGACGGTGTTGAGCCCCCCGACGCAATAGGTGACACAGGCGGCGCCGATGCCGTTGATGCGGGCATAGGCATCCGCGGCAAAGCCCGCGCAGTCTTCTCTGGTCGTTCCGATATGCGCGATGGGCGACGCCTCGATCAATTGATAGAGCGACAGGACATAGTCGCCTGGAATGCCGAAGATGTGCCGGACTCCCAAGCGGTGGAGCCGGTCGAGTACCGCCGTTCCGATCGTTGCCGGTTGAATCATGCGTATCCCCCAGGAGGCGGCTATGAGCCGATGCTGTCACCGCAGCACATCACACTGATTCGGGCAGCGTCAAGTCCTGGTTCGGCGCGCCAGAGAATGCGAGGAATCCCCCCTTGACCTTTCAGGGTCCCAAGCTGGATAAGTGACACATGACGACACAAGCTGAGACATCCACTGGGCGCGTGACATTACTGCATCGGATGGGGCGAGAGGGGCCCGGCCATCTCTGGCTCTATGCCGGTCATGCGGCGAAGGTCGAGGGTCAGCCGGTTGCCGGCGATGTGGTCGATGTGGTTACGCCCGCTGGACGATTCTATGGCCGGGGATTCTACAATCCGGAGTCCAAGATCCGGGTTCGTTTTCTGACGTTCGACGATATTCCGATCGATCGGCAGTTCTGGCTTGAACGAATGGGCCACGCGGTGCGGCTGCGGCAGCGGATTGTGACGAATTCCACGGCGTATCGGTTGATCCACGGAGAAGGCGACCGTCTGCCGGGCTTGATCGTCGACCGGTACGATCAGGCGCTGGTGATGCAGACGCTGGCGTTCGGGATGGATCGCCGGAAAGCGATGCTGGCCGACCTGCTGGCAGAGGTCACCGGTTTGAAGACGATCTATCTTCGGAACGATCCCAAGAGCCGAACTCTTGAGGGATTGCCGCTGGAACGAGGATTTGCGAAAGGGAGCGGCGCGACGACGGTCGAGATTACCGAGGGGCAGGCGGTCTTTCGTGTGGATATGGAGTTCGGGCAAAAGACTGGGTGGTTTTGCGATCAACGGGAAAATCGGCTGGCGGCGGCGCGATATGCGAACGGCGCCGAGGTACTGGAGGCGTTTTGCCATACGGGCGCGTTTGGGATTCACGCGGCGCTAGCCGGTGCCACATCGGTCGAGGGGCTGGATGTCAGCGAAGATTCTCTGGCGATTGCACAGGAGCATGCGCGCCGGAATCGCGTCGAGTCGCGCTGCCGGTATCGCGCGGGAGATGCGTTCGACGAACTTCGAGCGCTGGCCAAGAGCGGGAAGCGCTACGATATGGTGATGCTCGATCCTCCGGCATTTGCCAGAAGCCAACAGGCTGTGCCGAAGGCCCTCACTGGGTATAAGGATATCAATCTGCTGGGGATCAAACTCACGAAACCGGAAGGGTTTGTGGTGACGAGCTCCTGCTCGCATCATATCTCTGACGCACAATTTTGGGATGCCATACGGCTGGCCGCGCGGGATGCTAAGCGTGAAGTCCGATTGATCGAGCAACGTGGCCAGAGCGGCGACCATCCAATCCTGGCGAGTATGCCGGAGACGCGCTATCTGAAATGTCTCATCCTGCAAATCTTTTAGCCGGGCGGTTGAGAACGTCCGTCTGCGGGGGCCTATTGCGCGGCGGCTTCGGTATCGATGCCGCTATTAGTCGCTGGGCGGCTCGAAATGTCCGGGGGATCGGTCTTGCCAGGGGACAGAGGCATGGCGTGATTGCTTGACAAGGCTGCGAAGGCTCATTTCCGCCGCGCGGAGGAGCTTCGGATCTCCCGCCTGCATTAGCGCGGTCAGCATGACATAAAGCGACCGGTCCATGCGGGAGCCGGTCAGAATGCGTTGGGTAACCGGGTCGGCTTGTTCGGCGGGAGGCGGTTCGTCATCGCCCGATTCATTGAAGAGGCAATCGAACGCCGTCGGTGTATCGAACAACCATGAGGGTGGAATACGAAGCGCTGTTGCCAGGGCTTCAATGGTCGCGGCAGAAGGGTCTGTATGATCGGTCTCAATTTCCTCTAAAAGGGAGGTTGAGATGCCGGCCGTTTTTGACAGCGCTTCGAGGGATTGCTTCCGGGAGAGCCGCCAGGCTTGTATGAGGACACCGATAGGCATCTGCCGATGATATAGAAGTCCAGATTCTGCCGCAAGCGACCTTCTCTGGCATGTATTTTTGAAAGTATAGGCACATCAACGACTTATGTCTGCTTTTGTCGGGTGGAAGGTAAGGGGTGAATTCAGGTACAATATGCCCGTCCGAACGTAGGTCTTTGTTTGCAAGGAGGGCGGAAACATGTTGGGAACGGATATTCGCGGCATTATGGCAGAAGAAGAAGAAGTGCAGCGTCGTCAACAGGCGCTCAAGTCGCTGATGACCATGCGGGCGCGCCAGCTTCGCGAATCGCTGGACGCTCGGATTAAACGGGCAGGCAATACTGGCGATTGGAAGCTTCTGTCGAAAGCCGAATGCGCGGATTTGCATAAACAAGAGAAGGCCCACCTTAAATCGCAACTTGAACAATTGCAGACCGAGCAAGACCGGACGCGCGGAAAACTCACCTTACTCAAGCGGGCTAAGGCGAGAGCGCAGCGCATTCGTGCCGCGGAAGCGGCGTCCGAGCGGAAGCGGCGGTAATTTTCTGTCTAGTTTCTTCCACGAGCCTGACCGCGCACGGTAAGAGGGGAGAACGTGCCTGCTCTTCTTCACCCTCTCACCCGTGCCCAGGGGGCGCTGGTTCGGCATCTCCTCCAGGATAAGAAGTTCCGTTTCAGTGAAAACGCCTTCGTGATGGAGGGCACCCATGCCTGTCGCGATCTCATCGACTCTTTTTCACAGCAGATCATCAGCCTGACGGTTTCGACACGATACCTTGAGCTGGAAGACCCGGAGAGCCGCGCCGCCAGGAGTGCCGTGCGGGCTCCGCAATATTCCTGTTCAGATGAGACGTTCGCCAAGCTGTCCGATGTGGATGTGCCGCAGGGCATTCTCGCGGTTGTCCACTTGCCGACATGGAATGAGAGCGGCGTGCTAGACCAGGCGCGAGTGCTGGGTGTGTATGGCGAACGCCTTCAAGACCCAACGAATGTCGGCACGATTATTCGGACGGCTGCGGGACTCGGTCTCTCCGGGGTATGGTTGAGCCCCGATTCGGTCGATTGTTTTCATCCGAAGGTGGTGCGGGGCACAGCGGGCGCGGTCCTCACCCTTCCGGTCTTTCAAGGAACTGAACTGCCTTCTCTGATAGCGGCAGAGTGCGTCCTCTATGCTGCCGTCGTATCTTCGCCTGGGGCCGACGATCTCAAGAGCCTGACCGCGCGTGCGCCTCGATCCATTATTGCCGTAGGGAATGAAAGCAAGGGCTTGCTTCCGGCTTCTGTTGCCGCTGCGTCACGCGCCTATTCAATTCCCCTGGCCAGAGGAATCGACTCTCTCAACGTCGCGGTCACGGCCGCGATCTCGTCGTACTATTTCAGCGGACTTCCCGTCTCGCAATAAGAGCGACCTCGCTAAGGTCGATTCATTCACAATTGCTTGAGGCCCTGCGCCTCCGGTCTTGATTCTTCGTGGCGAATGTTTGAATCTGCGTGGGGTCGCGCGAGCATTCAACTAGCGGCAAATTCTCATGTGACTCGCCTCCAATTCTCACGGGCACATGCTACGGTCATCCCAGATACGGATCGGATCCTGTCCGCAGCCAGCGCCGTGATGAAAGGAGGTTCGTCGGGTAATCCTGCTGTGGAGCGCCGCTTCGGTGCCGCAGTTGGGGAAAGGATATGGCTGATGGCACGGAGATCTCGTGGGGCGACGAGCGATGTTCTCACCGCCAAAGAAGCCGCCAAGTATGTGCGGCTGACGTTGCCGACTTTCTACCGATACATCTGGGAGGGAAAGCTCCAGGCGCCAAAGATCGGGGGCCGGTACCGGTTCAGTAAATCGCTGCTCGATCGCTCGCTCGGGAAGAAAAAGGCCGGCAGCGAAGATGTCAGCGGCCGAAACAAGCTGGTCGGAAAAGTGGCGGCGATCAAACGGGACGCCATTATGGCGCAAGTCGACATCAATGTCGGTTCACACAAAATCACGGCCGTGATCACTCGGGATGCGCTGGATGAGCTGGGGCTGCGTGTCGGGGATACCGTCATTGCCCTGGTGAAAGCCACCGAGGTTATGGTCGTCAAAGACTAAGGAGAATTATTATGAAGCTCAGCGCACGGAATCAATTTCAGGGCACGGTCATCAAGATCACTGAAGGGACCGCGATGGCCGAAGTCACGGTGAAAGTCGGTAGTCTTGAGTTTGTCGCGGCGATCACCGAAGGCTCGGTCAAGGGGATGGGGTTGAAGAACGGGGATACCGTGACGGTGGCCGTGAAGGCGACCGAGGTCATGATCGGGAAGTAAGATCCCGTTCGGGAGCGAACCCACCGCAGCGGGCGCTGTTTATGGCGCGTGCTGCGGTGGGTCCCTTTGTGCCGGTCAAGCGACGCGTTGCCTGCCCTGCGTCCTTCATAGGAGTTCCTTCTCGCTCAGATTATGCCGTAGCGCATGGATGTCGCATCCAGAGTGGGATGGGTGTTGCTCTGTGAGCAATGTCGTCTATTGCCGCCAGATGCCGATGATCTTTGACATTCTTATCCTAGTTCTGTTACCGAACCTGCATTATGAGTGAAAAAGGCAAAGCCGAGCCGGCTAGTAATATCGAAAATCGCCTGAAGGCCCTTCGGACTGCCCATGGATTGTCTCAGAGCGATCTGGCGCAAATGGCGGGGCTGACTCGCCAGGCGGTGTATGCGATTGAAGCCTCGCGCTATCTGCCAACGACCCCGGTGGCGCTTCGGCTGGCCAAGTCGCTGCAGTGCCGGGTCGAAGATCTGTTCTCGCTGATTTCCGATGGGGAAGTGATCGAAGGAGAGTTGATCGGGGCGGCGCCTGTTGCCGATCGGATTCGCGTCAAAGTCGCCAAGGTCGGCGATCGAACGATTGTGCGGCCCGTGTCGGAATTAGGGGATGTCTTGAGCCTGACCGTTCCGGCCGATGGGCTGCTGCTTGGGCCTGCCGCGGCTCCCCGGCGAGGGGCGCGAAAGGTGAAGGTAGAGTTGCTTCGCGATCACCGGTTTGTGGAGGATGAGATCATTGTCGCCGGCTGCGATCCGGCTATTTTTCTTGTCGGTGAGTACGTTCGCCGGCAGAACGAAAAGACTTCCGTCGTGGGATGGACGATGGGGAGCGCGGCGGCGCTTGAAGCGGTCAAGCGCCGCGAGGTGCATGTCGCGGGGCTGCATGTGCAAGATACGCAATCCGGGGAGTGGAACCTGCCGTACCTTCGGAAGCATCTGGAAGCTGGTGAGGTGACCATTGTGACCTTCGCCCAATGGGAGGCCGGGCTCATGGTCGCACGCGGAAATCCTAAACGGATTCGAGACGTGGCCGATCTGGACCGGAAGAATATCGCGATCATGAATCGCGAGCCAGGATCTGGCGCGCGCGAGTTGCTCGACCGTCGATTGCGCGGTGTCGGCCTCACGCCGAATGACATCAAAGGGTACGATCGCCTCGCCACGTCTCACATTGAAATTGCCCGGCATATCGCCGCGGGGCAGGTGGATGTGGGGATCGGTCTGCGATCCGTGGCAAAGCTCTATCACCTTGATTTCATCCCGCTTCAGGATGAGCGCTACGATTTGGTCATTCCGACTCAGTTGCTCGCGCAACATCCCACGCTGTCGATTTTCTTCGATACGATTGTCAGCCGGGTGTTCCGGTCTGAAATCGAAGCGCTCGGTGGCTACGACACGCGAGAGACCGGCACCATTCGGGAAATGAAAAAGCTGCGGGCGCGCAACTAGTCTTCAGGCAATCTTCCTTCCCCAAAGCAGAGTCGAGTCTGTGCGAGATCCGTTATCCGGCGGAATCGTCCAGGCTTTGCCCATGGCAGATTCTAGCGCTCTTGGGGAGGGGTAGGATGGCGGCCTGAGATTGCTCGAGAGCGCTACGGATTCCAGCCTGCGAGGAAGAGCATCGCGAAGAACCCCAGCACATAGGAGACGATCACATGCCAGCCCTCTTTAATCCAGGCGATACCGTTTTTTGCTTGGGGAAAGATGTTGCTGATGGCGACGCCTGCGGAAGAGCCGAACCACACGAGCGAGCCGCCATATCCGACCGTAAAGGCCAAGACTCCCCAATCGTACCCGCCCTGATAGATCGCGAGCGCGGTGAGAGGAATATTATCGAACACGGCGCTTGCGAAGCCGAGTCCCAAGGTCGATTGCCAGCTTGGGATCGGAAGCTCTTTCACGGGGAGAAAGCTGGCGCAGATGACCAACAAGACGAGGAACAAGCTCGCTCTTAACGCATATTGTAATTCGCCCCATGGTGTCGGCCGGATGAGGGCTCCGATCAAGATGCCGGCCCAGAGCCCGAGAGCTGGGAAGTCGAATGCGATATTGGCTCCGATGGTTCCCAGTACGATCAGGCCGACAATGCACAGGCGCGCGATGTCGAGTTGCTCTTTGCCCAGCACCGTTTTGACGACCGGCTGATAGGCATGTTGTGCGCGGGAGGCAATGACACCGGAAAATGCAATGGCGGTGCCGGATGCAATAAACGCTTTCAAAAATGTGGCCGCCGGAATCCCCGCAATCCACATCATGGTCGTTGTGGTGTCTCCGATCACCGAGCCTGCGCCGCCGGCATTCGACGCGGCCACCAGCGCCACGATGAAACTCAGGCAGACGTTCCCTTGGTACATTCGTCTTGCAATCACCCCCCCGATGATGGCGCCGGCGATGTTATCGAGAAAGGTCGAGATCACCGCGACGATCAATAGGAGGAACAGCCCGGCGGTCCAATCTTTGGGGAGATGGCGGAGAAGCCGTTCTGGCGCGTGCGATTCCTCGAAATGCTTTGAGAGCAGGGCGAAGCCAAGGAGGAGGCCGAACAGATTGATGAGAAGCCGCGATTCATGGACGAGGTGGGCGGAAATATCAAACCCGACCCAGAGCTTGAACAGCACGAGGGTCATGGCGCCTATCGCCGCAACTCTGAGCATGCGTTCATGGAAGATCGCGATGCCAAGAAGCATGATTCCAAAAATGATGAACTCGACCGACATGAGACAAAACCTAACGATAGTGGGGTGTGGATGTCATGGGACCGGCGGTTGCCTTCCAGTTAATTCTCAGTTTGCCACCGGCTCCGCGATAGGTTTTGGGACATCGCGGATTTTCCAGAGACGGTTGACGATTAACCTTTCATACGCGAGCGGGCTATGGAAGCGAAGAATGTAAACGGAGGCCGATAGAGGAGCCGGCCGTTTCTCTTGCGTCCTCGTTTTATGTAATCGACTGTCTGGGGAAGGCGCTTTGTGGTGCCGAGGGACAGAATCGAACTGTCGACACCAGCCTTTTCAGGACGTGGCTGTTGGCTCTAACGAACTGAATCTGTTTGTAATTTTCTGTAGTGATGAGCGTGGGCACCTGGATGGACAACTTAATGCGACTAGGAAAAGTCTGCCGCCACATTTGGCAGTGACATCACGGAGGCGAATGCCACTTCCGTATGATGGGATACTTGCATGATGAACTTGCCGGTCATCCATCCGTGGTTCGGTGGCCAAATTCAAGTTTGGCGTGCCCGAACTGACGTCCCGAATTCAGCGAACAGTGTGAATGGAAGGTAACTCGCTCGGTAGGTGGGAATCGGCTATTACCTTGCCGTCGATGACATCAGCGTGCTCTTCGTGGGGTAGACGGCGTTTTTGACCGTCCTGGTGGTGATCTATTCCTGGGACACGATGAGATGTGGCGCGTTCCGCCCTCAGCCAAGCCGACATTATTTCCCTGCGTCGAGCCAGGGGATAAGTATTTAAGAACTGGCGCGAGGGTGATCGTCGATGGCCAGGGTCCGAGTATGGTCTTGCTCGGGTAGGGTCTTGTGGTGCCCTATAATGGTGGGTTCAAGAGTATTGAGTGGTGTCAGGATACCGTGGGCCATTCGCATACCAAACCCCCTGGTGGAGCATCAGTTGCGAGGAATCGATCTCCTACTGTCTCATGCGCCGCATTTCTGTAGTTCCAGAACGTCGGTTAATTAAGCCAGACCTTCCCAAGCGGCGCGACAGGCTCAAACGCCCGGGATGGCACTGTAGGCAGTGTGGGAGAAACTTCACTCGAGATTACTTCGACGACTTCACTCAGTCCGAACAGTTCGGATTGAGATTTTCAGAAAGTGGGCAGCCGCCATCTCTGTGTTAAAAGGATGCAAAATCTTCGCGTCCCCTATACCGCTACATGACATGATCGCGTTTCGATAGTAATGCATTCGAGCTTGAATCACGCTTTTCTGCGTCCCGACTGCGGATAGATGTCCCAAACTACTGTTTTGCCCACTGCACAGCGACCCATAGGTCCCGTAGGGCGTTGTCAGTGAACTCGAACTTGTGCTCGACGAGAGTAGCTGCAGGAAGTTCTTTCTCATCCACCGCCCCCGATACCAGAAGATCAGTGGCACCACCCGTGAGCGGGAACTCCTTGTTCGTTCCCGCTGCTAGACGTGCCTGGAGTGGCGCGCCTGGCGCCCCGTCGCTTCGGCGTGCCCACAGTTGCATGGCCTTCATCGGACCCAAGCGGTCCTTGCTCCAGAGCGGGAAGTGTTCCTTGTGCAGTGACAGACTGAGCGCGAACTTGCCATTGGCCCGGGCGGGGGCCCCGAGAAACTTCGCCCATTCGGCAGGGAATTCTTCGCGCATCGAGAACAATCGCACCGAGCCGAATGCGGAGCCGGCGTCAATACGAGTCTTCAGCGCCTCCATCGCGGCGTCGCGTAATGGCTTGCCGCCTTCACGGGCTGTAAAACGCACATGCAAGACGACGTCGGCAATTGTGGCGTAATCAGAGGACTGGGGATCTTTTTTGCGCGGATCGGCCGGCAACCTCACCTGCCACGTGCTGATGGCCCCGCTGTACTCAAAAGGCAGATAGCGCTCGTCACGAAGGTTGGTCTCGAACAATCCGCTGTCGTTCTGCGCCGAGCTGGTGACGATGGATTGTACGCTACCCAGGTGGTCGCTAAAACGGGGGTCGGTGGTATCGGCTCGCTCATATCCATCGCCCACTAAAGACGATACGCGCGTAGAGCTACGAAGCAACGTCAGTGTGCAAGCGAGGCTGGCGTAGGGCCCACTCACGCAAGGAATGCTCAGCGAAACCGATTTCAGGCGCCGGAAGTAGTGCCCGGGTCCATCCAGATCAAATAGCGATTCAGGCAATTGGATTGTGCATGAGCCCGTGCTGCGCAGCTCGACCAGGGCGCGTGGGTCCAGTTGCAGCAGGCTCACATGCTTGGTCAGTTCGTACTCGCGCTGGTTCTGCTCATGGTAGGCCATCTCCATGCGCTTGATGTCCAGCAGCAGGCGCTCGCCGGCCAGCAGCCCCTCTTTGCCGGCCTGGTAATCGAACTTCAGATAACTCAGGCCGGGTTGGCCGAGTTCATGCTGAAGCGCCCGCTCAGCCTTTCGCGCAACGTCGAAGGCAAACTGGAAAGCACGTGCGTGCAAGCCCTTGAGCTCTCGCTTCATCCAGGCATACAAGGTCTTGTTGGTCTTCTTGCCATCGCTGTTCACCCCCTCGCCATTGAGGAAGCGTTCGATCTCGTCGGCATGCTCCATCTGCTTGCGGTGGTTGCGCAGTTCCATCTCTGCAACGGCCTCGCGGATCTGCGCGGCACGGATCTGCTTAAAGACCTGATTGATCTCGCCGACGGCGAGGTTGCTCTGGAATGCCCAGTCCTGCTCACGGCGGCTATAGCCGCCGATACGGGCAGCCTTTCCAGCCTCATATGAGTTCCGTCCCGCGGAAGATGTCGCTCCATCAGCCGCCATAGACAGTTGGGTCGAAAGAGCACGCCCACCAAACTGAATGGCCGCACCAACACCCATCGGTTGAGCCTGAGCCCCAAGCTCGGGTATCAAGCTCAAGAATTTCGCAATCATGCTGAGCGAAGCGCCCTCTTCCTGTAACGATTGGGCTGTCTTCAGGCGAATCAATTCCTCACTCTCGTAGCTGCTGATGAATCGTCCACCGGCCTCACCAAATTTCTGGACAATGTCTATCTTCAAGTCACGAACAGACAGCAGGGGCTCCTGCGTCACCAGACGGAGCTTCTCCAGGCTCTCTCGATCCAACTCCTCTAGCATCGGCAGCGACTTGGTGAGGTCCTCGGCCTTTGCACCTAGTTGCTGTTCGTAGTAGCTATAGCGCTGCACGGCCAGTGCCAACGACTGCACGAGGCCCTCCTTCGCCTTGACGGCTTCCTGCCACTGGGCGTACCGCACCTGCTCCACCATTTTCATCAGCACCTGCTCGTGCCGCGCACGCAGCAGTGCCAACGCTTCGCCTTCCTCCTTTTCCATTGCTGAGAGCTGCCCATTGCCGATAGCCATGACTTGCTGCGCTAGCTCTGTGGCCTTCTGCAGCAGGACCGCGCATCGCACCAGGGGGAGTGGCTGGTTTACCCCATTGACGATGGCTCCCACGTCCAATCCAGACGCCGCAGCACGAGCCAACAAGGCAGGATCGACTGGAGGCTCGAACAAGGCGAGTTGTCGGAACACCCCCTGCAGATTCAGGCTGTTGCGGATCTTGAACAACCGATCTGCGACCGTGTCCCAATAGGCCAGCAGCTTGTCGTTGCGCGGCACGCAGAAATACAGCGCCTGGCCCATGCTGCGGAGTGAGGCGACGCCCTCACTGCTGTTGGGCCCAAGCGAAGGCATCGTGGGCAGCAGGTCGAATGGCAATTCAGGTTCTAGATCGCGCAAGACCGACCCGAATAGCTTGAGATCGCTGCGCAAACTGTTGTACGTCTGCGGCGTTACCGAGCCCTTGCGCGGCACGGCCTGCGGGCGCGGGCCAAGGATGTTGGCCGCCAGCACGTACAACATCATCGCCTCGTCGATCGCCTCGCCCGTGTCCTGGCGGAACAGCGAGTCACCCCAATCGATCAGGTTGTCCAGGTAGGCCATCACCGTCTTGACCGTGTAGGCCTGCTGGCGCTGCCGCGCCACGGCATGGGGCCGGAACGGCATGTTCATCCAGTCCTCAATACTGCGCCGTGTGGCGTCTGCAATGGTGACATCACCCCTTGCACCCTTCGCGAGGTTGATCAGGAGTTGTTCGACCGAGTGGGTCTCCAGGCTCAGGAACGGCAAAACCTTCCAGAAGCGCTCGGGGGCCGGACCATCGCTGTTATCGGTGGGGTCGAACAGGATATGAAGCCAGCGCTGCGCCTCGACGAAACGCCCGTTCTTACTGAGATGCATGGCCAGGGTCAGCGGCACATGAAAGAACAACTCCCAATTGTAGACTGAATAGGCACCGTGTGGGCTGAAATCCAACTCCTTGACCGGATACGGCGTCTTAACCTTGTCTGTTGGCTGATACGAACTGGCGCTGAAGATCTCCTCGAATAGCGCCGGGCGCGGCACGCCATCGACAAGCGTGGCGTCAGTGTCGACAGTAAGTTTCGTCAGTTGGCCGCTGGCCGCGCGGAGCCGCGTCCCGTTGGGCAAGGTGACGGTGGTATCGGCCGCTGGTGCGGGCTTGACGATCGATCCATCACTTAGCCTCAACAGGTGGCGTCCGGCGAAGCGCAATACGGCACCACTGGACTTTACCGTCAAGGTGTTCTCGGGCAGAAGGAAGGCGAGCTTACCGGCCAATTCCACTCGCACGACGAATTCGGTGTCCAGAGCCTGAAGGCCAGCCGTTCCCTGGCGGAGCAAGCGTTGCATCATAGTCTGTACATAGGGATGCTGGTGCAGAGAAAAGTGGTATGAAAGCTCGCGCTCGCGGCGGAAGTAGCGGCGCGTCTCACGCGTCTCGATGATGCGGGATCTCACATATGCAATTTCTGAATGGGCTTGGCCATGGAACGCGTCGTCCCGAAGAAGGTTTTTAGGGTTCATAGCGGTGATCTCCTTTGATTCAGCGTCTGCCAGGGATGGCAACCGATGGGCCAGACCCGGTTCGCATCGGCTGCCGCGAGAGAGTATCGCGAAGCTGGATATTCAGCCCGCTCTTACCCAGCATCACGACTTGGGTCCTGTCCAGCATCGGCTGTGACTGCGCCAGTTCGGTCTCGCTCACCACAACAAGTTCCACCTGGTTGATACCGGTCTCACTCGCCGGATCAAGTTGGAGCGCACCGCCAAGCCTTGGCCGGTTCGGTCCCGCGCCGCCGCGATCCATTAGTTTCACACCCAGTTGCCCCGTATTGCCCAGCACCGTATTCTGATCGAACGTGAGGAGAACCTTCGGATTCACCAGCCAGTCCAACTCAGGCATCGGGTCGCCCGGTGTCTTGGGCATGGCGAATGGCGCCTCCTCGATCGGCGGTACCGGCAACGGCCATTTTGTTTGGAATTGCGGTACGATCTTTACCTTGCCGTAGGGGTTGAGTTCGCGGATGCCGGTGCCATCGGCCACGGTAGTACGTGTCACCCAGGTCTCCACGTCCTCCAACAGGGTTTCACGAACTTCCGGCTGCACGAAGAAGGTGTGCCTATTGTCCTGGTAGAAAAAGGGCTGGATTAGGCTGGCAAGTTCGATCAAGCCACTATCTAGCGCAGCCTTGGCGGCAACCGGATCCGAAGCGGACTTCACCTCATCCAGTGAAATACCTAGCGCGGCCAAGGCATTATTGCAGGCGAGTACGGTGTTAGCTGGAACCTGTTGCAGGATTGGTTCGGTGGGAACATCCGCTGCCTTCGTGGCGTCCGTGCTCTTCTGTTTCGTGTACTGGACGTTGAGCGCGCCCGCCGCCCCGGTTTGACGGGTAGCTTGCACGGTACTGGCACTGACGATGACGTGCTGCGGTGGGGTGCCGAGGGTGCCTGGCTCCGGCGCCGCGTTGCGTCCGGCCAGGTAGAAAGCGTGGTCGAAGCCACTCAGGTGAACGAAAACACCGCCCTCCACACCATCATCGCTGAACTCCTTACTCACGTGGATAAAGGCCTCGCGCGGATGGAACGTCGCAGGCTGCGTCTTCGATATTACGGGCGCCAAGCCACCCGACTCGGCAGTGGTCCAGGCGCCGGACTGGTATTGCGCCCAATGCAGTTGCAACTCCACCACTTTGTTCGCACTCAGGCTGCCGAGGCCAGTCATCAAGCTTCCAAGAGAGGCCTCGGCAATAGTGGCACCGGAAGTCGTAGGATCCATCGAAGGTGCCGGGTCGGCCTTCTCCAGAAACGTCACCCAGAACAGGAAGAGTCGTTCGCGCCAGACCACTGGCGCAAGGTGATCACCCTGCACAGTCACGGGTACCGGCTCCCAGGTTGTCCAACTGCCATTTTGGCAGCGACGATAGAAATACTCGTGTGGCTCACCGTAGGTGCGGCCGAACACATGCAGCACACGCTGGGACGCGTCGGCGTGGTCTTCCAGATGCATGGCTACCAGATCCAGCCGTGCGATTTTGTCCAGTTGGCGCACGTACGCCAGAAAGGCGTCTTCGACAAGATCGTTGGATACATCGCCCTGGAGCAAGGCACCTTCCAGCGCCTCGAACAAGGGCGTCTTATCATCGCGAAACTCGGGCTCGAGCACATTCTCAGGAAACAGCCAGAGCTTGCGATTGCCGGCCCAGACCGGATTGTGTCGCAACCATTGCCAGCGCTTGGCATCCAGCACAGAAGGATGCACCTGTGGCTCCAGGTTGAGGAAGCAGCGCTGCACGAACAACTGCACCGAGGCGATGGCTAAACGTACGCGCGATGTCTGCACCACGGGTTCCATGCCGGGGTCGATGAGGAAGTGTTCGTACAACTGCTCCAACCGCTCGTAGGTGAGCTTGTGAAGAGCATACGCGACCAGCGCGTCACGCTGGCGCTGGCGCAGGCGGTCGAAGATGGGTTGCGCGACGCGAGGCCAGTTCTGCTCGCCAGCGCGAGCCTTGATGGCATCCTGCAGGCCGCGAGCGATCTCCGCCCGGCGGGACTCGGCCACGCCGGGTTTCAGCAGGTCTGTACAAGACGCCATGGTTGCCACGGCAACGCCGAAACGATCAACGAGGCGCAGCGCATCCCACAGCCGACGCACCGCAGAGTCCGCGGAAAAGGAGGGGGCGGCCCACAACGTCTCTGCCACAGCTTGAACATTGGCCTCGCTGCAGCCAGTCAGCCTTGCCAAGCGTGGATAGACTTCTCGTGTCAGTCTGTCTGTAGCGCCCAAGGCGTTGGCCTCAAACACAGCGACCAGATCATTTCCGGTGAGACGCAGATCGCGCTTGAGCCGGCTGAATTCCAGGAGGCGCCGAAAACCGGCAAACCGTTGTACGGCCGCCGCAGTTTCAGAGGCGCCATCATTCACCCTGCTCGTAGGCCAGGTGCTGAGGTTCAGGGTGCCGAAGTCTGCAGCATGTGTGCTGAAGTGGCGCAGTTCCACGTCATCGAGGCCAAGCGTGCGCATCAGCAGGAGCAGCTTATCGAGCAACGCCACAGCGTGAGCTGCAGCGCGCAGGCCATCTGCCGGGCGCAACGTCAGCTGCGACAGCATGTCTTTAGGGAAGCTCTCGCCCTGCACCAGGAGCCGGGCATGGCCACCGCCCAGCACACCCAAGCGCAGTTCAAAGCGATAGGGAACGCCGGCCTTGAGGTCGAGGAACTGATCCAGCTTCGCACCAGGTGCACCCTTAGTGCCCACGATCAAAACAGCATCGGTACGGTGAGGAAAGCGCAACTCGGCAGTGGCGTTCGCTTGGTCCAATTCGACGTAGAACCGCCACGCCCCGTTGGCCGGCACCTCCAGGCTGCCCTCGATCAGTAGTCCTGTGGTACCGGAAGGTGCAGACGGCATAGTTGCGGTATCAGCTTGCTTAGTAGTCTGGCTGCCAAGCACTCGGCCGTCGGCCGCAAAATAGCGCACCGTCAACCCCTGACTGTCAAGGGCGGACAACGGATCGAGCAGGGGGCTCGCGGTATTCAACACCACCTTGTCGGTCAGCAGCCTTTCGATCACGGTGCTCTCGTCCCCGTTGCGCGCCGCCATCGTCTGCACGATGAATTGACGGATGAGGCGCTGCTGGAGGTAGGGCAAAAACGCCTGCACCAGTCGCGCCCGTCTCGCCTTGAGTTGCGCGTCAGCAGCCTTGGCGTCGTTCGACGGCACGGGCGCGAAGAGCGTATCGAAGTCCGCGTCGTCAAGAAATCCGGACGACGGTACGACGCCCGCTGCAGATCGACGCAGGTGTTGGTTGAAGAAGTGACGAGACTGTTGCTGTACCTGTTGCAGTAGCCTGGCAAGCAGCGGCGATTGCACGTGCGCAGTCCCGGTTGCCGGCAGCGGATACCGGTTCACCAGAGCCGTTTTGTGGGCGTCAAGCAGGACGCCTCGAAAACGCAGGTGCTGTACGTTGCGTACCGCATCGTCTCGCGTCTCGATGATGCCCTCGGCACCAGCCAGAGAACTGACTGCCAAAGGGGTTTCGCCACTGGCTCGCGTCTCCGTAACGAGGTACGTCACGGTACCATTGAGCATCGACACGAAGGTACTAGCCACTTCTGGTGCCAACACCAAACCGAGCTTCGAAAGCAGGACTTCTTCGGCAATGGAGCCCGGATCAGCCGGCACGGCATGTTCAGCACGGATAGCTTGCACACCGTCGGCAAGCCCCTTGAGCAACACCAGCAACTCGCCATCGTCATCGCGCAGGAGTTTGGTGTCGTTCAGGCGGTGGCGGAGCAGGGCGTCGACGTCTCCGACCTTCAAGCCCGATTCCCGCAGCAGTTCCACCAGATCTACAAACGCCACAGTTTGTGAGAACGGATGGTCGTCAGCCAGTGTCGTCAGCGGATCGGCATGCAAGGCCTTGAAGGGGTCCAGCCCGCTCAGCTTGCGCAACGTGAGCAGATCGGCGATGGAAAGCTTCAGTGCTTTGGTCAACAGCGCGTGGCGGTACAACAGTGAGACAGTGGGTAGCGTCAACTTCGCCTGAGGCGGTGCGCCGCCCGCGCCTGCATGAAGCTGCATACCTGCATCGCTGAGCACCTGTTCGATGTCCGTCGCCGTTAGGCCCATCGCCCCTTGCAGTGTCACCATGTGATCGACCAACGGCACGTTCCCCGCAGTCAAGTATTCCCCTAGCGCATTCTCAAACGCCGCCGGGGCTTTGGCTGCGCCGCGACCGAGAAAGAGCTGCACATACAGCGGCTTGTCGCCGGTAGTCGGTATGTCCGACCAGAGTGTCAACAACTTCTGTCGTCCATTGGCGCCAAGCTTCAGACGCTCATCCAACGCCTTCACGTGCGCGAGATACACCAGTGCGCTGGCCAGCGGCTTCTTCTGCAGGTTGGCATCCACGCCGTCGAAAGGGGCATTCCTGGGAACCAGCACCTGCAGGGCGCGATCAGTCTCTTCAACCGACCATCCGAGACGACGCCACAGCCGCACGAACAGGTTGATGCGCACCAGTTCGATTGGCGTGACGCTGCTCCCGTCGGCATGCTGCAAGGTCGTCAGGTCAAAGTTGCAACCGGCGTCGGGGTCGGCGAGGACCAACACTTTACTAAAGTCGATCGCCAAGACCTTGGCCTTCAATGTCGCAAGGTTGCTGCCAGACTCGGCGGCGAGCTCTGTCAATCGCCGCTCGAAGGCCGCAATATCGTCCAGCTTTTTCCGTTGCTCGGGGGTGGGCGCCGCAGGCGGAGGGTCCAGCGCTGTCACGTCAACCTTGTAGCGATAGGCATCACCCGCGTTGAGCCTGGCCCGATACAGCACGGTGAGCGTGCTCAGTCCCGGGTTGACAAAACCGGTCATCACCACTTGGGTAATCTCGCGGTAGCTCACCCCCAGCCTGCGCGATAGGGCCTTGGCCGATCGGAGCATGGCTGGCGCATTCAGCACGAGCAAGTCTCCCGCAGCTGGAGGCGCTGTCCACGCCTTGGCAAAGACCAGTTTGGTTCGGCCCGCACCACCAGACCCTGCGGCTCCAATAGCAGTGAGCGTATTGACTTCTCCGGCGCCGACATTGGCGCTGACGTCGAAGTAGCCGCACTGCATGCCTGGCGCCAGACCGGAAATATCGGCATCTGCCAGACTCACCGACGCTTCTGGGGCATTGACTGGAGATTGAATGGCTGCGCGCAGGGCTGGCCATCCAAAGAGGTCGTGCCATGTGCCATTGAGCAGCGGCGCAGTCCGCGTGAACAGCGCAGCCTCGGCTGGCGAAAGCCCCAGCGACTCCACAAACATCTCGGCGCGACCAGCTTCGCCGTTGATCCACAAATCATCTTGTCGGCGCAGCGCCTGCACCACCTCGTGCAGCGGCGTATCGGCATGCGCGCAGAACTGGCGTGCCAGCTCCAGCGATCGGTCGAACGGCAATGCCAACGGATATGTCGCCTCGCGCAAGGCGTCGTAGGCAGCAACAATCACATTTTGCGGTTCGGCCAGCAAATCAACCGTGTTGGCGTTATCCGTGTTCCGCGCCGCCTCCGCGGCGAGTTGCCCATGCGCCGCGTGATACTCGAGAATCTCGTTGACGAGGTCGATGTAAGGCAACGCGGTATGCGTGTTCTCGCAAGTCAGCGCAAGGTGCGGCAGGTCGGGGCGCCGCTGCACCAGCACGTCGTAGGGCTTCATCGCCTCACCGGCACGCGGCCCACCGGCAAAGGTGTGCGGATAGGCGTTGCCTCCATGAGTGAGCTTCCATAGGGCCTGCGTGTTAGCCCAAGTCTGAATATCGATGTCGACGTACTGCAAAAGATCCACCAAGTACGCAGCCGGGCTCAGCACCGATTGGCAATCCTGGCACTCGCAGTAATCCATGGAGCCGAATAGCGACTCCATCGTCGGCACGCGGCGGATCAGGCTGGCACGATCGGCATCGCTGATTGGCAGCGGGTTGGGAATCATCGTCGTGCCCATACCTCCAGAGACACTCTGCGCCGCACCGAAGAGGCTGTACACCACGCTGCTCACTTGCTCTGCCCGCGCATGCACCTTGCGTGCAACCCCATCGGCCGGTGCGACCTTGAAGATCTCGAAATATTTGGAATTGAAAGTCTTTTCGAATTGCGCTCGCAGCACACCGATCACGTCATGGGCAGACCACAGCTGCATCTGCATCAGCGTGATCTGGACTTCGTCACTGGGGGAGATCGAGTAGGTGGCATGCAAGGCCTTGAGGTTTCTCGTCGCCGTGGCGTGCAATTCGGTGTCGGTAAGTCCTTGCTGCTCGAGGAAGGTGGACACCGGCGTCTGCCCCAATCGATAGCCCCTGGCTGCGGAGCGCTCGAGCAGCTTCACCGTTTCATTGTGGGATTCGGGAAGGGCAAAGCGGCGGTCGCTGGACAATCGCGCCGTCAACACGTGCGTAGGATAGGCGCGGTGCACCTTGCGCGCCATGTCGGCGGCAAAGGCTCTGGCCCTGGCCAGCACGTCAGACCCTTCGTAGGCTGACGGAATCACAGATGCCAACTTCTTCAACGCCGCTTCACTCGGGCTGGTACGGTCTGGCTGCACAATGCCGGCTTCATCAAACAACTCGTCGGCCCACGCTTCGGCCGTGTAGAGCCCTTTGGAGGCCAGCTCGGCGGGATCCTTGATCCCCGTCTTCATCAGGCGACTGGTCATCGCGGCACTGTTGCCGGTCAGGAAGGCCAGCTTGCCGTGCAGTTGCAGTGCCTGTACTTGAGTGTCAGTGAATCCAGCGGCGGACGCCTTCTTCCACAAGCTATCGGCGTCGCCGCTGTGCGCGAAGAACAGCGCGGCAAACGTCTTCTGCTCGGCGTCGTTCAAGCCAGTGGTGGCCAGCAACTCGGCATAGCTCGATTGCGAGCCCGGCGCAGCATCGGCCAGGTTGGCCTTGGCCGCAAAGGCTTCGAACACCTTCACCTGTGCCGTGATGGTGGCGTCATCCAGGTCGATAACACCCGCCTCGCGCGCCTTCTTCAGGCCTGGCTCAACGAGTTCCAAATTAACCGCAGCCAACAACCGCTTGTCAGCGGGCAGGCCCACGCGTAGCAGGCCGTACAGCGCTTCGGCGGACATGCCGACCTCATCTGCAGAAGCAAGCCGCTGTGCCCAGCAGTTTAGGGCGAGTAACCGTGCATCCCAGCCGGTGCTGCGCGCCAACAAGGTGAGGTCCTGCCGCTCAGCATTCTCTCTCGCGTCTGCCAGCTTCCCGATGGCCCCAATCTCAGCCACTACGGCATCGCTCATGCGCTGATACTCGCCGGCGACCTTCACGCCATCGGTAGGCACAATAAGTTCGAGGCGTCGGCGCTGTTCGGCAATGACTGCGCCTAGCGGCTTGGTCAGCACCACTTCATTGCTGTCGGCCTTCAACTGACGTATCTCCAGATGGGCCGACGCGGCTTGCGGTTGATAGGACAGCGTAAAGCGCCCATCGCTCGCAGACACCGCCTCCGTCAATTTGCTCTCTTTTCCGCCGAACGCGAGGCGATATAAACGCAACGTGATACCTGGAGCCGGTTGGCGAGAAGGCCAGCGCACGATGCCTGCAAGCTGTTGCAGCACGGCCGGTGGTTCCGCCACATCGGGAAGACTCAGTTCTATCGTCTCCAGCGGCTTGGCCCGGGGGATCACCGGTGAGCTTGCGAGCGCCTTGCCGTCGCGGCTCTCCACGGTCACCTTCAAATTGACGGCGGGAATTCCCGGCAACAACTCGTAGCGGATCGTGAATCGGCCATCACTGTCGGTATGATCCTGGCCAAGGCGAATGGCGGCCGCACTACCTTCGTGGAAGGCCCGGACGAGAAGGCCGGCAATCTCGACCTTCGTGCCTCTCGCTGCGGGCTTCAGCACCCCCGCCACGATGCGCACGGTTGTATCCGGCGGCTTTGCATCGAGCAAACCCCACTCACGCAGCAACCTGTTCAACGCGTTGGCGGTGCCCTCGTCCACCTCTCCATTGCCCTGGAGGCGGTTCAGTTCCTGAAACTGCCGCAAAAGCTTCTGCGTCATGTCGGCGAATTTTCCCGCTGCACGCTCTCGTCGAAGTAGCGCGATGGCCTGGTCTCGCGACACAGGATCGTTGGCCAGCAGAACTCCTCGATTCAGGCATTCCAGCAGCGCATCTTGAAGGTCTGCGACGGCTGCGCGGTCAGCGCCTGGGGCCAAGGGAAAGATGATGGGGTTCATCGACAATCCTCCTTGCGTGAGATCCGATTCGCTGCCGGCCTTGACCACTGCGAGGGTGTCGCGATTCGAGGCATTGACGGGTTCCTCATGTGCGCGGGCGTTGCGCGTCTGCCGCCTGAAGCAGCTCGCGGGTTTCGACGTAACTGGCATCGGCAACTGCTTCCTGCAAAGTCAGCCAATCGTGCCGGCGGTCTTTCTCTTTCCTCAGCCCACGCCCGACGGCCTCCATCAGAAAAAAGCGCGTCGTAGCTGTGGACCCATCAACAGACCAGGTCGTATCGCTCAGGGTGCCGATAATACGGGCCCACACGCCGGTCTCCTCGTGTACCTCGCGCACGGCTGTTATCCGTGGATTCTCTCCCGGTTCGATATGACCCTTGGGTAGAACCCATTGATGGGGATCGTGCTTGGTCTCGACCAGCAAATACTCTGCGACCCCGCTGCGCATGCGATACACCACCCCGCCGGCTCGGCTGAGGGTGCCCCCGTCGGGCGAGGCCTTGTCGAAGGAGACCGTGCCCTGGTTGCCTGTGAGCGTGATCACCGACCAATAGGCCTGGTTGGTGGCTTTGTAGCGCTGCTCCATGTAGCGCCAGAGTGCCAGCATTAGGAGGCCGAAGAGGATACCCGTGCCGTTCAGTCGCTGTGTGTCGTCAAAAGGCCATGCCACCGCCAGGACCATCAACACGATGACGAAGCAACGAAAAAACTTGGAGTCGGCCTCAAAGCGCTGAACCGTGGCTAAGCTGTCGGGGTGCTCCTTCGCCAGCAGTGCCTTGGACCACTGGAAGGTATTGATTGCCTCTTGAGCCTGCAGGGGTGTGAGCGCCTGCGCTTTGATCTTCCCTGCACAAGCGACAGCGAGATCCTGTTCCTGCTTGAAGACCATCCAGCTCAATGCCCGTACAAACCATGGTGAGAGCGTTCCTCTGTGTGCCAGCCGGATGATCTGCTTGTTCAACGACCTGCGCCTCAACCAGTCATAGGGGAGATCGAGCCAGGAGCCCAACAGAAACACCAGATGACCGACCAGGTAGCTGGCAACAAGAAATGCCGCTACGCCTTTCGCGTCGGTAAGGGCCTGGTATCTCTCGCATCCCAACACCACCGGGCCAACCTCATCCATCAACAGATAGGTGAGCAGCGCCCCCGGCAACAGGATGGAGAAGAAATCTATCAGGCCGATGAAGAATTTTTGAGGTTCGAAGTTCATTTGAACCAACCGACAACGGTTCTCTTCAAGGCGATTGATGGGGCGAGCGTTATTGAGCTAAGAGCTGCTCCTGTCGCGCCCACGATTCTTGAGGTGTCCTCACCTAGCCCAACGAACTTCGCCGCCTTCTCAAATCGCTCCCCATGTTCAGCAGCGACGTCGCTAATTCCCAATCCTTCGTCCAATGCCTCCCCGAGAGCCATGCCACCACGTGCTGCGTCCAACAAGTCTCCAGCCACGGGGATGAATCCTGCCTCGTCGAGGGCTGCACCGGTATAATCACCTTGACTAGCTGCATGGGCTGCGGAAGCTTGACCACTGAGAATCCCTACAAACGGAATCGCAGCTACCGCGTGGCGCCCCGCCTTTCCTAGCTTTGCCAGAACCCTTGTGGCCTTTCCAGACTTCTTGAGAGTGGATTCACCAAGCTCCTCTCCAGACTTCAGCAGCTTGGTTTCGGCGGTCGCGGCAGTGGGTGGGCCTAGGGTGGGCGCTTTGTCAGGGGCAGCCGAGCTAGCCTTTGGCGCCGAGAGTTCAGGCACGTCGGGCTCAATGCCTCTTGCACGCATGTCCGCAGCCACATGCTGGCCGGGGTTCTTGATGCCTGCCTCCGCGGCGTCATTTACTTCGTGGGCGAAGTTGTGTCCGGAGCCTTTAGTCCCAGCATTTCCTCTCTGGAAGCTAAGATTCGTAGTATCCAGGGCTGCTCCCGGGTTCTTTGCCAGTTCGTCGAATGTGTGATGGACCTGCAATCCACTGAGATCAATGCCAGCCGTTTCGGCTAGCTTACCGAAACGGGTTCGAACGGCCGAGTAGCTTTCCCTGGCGTAATTGATTCCCGTACCTGCCTGCTTGTTGGACCCCAATCCTTTGTCAGATATGCGTTTGCTCAACTCGGCCTGAAACCCCGCTACTACCTCCTTGTAGTTGGTAGCGTTGAATCGTGGACCGAGGGTCTCGACTACCGCCTGTTCCCAGAGTTTTCCGACTCTAGGGTCGTTACCAATCAGGCCCGTAACAGGGGGAGAACCATTTGTTCCGGAAGGATCGTGGAATCGGATTGGGTTTGCGCTGCAATATGTGAAGAGGCAAAGGCCGTCCGCCACGCCGATGGGATCATACGTCGTCCATCTCCCCAACCACGGTGCGTAGTACCTCGCCCCATGGTAATAGAAGCCACTCTCTTCATCCCGTTCCTTCCCCGTGTACCGATATCGCTTCGCCGTCTCTGTCTTGCTGCGTACTGCCTGATAGGTCGAGCTACCGTAGGGCGCATATTCTTCGTAGGAAATGATCTGTGCCTGCTCATCCAACTCCAGGCTGGCCGAGCCGAGGTGGTTGCCGAGCTGGTAGCGAATGAGTTGTCGTGGCGCCTGGTCATTTCCCGCTGTGTCGAACGAGCGCGTTTCCACCAGGGCGATGCGCTGCTTGTCGTCCATCACATGCAGCGTCTCGCGTTCCAGCGTGGCGGTGTTGGTTCCGATGGAACCGCCGTGCTTGCGGAAAATTTCGAAGCCACCGAGGTAGATGCGTTCTTCAATTAACCCAGGCGCCTTCTCCCATACCTTGCGCACGCGCTGACCTGAGGGGTCGTAGACGTAGAAGGCCGTGCCGCCGCCGCCCAAGTTGGTCTGCCGCAATTGGTCTTTGTAGTCCCAGTGCAGGTTCGGTCCGGGCAGGCCGCCGCCTAGGTGCGGCATGCGCAGCATGTTGCCCTGTACGTCGTGCTGATAGGGCTCGACTTGCGGCGGGTTGGCACCGTTGGGATTCAGCGTGGTGCGGGTCAGACGGTTGCTGGTCTTGAGCAGCACGGTGCCGTTGCCGTCTTCGATCAAGCTCGGTTCAAGGTAGGCGTAGGCGCGCGTCCAGCCCTCGTGTGTCGGATCGCTGCCGCGGTGCTGCATCTGCAGGAAGTTGCCGACGGCGTCGTACACGTAGCGCTCGATGTACGTGCCCATGGCTTTGAGCACGTTCGGGTGGTCTTGGCGGACGTGAAAGGCGTTGAATGCATCCGGCGCGGTTGGCGGTTTGCGTGGACTATCAGCAGCTTGTCCCAGTTGTCCAAGATGCTCCCGTCCTTCGGCCTGGATCAGCCGGTAGAGGGCGTCATAGAAATAATCATTGCTAGGCTCAACGCGCTGGTTTCTGAAGTAGACAGCCTGCTGCGCATTATCCTGGATGTGCGTGATGTTGCCAGCAGGGTCGTAGGTGTAGTGCAGGTTCTGCAGGCCGCAGCCCTTGGCTGCGGGCGGCTTCTCTGGGGCAGCGATCGTGTCCGGCGGTGGCGGGTCCGGGTTCTCGCAGTCCTCGGTGAATGCCACTCCATTTGCGGTATCGGGGGCTACGCCCCGGCGCGTGTACAGATGGGTCAGGCGGAAAGTCTCGCGGTCGTACGCGTAGGTCGTCCGGACAACCGTCGCGTCCCTTGTCTTGTAATCGATCAGGGTTCGCTGGCCCTTGGCGTCGTACTCGATGTCGGCGACACCGACCGGTGACGGGGCGACGGCGTTGGGGTCCAGCAGGGCGGCGGGTTCTGCCGCACGCTCCAGCCACACATCCACCCGTTCCAGGAGGTTGGCCTCATTGAAGACCGGCTGGATGATGTTGAACTTGTTCACATGCCCGGCGCGGGTCAGGTTGCTGTGCGGCGCGATGGACTGGATGGGGCGATTGAGGGCGTCGTAGCGGGTGCTGCCCTCGAAAAACTCGGCGTCGAGTTGTGAGTTCAACGACGGTTCGGGTTGTCGGTTCAATAGCCAATCAGGAATGGCCGTGTAGTTCTTGACGAGGCGGCGCGTGCTGAACAATAGATTCCCTTTGAAGTCGTACGCCTCCGTCGGGTTGCCATTGGCGTCGAGCCGGGCATTAGTGGCGACGCCGGCGGAGTCGAAGTGCCGGTAGATGCGGGTGCGCAGGTTGAGAGATTCGGCGTGAGCCATGCTTTCGCCGTACTCGATCTTGTCGACCAAGATATCGCGGTTCAGCGTACGCGGGTCAGAGTTCGGTTTTACAGGATCGGGGTCACTGAGTGTGCCGCCCACAGTCTGCTCCACCGGCCTGCGCAGCGCGTCGTACTTCGTTGTGAAGTTGTGGCCGCGGCTGTCCCAGGCACGGATGGGCTTGCCGGCCACGTCGTTCAGCATCCAACGCGCGCCGGCTTCCATGCTGAGCTGGTGGATGCGGCTACCAAGCATGTCGTAGGCGTAGTGCATGACCATACGGCCGAGCGGATCGTCCACGACAACCGGGGTCCCGGCTGCGTCACGAGCCTCGGTATGGGTGACGGCATCGCGCACGGCGCGCTGGTTGCCTTCGATGTCCAATTCGACCCGGGTGGCGAAGCTCTCTTCCGTGCCGTCGAGCTCGTGGCCCACGCAGACCACGCGGTTGCGCGCGAGGGTCAGGAAGGGGCGGCCCAAAGCGTCGAAATACGCAGTGGTTGGCGTGTCGGCATGGGCTGCAGCACGGAGGGCGGCGTTGTGTTCGGCTTGCCCGAGGACGGAACCGATACCGGTGCGTTGCGCATGCCAGGTCTGCCAAGGCTGAGCCGGATTGGCCGGTAGTGCCTTGAAGTACTCCGCCACGAAACCTTTGATGTCGGGATCGGTTCGCGGATCGCCGGTCTGTTGATTGCGCGGCGCGCAGGTGTCGTTGACGTCGTAGGTCGTCTGCTGCCAGGCGTCGAACACGACTTTCTCGTACGTGTGGTTCGGGTGCAGGGTAACAACGACCCGCTCGGCAGGGTCGTAGAACAGCACCGGGCTCACGCCGACTTGCACACCGAACTCGAAACCCTGTGTAGCTGAGAAAAAGGGCTCGTACTGTCGGACCGGTTTGCCCTTGTTGTTGAAGATGGTCCAGCCGCTACCCACCCAGCGTGGGTTGACCGCTGGTCCGGTTTCTATGAGTGGCCCGGGCTCCGCCTGGATCTTCTTCTGGATCTCACGGCCGAAGCCGTCTGAGTAGCTGAAGCTGATCTGGATCTTCAGGCCCTGCGGCGGCGACGGGCTGCTCGCGTGGGTTTCGCGGGCAAGCGTGGCCGCGCAGGCTGGTTGCCACTTGGTCGGGTCGTTGGGACTGGCCTGCTGAATGCGACGAAAGCGGTCCAGATCGTAGACAATGCGGGTGGTGGCGCCTGCCAGCAAGTCACGCGTGATGGCAGTGGCTTCCGTTCGCTTTGGATCGGCTGCCGCCTCCATGGGGTTGGCCAGGAAGGCATCGATCTGGCCCTGCCTGAGATCCGCGTCGAAGCCAGCCAGAGTGTCGCCTTCCACCCCTGCCGGGGCCGGCTTCCCCATCACCGCCGTGCCGACCACCATACCCAGTGTATCGAACGCGACTTCCGTCTGATTGCGGTTCGGATCGCTGACCAGGCGCGGTTGCAGCACGCGGTAGTCGTTCGCGTCCACGGTGACGCGGTTGCCCAGTGCATCGCGAGTTTCGGCCATCAGCAGGTCGTGGCCGTCAAAATCAACGACAGCATCCTGGCCGAAGGGGTCGCGGTAGCGTCGTGGCAGGAAGAAGTGGCGCCGCGCCACGTCGAGTTCGGTCTGCGGGCTGTTCGCAGGGTCAGTGCTGAAATAGCTGCGACCGGACGGCAGCCACCAACGTCCACTGCCGTCCAGATCAACATAGCCGCCGCGATTGGCAGCCAGGCCATTGCCGGCATCGACGGGCAATACCTGGTCTGGTGCGGGGATCAGAGGTACGCTATCGCGCTGGTAAGCCTGATCGATCAGCCCCGGCGTAAAAGCGAGCTTGTAGCTCTCGCCGGGTAGGGCAAGCGGTTGAAGTTCGCCGAGCAGAAGGAGGCCGGTCAAGTCGTCACGGCGATAGAGCGTGCGCAGCCATTCGATAGGGCGGCGGCGGTGGTTGCCGGTGGCGGTGGCCTCGTACGCGACTTCAGGGGCGGTGAACTTGTGCCGCAGACGACCCGGCATGGCGGGATCCGACTCGACAAAGTCCGAGGCCAGGTAACGCCGAGTCCGCTGAGCCGGGTCGGTAGATGGTCCGATCTCCGGGCCGGACGCACGGTAGCCAGTCAATTCGAAGGTGACGACCTCGCAAGGCAACGGGTTGCGGTGCGTGTCAATCGATTCGGTCGCGTTGGTGACGCGGTTTTCGGTGTAGGTGAGCAGCGGAGTAGTTTGCTGGGCCTGGTCGGCCGATTGCAGCTCGGTCACTCCGGGGTTTGCAATCAGCTGGACGTTCCCCTGCTGATCGACAACGCGGATCTGGGTACGACGCCCGTAGCCGATAGCGGCCTGCTTGAGCACGTTGCCGTAGCCGTCGACCTCCAGCGTCAGCGCATGCTGGATGCGCGGATCGGCCGGGTTGCGCTCGTAATGGTAGCTGAGCGCTTCGCGAGCATGGGTGAAGAAAACGGCGTGGCGGTTGCCGCCTCTGGACTGCAAGGTCTGGATAGTGAAGTTCTGCTCGGTCACGGTGTAGGGCGTCCGGGCGCGTTGGATCTGTTGCGGCGTGGCACCTGGCTGCGCTGCGTCATCCGCGTAGACTTCCTGGCGTAGCATGGAACCCTTGAGGGCGCGGCACGCTTCGCGCTCCTCTTCGAAAGTGAGACCAGTGGGGAGAACGGTGTCGGGCAGCAGCAGGGCGCGAGCCTCGGCATGTGTGAGGCCGGGCTCGCGGAAATATTCACCCTGGTCCGTCGGGTTGAGTAGGCCTGCGAAATAGTCGGAGACGTGATCACGCCCAAGATAGACACCGGTGTGGAACCAGGTCTTGGTGTGGACTGGAGGAACGTGCGACTCAGCGGCGATGTTGTCTGCCGGAGCATTGCCTCCGGCAAGCGCTGCAAACTGTTCCGTGTCCCACTGCTCCACCATGCCGAAGCCGCGGAACTCGCGCTCCTCACCGTCGAAATAGCCGTGGTGGTAAGCGTAGCGAGTGACGAAGCGATTTCTGCTGATGTGGTCGTAGGTCTCCACACGCTCGACCACGTGCACTGGGAATGGCAGCTTGGTGATCCAAGGTTTGCCGGCCTGCTTGTCCAGCATGTAGAACTTCGTGGAGGGCGCGTAGTCGACACGGGTCTCGGCGCCGAGGTTGTTGATGGTCTTGACGAGCAGATGCGGCTTCTGCGCGCCCATCAGGTTGACATAGCGCATCGGCCGCCGCGCATCGCCTGACAGGGGCGACGACCAGACCAGACAGGCGGTGCCGTTTCCAAGCAGGTCGGTCGGGACAATGCTGACGAGATCATCAACGCGAGGAAATACATTCAGCCGTTGCGGCTGGCTCCAGCCATTACCCGACTGGTTGAAGTACAGGCGCACGCCGTCACGGTGCAGGTAGATGATGTCGGTGGTGCCGCTGCCGTCGATGTCGGCCAATCGTATGCGCTTGTGGTCGAACTGGTCCGGGTTGTCGAACCAAGGAGCGTTATCCATCGTCACCTTCGCGCCGAACCGGCCATACCCGAGATTGGGCCAGTAGCAGACTTCACCATTACGGATGCGGACGATGTCGGTGAGGCCGTCGCCGGAAAGGTCGGCCAAGTAAATGGATTGCTTGACGTCGGCGAAGACAATGCGTGGGCCCTTTTCCTCATCCAACGCCTGGGCGACTCGCTTGGCAGGACCAAACCCGTCCTCTCCGAGCGACGAATGCCAGACCAGCGCCTCGTTCTCGGTGATCAGCACATCGGCGTGCCCGTCGCCGTCGAGATCTATGAACTTGAGGTTTGGATCGCGCATGTCACGATTGAGCCGCGCGGTAAAGGGGCGGAAGGGTTGCCAACCTTCGGCCTCATCGTGTTCGCACAAGCCAGGCATGGGGCCGTCCAACAAGACCAGATCAGGTCGGCCATCGCCGGCCAGGTCCATAAACTCCGCACCACCGCTCAAGACGACATTGGGCTTGAGCGCGACGGTTTCGAGCGGCGCGAACTTTGCCCTGACGACTTCGCTGCCGTTCGGCAGCTTGTCCGGTATGGGGCTCCAATTACGCTTGTAAAGCCAGGCGCCAGCCTGCTCTGTGAGAATGCCCGAAATGCCTTCGCCATGCAGATCGGTCCAGCGGTAGGCACTGCCATCCACGCCAATGGGCAGGTTTTTCAGGCTCTCAGGGTCCACTTCCTCCACGATGTCCTGCACAATGGGCTCAGTATATTCGAACTCGACGGACGGCAGAGATTTCTTCAGATAGCTCGTTCCCTGAGGCTGGTAGCCCGATTGGCTGACTGAATCCAGGAAAGAATAGATGGGGTTGCGTGCGTCCGTCGGATCGTCTTCGTACGAATAGGTAAAATCCGTGGACCGGACCAGGCAGTCCGGGGTACCCAACTCGTCAGGAAAATGATGGAACATCAAGACCCGCTGGCAGAGCCGGTATGTCCGCACCTCGAACCCAGCGCGATAGGTGGAAAACGGATCGACTCGGGCTTTCCACTTCGCAGTGGCAGGCGGATAGCACACAGGTTGTGCGAAGACGCGGCCTTCAGTGTCGGGAATGGCCTCGGTGTAATGGCCATCCTCGTAGTCGAATACTACTTCGAAGTAATAATTGGGCGTGGCGCTTCCAGGATTTGGATCGGGTGGCCGCGGCCATCCAGTTTCCGTCAACACAGGCAAGTACGGCACACGGTTGCCGTAGCAAATCCTCTTCAGATAGCGGTTGACCTTCCTAGTATCCGTCGTGCGGTTTTGTTCGTTGGCCTGGGCGAGATCGATGTTGTCAGAATTGTCCTCCTTGTATCGATAGACGATGACATTGCCCTTGTCGTCATAGCTCTGACAAATGAGCCAGGAGACGATGCGCCTTCTATCTAACGGATCGGCAATACGACTGTTGCCGTCTTTGCCATACCACGTGGTGATGTTGTCTTTTGAAATTGACCGCCAGAAGACATCGGTGGGATCAGCTTGATTGCTCCAGCGCTCCATACGCGCGAAGAGCCCTTCGATGCGTGGCCGGTAGCGGCGTACACGATACCCGTCGCGTTCATCTTCCTGCACAACGAGGCGGCCGGACGGATCCCGAACCCAGAACCCGTCCGCATCTCGCTGAAATCCCGCGTGGCCAGCGACCCAGGTGCCGTCGGGGTCTTGCCGATACACCGGAACCAAGTCTTCCGCGCCGGAGAGGATGAAGACATCCGAATCAGTTGTGTCGAGATACTGCGGCAGCCCCTTATCGGTCTTGCGAGTGATTGAAGGAAGGGAAAGACTCCAGCCAAACCCAAACGGACCGCTGCCTGCTCCCGAGTCATAAGACAGCAATAGCTGCGGGCCGAACCCCGAACGTCCTGGACTGGTGGCGATGGGCACCGACATCGAACCAGTACCGGTTACAGGATTGGCGGCGAACTTCTCGCCCATGCCACGGATGGCGCCGCCGCCTTTGGGCAAGTTGATGGCAGGCGGAGAGGTTTGGAAAGATTTTTCTGAGGAGCGGCCGTCACCACTCTCTTGCCTGCCCTCAACCATATTGCATCCTCGAGGTTCGGCTCACAGTAGCCCAACCGTGCCCGAATCTCATGGATCGGTCAAGAGTATTAATTACGTGTATTTACATGATGGCCACAGCACGATTATCGCTCCCCATTTTTATTGCGATAAACGACGATAATGCCAAACATACACAACTCATGGGCCCCCTTCCCTCTCCATGATTAGGGTCCTTGGTATTTGGTTCGAGCGAGCGCAGGGGGGTAAGGCTGCTTCTTAACAGGCAGGTTGTGCAATCCTCTTCCATGACACGATAGTTCACGAGTGTCCTCGCGATCCAGCGCAGCTAGACATCGCGATCATCATCGGCTTTTCAAACACCTCCTCGAATAGGGTAGAGTGTTCAATCTGGTTTTGATCGTTGAATGTCGTGGCACCTCTTTACATCGGCACGGGTCACTGGAGTAGCCGATGTGCTTGCGTCGCCGGACCTGCATGCGTAGCAGTAACTCATCCAGGCGATACAACCGCCGCACGCGTTTGCGATTGATCAGCCAGCCCTCACGACGCAGTAAGGCCCAAATCCGCTGGTACCCAAACCGAAGCCAGGCATGGGCCAAATCCCGAATCCACAGCCGCAGTGCTGACCGATCTTTCGCGCGACTGCGTCGATACCTGGAGGCGCGACCGAACTGCGCCAAGCGACAGGCCTGCGCATAAGTCACCGAGAAGGTGTCCGGAACCAGTGGGCCAGTTCTCGGCGACGGGCGGGCCTTAGATTTTTTCGCCAGGCCGCCGACAGCATATGTTTGTCAAGTGAGAGAGCGGCCACGAGCCGTTTCAACCGGCTGTTCTCTTCTTCCACCGGCGGCAGCCGGCGGAGCTCGCTCACACCCAGATGCATGCACTTCTTTTTCCAGACGTACAAGGTGGCGTCGCTGACGCCGAGCTGTCGGAAGAGGTCGCCGACCGAGGTCCCACTCTCGGCTTGCCGGAGGGCAGAGACGATGTGCGCTTCGGAGGATCATGACCGCTTCATCGATCCACTCCTTTCCTGAAGGACCGCCGACGTTGCCAGTCTACTCTCGTTTTACGTTGCCGTCGTTTCCGGGAAGACGTCAGCGCGGCTCCGCTGTGCCTTCTGGATGGCGGCGAATGGGGCGGTCCGGATGCGGCAGAATACGTTCACTCGCCATGGTCCGCCAGAGAGCTTCAACACCGATCAAGGCTGTCGGTTCACGAGCACGTAATTCACCGGCCTCCTGAAAAGCCATGGGATTCAGATCAGTATGGAAGGGACGGGACGGTGGCGGGACAACGTGTTCGTGGAACGGCTGTGGCGGAGTCTCAAATAGGAAGAGGTCTATCTCCATGCCTACGAAACGGTCCGTAATGCCCAGGAAGAGGTGGCCCGGTGCATGAACTTCTATAATCAGATCAGGCCATATCGCACGCTTGACGGACGCACGCCCGATTGGGTGTACTATGACAACCTGCCTGCGCGGCTCACCGCCGCGTAGGCAGCATTCGCCAGGCGCCACTCATGAACTGCCAGAAACTGCCCAACCAACCGGAGCGACCTCTCAACGGGCTCCCGACGTTTCTTAGCCCATCCTTTGCCCCGTACCAAGTAAGTCCGTTTCAAGGAGAT
This sequence comes from Nitrospira sp., assembly GCA_022226955.1. NCBI lineage: Bacteria > Pseudomonadati > Nitrospirota > Nitrospiria > Nitrospirales > Nitrospiraceae > Nitrospira > Nitrospira sp. Next base: position 3,162,599 of record CP092079.1, read on the forward strand.
CGGCCGCCTGATGTCCCATCAAATGCTTCACCACTTCCCAATGTACCGCCTCTTCGCTTTCTTCCCTTCGAGGTCTTGTATAGGGGAGGAAAACCATCGTCGCAGGTCGTGGAACCGGAGATCACTACTTCCCGCCGCCGCAGCTGCATGCGCCCACGCTTTTGAGAGCGCTTCCGGTGCGGACCATTCCTGAAAAACGCGTCCTTCGTTCTGCTGTCCACACCTTCGGTCAACGCCGATCCAGTAAGCGGGGGACTTGACCCAGGGCACGAACCTACTAACCCATTCTCGTGAATCTGATTCGATTCACTTCGTGAATCTCTTTCGATACACCCGTCTGTGCTCAGAGGATATGCGTAAGGGGTGTTTTCGTACTCTGTTAGGCGTATCGCGCTGAAGACACAGAGATTGGGCTGGCATTCGATGTTTCTGTCCCGGCTGGCACCTCGCTTGCAGCGGACCCATGCAGGATCAGACAAGCGAGAGTCTAATGCGTAGACGACTCCTGCGAGATTGAAGTGCGGCTAACGTTCATTCGGCTGGTTAGTCGTGATTGACCAAGCAATTGGCTAACGCCTGCCCACCTGTTCCCGTTTATTGCATCAAGGGGGTTTGCAATGGAACCGCAATATTTTGCAGAGAATCGTTACTCGTATATCGGTGTTCGTCGGCCACCAGTCAATGTGGAGTACCAGGCCGACAGTCCGGAGACGCAATTCGAACGGCGCGTGCAAAGCCTATTCAACGAAGGCCAGGTGCATTTGCAGCACGAGGAATATGCCCTGGCGTTGGACAATTTCAAAGAATTGATGAGTTTGATTTTGGTCACGGCACATCCCAAAATGCCGATCACCCCCTTCTTCTTCGATATCCTCGACTTTCCGCGCGATATCGCCTTAATCGATACCTTCTCAGCCAAAGCCGCTGACATTCTGAAGAAGACGCCACTGACACGGTATGACTTTCCACCCACGATTGTGAGTGAGCAGACGACGTTGCCGCCGGCCGTGATCGAGAAACTTAAGCCTGCCCTAGAGAGCGGTTTGCAAATTACCTCATTCCATAACATGGTAGGCGACCGGATAAAAGCAGCGCTAGACGCCGCCGAGAACAAAGAATGGACACTGGCAGTTAAGCACTATCAAACAGCCTTGCAACAAGCGCCTGCCAACGATCTGGTGATGCGGGCCTCGCTGAGCCACGACCTGGCCGTGCTGTTTGAGAAGGCAGGCAATAAAGGCCAGGCAATGGAATTTAGCCAATCAAGCGCGAAACTATTCGCCGAATCCAAGCAAGTGGACGCCCAGGTGCAGGCGCTGGACACCGCCGCTGGCATCTTCACTCGCGCCGGGCAAAAACCACAGGCCGATGAGTTTGCCAAACAAGCCCGCGTCCTGCGCGATAGCAACAACTTCAACCCGGTCGTCATCCGTCCAACCAAGCCGCTAACTGACAAGCTGAGTGGCGGCATCTCGCCTATCCTCAAGCGCGGACTGGGCATCCAGGTTGACCGCCCTATGGCCACGGCCGTGCTTCAGCCCACTGCGCTTCAATCCACTGCCGATGCACCCACGCTGATGGCGTTGACGTTTGTATCCACAGCCGCACCGCAGAAATCGTATTTGGTTCGAGGCGCTGCCGAGTCGGCCGATATTGTGTTGGATGCCAACGCAACGGCCAACGTCAAGAATTTTCTTAGCGTCCTTACCAACACGGTTGATCTGAAACTCATCACCGGATTTATTGCGACCCAAACGCAATGGGTGGCCTATTTACCGCACATGTACTTCTACGTCATCCCCATGTCTATTGGCGATTGCTTTGCCGGGATGGGAACCCCACAACAGGCTGAGGCGCAATACAGGCAAGTGTTGGCCTATCCATTCATCAACAAACGCTATGAACTGCCCAAGTTGTGGACGCGCCTGGCGCAGAGTTATTTGACACAGGGCGACATGCTGTATCGTGGGGCCAAAGATAACATCGCTGGGTTTGCGGCGGCAAAAACCGTCTACGAAAACATTGTCCTTACCGACAAGACGCTCAAAACCACCTCGCCGTTGTATCAAGATGGCAAATTCGCCACCATCAAGTCCCGCGTCACCAGTTTTTTGGCTGCGGCAGACGCAGCCACATTCAACGATAATCCAGCCATCCTAATTCTGGTGCTAGAAGCGTTGAACAAACTGCAGCAGATCGCAGCGGGGTTGAACTTCTTTGGTTTTGCGGCCGACTACGCCCCGCCCTTCAGCTTCGAGTATTTGCAAAACACCGCGCGCTACTTTGCGCAGCAGGCCTCCCAAATCGAGCAGCGCTACATTCAATTCAAGAGTCAGGCTGAGAACGAGGAATTCCGGCGTGAGCAGTTGGACCAACAGGCCGAAGTGGCCCGCCAAACCGTAGTGCTGGAGCAGCGCGGCGTGGCCGAGGCCCAAGCGGGCATCAACGTGGCGCAGGCTGGGCTAAACTACGCCGAGACTCAGCGTCAAAACGCCGTGGCCGCGCAAACCGCCTTCAATAATGTGCGATGGGAATTGCTGGAATTATCGGAGGCCGAAGCCTGGGCGGGTGCCGCCGCCGTAGACCAGGATGACGAAGTAAAGCAAACCTGGAACGGCAACTACTACAACGCCCGGGACAAGCGTCGCTCGTTGGTCATTCAAGAGCTGGCCTATCGCCGTACGCGCATCTCGCATGATCTGGAGGCCGCGAGGTTACAACGCGATATAGCATCGGCCAACGCCTACAAAGGCATCGCCCAGGCCCAGATCGGGCAAGCCCAGGCGCGCAAAGCCATTGCCGAGCAACGCGTACAAATTGCCAGGTTGCAGCAACGCTTTGCCGAAGAGAACCGCGACTTTTTAGACATGCGCGAGTTTAGCGCCAGCCTGTGGTACGACTTGGCACAGCAAGCCAAACTCATCAAGCAACGTTATTTGGATATGGCGACCGAGGTCGCATTCCTAATGGAGCGTGCCTACAACGTCGAGACCGAGCGCGGCCTGCATGTCATCCGCTACGACTACAGCCGCACCAGCGCCAAGGACCTGCTGGGGGCCGACATGCTGTTGGGCGACCTCGACTACTTCACGGTGGATCATATTACGACGACGAAGACTAAGAAGATTCCCGTGAAGAAGACGATCAGCTTGGGCGATTCGTACGCGATGGCGTTTCAGCAACTCAAGACACAGGGACAGTGCTTCTTCGTCACCGAGTTGGCGCACTTTGACCGGGAACACCCCGGCTTCTATCTCGCCAAACTGCGCAACGTGGAGTTGGTGTTCGTCGGCATCACCGGTGCCACGTCCATTGCAGGTACGCTGCGCAACATCGGCATCTCCAAATTCCGTAAAGAAGATGGCACGGTGATCTCTCGGCTATACCCATCGGATGTGATGGCACTATCGCAGTACGATCTGCGCCAGGATGCGCTGGCCTTTCGCTTCAACCCCAACGACCTACGCCTGTTCGAGAACAACGGCATCGAGACCATGTGGCAGATCGAGTTGCCGCTGAACGCCAACGACTTCGACTACAGTGAAATTCTGGACGCGCAATTGGTGCTGTATTACGACGGCTTCTTCAGCCCCACGTTGGAGCAAACGGTCAAAGGTGCGCTACCCACCAAAGATACCGCTTCGCGCGCCTTCTCCATGCGCCTGTCCTTTCCCGATGAGCTGTTCTACTTGAAGAACAAGGGCGACGCAGAGTTGATCTTTGATGCCGATATGTTCCCGCGCAACCAGACCAACTTTGAACGTAAACAAACCACGCTCAAGGTATCAGGCAAGGCTGAGGCCATCAGCGGTCTCACCATTCGGCTCAAATCCAATAACCACGGCACGGAGTTGGTGCTGAAGACCGATGCACAAGGCTTGGTGACGGACGTGGCACCGCAACCGCTGAACGCGCTGCGCAACGAAACCCTGCTCGACGAATGGACGATCCGTATCACTGTTGCCGACAACCCGTCCTTGGTGCAAGACGGCGCCCTCGACCTCAGCGGCATGAGAGATGTGGTGGCGTTCTTTGAGTACGGGTTTGATTACCGCTAATAACTGGAAATCACTATGTCAACTGGCGCCAAACAATCTGTCACCTCGCCACCCGCCGGCACAGGCAATGTCCCAGGGCTAGGCGAAGCGTTCAATATCAACCTGAGCACGGGGCAAGGTGTGTATTCCTACAAGCTGCCCCTACCTGATGGCGTGGCGGGGCACACACCGCGCCTGGCGTTGGAATATGCGCACGGGCAGGGCCACAGTCCGTTTGGGTTTGGATGGCGACTGGGCGTGCGGGCGATCGCCCGACGCCTAGACTTTGGCGTGCCCAACGACGTCTCGCCAGAGCGCTTCACCGATTCTGGCGCAGAGATCGTGCCGATGGTGGATGGCAGCTACCGCGCATTAGCCGAAACCGCTTTCTCGCGTTATACCCGAATTGGGCAGGCCCCAAATGTGTCTTGGAAGATTGAGGACCGTAACGGAGTGGTACACACGTTGGGGCAATCCACGGACGCGCGTGTGGTCGACCCAGTTGATTCCACACGCATCCACGAGTGGTTGATCGAGCGCACCGTTGACCCTTCCGGCAACGCCATCACGTATCGGTACATCCAGGACAAAGGCATGACGTATTTGGCCGAGGTGCGTTACGCGATCTACGCCGTTCGGTTGGAGTACGAGGTGCGACCAGACGCACGCAACGATGCCCGCATGGGCTTTGTGCGCCAGCGCGCCTTGCGTTGTAACCGCCTCGCGTTGTTCCTCGACCCAGGCACGCCCACTGAGCGCTTGATTCGCTCCTGGGCCGCGGGCTATGAGCCGGATGCCCTGAGTGGGCTATCGCTGTTGACGTCAGTACAGATGACCTCGCACGGCCAAGCACCAGATGGCTCGCAAGATGTGCGACGGCCAGCGACCAACCTTGGCTACACGCGCTTCCAGCCGACTCAGTACGCCATCAATTGGATTGCCCCACCCGAAGACGGACCGCAACCGCCTCCGCTCACCCAGGACGATGTGGCACTGGTCACGCTAGACAATGCGCCGCTGCCAGGTGTGCTGCACATTCGCAACGGGGCACAGTATTACTGGCGTAACCGAGGCGATGGCCGTTGGAGCCATCCCGTGCCATTGCAGCGCACACCACACATTGGCTCGTTTGCGCGCGAGGGGCTCGCATTTCTGGACATGAATGCATCGGGCACCGCTGATTTGCTGGTGGCCGACGATGACAAATTGCAGGGCTATTATGAGAACGGCGGTCGTGAGGGCTGGTCGCGGTTTGTGACTTTTCCTCGTGGGCGGCGGACGACGCCGGCGTGGCGTTCACCCTCGCTCAAGTTGACCGATTGCAATGGCGATGGCCGCGTAGATGCGCTGGCAAACGTGGGGCGCGCCATCGCGCTGTGGCAGAACCAAAGCGAGCGCGGCTGGGCCGAGCCGCAATTGATCTTCAACAGCGAGGACGTTCCCAGCCTCGCCGACCCCACTGTGCATCTGGCCGATATGAGCGGTGATGGCCTACAAGATGTGGTGCGGGTGCAATCTGGACGGGTGGAGGTTTGGCCGAGCTTGGGGCATGGGCGTTTTGGCAAAGCCATGCAGCTCCGCAATAGCCCACGCCTGCGTGATGTCTTGCGTCAACCGCGAAGCGTCCTGCTGGCCGATCTAAATGGGGATGGCTGCGCCGATCTCGTTCACTTCACGCCCGAAGGCATCGAGATTTTTATCAATCAAAATGGAATGCAGTTTGCGGATGCGATTGTGATCCGTGATGTGCCATCGCCTATTCCGGGCACAGTGCGTGCCGCCAACATGCAGGGGCAAATGGGCAGTGGTATGGTGTGGAACAGCTATCGCGGGAGGACGATGGCATATGTGCATGTGACGTTTGGCGATTCGTTGCCGTATTTGCTCACCAGGGTCGAGAACGGGGCGGGACTCGTGTCCGAGCTATTGTATCGATCGGCTGTGGAAGACTTTGTGCGCGACGAAACAACGGGCGAGTTGTGGGACACCCACTTTCCGTTTCCGTACCTGGTGGTGGCAGGCACGCGTGAGCGCGACCTGGTGAGCGGGCGGAGCACCGCGCTAGACTTTCACTATCATCAAGCGCATTACGAACCGAATACGCGCCAATTCCAGGGGTTTCGGCGCAGCGAGCGCATCGAACGCAGCAATGGCAGCCTCAGCCGCGCCGATGTTCGCATCGTCTTTCATTACCTAATGGGTCAGGAGCGCTTGCCGGGTAATGGGCTGGAACACGCCGCGCTGAACGGCATGTTGCACCGCAGCGAGACGTACAGCCTGGATGGCTCGCCCGATCAGGACAGACCATATCGCACCGAGGTATCAGAGTATGGTTTTAGCGTGCTGGGGACATTGCCCGATGGCCGCAAACGGTCGTTCGTGTTTGTAGCCAAACACCGCCTGGAGGACACCGAACGCACCAACACTGGCGACCTTCGCGGCGAGGAGAAGACCTACACTTACGACGCACACGGCAATGTGACAAAAGAGCTGCATCGTGGCTATGGCATGCGCGCCGGCGTAGCGCAGCCCGAACGCAAACGCACCAGCGAGATCAGCTACGCGAACAGCAACACAACCTGGTTGTTGGACCGTCCTTCTCGTATTGTAGTGCGCGATGAAGCAGGCGCGTCTCTCTCCGAGACGCGCCGCTATTACGACGGACCAGACTTTGTGGGCTTGCCCCTCGGCCAGGCGGTGCGCGGGTTGCTGAGCCGCGAAGAGGCGTTGGTATTACCTCAAGCTGAGTTCGACGCGCACTACTCGGCTATGAACGCCGTAACCCTGTGTTATGTGGCAAGTAACGATGTGGATGGCAACCCTGCCTTGTTCGCTCAGTCCGGTCGCAGTGCCTACAACGCGAGCGGTGTAAAGACGGCCATACAGGATGAGTTGGGCAACACATCTACATATGAACACGACGCCGATCAGTTGTTTCGTACCAAGTTGAGCGACGCGGCAGGGGTGACGCAGTTTGAGTTTGACCGTGCGATCGGACAGCCCACCCGCATTACCTACGCCGATGGCACACAGGCGCAATTTGCCTACGATGCACAAGGGCGTGTCACCGCTACGGCGCTGCCTGGTGAGTCGTTGGCCGATACGCGGCGCCAATACCGCTACGACGACGTCAATATGCCGCACGCGCGTATCGCGCAATTCCGGTTTGCGCCGGGCGCGAATGGCGCGGCGCAAGCGGTAGCCTACTTCGATGGTGGCGGCAAGGAGGTGCAACAGCGTGCCGAGACGCAAGGTGGGCAGTTCGTGGTGTCCGGCTGGTGCGCCGCCAATGCCTGGGGCGAGGCCGAGCGCGAATACGAGCCCACCTTCTCAAACAGTCTGGCCTTTGCCGTGCCAGACTTAACCGGGAAGCCGCACCGCGATACGTTTTACGACGGACGCGGGCGAGTCGTGAAAACCGTAAACTACAACGGTGGCGTTTCGACAGCGGAGTATTTGCCGTTTGAGGTGGTGACCCGCGACGCCAACGACAACGATGCTTCGGCGGTGAATATGGCGCGCGGGCAGTTCAACACGCCCCACCGCGAGCTGTTCGACGTATTTCGCTACCGCACGCAGGTGATTGACGATCTGGGCAATGGCGCAACCATGACGACGCGCTATAGCGTGGGTGCAGGTGGTGAGGTGTTGAGCGTGAGCGATGCAAACGGCGTGATGGCGAAATATGGGTATGATCGGCTGGGTAATCGGCTGATTATCCGGCAGCGTGACGCAGGAGTGCGGAGGTTGTATTACAACGCGCGCAAATTGATCGTGCGCACGCTGGATGCTAACGGCAACGACATTCGCGCGACGATAGACGCGCATGGCCGCATCACCCAACTGGTCAGCGGGGGCGTAACGCTGGAGCGATACCGCTACGACGACCTGGGGCAACACGCGTTGGGGCGTCTGGCCGAGGTAAGTTATGTGGGCGGCAGCCAGAAGTTCATCTACAATCCGACCGGCAGCCTGGTGGCACACGAATATCGTTTTGATGGGGTAGCCGCGCCGCACACGCTGCGCCACGAGTATGACTTGCTGGGGCGCGAAGTGGCTGTGCAACATCCCGATGGTACACGCATCGCCAAAACGCTGACACCGAACGGGTGGACACAAGCCATCCCCGGCTTTGTGAGCAACGTCCGTTACGACCCGCGCGGATTGCCTGTGCAGATGACGTATGCCAACGGCGTGGTGCGCGACATGCTATACACGTCCGGCCCAGGCCGCATCAAAGCCCAAACCACGCGCAACAGCCAGAACCAGATTTTGGAGAGCGGCACGCTAGACTTTGACCAGATGGAGATGCTGCTGAATTGGAAGGACAGCGCCGCGGGTGGCCCAGGGCAGCGCAGCTTTTCCTACGATCCCCTGTATCAAATCAAAGGCGTGACGACGATCGAGAATGGCGCGCCAGTGACCCGCAGCTATGACTACGCCGACCACTACAACCTGACGCGCTTTGACGAAGCGGGCTGTGTGTTGCACTACGACGATGCCGCGCACCCCGACCGCGTGGCGGGCGTGACACCCAACGGTGCAACGCGCGTGAATGTAACGTATGACACCAACGGAAACCTGCTGAGCCTGCCTCGCAAGACGCTGACTTACAACGCCAAAAACGAACTGACGCGCTTTGCCGATCCGTCCGGCCTCAGTGCGACCTATTCCTACGACCACACCGGCCAGCGCGTAGGCAAGACCGTGGACGATGGGCGTGGGCATGTCACGCGCACAGTGTTTGTGGGCACACTGGTCGAAATTCGCGATAGTAAACCAGCCTACTTTGTTCGCCTGGGGCATTTGCGCGTCGCCATTGTGTTCGATGGCAATACACGCTTTGTGCATGATGACTATCTGGGCAACTCGGCCTTCTTTACAGATGGGGCTGGCACCAAGATCGCGGCGATTGTGTACCATCCGTTTGGCAACGCGTTTAGCAGTTCTGGCAATCTGGATTTCCGAACCTTCGGCGCGCATCCGTTCGATGCCGAGTCTGGCGTCTTCTACATGCGTAAACGTTACTACGCGCCGGAGATCGGGCGCTTCTTGACGCCCGACCCGCTGGCGATTTACCAGCCGGAAAAAGTCTTGAACAACCCGAAGGCACTGCACCCGTTTATCTACGTCGCCAACGATCCGCTCAATAAGACCGACCCAACCGGCCTCTCGTTTTGGAGCGTGCTGGGTGGCGTTGTGGGTGTGATTGTGGGCGTGATTGCGGCTGTGGCGATTGTGGCCCTGACAGTGATGACGGCCGGGGCGTTTGGTGTGTTTGTGGCCGTGCTGGTGGGCATAGGCTTAACAGTAGGTGCGTTGGGGGTGATGGTAGGCTTATACGCCATTGCCAGTGCAACGGCGGGCACCGGCTTCGGCGACTTTATGCGCGGCTTTTTGATTGGGATGAATGCGGGCTTGAACGCCGGTTTGGCCACTGCCATCTTTGGGCCGTTTGTGGGTGTGGCACTGGGCGTCATCAACTTTCTGGCCGTGTTCGATGGCGTTGCGCAAAACAGTTTTTACCAGGGGGTGTTGGGCTGGGCGAGTTGGCTGATGCCGATGTCGTGGTTGGCGACGGGTGTGGGGCTCATCTTCTTCGTCGTCAACGTCGTGATGCACTTCTTCACGGTGACTATCCCCGGCTGGTTTGGTGGCAGCGGCTGGGATGCTGCGCGTATCGACCACATCAGCATCGATTGGGGCACGGGCATCATCGTGATGGGCGGCGGATTGATCGAGCCTGCAGGTGGTGCGGCTGGCTTCAATCTCGGCAACTTCGTCTTCCTGCGGGAGGGAGCGAGCGGCGATGCAGCTCTGGTTCGCCATGAGACCGGCCACGGCCTAAACGTGGCGGCCTTTGGCGCGTTGTTCCACTACGTGGGCGCATTGGATGAAAACCCACCGGGCGACCGAGGACATGATGCTTTTGCAGAGAGGTTAGCCGAGAGCCACTCGAATCGATCAGGCCGCCCAACCGTTCCGCTGTGGGGATAAGCGCCACGAAAAAGAAGCAGAACAATGCTGATAAATGGGAACGCCGTTTCTGCTCATGGCCTTCGATGCGTTTTAGGGGCACCCTCCTCTATGTTTCAATCATAAGATGTATCCCGGCTGCTTACAGGAGACGTCGCCATCGATATCACGATCTGTTCGCAGTGCGGCTGGACGTTGCGAATCGAGAAATTCGATCGTTGGGATTGGCTCTGGAGGGAGACTCTCTGGGTCGAGAAGATTCAGATGGTCTTATTCCCATCGATCACCAGTCTCAGGCATGACCTCGGGCCCCATAATGATGTAGGGCAGCAGCCACCCTTTATACTGGTAGGCTGGAGGGGAATCCGTGAGGCCTGGGAGACGCTGATGGCGACGAAGGAACATGATGAGGGGGCTATCAGGGATGGCCGGTGCTTGGTGTGCGGGCAGGCAGAGCGCTGACCCAAAACCCGAAAAGTAGGCCAGCGGGAACTTGCGTAAACGGTCCGTGACGTGGTCTTCTTCAGCAAGAAGTAGAACCCGACGATGGGACGACGACGGGGGCATACGGAGAGCAAATCCTGGCCACCTTGCGGCACGTGGAGAGTGGGACAACCGTCGCTGAGATCTGCCGCGAGGTAGGAATCAGCGAGCAGACCTTCTACGTGTGGAAGCGCAAGTATGCCGGACTTGGGCTGAGCGAGTTGCGAGAGTGGCGACAGTTACGGGAGGAGAACACTAAGCTGAAGCGGTTGGTGGCGGATCTCTCGCTGGATCGACACATGCTGCAGGAGATTGTCCGAAAAAAGCTCTAAGGCCTCGGGACCGGCGGGCCTTGGCCCGTTGGGCGCAAGTGACCTATCAGGTCAGCGAGCGCCGGGTCTCGAGGCTGTTGCCGTTGGCGCGGGCCCCCTTGCGGTACCAAAGTCATCGGGATCGACAGGAGGGGGGACGGATACGCTTGCGAGAGTTGGCGGCGAGCCGCGTGCGCTTCGGGTATCGGCGACTCACGGTGTTGTTGCGACGGGACGGGTGGCGGGTGAATGCGAAGCGAATCTATCGGCTCTATACCGAAGAAGGGCTGGCGGTGCGGACCAAACACCGCACGAAGGCCGCGGGCCGAGCCCGTGTGCCGCAAGCAGGGGCGACCGCCCCGAATCAGCGGTGGAGCATGGACTTCATGAGTGACCGCGTGGCGGATGGTCGGGGGTTTCGGATTCTGACCGTCGTCGACCAGTTCACCCGGGAATGCCTGTGCTTGCTGGCCGATCAGTCGCTCACAGGAGAGAAGGTGGCACAAGCCTTAGAGCCGGTCGTGTTCCAGCGGGGCGCACCCCGGGCGATCACCGTGGACAATGGGAGTGAGTTTGCCAGTCGCGTCATGGATGCCTGGGCGTACCGCCACGGGGTTCAGTTGGATTTTATTCGGCCAGGCAAGCCGGTCGAGAATGGCTTCATCGAGAGCTTCAATGGACGGCTACGGGATGAGTGTCTGAACGTGGAAGTGTTCTTCACGCTCGACGAGGTACGCGAGAAGTTGGCGCGGTGGCAGGAGGACTACAACCGCACCCGACCGCACAGCTCACTGCAGGATCAGGCTCCAGCCACCTTTGCAGCAGAGTGGTTGGCGACCGAACACACGGAGCCTGCAGCACCCGAATTACTGGAGACACTCACGTGAGCTATGATAGGTTCGCAACGCCGCATAGGCGGCTCAAACCGATCACGCGCAGGCCCATTCCTCAGGTCTCGTTTGGTCTACATTCGCGGGGCGGGTCACGCTGTGCGTGACTCTCATTCACGCTGGTACAACTATAGGGGGCGGGTCAATGGGGCCGCTTCTTTCGTCAGGGACTACCGAAGCTGCCAGTCTATTCTCGTTTTAAGTTGTTGTCGTTTTCGGGGGAGACGTCAATTAACCACGAGTATCAAAGCGAAAATGGCCGCGCATGAATGAGCCTGTCAATATCCTTCTTTTTTCGCCCAAACGCTAGCATCATTGGAGTCTGAGAGGTCGGCATTCTTGTTTTGACACTGAATAGAAGGTCTTTATAATTTCCAACAAAAACACCACCGTTCCATGCCGTCCGGAGCGCAGTCGTGAACAATCCTCCGCTAGCCCCCTCATATGCTATCTGGTTTTCCAGCGCGCCAGCTATGACCACGCAAGGCGCCGCAATCGCTTCTTTCGTGCGGGCCTTTTTAATTAATTTAGTTACATCTGGTGCCATAGGCACACTACGGCTGTACCTTGCCGTCACGGGTTGCGGGCAGAACCGTACCCTTTGGACCGGCGCCACAATTGAAGAAGGTAGCGCACGCATAACGGTACCGCTCCAGCAGCAGTCGGTGATCAACACGATGCGAGTTGCAGAATGCATTTTCCCCAAGTACCAATATAGCTCCCTCGCGAAGAACTGACGATCATAAAGACACCAGGTTTTGCACTGCCCATCCGGATACTCCCTGATCGGATCGGGATAAAGACCACCGTGACCGGCATAGGTAATCACAACATACTCAGGGGCACCTGCACCACTGGTCCACTTGGACAGACTATCTACGACATGGGTCGCAGTCGCTTTTTTTCCCAGAAGTTCTGTGATTTCAAACCCAGCGGCGCGCGTTATCGATGCTAGACCTCTAGCATCTCGCTCAGCACCGCGTAGCGCACCCTTCCATCCGCCATAGCTCACATCATCTACATGGTTCAAGCCAATATGTATTGCAACTCCACGAGCCATAGGAACTCCAACGAAAATGCATAAGAATACCTGCAACCTGATCGCGACTTAGATACTCAGTCGGGTCCAAAACACATACATTTCAATACAGATCTGTATCTTTATCGATACGGTGAACGTGCTCCCTCTCTTCTGACCAGAATGGCATCAAGCTTGAAGGGATTGATGTGCCTGTACTAGTTCGCATCATGGTGTTCCGAAACTCTAGGGAATTGTTATTGCTTGCAAAGAAATGGCAATGACAATTCAATCACGAGCCAAGTTGGAGCAGAAGCACATAATAGACGATCAAATAGTCCATCACACTTGTGGCTCCCGTAAACTGGATAACAGGAAGTCTGACACAATATCTACGCAATACCTATGCCCAATACCTAACTGTAGGGAGGACTACTCATGGCTGAGATCAGACGTCTCAGTGGGCTGACAATTACAGTGCCAAACACATTTGATGTCGTTAGCCCGAAACCGATTGCCGAACGGTCTCGACCGGATCGGGCTCCCGGCAGCCGGCGTCCCTCCACCGTGCCAATGTCGACTGAGAATTGTCCGCCTGGCGAGAGTGCAAGTATCCTCGAGGCATTGGAAAAACAGGACATGCAGCTCGTTGATGCGGTTGACCTCGAACCTCGCCTAGAGCCGACACCACCCTCAGGGGTTCGACGACGTGGCGCTCCTGCCATTCCCACAAAACAGGCTGTAAAGGTTGTGGTCGACGTGCAGCCGACCGACGAAGTTGTGATGCTCGTCGAACAAGACGGCATGTATTCTTGGATTTTTCCAAATAAGAACGTTGACGTTTCTGTGCCTCGTTCGCGGCGCGGCGCGTCTGCGAGGGCGGGATGTCGTCATGTCACATTCCTTATCAACGTGCATGCGACAAGCACAAGTAAAAGCCGAGATAGCCGACGAGGTCTCTTCACCGATTTGATCTACTCGAGGATCAAAGCGCTGGTGCTGAAGTTTGCCGCTCGAATTGTCATCGGTCAGGCGATGAAGTTCCTTGAACGAAAGGTTTCCCGCGGGCTCGTCCTGATCGACTCGGAGAACCCAGAACTGTGGCGTCGGGTTGAGGACATCTCCTCGGTGCCGCTGCCGCAGGACCGTTCGCCTCGCATCTTACTGCTCTTGCATGGCACGTTCTCCAGCACAACTGGTAGTTTTGGTGCGTTAGGCGGCACACCATGGGGACGGGCGTTTCTCATCGGCGCGCTGGCGAACTACGATGCAGTCATCGGCTTCGACCATCAGACGTTGAGCGAAGACCCCCTAGAAAACGCCGTCGATCTACTCACGCGACTTCAGCGCACCCAGAGGTTGCATGCGCCGCAGTTCGACGCCGTCGCTTTTAGCCGAGGTGCGCTTGTTTTCCGCAGCCTCGTCGAACATCTATTGCCAGCGGCGAACTGGCCAGCGCGCTTCGAGCGGGCTGTGTTCGTCGGGTGCACCAATGGTGGTACTGCGCTGGCCGAGCCGGACAACTGGCACGCGTTGATCGACCTCTATACGAACCTCGCTACCGGCGTTGTGCGGCTGCTTGGCATGATGCCGCAAGCTGCACCAGTGGCAAAAATCCTCTCCGAGCTTATGCAGGGCGTCGGTGTACTCGCAAAATACATGGCCACCGAAGCCGTGACGGCCAGCGGTGTGCCTGGACTGGCGGCGATGGAGCCAGACGGCGATTTCGTCACCAAGCTCAACCAGACGCAGCCTGGTCAGCCGATGCCTGACAAGACGTGGTATTTTGCGGTCACTTCGGAGTTCGAGGCGCATGTGCTCGATGGCGATCACGAGCCCAGGGAATTGCCACGAAGGCTGGTGCTCGGATTGGCGGACGGCTTTGTTGATCAGTTGATGAAGAACGCCCCCAACGACTTGGTCGTCGATACTCCCTCGATGACGAAGATCGACCCGCACGTGGGACAGTTCATACGCGACACGTTGGACTTTGGCGTGACCCCACAGGTGTATCACCTCAACTACTTCACGCGCCCGGAGGTGATTAATGCACTCACACGGTGGCTCCGATTCACCTCACCGGCAGATGCCTCAGTACCTCAGAGTAACAAGTTAAGGAAGGGAAGCTCGACGACAAGGCCCGTGAGGCAAGCCCTGTCTTCAGGGATTCAGGGTACAGAAGTGCCGGCGGTGGTGGATACGGATGTCTTGGTAACCGACGTCGCAATATCGGTGGATGAGGCAATCGCCGAGGTGAGAAAGCAAAGACCAGATTACGTGGTACTTCGGCGGCCGTATCAAGGGGCGATTCTCAACTATGCGCTACAGACCGAGTCCTTGCTAACCCGGCTCGTTGGTCACCCACCCACACGGTCACTACGCGAAGCGCTAGATCTGCACGAATATCAACAGGCAAAAACTCGATCAGTGTCATCGGTCAGGGCAGGGGCCACCAGTCCTGCGGTTGGCCACATCGAAGTGGTCCTGGCCGGCGGCGAGCCGGTTGGGGTACTCCTACCAAAGACTGCGCTTCCCGACGCCACCCAGCTAGTAGAAATGGCCAGGCGCACCCTTGAGCGACAACCAACTGCAGCCAGCATTGTCGTCTTCCGCCCGCCGCCGCTCCTCGGTCGCGGCGGTCCTGGGGACCCCGGTAGCGGCATAGAGTCGCATTCCGCCAGGACACGATCTGCCCAACGCCCTGTGCCGAAACTGCGAGGCAAGCGCATGATGAAGTCTGCCATCAAACGACATGTGCGGGAGATGCGGACCAGCCCCAGCGTAGGCAGCAGACCATCGGTGGTTCCCCCGACGGTGAAGTGCCACTTCCGTGCTGAGATGGAGGAGGAGGTGCTGCTCAAACGTGTCACCACCCTGGAGGTTGATGTCTCACGCGAAGCCATCGGGGATATCCAGCACGCCGCGGCGATGGAAGCGGCTGGTGAGGCAGATCCAACGCGTAAGCTTATCATCCAGGTCATCCCGAAGCGGAACTTTGAAATGGCTAGTGAGAATGATCGAGCAGAGATCGAGTTGCCCGAGCCGAACAAACCTCAAAGCCTTTATTTCGACATACGTGCCACACATGACAACGACGGCGAAGGCGAGCTCTGGGTAGTCGCCCGCCAGGGCCAAGTCCCACTAGTCCGGCTCACCCTCAGGCCACGCATTGTAACCAAGCGTTCCGCTTCGGTTCGCCGCACCACCAGTATGGCGACGGCGGCTGAAGCGCAGCCGCTTGCGGAACCGCTGACGCAACTCTATATCACCGAACAACTTAACGGAAACACGCTACGATATCATTTTCAACTTCAGAATCCGACACTTGGGATTTTGGTATGGGATTTATCGAAGCCGATCCGGGGCAGCCGGGAGCAGTATGTAAAGAAGCTGTATGGTGAGATTGAGAGCCGCTGGGTAAGCAGTGCGGGCGATATCGAAAGCTTCTACGAGGAGCTGCGCGCCTATGGTGCGGAGCTGTTCGACGAACTCGTGCCAGCCAGGGTCCAGCAGGTGCTCTGGCAGCACCGCAACAAGATTGACAGCATCATGGTGATTGCCGAGGAACCGTTCATCCCATGGGAAGTCGTGCACCTCGTCGAACCAGACAAGCCCCTTGCGAAGGGTACGCCATTTTTTGGGGAGATGGGCTTGGTACGTTGGCTAGAGGAGGCCAGCTGGCCGAGGGAAACCATTCCTCTCGGTGCTGGCCGCGCACGGTTCGTGATTCCAGACTACCCACATCCTGATTATAAGCTGCCCGAGACGGCTGAGGAGGCTAAGTTTTTGAAGAGGATCTTTGCGGCGACGGCAGTCGAACCCGTTCATGCCTCCGTGCGCAAACTGCTCTCCACGCCCGGCGCGTTCGATCTGCTCCACTTCGCCTGCCATGGCGAAGCGGAGCAGGAGGACAGGGCCAATGCCGCGCTCATGCTCCAAGGTCGCGTCGAGGGAGGTAAATATATTCCCGATTACTTCAATGCCACGACGGCCGAGTATCATAGCAATTTCCATCGGGACGGCCAACCGGGCCCGATGATCGTCCTCAATGCCTGTCAGGTTGGCCGAGCCAGTTACAAGTTGACGGGAAACGGTGGCTTTGCCCGTGCGTTTTTGCGACGTGGCGCAAGTGTGTTCGTCGGTACCCTGTGGTCGGTCGGTGACGCTCCGGCTCGAACGTTTACCGAGGAGTTTTATACGCGACTCATGAACCATAAGGCATGCATCGCGGACGCAACTAAGGCTGCGCGCGCCAAAGCGAGGGACGCTGGCGACGCCACCTGGCTCGCGTACGTTGTTTATGGCCACCCTCACGCACGAGTGGGGTGAAAGATTATCCGACACCCACTTTCACGTGACGTAAGGATCACGAGCAGAGTGCGTTAGCGCTGGAAACGGACTGCTAAACGTTAAAATATTGACCCAAAACCGAAAAGTAGGCCAACGGGAACTTGAGGAACCTGTCGACGACGTGGTTTTCCTCAGCCAGAAGGAGGACCCGACGATGGCACGACGACGAGGACATATCGACGAGCAGATCCTCGCCGCCTTGCGGCAAACGGAAGGCGGCACGACTGTGGGGGAAGTCGGTCGGCGGCTGCGTATCGCCGAGCAGGCCTTCTAGGTGTGGACGCGCAAATAAGCCAGACTGGGCTGAGCGAATTGCGAGAGCTCCGACAACTGCGGGAAGAAAACACCAAACTAAAACGGCTCGTGGCCGATCTGTCGCTGGATCGCCATAGGCTCCAGGAGATCGTGCGATAAGCGTTGGGTGCAAACAACTTATGAGGTCAATGAGCGCCTGGTGTCGAGGCTATTCCAATAGCACGGTCCTCCTTGCGTTATCAACGTCATCGCGATCCCCAGACCGCGCTACGGATGCGTGTGCGGGAGGTGTGGTGGCGACTCGGGTGCGGTTCGGGGATCGCCGGCTGACGGTGTTGGTGCGGCGGAATGGCTGGCCGGTGAACGCCACACAGGTTTATCGGCCGGACACGTAAGAAGGACTTACCGTCCGCACCAAGGTGCAGGTGTGAGCAGTACGACCGGCCCGGGCGCCACGGGGTGCGGCGACCGCGCCGAATCAACGGTGGCGGATGGCCGGTGGTTTTGCATTCTGACCGTGGTCGACCAATTCACCCGCGAATGCCTGTGCGTATTGGCAGATCAGCCCCTGGCCGGAGATAAGGTGGATCAGGCCTTAGCCCCAGTTGTATTCCAACCTGGGGCACCTCGCTCGATCACCGTGGACAAAGGGAGTGAATTCGCCAGTCGAGGTTTCCGGCATATTTGACCCGCCCCCGAATGTAGACTGATCCAGGCCTGAGGAATTGGCTTGCGCGTGATCGGTTTGAGCCGCTGCTGTGGCGATGCGAACCTCGCATCGCTCACGTTCGTGTCTCCAGTAATTCGTGAGAGGCCTGGGCCGTCCGGGCCGGTGATGACCAATCCTCAGCGAAGGAGGCGGTCGTCGTCCTCCTGCCATCGCGCCAATTTCTCCCACACATCGTCCAGCGTGAAGAAGACGTGTATATTCAAACACTCGTCGCGCAATCGGCCATTGAAGCTTTTGATACAAGTATTCTCACCCGAGGAGCCACATTTGTAGAATAGCTTTGGCTTCGGCCTGCATGCCAACTCCGAGGGATGCCCTGGCATGTACGCATTCATCCACCCCCAGCCCCCGCTCTCATTCGGTTCCTGTCGGCGTTACGCGGGCGGCGCGCGGAATCACCGGAGTCATCATTCGAGCACGTTGGTTCCATTATTTGCGCACTACGGATTTCTCGAGCACGTCTCGACGGTCGGGGACCCCATCCTGGGACGGGCGCATCGCATGAGACTGGTGCTCGACGATCGCCATCACTTACAGCGGTTCAAGTCGCCGTTTTATGCCATGGCCGTCAGGCTCAAGTAGGAGCAGTGGATAGGGAGTCCTGGAGTCACGCCGATGGTCACGGAGGGGGGATGGGCTCGCCACGTGCTGGAGCATAACCGTTTCTCCAATCGGTCGAAGACGCCATCGTAGCCATTCCTTGTGACGCGGTCGTGGCATCGGCTCCTCGTTCGGCCAGACCCCAACAGAAGATCTCGGGCCGTTTCAGGGGGCTTGGTCACCCCCACAAGGCACCGGCGGGTTGCCGCCGGCCTTGTATTGGGCCCCATGAGCAGTCAGCAGGTCTCCTTTGAGAGGTTTTCTTCACTGGGGAGCCTACATCCCGCCGCTCATCACCCAGCCCTTCCCCGGCGGTGGCCGGCCGCCTAACCATCGGTCCCCTCGGACGCTTCCGCGTCCCGCGCCTGCGTGGACAACCAGGCGGACAACCCCTCGTGTCCGATTGCGGTGCCCAGTCGGGTCGTCGCGGCCACGATATTCTGCCAGTCTGCATGAGTATAGATGGTATGGATCTTCGTGGACTGCTGCCCCAAGAGCGCCATCACTTCGTAATCCTTCGCCCCGTTCTCGCGGTTATGGGTGGAGTTGCAGTGCCGCAAGATGTGATGGGTCATGCGTTTGGAGATGCCGGCGGCTTTGGCGAGGGCCAGGATGGTCGTCCGGAGATTGCCGATATGTGTG